>WOUS01000006.1 GCA_009772985.1 Anaerolineaceae bacterium
AGGCATACGGCGTACGCGCAGGGCCGGTTTCCGGCGCTGCCCCGGCCCGGTTTCCTGCATCCGCCGGGCAGCCCAGCGCATCGCCTGGCGGGCGCGTTCGCTGGCAGGGTTGATCTTCAGGGCGCGTTCCAGGAATTCGACGCTCTCACGCGGCGCGGCCAGCCCGGCCAGGATGAGCCAGGGTTCCTCCAGGTCCGGGGCGAGGGCGGCCGCCATTTCCGCCCAGCGGCGGGCTGCGCCGCTGTCGCCTTGCCGGATGGCTTGCCAGGCATTGCGGATGGACTGGCGGGCGGCGGATGGGTCGGGGTTCATGGGGAGGCTGCGGACGTGGGGGTGGCAACCACGTTCTCGTTGTTCACGTAGCAGAGGATGCCGGCCACGATGCCGTCCGCGATGAGATCGGGGCGCTGGGTCAGGATGGTGTAGTCCTTGTTCAGGAAGCCGGTCTCGATGATGACGGCGTTGGTGGCGGGGTCAACTTCGTGGAAGGAGTGGTAGTCCGTCATGTCAATGGTAATGCTCCCCGCGTGGAAGGGCAGGCCGGTGACGGCCGCGTAGCGGGTAGTCAGGCAGGCGATCAGGCGGGCGGAGAGTTGCGAATCGCGGCTGTAGGAGGAGGCGGCCACCTTGAAGCCGGTGGCGTTTTCATTGATGTAATCGCACGAATCGTTGTGGATGGAGACGAGCAGGGGGGCGTTGTAACCTTCGAGGAGCGGGTCGAATTCCTGCAGCAGGTCCACGTTGTAGCCGAGGGCGGTCAGTTTTTGCTGGACGAGGCTGGCAATGTTCAGGTTGACTTCCGCCTCGGTCGTCCCGTCCGGGCAGACGGCGCCCGGGTCGTTGCCCCAGTGGCCGGAAACGATCCCGATTTGGAACGGCTGGCCGGAGGGCTGGGTGGCTGCGCCGGAGGGGGGCTGCGGGGTGAGCAGCAGGTCCAGTTTCCCGCCCCAGTCGGCGGTGAGCAGGTCCGGCGGGAATCCGGTGAACAGGGTCGCCAGGATGATGGCGACGCTGAGCGTGGTCTGCAGGATGCGGCCGGTGGGGATTCCGCTGCGGCGGTGGAAGGACGGGGGGAGGGAGGCAGGCGATTCCATATTCTTACCAATAGTACCCCATTTCGAGGACAAACGGCAAGGCCGGATTTGGATTCCGCGCCGTGCGTTTTCTACGATTGGCGCTTAAATCGAACCGCGAAGCCGCGAAGAACGCGAAGAGATTGTCGAG
The DNA here is from genome assembly GCA_009772985.1 of Anaerolineaceae bacterium. GTDB lineage: Bacteria > Chloroflexota > Anaerolineae > Anaerolineales > Villigracilaceae > UBA877. Next base: position 1,225 of record WOUS01000006.1, read on the forward strand.
GTCGCGAAGACATCCTTCGCGTCCTGAGAAAACCTTCGCGGGCGCCTGCCCTCGTTCTGTGGGGGTCGCGCCTGTGCGGTGAATCTTTCTTCGAATCCCTGCTTGACTCTGACGCCGCAGGATTGTATGATGGTGTCATGGCAGACCGACTGACCCCCGCCGAAAAACGCACCCTGCTGGACCTGGCGCGCACCGCGCTCGAAGCCGCGGTGCGCGGGCAGCCGCTCCCGCCGCTCGACCCGGCCGCGCTGACCCCGCGCCTGCGCGCCGAGGGGGCCAGTTTCATCACGCTGACGGTTCACGGCGACCTGCGCGGCTGCATCGGCGCGCTGGAGCCGTACCAGCCGCTGGCCGACGATGTGCGCGAACACGCCGCGGCCGCCGCGCTGGAGGATTACCGCTTCCCGCCGGTGCGCCCGGACGAACTGGCGGAGATCGCCATCGAGGTCTCCAGGCTGACGGTCCCCGCGCCGCTCGACTACGCCGGTCCCGACGACCTGCTGACGAAACTCCGCCCCGGCGTGGACGGCGTCATCCTGCGCGACGGTCCGCGCCGCGCCACCTTCCTGCCGCAGGTGTGGGAGAAGATCCCCGGCAAAGCCGAGTTCCTGGCGAACCTGTGCCAAAAGATGGGCGCCGCGCCCGATACCTGGCGGAGCAAACATCTCGAAGCGCTGGTCTATCAGGTGGAAGAGTTCCACGAGTAAAATCCAACCATCCTATTGTCAGAGGAGAATAAATCATGTACGACACACCTTTCATCCCGCCGCCCCCTCCGCCCCCGCCTGCCGCGCAAAAACATTCCAGGCTGGGGATCGTCTCGCTGGTGCTCGCCATCCTTGCCATGCTGATCATGTGCGTGGATGTTGTCCTCGTTCTAGGCATCACCGGCGGCGCGAACATTCCTACAGAAGTCCAGTACCTGGATTCTGCATTGTCCTGCATTGCCGCCCTTGCGGCGCTGACCGGACTCGGCCTGGGCATTGCCGCCGTCTCCCGCAAGGATGCGAAGAAACTGTTCGGCATCCTCGGGCTGGTTTTCAATGCCGTGTACCTGCTGGTTTACTGCGGCCTGGTCGGTTTCAACGCGCTCAGCCTGTTCTAAAAGCGGGTTGCAGAACAATTGTGTTTTGATGCGATTTGTTATATACTGAACTCTGTAAGGTCCATACTCTTTCATAATTTACATCAAAGGAGAATGCCATGTATGATTCGAGTTTTCCCCCTCCCGTAGTCCCGCCCCCGCCGCCCGCGGCTTCCAAGCATTCGAAGCTTGGGATTATATCTTTCATCCTGGCTATCGTATCCATACTGCTGGTATGCTTGTTCTTCGTTTTTGCCTACTGGCTCGGCAGCAGTTCGGTATCTGGCGGCGGTGTTACCGTAATAGGCTGGGTTTTCATCTGCCTCATCAGCATCGCGACTGTGATCGGGGTCGTGCTGGGCATTGTTGCGCTTACTCAGAAGCCCCAGAGTAAAGTTTTTGCCATACTCGGCCTGGTTTTCAATTCGCTGATATTGATTGGCTTCTGCCTCTTCATGCTCTTTGCCGTATTTTTAGCGGCATCGATGATGAGCTATTAGTCGTAACATCCTGCCCCGGCGATGAACCGGGGCAGTTTTCATAAAAATTGCTCTTCGATGCCCTGCCAGGTCTCGCCCTCCGGCAGGCGCATGGATTTTGCCAGCAGGGGATGGACGCGGCGGATCTCCTCCGCCACGCGTTGCGCCACACGCCGGATCGAGAAGTGGGCGTTGGCCGCCGAGCGCAGCCGGCAGAAGGCAAACGCTTCCCGCAAGTTCATGCTGAACAGGACACGCCGGTTGAACCCGTTGGGGACAACGTAACCGGCGATGTGTGGATTCCAGTCCGCCAGTTTTTCGTACGTTTCCGCGGCCGCGTCCATGGCGGCACGGTAGCGGACCTCGAACCCGGCCTCCACGATCCGGCGCGGGAGCGCGTACCCGAGCCGCGCGGTCAGCGCCTGCGGCGTCTGCGTCATCATGCGGTGGCGTTTGAACTCGGCGTATCCGCCCTGGTCGAGAATCAGGTCGAACGTGTAGGAAGTGTGTTCCAGTTCGCGCAGGGGCGTGTCGTGGCGGCCCAGCCGGCCGAGCAGGGATTCGGCCAACTGGCCGCGTCCGGCCTCCGTCATCGCGCGGACGTGTTCCAGCGCGGCGGCGTAGTCCATCCCGCCGAAGCGGTACAGCGCCGCGGCCAGCGCCTTCGTCTCGCCCTCGGGATCGTAGTGGATCAATTGACACCAATTAACCGCGGAGCACGCCGAGTCCGCGGAGATTAATTTATGGTTTTCTCCGCGCTCTTCGCGTTCTCCGCGGTAAAACTCTTCGCTGGTTTCGGTAAGGTATGGCACAGCCTCGGCATATTTCACCAGTGTCGGGACCTCGGCCTTGGCCACACGCCGGACTTCCTCGCCGATGGCGCGCACCTCCGCCAGCGGGTGCGACAGCATCTTGCGGATGGCGTTCTCCAGCACGCGGGCGTTGGCGGTCATGCCGACGTTGGCGAGCGAGGCCGCCGGGAGCAGGAAGCGGCACGAGTCCACATATTGCGAGCGGATGCGGCGGTCGTAGGCTTCCTCGTTCTCGTCCTCCCGGCGCGGACTCTGCTTCTCGGCCAGCGCGCGCACCGGAGCCAGCGAGTCGGCGTAGGTTTGGAAGAGCAGGCGGCAGGTCCGCACCGTTTCGGCGCGCAGGGGATGCCCGTCCAGTTCCGGCGGGACGAAGAAGTCGTCCGCTCCCCATTTCTGGTAACGGGTGGATTTCTCCGTGTACGACGCCAGCCGGTTCGACTCGATGCACTCCACCGCCAGGCGCGAGACGTTCTCGATGGCGATGTGCAGGACGGCATGTTCGGCCACCGAGGCGTGACCGTATCCGACCACCCATTTCTCGTGGAATTCTGCGGATTGCTCGCCGCTCAGTCCAGCGGCGATGTCGCGGAAGGATTCCGGCGATCGCGAGGTTTTCGCGAAGGTGACGGCGATGGTTTCGGGGCTGAGTTCTTTGGGGGAGAGGAGGTAGATGGCGCGAGGAGGCATGGGTGGCTCGTGAGACGTGAAACGTAAAGCGTAAAACGTAAGGTTGGGCGAACTATAGATGAAAACGCCCCGGAAGTCAACCAGGGCGGGATAATCATTTCAGGATTGCGCGGGTGCGCTCGACATCCGCGCGGATCTGCGCCACCAGCGCCTCCGCGGACGGGAACTTCATCTCGTCGCGCAGGCGGGCGGCGAATTCCAGTTTCACTTCCTGCCCGTACAGGTCGCGGTCGAAGTCCAGCAGGTAGGCCTCCACGTTGGGCGTGGTCTTGTCGGGCGTGAAGGTGGGGTTGATGCCGATGTTCGTGGCGGAGGCGTAGCGCTCGCCCCCGACCCAGGCCCAGGTGGCGTAAATCCCGTTGGCCGGGATGAGTTTTTCGGGCGGATAGGCAACGTTGGCGGTGGGGATGTTGATGAGATGTCCGCGCCCGTCGCCGTGGATGACCGGCCCGGCGACCGCGTACCAGCGTCCGAGCGACGCGGCCGCCTCGGACACCGCGCCGGCCGCGACCTGGGCGCGGATGGCGGTGGATGAGAGGATGCTCCCGCCGCCGCGCACCGGTTCGATCACCTCGACATCGTAGCCGAGCGTGCGGCCCAGTTCGGCGAGGCAGGCGGCGTCCCCTGCGCGGCCGCGGCCGAGGGCGAAGTCGTGGCCGACGAGCAGGCGGCGCAGGCCCAGGGTCCGCGCGACGCGGCGCATGAACTCTTCGGCGGTCTGCGCGGCGAAGGCGCGGTCGAACGCCTGGGTGATGACTGCTTCCACGCCGAGTTCGCCCAGCAACGCGGCGCGTTCCTCCGGCGTGGTCAGGCACTTGAAATCGGTCCGGCCGCCGAGGACGATGGCGGGGTGCGGATCGAACGTCATCACCACCGCCGGGGCGGATGCGGCGCGCGCGCCGTCCACCAGGCTGCGGAGCAGGGCCTGGTGGCCGAGGTGGACGCCGTCGAACACGCCGATGGTCAGCCAGGCGTTTTTCAGCGAAAGTACGTCGAGAGAGCGGTAGTGGGGCATGAAAAACAAATGGGACGCGGATGAACGCGGATGGACGCGGATTTTAAAAGCTTTTCCGCGTTTTTCCGCGCTCGCCTGCACTCGTTCTTTGAGTGTCCGCGTCCGCTTTTTAAGGTCGGTTACGAGAAGAAGACTTTCTTCGGCTGCCACTCGGGCGAGCCGTCTTCGGCGGCGGCCAGGTCCATGATGGCGATGAGTTCGCCCGCCATCGAGACGCCGCGCACCAGGCCGGGCTGGGCGTCGGCGGCGGCCTTGACGCGGTGGCCGTGCTTGACTTCTTCCACGTCGTCGGGGTTGAGTTCCACGGCCGGCCATTCGGCCAGGGCTTCGGCGGCCGGAATCAGGAACTGCGCCCAGTTCCCGGCGGTGAAGGCTTCCTGGATTTTGCGCAAGGGCACGGCTTCTCGCAGGCTGAAGCGGCCGGACTTGGTGCGGCGCAGGCCGACCAGGTACGCCCCGCAGCCGAGCGCCACACCCACGTCGTTCGCCAGCGAGCGGACGTAGGTGCCGGACGAGCAGTGCACGTCAATGACCACTTCGGGCAGCGCCCATTCCAGCACTTCCAGGTGGTGGACCTGGATCTTGCGCGGCTCGAGGATCACTTCCTCGCCCTCGCGCGCCATCTCGTAGGCTTTGCGCCCGTGCACTTTAACGGCCGAGTAGGGCGGGGGCGTCTGCTCGATCTCGCCGATGAAGCGCTTGAGCACTTCCTCGAACTGCTCCTCGGTCACGTTGACCGGGGCGCTGGGCTGGTGCGTGAAGCGCCCTTCGGCATCGAAGGTATCGGTGGCGCTGCCCAGGCGCAGGATGGCCTGGTAGCGTTTGTCGGAGGCCGAGACGAACTCGCTCAGGCGCACCGCCGGACCGACCAGCACCACCAGCACGCCGGAAGCGCGCGGGTCGAGCGTGCCGGTGTGCCCGGCGCGGCGGATGCCGGTGCCGCGGCGGATGATCTCCACCACATCGTGCGAGGTCAGGCCGACCGGCTTGTCCACGACCAGGATGCCGGAGATGGCATTGCGAATATCTTGACTTTCCATATGTGTTGTTCCTCCTGATTTTGACTCGACACCCCTGCGAGTTCTAAATGGGATTTTACCCTATTTTTCCTGTAACGTCTTGCGCGTAGCAGCCAGGACTCTTTCCTGGACCTCGGACAGGCTGCCGTTGATCTCGGCCCCGGCTGCCGCTTTGTGCCCGCCGCCGCCGAACTGCACGGCGATGGAGGCCACGTCCACGTGCGGTTTCAATCCGCGCCACGAGATTTTGGTCTTGGTTTTGTTCTGTTCGACAAACATGATGGCGACTTCCGCATCATCAATGGACGAGACGATGTTGATGAGGTCGGCGTCGTCGTTGCCGGTGTAGCCGGCGGCTTTGCGGTCGGCGCGCGTCAGCGCGGCCCAGACGATGCCGTCGGCAAGCGCGAGGTTGGTCAGCCCCGCGCCCCAGTATTTCGCGCCGGGGAAGGTGCGGCGGACGAGCGCGCGGTAGTAGAGCGCGCTCATATCCGCGCCGAGGGCGAGCAGGTTGGCGGCCTGGCGCAGGACTTCGGGCGTGACGTTCGAGGTGCGGAAGCCGAGCGTGTCGGTGATGAGTCCGGTCAGCAGGTTGGCGGCGATGGGAGCGGTGAGGGGGAATCCCCAGCCGGGCAGGCAGCGGGTCAGGATCGAGGCGGTGGCGACCGATTCCGGTTCGACCAGGTTCAGGGTCCCGAACGCATCGGTGGTGGCGTGATGGTCAATCACGATGTCGGGTTTGCGGCCGTCCAGCGCGCTGCCGGTGCGTTTCAGGTCCGAGCAGTCCACGGTGACGACCAGGTCGAATTCCCCTTCGCTTTTCTTGCGGATCTGTTCGCTGCCGGGCAGGTGTTTGAGCGATGATGGGACGCCGTCCGAAAGCGCCATCTGGACCTGTTTGCCGGAATTTTGCAGGGCCAGGCCGAGCGCCAGCATGGAGCCGATGGCGTCACCGTCCGGGCGGATGTGCGAGACGATGAGCACGCGCCCGGCGGCCTGGAGGCGGGATTGGATCGCGGAATGCAGGTCAGCCATTTTTGTGCAGGTTGGCCAGGAGCCGCTCGATGTGGTCGGCGTTCTCCGGCGTGGGGTCCCAGTGGAAGCGCAGGCGCGGGAAGGCGCGCAGTTCGATGCGGGCAGACAGTGCGCGGCGCAGGAAACCGCTGGCAGATTCGAGTCCGGCCAGGATCTCGGCGCTGCGGGACGCGCCCTCGACTGCCGAGACGTAGATGTCGGCATAGGCCAGTTCCCGGTCCACTTTGGCGTCGGTGATGAAGATCTGGTGCAGGCGCGGGTCGTTGATCTCGCGGATGAGCATTTCCGAGAGTTCCTGGCGGAGGCGGTCTGCAATGCGTTCGAGTCTGACTTTGTTTGGCATTTTTGCATCGAAGGGCACGAATTCCGCGAATTGTTTTTGGGCAATTCGTGAAATTCGATGCCAGAGATTATTCGGCTTCTTTCTTTTCCAGCACGAAGCATTCGATCAGGTCGCCGACCTGGACATCGCTGAAATTCTTCAGGCCGATGCCGCACTCGAAGCCGGTGCGCATCTCGCGCACGTCTTCCTTCTCGTGTTTGAGCGAGCCGATCTCGCCTTCGTAGACGATATCCTTGCCGCGGGTGAGACGGGCCTTGCCGTTGCGGCGGATCTCGCCTTCCAGCACTTTGCTCCCGGCCACCTTCCCGCCTTTGGACAGGCCGAAGACGACCAGCACGACAGCCTTGCCGGTCACTTTTTCGGTGAACTCCGGCGCCAGCATGCCCTTGAGCGCTTTTTCCACGTCCTCGGTCAGGCGGTAGATGATGTCGTACAGCCGGATGGAGACGCCTTCCGTTTCGGCCAGCCGCCGGGCCGGGACCTCGGCCTGGACGCTGAAGCCGACGATGATGGCCTGCGAAGCCGAAGCCAGCATTACGTCGTTTTCGGTGATGTTGCCGGTCTCGGCGTACAGGACGTTGATCTTGATCTCGCCCTTGCCGAGGTTGTTGATCTCGTTGACCACCGGCTCCAGCGACCCCTGCACGTCGGCTTTCAGGATCAGGTTCAGTTCCCTGGCCTCGCCGGCCTTGTAACGGGCGAACAGTTCCTCCAGCGTCATCTTCTTTGCGGCGCCGGCCTGTTTCCTGGCGGCCTCCACGCGTTCGGCGACGATCTGGCGGGCCTCCTTTTCGGAAGCAACCACGCGGAACACGTCGCCAGCGGCGGGCAGTTCGCTCAGTCCCATCACTGCAACCGGGACGGACGGCCCGGCTTTCTGGACCGTGTTCCCACGGAAATCGAACAGGGCGCGCAGGCGGCCGTGAACGGTCCCGGCCACGACGATGTCGCCGGTGTTCAGCGTCCCGTTCTGGACCAGCAGCGTGGCGACCGGGCCCTTCGACTTGTCCAACTGCGCCTCGATGACCGTGCCGATCACCTCGCCTTTCGCGTTGGCGCGGATGCCGGCGTTGTCGGCCACCAGCAGGATGGCCTCCAGCAGGTCCTCGATGCCCGACTTCTGTTTGGCCGAGACCGGGACGATGATGGTGTTGCCGCCCCATTCGTCCGGGACGAGTTCGTTGTCGCCCAGTTGTTTCTTGACGTTGTCGGGGTTGGCGTTGGCTTTGTCAATCTTGTTGAGCGCCACGATGATGGGCACGCGCGCGGCCTTGGCGTGGGCGATGGCTTCCTTGGTCTGCGGCATCACGCCGTCGTCGGCGGCCACCACCAGCACCACCACGTCCGCGCCCTGGGCGCCGCGCGCCCGCATGGCGGTGAACGCGGCGTGGCCGGGCGTGTCGAGGAAGGTGATCGGCTTGCCGTGATGCTCCACCTGGTAGGCGCCGATGTGCTGGGTGATGCCGCCCGCCTCGCCGCCCGCCACGTTCGCGTCGCGGATGGCGTCCAACAGGGAGGTCTTGCCGTGGTCCACGTGGCCGAGGATGGTCACCACCGGGGCGCGCATCGTGAGCGCAGCCTCGTCCTCGTTGGCGATCATCTGCCTCCACAGGGGCACTTCGCCGGTCTCTTTTTCCACCGGCGCCTCCTGGCTTTCGAGCACGGCCTCGTAGCCGATCTCCGCAGCGACGATGGCGGCGGTATCGAAGTCAACCGTCTGGTTGATGCTGGCCATCACGCCGTTCTTCATCAGGTTTTTAATGATCTGGATGGGGCTGGTGTCAATTTTTTGCGCCAGGTCACGGATCGTGATCAGGGCGGGAAGTTCGATCTGTTTATCGCTCATACGGCAACTCCTTCTAAAATACTGCGCAGCTTGGTCCGCCGGTGAAGAGATCGTGCGCGGGCTGTTTCTGGGCCAGTCAACGGTCCGGACCGGTTGCCTGCCGGCTGAGCGAAATGCCTTTCCTCAGCCTGGGGGTTATGCTTCCACGGCGGCGTCCTTTTCGTCCTCCGGCAGGGACTGCATGAACTGGCGGAGGGCTGCCAGGTCTGCGGGCGACAGCGTCGCTTTGAGGGCGTGGGCGAGCGCGCCTTTCAGCCCCTTTTCCCAGCACGGACGGCGGTCGTGGAGGTACGCGCCGCGCCCGGCCAGTTTGCCGGTCGGGTCCACCTGTACGCCCTCGGGGCGGCGCACCAGCCGCACCAGCGACCGCTTGGGCAGGACTTCACGGCAGCCCACGCAGGTCCGCTGGGGGGTGTGTTTGGATCGTTTGACAGGTTTGCCAGACACCTTTGTCATCCGTTTGGGCAGGCGGGCGCGCGGCCGGTCTTCACGAGATTTACCAGTCTTCCTCTACTGCCGCGTCATCGCCGCGCTTGTGTATCTTGACAGCCACGACCTTGTCACGCGTTTCGTCACGCTCGTAGGCGCGGTCCTTGCGCTGTTTCTTTTCCTTCTTCTTGGGCGAGGATTCGTCCTCATCGCCGGCGGCCGGGACGGTGGCCGCCACGACGTTCTGAAGGGAGAACATCTTCTCGAATTCCTTCTCTCCCTCGGCTTCGGCAGGGGCTTCCTCTTCGGGTTTCGCCGCGGGTTCGGCGGCGGCCTCCAGCGGGACCTCGGCGGCTGCTTCCGCGGGGACTTCCAGCGGGGCGGCGGCTTCGGCGGGGATTTCCACCGCGGCGGGTTCAGGAGCGGGGACAGGTTCAGGTTCCGGTTCCGGGAATGTGGCGGCGGCCAGCGCCGCTTCGATGGCCTGCATGGACTTGGGGCCGATCCCGGCCAGGCCCAGCACGCGGTCGCGGTCCAGGTTCATCGTCAGCATCAGGTCGCCGATGGTGCGCAGTTCGGCCTCGGTCAGGATGTTGCAGACGTGCTCGGCCAGCCCCAGGCTCTCGATGGGCGTTTCGTAGGCGGCTGGCGGGATGCCGGCCTTGGCGGCGGTGAGGCGTTCCTCTTCCGCGGCGGCTGCGGCTTTCTTCTGTTCCACCGTGCGGCGTTCCACGCGCTCCAGGAACTGGACCAGGCTGGCGTATTCCTCCGGGGTCACCGGGCGGCCTTCGCTCTTCTTGGCCAGCACCGCCTCGGCGGCGGCGGCGCGCTCGCGCTCGGCTTCGGCCAGTTCGGCCAGCGCGGGATCATTCTGCAGTTTGCCGAGCGCGTCGGCGGCGGCCTCGGCCAGCGACTTGATGTCGATCCGCCAGCCGGTCAGTTTGGCGGCCAGGCGGGCGTTCTGCCCGTCGCGGCCGATGGCCAGGCTCAACTGGTCTTCCTGGACGACCACCGTGGCGGTCTTCCCATTTTCATTCAGGTAAACGCCCGAGACACGCGCCGGGCTGATGGCTTTGGAGATGTACTGCACCGGGTCGGGGTTCCACTCGATGATGTCTATCTTTTCGTCGTGCAGTTCCTTGACGATGGCCTGGATGCGCACGCCGCGCACGCCCACGCAGGCCCCCACCGGGTCCACGTTGGTCTGGGTGGCCGAGACGGCCACCTTGGCGCGCTGCCCCGGCTCGCGGGAGATGGCGCGGATCTCGACGATGCCGTGGTAGATTTCGGGGACTTCGTTTTCCAGCAGGCGGCGCAGGAAATTGCGGTGGGCGCGCGAAAGGATGATCTGCGGGCCGCGCGGGCTGTCCTTCACTTCCAGCACCACGGCGCGCACGCGGTCGTGCGCCTTGAAGCGCTCTCCGGCGATCTTCTGGTTGGGCGGCATGATGCCTTCGGCCTTCATATCCAGGCCGATGGTCACGCCCTGCGTCATGCTGACGGCCTGCACCACGCCGCTGATGATCTCGCCAATCTGCCGGGTAAAGTAATCGGTCTGCGCCTGGCGTTCAGCCTCGCGGATGCGCTGCTGGATGACCTGGCGCGCGGTCTGCGCGGCGACGCGCCCAAAGTCTTGGGGCGTGCATTCCACGATAACAATATCGTCCAGGTTGGCTTCGGGATTGACCTTGCGCGCATCTTCCAGCGTGACCTCGGTGCGCTCGTCCACCACGCTCTCGACAACTTCCTTTTCGGCGGAGACGGTAACCTTCCCGCTTTCCGGGTCGATCTTGGCCTCCACGTGCTGCGCGGTGGAAGCGTTCACCGCCCGCCGGTAGGCCGAGACCATGGCCGACTCGATGGCCGACAGGATGATCTCCTTGGGCAGTTGTTTTTCTTCCAGGACTTCGTTGAAAGCCAGTGCAAATTCATTTTTCATGACAGACATGCTCCCCGGGATGGATGGTCCCTATTACATGCAGAAAAGTGGGGGTTGCCCACTTCTCGATGCGTGCGGTATTGGTTTCTCGAACGGACGGGATTCTAGCACACAAGGTTGCAAACTGCAAGACCGGAACGCGAATGCCGCGAACGAGTGAACCGCGCAGCGGCGACCCCCGAAAAGCGAGGGCAGGCGAATGCGAAGGAAGGATTATGAACGCGAAGGATTTCCTGCTTCGTGAGCCTGAAAAGAATTCGCGGACTTCGCTTCTTCGCGGTGAAAAATGGTTGTACTCGAAGGGTATAATTGCCGCATGGACTCGCGTGACCTCAAAAAAGCCGCCCTGCGCGGCGAACCCTCCTACGTCTGGCGCGCCGGGCAGGAACGCCGCCTGCGGATGATCCTGGACGCCGCCGGCGACCGCGTCCGCGGGCGCGTGCTGGAGGACGGCTGCGGCGTGGGCATGTACGTCGAACACCTCGCCGCCTCGGGCGGACAGGTCTTCGGCCTGGAATACGACTTCGAGCGCGTCCGCGCCGCCCGGCTCAAGTCGGACCGTGTGGCCTGCGCGGCCGGGGAGGCGTTACCGTACCCCGCCGGGACCTTCGACCTGGCCCTCAGCCACGAAGTGCTCGAACACGTCCGTGACGACCGCCGCGCGGTCGAGGAGATCGTCCGCGCCCTCCGGCCGGGCGGACGGCTGGCGCTGTTCGTCCCGAACCGCGGCTACCCGTTCGAGACGCATGGCGTCTACTGGCGCGGAAAATATCACTTCGGCAATATCCCGCTGGTCAATTGGCTGCCGCGCCGCTGGCGGGACAAACTCGCCCCGCACGTGCGCGTCTACTCGAAGCGCGACCTCGAAAAACTATTTACCGGCCTGCCCGTCAAAATCCTCGCCCGGACGGTCCTCTTCGGCGCGTACGACAACATCATCGCCCGTTTCGGCGCGTTGGGCAGGCTCCTGCGGGCAATCCTGCAATTCCTCGAAAAGACCCCGCTCAAAGCGCTCGGCCTGTCCCATTTTTGGGTGATCGAAAAATCGTAGGGGCGGATCTGCGTGTCCGCCCGTGTTGGTATAACCATGTCCCGCCTCATCCTCTTCAACAAACCCTACCTCGTCCTCTGCCAGTTCACAGACCCTTCGACAGGCTCAGGGCAAGCTGCCGAAGGCCGCCCCACCCTGGCGGACTACATCCCTGTCAAAGACATCTACCCCGCCGGGCGGCTGGACTATGATTCCGAAGGTCTCGTACTCCTGACCGATTCCGGCAAACTCCAGTATTCCATCTCCGACCCGCAGAATAAACTCCCGAAAACGTATTGGGTCCAGGTGGAAGGCATCCCCACCGACGAGGCGCTGGCGAAACTGGCGCGCGGCGTAACGCTGAACGACGGTCCGGCGCGCCCGGCGCAGGTGAGGCAGATTGCCGAACCTAAACTTTGGCCGCGCAACCCGCCCATCCGCTTCCGCAAAGAAATCCCGACCAGTTGGCTGGAACTGGTCATCACCGAGGGCCGCAAGCGGCAGGTGCGGCGCATGACCGCCGCGGTGGGATTCCCGACCCTGCGGCTGGTCCGTGTGGCGGTGGGGGAGTGGGAGTTGGGTGATTTGAAGCCGGGGGAGTGGAAAGATGTAATGATGTGACAGTCACCTGCCAGGTGACTGTCACATCCTGTTACTCGTTCACTTCGTCGTTGTTTCCACGATCACCAGCGGGAATGGCAGACTCCCGCTTATCAATTGTGCGGCCAGCGTTGAGGCGGTCTCCAGCGTGAAGTTTCCCTGGATGACTCCCGTTCCGCCGGTGATGGCTGTATTAATTACCGGGGAAGAAATCACCACGCCGTCGCGGGCAATGACCAGGTAATGCCCGATGTTCTTGCTGCTGTAGTCTGCCATTTTTTGAGCGCCAGCGGTTGTGAACGTGATTCCTACCATGTAGTCGCCCGAGTTGTTCTGCGTGACATTTGTGCTTTCGATATCGCTGCTGGTTAAAATGACGGGCAGGTTTTCGGCGGAGATGTCAGCGCCCTCCGGAAAGGGGCTGGTCGAATCCACGAACGTGACCGCGCCGCTTGTGAGCAGGGGGGTGATCGCTTCCAGGTTAACGCCTTTGGGCAAAGAGACATATATTTGACCGGTGGGCGAAGCGGTTACCTTTGCACCTTTCACACCTATGGATTCCAGTCGGCTGACAAGCACTTCGCACGCTAATTCCAGCGAGGCGTTGTCCCAGGCCGCGCCGGGGGCCGGCGCGAGCGTGACGGTCAGCCGCGGCCCGGTCAACGATGACAGGGAGCAGGCCAGCGTGGAGGCAAACAAAGCGACAACGCACAAGGACAGGAATGCTTTTTTCATAGCGTCTCCTCTCTTCCCTCTGTTACGGGCTGTCCAAAAAGTCCGATTTCGTGCAGGCAGGTCGCCAGATATAGCGGTAGAAAAATCTTGTCTGGCAATTGTAGGGCGAAATTAATTTCGCCTTACCCTTCGCAAACAAAGAACGCGTTGTTCAGCGTCACGTCCGCGGCCAGCGGGCGGAACTTCAGCCCGGTCTCCTGCATGAACTCCTCCAGGGCGCGCGGCTCGTGGTCGGGGCGGGACATGTCGTCGAAATAAACGTACGTCCCGGCCTGGATGTGCGGGCGCAGTTGGCGCAGCACGTAGATGGTCGAGGAGTACAGGTCCGCGTCCAGCGTGATGACCAGCACATCGTGCTCCGGCAGTTTGTAGCCGGGCAGGGTCTGCTCGAACCAGCCTTTGAAGAACTTCACGCGCGGGTCTTCCATCTGCGGGATTTGCCCCTCGGTGGAGAACCAGCCCTTGGCGTACTTGCCCCCGGCATCGTCGAACGCCTCCGGCAGGCCCTCGAAACTGTCGAAGCCGTGCAGGCGCGACTCGGGGTGCGTCAGCGTCCGCGACCACCAGCGCATACTGTTGCCCTTGTATACGCCGAACTCCAGATACAGCACGCGCTTGTCTTTGAACTCCGGCGCCACCGCGGCAAACACGCCGTCCCGTTCCGCGAACCGGACCGGGAAGCGGAATCCGCGCGCCTTCATCCAGCGCCCCAGCCGGACGTAACTCAGGATCATTTGCAGGCGGTGGACAGCTTTATCGGAGAGCAACGCGCCGAGGGCGGTCAGCATTCGTTTGAACAGGCGCAGGAACATGGATTATCCTTCCTCGCGGAAATCGTAGATGCCGTCGCGGATGGGCCAAACGCGTCCGCACGCGGGGCAGGTCAAACGGTCCGGGTAGGGCGAGATAGTATCTCGCCCTACATCGAGCGGGGCGTGGGAACAGGCCGGGCATTTGAAGTAGGACAAATTGGCAATTTGTCCCACAGGCAAATTGCCAATTTGCCCAACAGCAAGCGCGCGGACGAAAACGCTCGGCGTGACCTGGAACAGGCCGCCGGTCCACTGGAACAGGGAATCAAGACCGGCCAGCAGGCGCGCCGGGATGAGCCGCTTGAGCAGGCCCACGCGGAAGTGGGACACCGTCAGCGTTTTCTGGACCTCGAACCCGGCCGCCGTCAGCCAGCCGCGCACGGTGCGCGGGTGGAAATCGAAGTTCAGCGCGGCGAACTCGACCGGTTCCAGCGTGAACGGACTCCACGCCTGGCGGCGCAGCGCGTAGCGCAGGATGGCTTTGAGATTCAGTTTGTTGGCGAATTCGAGGATGAAGGCCGCGCCGGGCTGGAGGACGCTGCGCACTTGACGGAGCGCGGCGGGCGCGTCGGCCATGTGATGGAGGGTGCGGATCATGGTGGCGGCGTCGAAGAGACCGTCCACGAACGGCAGGCGGTACACGTCTGCGGCGACGTAAATGTAGCGCTCGGAGCGGCCGAGGCGGGACTGCGCCTGTTCGAGTTGCGTGCGTGAATAGTCGAGCAGGACGACGCGCTCGAAGCCTTCATAGCGCATTGTATTTCGCCCCGCGCCCGCGCCGAGTTCGAGCATGAGTTTCCCGCCTTTGGGGAGCAGGCGCTTGAGGGCGATGGCCTCGCAGAGGTCTTCGTACTCGCGTCCGCCGCGCTCCCAGAAGGAGGTCTGGTAGTCGGAGTCGGTGTAGTCGCAAACGGGAGGATGGTCGGTCATCAGTATCCAGTGTACAGTGAACAGTAAACAGTAAACAGTGAACAGTAAACAGTGTCAGTGTTCAGTCGTCGGAGGTGGAGACGATGTAGTCGGCCTGGAGTTCGCGGACGTGGTAGGGCGAGGGGTTGCAGAATTGGTCGGACTTGGCGATCATGCCGCCGAGCAGTCGGCCGATCTCGGCGTATCGCTGGAGAAGGGATTCGGTTTCTTGCGGCGTGAGATAGTCGCAATCTCGTGCGGTTTCGATCCAGTGTTGTGTCTCGTATTGTTCGCCGTCGGCATCGGTGAGTTTGCTGGCGAAATGCTTCTCGTATTTGCGTTTTCCCCATGCCTCGGCAATCTGCGCGCCCACGGAGCGGGAGGAACGGCGAACCTGGTCAGTGAGGGAGAACATTTCCTCTTTGGGAAAGCGGGCAGTGAATTGGAAGATCTCCCGCGAGAGTTGCCGGGCTTTTTGATAAACGATCAACTCACGAAAACTGGCGGCATACTTCAACTCGCTCATTTCATCTCATCTCCTTTCACTGTCCATTGTTCACTGTCTACTGTCTACTGTCCACTGATCACTGTCGCCCAATCCCGCGATACGTGAACCCCAGCGTGCGCATCTCGGCCGGTTCGTAGATGTTGCGCCCGTCGAACAGGATCGGCGTTTTCATTGCGTCGCGCACCTTTGCCAGGTCCAGGTTCTTGAACTCGTTCCATTCGGTGACCACGACCAGCGCGTCGCAGCCTTCCGCCAGTTTGTAGGGGTCTTCCATCAGCGTGACTGCCGGGAGCAGGTGCCGGGCGTTGTCCATCGCCACCGGGTCGTAGGCGCGGACCTTTGCGCCGGCCTCCAGGAATCCGCGGGCGATGTCAATCGAGGCGGCTTCGCGCATATCGTCGGTGTTGGGTTTGAACGCCAGGCCGAGCAGGCCGATGGTTTTGCCTTTCAACCCACCGGCCATTTCCTCCACCTGGCGGACAACTTTCCCGCGGCGGTCGTAGTTGGCTTTGGTGACAGTGTTCAGGATGCGCGGCTCGATGCCTTTTTCCTCGGCCATGAAAGCCAGCGCCTTGACATCCTTCGGGAAGCACGAACCGCCCCAGCCCAGGCCGGCGTCCAGCATGGCCGCGCCGATGCGCTTGTCGTAGCCCATCCCGGTTGCCACCTCCTTCACGTCCGCCCCGAGAGCCTCGCAGATGTCGGCCACTTCGTTGATGAAGGAGATCTTCGTGGCAAGGAAGGCGTTGGAGGCGTACTTGATCATCTCCGCCGTGCGCAGGTCGGTGATGAGGATGGGGGCGCGCAGGGGCAGGTGCAGTTGCGCCACCTTTTCGGCGGCGTCGCGGTGGAGCGAACCGATCACCGTCCGGTGCGGATTCATGAAGTCGGCGATGGCCACGCCTTCGCGCAAAAACTCCGGACAGGAGACGACCGAAAACGGGACCGGCTGCAGCTGCGCGCCGGTCACGATATCGGCGACCCAGTCCCCGGTCCCGATCGGGACGGTGGATTTATTGATGATGATGAGCGGAGCGGTCATGTTCTGCGCGATGGACTTGGCCGCGGCTTCCACGTATTTCAAGTCCGCCTCGCCGTTGTCGCCGGAGGGCGTGCCAACAGCGATGAAGGCGAATTCCGCCCCTTTCAGCGCCTCGGCGTAGGAGGTGGTGAAGACGAGCCGCCCGGCATGGATGTTGCGCTCGACCAGTTCCTCCAGGCCGGGTTCGTAGATGGGCATGACGCCCTTCTTCAGGTTCTTGATCCGTTCTTCGTTGATGTCGATGGCGATGACCCGGTTGCCCAGGTCGGCGAAGCACGCGCCGGTGACCAGTCCCACGTAGCCGACGCCGATGACGCAGATTTGTCTCATGAGGAACCTCGTGAAATGAGTTTTGTCTGTTCTGTTGCAAACATCTCATAACGTGTCGCTGCGAGGCGGTGTTCGCCCGCCCCGATGTTCTTACGGGGTCCGCCGAAGCAGTCTCCGGGATCGCGAGGGGATTGCTTCGTCGGGCACCCTTGCCCAGACCGCAAGGGCTGGGAAGTACGCCCTCCTCGCAACGACACACCTTTTGGTTTTATGTTTGCAGCAGATCAGGTTTTGTACGACAGCGGGCTTAATATACCAGAAAAACCGCCGGGAGGATGAGCATCCTCCCGGCGGGCTGTTGACCACAAAACGTTGACTGCTGAACGCTAACCGCTGACCGCTACCCGGCCGGCGTTGGGCTGAGATACGGCGTCGGCGGAGGCGCAGGCGTGATCACCGCCGGCAGGCGCTCGTCGAAATCCTGCGGGCGAAGGAACTGCCCATAGACCCACATGCCGCCGAAATCGAGGTAGCCGGGCTGGCCGGGGCTGATGCGCACCCAGGGCGTCCCCTCGGCGCGGCCGTCGAAGGCGAGGCAGTCGTTGTCGTTCAATGTGCCGATGGCGGGATATTCCAACCCCGGCCCGGTGCGGACGTTCAGCGCCTGCGTGTCCACGCAGTATTTCACGCCGGAGACCGCCAGGGTCGGCGCGGCTGTGGGCGGGAGCGGAGTGGGGGAGACGATGTCGGCCGGCGGGACGGTCGTCGGCGAAGCCGGGACCGGCGTGGGCGGCGTGTCGGTCGGGGCGCGGGTGGGCGTGGCCGGGCCGGCCTGCGCGGTCAGGCGCGCCTCGGCGGTCTGCGTGACGCGTTCCGCTGCTCTGAGCGGATAAACGCTCTGGAAATAAATTGTCAGCCCGGTTCCAATCAGTCCGATCAGGGCTGTGATGATTCCGCCCCACAGGGCGTATTTCGCGCCGGACGATTTTTCTTCCTTCTCGTTTTTGGGCATGAAGGGTCAGTCTTCCTCGGACATTGTTTTTTTCTGGATGGCGTCCGCGATGGTCTGCGGAAACGCCTGGATGTTGATGGGCTTGGATAGATACTCATCGAAGCCGGAGTCCAGGGCGCGCTTGCGGTCGCCGGGCAGGGTGTGGGCGGTGATGGCCACCAGCGGGATGGCGGCCGTCTTCGGGTCCGCCTTGAGTTCGTGAGCGGCGGTCCAGCCGTCCATCTCGGGCAGGGAGAGGTCCATCAGCACCAGGTCGGGCAGGTCGCGGCGGGCGATTTCCAGGCACTCGCGCCCGGTGTGGGCGGCGAGGACTTCATACCCGGCGCGCTCCAGCAGGAACTGCACCAGTTCGAAATTGTCTTCGTTGTCCTCGACCAGCAGGATGCGGCCGTTGCTCATGGTCAAACTATACTCAAACTATCCCTTTTCGTCAATTAGATTGGGACGCGGATAAACGCGGATTTATTGTTTTCGGTTCATTGGGAGTTGCCGTGACGCGCCACTATATTTGGTGGTCTGCTGTGGGACAAATTGGCAATGTGTCCTACATGTGCTGGTCTATCACGGCGATTCCCAGAGACCCTTGTTTTCTCCGCGTTTTTCCGCGCTCGCCTGCACTCGTTCTCTGAGTGTCCGCGTCCCCATTCTTTGTGGTATATTTTCCGGTGGAGTTCCCATGCGTTTGCTATTCGTCGCCGACGGGCGTTCGCCCACCGCACGCAACTGGCTGCGCCACTGGCTGGAGACCGGCCACGAGGCGCACCTCGTCTCGACCTTCCCCTGCGACCCGCCGCCGGGGCTGGCCTCGTTCCACGTCCTGCCGGTGGCGTTCAACCGGATGGCGGGCGGAGGCGGGACCGGCTCCCCGCGCCGCACCCTGATCTCGCGCCTGCGCGGCCTGCTCCGGCCGGTGCGCTACATTCTTGGACCGTTGAGCCTGCCGCGCTACCGCCGGCAGTTCCGCCGCCTGGCCGCCGAAATCGCCCCGGACCTCGTCCACGCGCTGCGCATCCCTTTCGAGGGGATGCTGGCCGAGGCCGCGCCGGAGGGTATCCCGCTGGTCGTGTCCATCTGGGGCAACGACATCACCCTGCACGCCCGCGGCTCGTTCCTGATGGCCAAGTGGACGCGCCGCACCCTGCGCCGCGCCCAGGGACTGATGGCCGACACTGCCCGCGACATCCGCCTGGGCCGCGAGTGGGGCTTCGACGGCCCGACGCTGGTCGTGCCGGGCGCGGGGGGTATCCGGCTGGATGAGTTTTCCGCGGCAGGCGAACGGCGCCGCCCTGAGCCTGTCGAAGGGTCCGCGCCGCTGCCGGAGGGACTGCCGGACGCGCCGCTCGTCGTCAACCCGCGCGGGCAGCGTCCCGGAAGTTTGCGGCAGGACATTTTCTTCCGCTCCATCCCGCTCGTGCTGGAAAAAGTCCCGCAGGCGGTCTTCGTCTGCCCGCCGCTGGCCGGGGACGCCGAGGCCGAACGCTGGGTGGAGGCGCTGGGCATCCGGTCCAGCACGCGGCTGTGGCCGCTGCTCACCCAGCCGCAATTGTGGGCGCTGTATCGAAAGGCACAGGTTTTTGTCTCGCCCAGCGTCCACGACGGGACGCCCAACTCGCTGCTGGAGGCGATGGCCTGCGGTTGTTTCCCGGTGGCCGGGAATATCGAATCGATGCGCGAGTGGATCACGCCCGGCGTCAACGGCCTGCTGGCCGACGCGGCCGATCCGCAGGCGCTGGCGGCGGCGATTGTCTCGGCCCTGGAAAACAAAGACCTGCGGCGCAGGGCCGCAGGCCGTAATGCTGAACTCATCGCCGAACGCGCCGATTATGCGCGTTGCATGGCGAAGGCGGAAGAGTTTTATGAAAGCGTAAAACGTAAAACGTAAACTATTCCGCTTTACGTTTTACGCATTACGCCTTTACGCCTTGGGGGCGCGCAGGGTTTCCAGCCGTTCCTGCAACTCGATCCGTTTGCTGGATGCCGCCTGGCGGATATCAGATACGAGGCCTTCGGAGCGGTCGCGGATCTGGCCGCGCAGTTCCTCGCCGGAGGAGGGCGCGAAGAGCAGCGCCAGGGTCGCGCCGACCAGGCCGCCCGTCAAGATGCCGATGATAAAGCTAAATGTCCGTTTCATGGTGACTCCTTGTGATAAGGGACAGGGATTATTTTGCTTATTATAGAACAAAAAAGAACGTGATGGAAGATTGCGCCTGTACTGATTTTGTGGAATAATTGTCATGCCGCGCGTACACACGACGCGACGGCAATGTTTTTTGAAGGTTTCACGCCTTGTGGCGGTCCTTAGCCGGACCGGCCCCTACCGAACCGGAGGGTACCATGTCCACACTTCCCCCTGTTTCCCCCGCGCCTTTGGAGCGCAAAAAGATCACCACCCTGGCCTTCCGCCAGAAGAAGGCGCGCGGCGAGAAGATCGCCGTGCTGACCGCCTACGACTACCCCAGCGCGCTGACCCTCGACCGCGCCGGGATGGACTGCATCCTGGTCGGCGATTCGCTCGGCATGGTCGTGCTGGGCTACGAGAACACGCTGCCGGTCACGATGGACGAGATGATCCATCACTGCCGCGCCGTGGCGCGCGGCGCGAAGTCCGCGCTGCTGATCGGCGATATGCCGTTCCTGTCGTACCAGGTGTCCGTGGAAGAAGCCGTGCGCAACGCCGGGCGGTTCCTCCAGCAGGGCGGCATGGACGCGGTCAAACTGGAGGGCGGGCGCGAGCGGTTGGATGTGGTGCGCGCCATCGTCGGCGCGGGCATCCCCGTGATGGGGCATCTTGGTCTCACGCCGCAGTCGGTCCACCAGTTGGGCGGCTTCCGTCCGCAGGGACGCACGGCTGCCTCGGCCAAACGCCTGCTCGAAGACGCGCTCCTGCTCGAACAGGCCGGCTGCTTCAGCATTGTCCTGGAATCGGTGCCGGCGCGGCTGGCGGAACTGGTCTCGCGGCGGCTGTCCATCCCGACCATCGGCATCGGCGCGGGCGCGGGCTGCGACGGGCAGGTGCTGGTGTTCCACGACCTGCTCGGCCTGTTCGACCGCTTCACGCCGAAATTCGTCAAGCAATACGCGCACCTGAATGCTGCCATGCGGAGCGCTTTCGATGAGTACATCGCCGACGTGCGGGCGGGGCGCTTCCCGGCGGGGGAGCATACGGTCGAGATGGCGGAGGAAGAATGGGAGGAATTTGTCAAACTGGACAAGCCGAAAAGCGTAAAACGTAAAGTGTAATGCGTAAAACGTAAAGCGTGGAATGCGATGGATATGTTGATCCTCGGCACCGGCGCGCTGGCGACCCTCTTTGCCGCCCGGCTTTCGGCGGCGGGCGCGGACGTGACCATGCTCGGCTCCTGGGTGGAGGGACTGGCCGCGCTGAACGAGCGCGGCGCGCAACTGGACGGCCGCTCCTTTCCCGTCCGCGTCGCGGCCGGACCGGAAGCCTGCCGCGGCGCGGGGCTGGCGCTGGTGCTGGTCAAGGCCTGGCAGACGGAGCGCGCCGCCCGCCAGCTGGCAGCCTGCCTTGCTGACGACGGGCTGGCGGTCACGCTCCAGAACGGGCTGGGCAACGACGCGGCGCTGGCCCGCTTTCTTGGCCCGCAGCGCGTGGCGGCGGGCGTGACCACCCTCGGCGCGACCCTGTCCGGTCCCGGTCGCGCCGTCAGCGGCGGCGCGGGACCGGTCACGCTGGAGGCACACCCGCGCCTGCCCGGGCTGGAGTCTCTGCTGCGCCGGGCCGGGTTCGACGTGCGCGTGGCCGCGGATGTGCGCGCGCTGGTGTGGGGCAAACTGGCGGTCAACGCGGCGATCAACCCGCTGACGGCGCTGCTGCGCGTCTGCAACGGCGAGTTGCTGGAGATGCCGTCGGCGCGGATGCTGATGGGGGCGCTGGCGGGCGAGGCGGGCGCGGTGGCTGAGTCGCTCGGGGTGGCGCTGCCGGCTCCCGGTCCGGTGCGCAGCGCCGAGGAGGTGGCGCGGCGGACGGCGCAGAACCGTTCGTCCATGCTCCAGGATGTCCTGCGCGGCGCGCCGACCGAGGTGGATGCCATCAACGGGGCCGTCGTCCGGGAGGGGGAGCGGCTGGGCGTCCCGGTGACGGTCAACCGGGCGGTCTGGCGGCTGGTGCGGGGCCTTCGAGATTGAATTGATTGGGCAGGTGGCGTAGGTCGGATTGCCAATCCGACCTACCGTTGGCGGCTGGTGCGGGGCCTTTGGGAAAATTGACTTTCTCCCCCAATTTGTTGGACATGGTAAGATTAGGCAGTTTTGTTGGAGGTGTTTCATGCGCAAGTGGTTTGCCGTTATGATCCTGTTGGCGCTCCTGCTGGCTCCCGCCGCGGCGCGGGCGCAGGGGGGTGTGACGTTTGATTTGGTAGTGGTGAAATTGTGGCCTGAATTCGATCAGCCGGACATGCTGGTGATGTACGAACTCACGCTCTCTTCCGGTATGACGCTGCCGATGGACTTGGATTTCCGCATCCCGGCGGGCGCCACGATCCAGGCGGTGGCGTTCGGCCAGACGCATGGCACGGTCAGCGACCAGGGGATCGTGTACACGACGCGGGCGGACGGCGACTGGATGGTGATAACGGTCAAGGATGTGTCCGGTCCCGCCGTCCGCATCGAGTATTACGACCGCCTGGAGATCGAGGGGGCCGGGCGGCATTACGTCTATCAATGGCCGGGGGAGTATGCCGCCGCGCTGACGGTCATCTTCCAGCAGCCGGTGGACGCGACCAATCTCACTCTCGCGCCTGAACCTGTTGACCATTGGACCGATTCCATCGGCCTGGTGTATTACCAAAGCGACTTTGGGACGCTGGAAGCCGGCGAGTCTGCCACGCTGGTGGCTGATTATCAGAAGGCCACCAGCCGGTTGAGTAAGTCATTGTTGCAGCCCCAGCCGGAGGCGCCGCTCGAAGGCAATGCCGAGGGGCGGGTTTCCTTTTCCAACTACCTGCCCTGGCTGGTCGGCGGGGCGGGGGTGCTGCTGATCGCGGTCAGCCTGGCGTTTGGACTTTCGTACTGGCGGGGGACAGGCACAGGGTCCGCGCAGCGCCGGCGTCACGCCGCGGCGCGCCCGGCGAAGAAGGAGGAGACGCCGGTTGCCATCAACTGCCCCGAGTGCGGGCATCGTCTCCAGCCGGGCGACCAGTTCTGCCGGGCGTGCGGCATCCGCCTGGACGGAACGTTGTGAGGGAGCGGCCAAAAATCCGCATTCTCACACTGCCTTAATCTCGGCATGTAAAATTACGGTGTAAATCATTGACTGGAGGAATCAACTTATGGGTAGCGGTCGTTTGAAATTCATCGTCGGCGGCATTTTCATCCTGGCCGCCGTGGTGTACCTGATTTTCGCGTCCATGAACGAGAATGCCGAATTTTTCATGACGGTGGATGAATTGCAGGCCAGGAGCCAGGAGGTTGTGGGGCGCAACCTGCGCATCTCCGGCGCGGTCGTGGGCAGCACTATCCAGTACGACCCGCAGACGCTCGCTTTGTCTTTCGAGATCGCCAATGTTCCGGGCGACAACGCTGAAATCGAAGCCCAGGGCGGACTGGCAGCCGTGCTGCACGCGGCAGTCGTGGACCCGGCGCGGACGCGCATCACCGTCGTCTACTACGGCGCCAGGCCGGACCTGCTGCGGGACGAGGCGCAGGCGGTTGTCACCGGTCACCTCGGCGAAGACGGCGTCTTTTATGCGGATGAAATCCTGCTCAAGTGCCCGACCAAGTACGAACAGGCCGTGCCGGATCAGGCGGAAGGAAATTAATTTCATGCTGGCTCAGTTCGGTTTCGGCGTTTTGGTGTTGACCTTCCTGCTGGCGCTGTACAGCGCCGGCGCGGCGATCACCGGGTACGTTCGCAAATCCTTCCGCTGGGTGGAATCGGCCCGGCTGGCGATGCAGTTGACCTTTCCGCTAACCACCCTGGCGGCCGGCACGCTGGTCTACCTGCTGGCCACCAACCACTTCGAATTGCAGTATGTCTGGTCGGTGGTCAGCCGCGACATGCCGCTCTACCTGAAGATGACGGCCCTGTGGGGCGGGCAGGCCGGCTCGCTGCTGTTCTGGTCCTGGCTGATGTCGGCCTTCGCCAGCGCCGTGACCCTGCGCAAATGGGACCGCGACCGCGAGTTCCTGCCCTGGGTGGTGATCGTGATCTCGGTCACGCTGGCATTCTTCCTGGCGATGAACATTTTCTTCCTGGACGAGAATCCCTTCGCCCGGCTGTGGCAGACCATGAGCGGGGATGTCGTCCTGGGCGTGTTCCAGCCGGCGGGGACGTTTGCGCTGACCCCCTCCGACGGGCAGGGACTGAACCCGCTCCTGCGCCATCCCGGAATGATCATCCATCCGCCGATGCTCTACCTAGGCTTTGTCGCGTTCGTCATCCCGTATGCCTTCGCCATGGCGGCGCTCATCACCGGCCGCACCGACGACCGCTGGATCCGCATCACCCGCCGCTGGACGCTGGTGGCCTGGCTGTTCCTCTCCGGCGGATTGGTGCTGGGCATGCGCTGGGCATACGATGTGCTTGGCTGGGGCGGGTACTGGGGATGGGACCCGGTGGAGATCGCCGCCCTGCTGCCCTGGCTGTTCGGGACTCCCTTCCTGCACACGGTAATCATCCAGGAAAAGCGCGGCATGTTCAAGCAGTTGAACATGGTTCTTATCATCGTGACCTACGTGCTGGTCATCTTCGGCACCTTCCTGACCCGCTCCGGGGTGCTCTCCTCGGTGCATGCCTTCGCCCAGAGCGCCATCGGCCCGATGTTCTTTGTCTTCATCGGCATCAGCCTGATCGCCTCCTTTGGCCTGTTGATCCACCGCTGGGGCGACTTGCGGGACGAAACCTCGCTGGGGAAGATGTCCATGCTTTCGCGCGAGGCGCTCTTCCTGCTGGCGGCGCTGCTGTTTGGCGGATTCTTCATTGTCAGTTTCTGGGGCATCCTCTATCCGATCATCTACGAGATCCTCTCCGGCCAGAAGATCACCTTTGGGCCGGCGTTCTACCGGCTGCCGGTGGCGGTCATCCTGGGCGGACTGATGGTGCTGATGGGCATGGCCCCGCTTTCCTCCTGGACCTTTGGGTCGCTCAAGACCATCGGCCGCGCCATCTGGAAACCGGCCATCCCGTCGGCGATTGCCGCTGTGACGATCTTTGCCCTTGGGATGAAGAACTGGCTTGCCCTGACCGGCTTCACTCTCGTCGCTTTTGTGATCTTCGTGACCCTCTACGAGTTCTGGCGCGCGGCGTGGGGACGGCATAAGACGCAAGGTGAGAATATCTTCGCGGCATTCTGGAACCTGTTCCGGCGCAACCGCCGCCGCTATGGCGGGTACATCGTTCACATCGCCATGGTCATCATGGCCGTGGGCATCATCGGCATCGAGGTGTTCCAGACCACCACGCAGAAGAGCCTGGCGGTCGGCGAGTCGCTGGAAATCTCCGGCTACTCGATCCGCTTCGACTCGCTGGCCCAGTTCCCCACAACTGACGGGCGCTGGGTGACCCGCGCGGTGATGAGCGTTTCCCGCGACGGGAAAACCCTCGGCGAACTGTACCCGCGCTACGACCTGTATCCCGACGGCCAGCCGATGACCATCCCCGCCGTGCGCTCGACGCTGGCGGATGACCTGTACGTGGTGCTGGTCAACTGGGAGGACATCTCGCAGTCGCAGGCGCCGTTCAAGGTCTACCACAACCCGCTGCTCATCTGGCTGTGGATCGGCAGTTACATCTTCATCGGCGGCATCCTCGTCACGGCCTGGCCGGAAAAAGATTCGTAAAACGTAAAGGAGAGTACCACGATGAAACCTGTAGCCAGGAAAGCATTACGTTTTACGGTTTACGTTTTATTCATCCTGCTGGCTGCCTTGCAGACAAGCGCTGCCCGCGCCCAGACGCCCACGCCTCCCTCGGATGACGCCGTCAACGCCATTGCCCGCGAGTTGTTCTGCCCCATCTGCCAGAACACGCCCCTCGACGTTTGCCCCACCGAAGCCTGCCGCCAGTGGCGGGAACTCATCCGCCAGATGCTGGCGGAGGGCAAGAGCGAGGCGGAGATCAAGCAATTTTTCGTGGACAATTACGGGGCGCGCGTGCTCAGCGCTCCGCCCGCCGAGGGGATCAACTGGCTGGCCTACATCGTCCCGCCGGTGATGTTCCTGGGCGGGGCCTTGCTGCTCTTCCAGGCGTTCCGCACCTGGAAACGGACGGCGGAAGAACCGGCTGACGGGGCCGCGGCCGGCAAACGGTCCGCGCCCGCCGCGGACGACGAGTACGTGTCCCGTCTCGAAGCAGAACTCAAGAAACGCAGGTAATCATCCATGAATGAATCGACTCAAATTCCTCCCCGGCGCCCCGTCCCGGTCTGGGCGCAAATCTTTATCTGGACCGGCCTGCTGGTCCTGCTCGGGTTCCTGGCCGTGGCCCTTTTCAGGGCGCAGCAGCCGATCATCAAGGAAGGTTCGGCCGTGCCAGATTTCACCCTGTCGCTGTTCGACGGGTACGAATACAACGGCGCCGAACAGGTCAACCTGCTCGAACTGCGCGGCAAAGTGGTGGTGATCAATTTCTGGGCCTCGTGGTGCGTGCCGTGCGAAGAGGAGGCCGCCGACCTCGAAGCCGCCTGGCGGCTCTACCAGCCGGGCGGGGAGGTGGTCTTCCTCGGCGTGGATTACCTCGACCCCCTGAACGGCCTGACCTACCTGACAAAATTCGACATCACCTATCCCAACGGCCCGGATACGCAGGGAAGGATCTCCTCGATCTTCAACCGCAACATGGGCGTGCCGGAGACGTATTTCATTGACCGGCAGGGCGTGCTGCGGTACATTCAGATCGGCCCGTTCCAGTCGGCGGGCGAGATCCAGGCGATCATTGACTGGCTGCTGGCGGAGCAATAGCATGGACCTGCTGGCTGCTTTCCTGCTCCTGTTCGTGCTGGCGCTGGCCGCGCTGTACGTGGCGCGCCCGTTCGCCACGCGCCTGCGCAGTGTGCGCGGCGTTGACCAGGCGCTCTCGACCCTGCTGGCCGAACGCGACCGCGTCCTGACCGCCCTCCAGGAACTGGACTTCGATAACACGCTCGGCAAGATCCCCGCCGGCGATTACCCCGCCCAGCGCGAGATGCTGGTGCAGCGCGGCGCCGCCATCCTGCGCCTGCTGGACGAACGCAGCGGCGCGGACCGGAAGCCTGCCGCGCGCACCCCGGCCCCGGCCTCCACCGACGACGATCTCGAAGACCTGATCGCCAAACGCCGCTCGGCGCGCCGCGAAAAGACCGGCGGCTTCTGCCCGCAGTGCGGCAAGCCCGTCCTGCTCTCCGACCGTTTCTGCCCGAAGTGCGGGCATTCTCTCAAGTAAATCTCAAGTAGGGCGGGTTTCGATGCCCGCCATTCGTTTTGGCGGCTATGGAAAGCCGCCCTACTCACAGAAGGATACTCATGAAAATTCGAACCATTCTCCTGACCGCCCTGCTCATGCTGGGACTCGCCGCCTGCTCGCTGGCGGAGGATGTTACCCCGCCGCCCGGCTACGTCGCCCCGACGATTGCCTCGTCCTCGACTCCCGTCCCGCCGACCTCCACGCCCGTGACAACGAATGCGCCGACGGACACCCTCGAACCGACGGCCACTCTCGAACCGACCGTGACAACGAATGCCGACGCGGCCGTCACGCTGGAAACGACCGTTGCTGCTGACGCCTCGGCCACGCCCGAAGCGGCCGCCACCGGCGAGGCAACTTCTGCCACGCCCGAAGCGACCGCCATCCCGACCGGCGCGGTGAGCGGGACGGTCGCCAACGGCTCCGGCGGCGCGCTCCCCTCCGGCCTGACCGTGACCCTGCGCGGCTTCGACATGCCGGCCGACCAGAACTCCGACCCCACCGTAGCAGTCAACCTCCCCGGAACCGTCCAGCCGGACGGCTCATACACGTTCGAGAATGTCGAGATCCTCTCCGGGCGCATTTTCCTGGTCGAGATCACCTACGCAGGCGTTGCCTATCAATCCGGCTACATCATCGCCGACCAGCCGCCGGTCAGCCTGCCGACGCTCACCATTTACGAAGTGACGGACGACACCAGTCTCCTGAACTTGGAGCAGGTGCACATTGCCTTTGATTACTCCACTCCCGATGTGGTGCAGGTCATCGAACTGTACATCATGAGCAACACCAGCACGCAGGCGGTGCTGGTGACGACCGACGGCGCCAGCATTCCGTTCGTGCATCTCCCCGAAGGTGCCGCCAATGTCAATTTCCAGGTTGCCAGCGGGAGCGCCGCGTTCGTCGGCACCGAGACCGGCTTTGCCCTCGTTCCGCTGCCGGAGGGGCAGCAGTATGGCCTGGTGGCCGTCTTCGAACTGCCCTACGAAAAGAAGATTACGCTGACCCAGTCCTTCCTCCTGGCGGTGGGCAAGGTGACCATCTTCGCGCCGGAGGGCGTCAAAGTCCGCGGCGGCGATGAACTGGTTGACCAGGGACTCCAGGATTTCAGCGGGACCATGTATCAACTCTACGAGGCGACGGACGTAGCCGCCGGTTCCTCCCTGACCGTCACCCTGTCTGGCAAGCCGGAAGCGGCCGGCGAGGCCGCCACCGATACCGTCTCCGCCGCCACCAAGCAATGGCTGATCATCGGCCTCGGCACGGGCGGGATGGCGCTGGTCAGCGTCGGTTTATTCCTCTTCATGCGTGACCGCAAGCGCTCCCTGGAAGGGGAGGATGAGGAGGAATCCGAAGAAGGCGAGGAGGAAGGCGAAGAAGAGAACGCCTCCGAAGATGACCGCGACGCCATCCTGGATGCCATCATCGCCCTCGACGACCAGTACAAGGCCGGCGAGATTTCCAGGGAAGTCTACAACAAACGCCGCGCCGAATTGAAAGAACGGCTCAAAGGAATTAGATAAACCTTTACATCATGTGTCGTTGCGAGGAGGGTCGAGTAGGACGAAGTCCGTACCGAGACCCGACGAAGCAATCTCCCGGCACATGAGGAGAAAGTCTCCGAAAGGGGATTGCTTCGCCGCCCCTTCGACTTCGCTGCGCTCCGCTCAGGGCGGCGGCTCGCAATGACATTTTGAATGGAACCATGATCGAAGTCAGGAAACTCATCAAACGCTTCGGCTCGAAAACCGTCCTGCGCGGCCTGGATTTCCAGGCGCGGGAGGGGGAGTTCGTCGCGCTGCTCGGTCCCAACGGGGCGGGCAAGACGACTTTCCTGCGCATCCTGGCCTCGCTCGCGCAGCCGACGATGGGAGCGATAAAAGTTGCCGGATACAGCCTGCCGGGCCAGGCCGCGGCTGTCCGCCGCCGGCTGGGAGTCGTATCGCACCTGCCGCTCCTGTACGGCGACCTGACTGCCGAGGAAAACCTGCGCTTCTACGGGCGGATGTACGACATCCCCAGACCCGGCGCGCGCGTTGACGAAATGCTGGAGATGGTCGGACTGTCGGCCCGCCGCCGCGACCTGGTGCGCACGTTCTCCCGGGGAATGCAGCAGCGGCTCGCCATCGGGCGCGCCATCCTCCACGACCCGGACGTCCTGCTCTTCGACGAACCGCACACCGGCCTCGACCAGGATGCCTGCGACATGCTCGACCACCTCCTGCGGGAAGTGGCCGCCCGCGGCCGCACCGTGGTGATGACCTCGCACGACCTGGCGCGGGTGGAGGACCTGGCCGGCCGGTTCGACGTGCTGTCGCGCGGCGTCATCTCGGCTTCCGCCTCCCGCTCCGACCTGGGCGGAAAGAACCTGCTCGACTTCTACCGCCAGGCGCTGGCAGGCTGACATGGACGATAGACCGTTGACCGCAGACCGCAAATCACCGTCCACCGTCCGTCGTCCCTCGTCGGGCTATCTGAAAGCCATCCTGGCCATCGCCTGGAAGGACCTGGCTTCCGAACTGCGTTCGCGCGAACTGCTCTCGGCCATGCTGGTCTTTGCCCTGCTGGTCATCCTGATCTTCAACTTCGCCCTCGAACTGGACGTGGCGACGCGCGGCGCCGTCACATCCGGCGTGCTGTGGGTCACCTTTGCCTTCGCCGGGACGCTCGGCCTGAACCGCTCGATGGCTATCGAAAAAGACCGCGGCTGTCTCGACGGCCTCCTGCTTGCCCCGGTGGATCGCAGCGCCATTTACTTTGGCAAGTTTCTCAGCAACCTGGCCTTCATGTTCATCGTCGAGGCCATCGTCCTGCCGGTCTACAGCGTGCTGTACAACGTCAACCTGTTCAACCCCGGCCTGCTGCTGGTCATCCTGCTCGGCTCGGTCGGGTACGTGGCGGTCGGGACGCTGCTCTCCAGCATGGCGGTCCAGACCCGCACGCGTGACGTGCTGCTGCCCATCCTGCTCTTCCCGGTGGCGGTCCCGGTGCTGGTGGCGGCGGTCAAGGCCAGCAGTGGTTTCCTGCAGGGGCTGGCGTTTGCCGAGATCGCCCCCTACGTCAACCAATTGATCGTCTATGATGTCATTTTCATCGCCGTTGCGTTCATGGTCTTCGATTACGTGGTCGAAGAATAAAGACCTGTGATGTGACAGTCACTTCGGAAGTGACTGTCACATCAGGGCCGACATTTACTGTTTTCAGGAGCGTTATGAAACCCCAGCCTCTCGTTCTGAAAATCCTCAACATCGTTTCCGCACTCCTGCTGGCGGGCGCGTTTGCCATGGCCATGTGGTATGCGCCGGTCGAGAAAGTGATGGGCGCGGTGCAGAAAGTGTTCTACTTCCACGTGGCGGTTGCCTGGGTCGGCATGTTGGGCTTCCTGGCCGCTGCCGTGGCGGGCATCATCTATCTCCGCACCCGCGACCTGAAATGGGACATCGTGGAAGTCGCCGCCGTGGAGATCAGCCTGGTGTTCTTTCTCATCGCCATCGCGCTAGGCTCCATCTGGGCGCGCCCGGCCTGGGGCACATACTGGACCTGGGAGCCGCGCCTGACCACCGCCGCCATCCTGGAAATGATCTACATCGCCCTGCTCCTTCTGCGCCAGAGCCTGGAAGAGCCGGAGAAGCGCGCCCGCTTCAGCGCCGTCTACACCCTGGTGGGCAGCATAAGCGTGCCGATCACCTTCCTGTCCATCCGCTTTTCCCGCACCATCCACCCGGTGGTCATTGGTCCCGGTGGAAGCGCGGATACTGGCATGATGCCCGAGATGCTGGCAACCATGTTCGTCAGCCTGGCTGTCTTCTCGGTCATTTTTGTCACCCTGTTCTGGCACCGCATCCGTCTCGGCCAGATGGCCGAAAAGGTCGAACAGGCCAGACTGAAAGCAATGCAATAGGAGCAGCGCATGGAACCCACACCCGATACCATCGCTTATATGATCGCCGGTTATACCGTCTTCGCTGTGGTGATGGCTATCTACCTCGCCAGCCTGGCCGTGCGCTTCCGCCGCCTGCGGAGGGACCTCAGCCTGCTCGACGGGATCGAAACCAAATAGCACAAAACCAGCAGAGTCCGCTATAATCATGGCGGACTCTGGTTTTGTGGGCCATGAAACGACTTAACCGGGCCGGATGGACGGCCGCCGCTATTCTCCTCGTCCTCGGGCTGGCGCTGGCGCCCGCTTCCGGGACCTCGCGCGTCTCCGCCGCCGACGGGCAGCCTCCCGGTCCCGACCGCTTCACCGTCATCACGGTGGACTACACTGCCTACGAATGGTGGCTGATCGGCTGGTCCGACAATTTCGTGGCCTGCCGGATCTTTGTGGACCACACCGGCATGCCGACCGGCGACGAGGTCTACAACGATTGCGGCGAGATCCTCTATACTGCCTGGTCGGAGACAAAGCCCTGTCCGCAGGCCGCCGAAGGGGGAAACCTGCTCGATTGCCGCGGTTATTACATCCATTTCTATAAATCGCATTTCGCGCAGAAAAAGGTGGGGGTGGCGCTGCCCGCCCCGCAGGTCTGGGTTACGCTGGACGGCTGCTCGTTCAGCAATTCCACCAACATTTGCAGCGAACTGCCGACCCTGGTGCTGACCGGCGAGGAGCCGCTGCCCAACGAGAAGATCACCGCCATCACCGTCACGGTGGACGGGGAGGAGTACACCTGCGGCCCGGTCTGCCAGTTCGACCTGGGGCCGACCGGCGAGGCCGGGCTGCAATTGTCGTTCTGGGCGGCCTCCAGTTACGGCGACACCAGCGAAGTATTCGAGGCCCGCGTGCGCGTGGCGCAGATCGGAAACAGCGACAACGGCGACCAGACCTGGTACGTGGACATCCTGTCCAGCCAGTGGCGCGGCGCCCCCTCCGCCGGCTGCGCCGAGACCTGGGGCCTGTTCCCGCCGGTCGGCGGTCCGCCCCGCTGGCTCTCCACCCCCGACCAGCCCGAAGACCTGGCCTCGAACATCCCCTACGACTACCTGGCCGGCAACCTGATCATCCAGGGCGCGGTGGACGTGAGCGGCTGCGCGGACGACGGCCTGCTGCCGAACGGCGCCGCCAGCCCGTGCGGAGCCGATGCGGCGCGCCCCGCCGTGAACGACTGGCAGAACCGCTTCGACAACCTGATCTATGAAGTGGCCTGGGACACCGGCGTTCCGGCGCAACTGCTCAAGAATCTTTTCAGCCGCGAGAGCCAGTTCTGGCCGGGCGTGTTCACCGCCAAAGCCGACGTGGGCCTCGGCCAGTTGACCGACAACGGCGCCGATACGACCCTGCTCTGGAACCCATCGTTTTACGAACAATTCTGCCCGCTGGTGCTGGAAGACTCGGTCTGCCGCAAGGGCTACCCCTTCCTCCAGCCCGAAGACCAGGAAATCCTGCGCGGCGCCCTCGTCCACAGTGTGGACGCGGTCTGCCCCGACTGCCCGCTGGGCATTGACCTGCGCCAGGCCGATTTCAGCGTCAGCGTTTTTGCCCAGACCCTGCTTGCCAACTGCGGGCAGGCCGCGCAGGTGCTCAGCCAGGTGAGCGGACTGCCGCCCTCCGAGGTCAGCGCCTACGAAGACATGTGGCGCTTCACCCTGGTCAACTACAACGCCGGGCCGGGCTGCCTGGAACTGGCGCTCACGGACACGATGAATTCCGGCGAACCGCTGCAATGGGGATATGTGATGACCCACCTCACCCCGGTCTGCCAGGGCGCGGCGGATTACATCGCTGACATCAGCCGGTAAGGGCGGAACTTTTATCCGCCGCGCGCCGTCATTTGCAGCGTAGAATCATTTTCCTGGAGACAAAAATGAAACCCAAATCCAATTCCTTCGGATTGGCCGTCCTGCTTGCGGCGGTCCTGTTTTCTGCCGCGGGCTGCGGCGAGGCGGTCCCCCTGTCAACTCCTGCCGAATCCACCATCACTCTCACCGAAGCCTACAACAATCAAGACATCCCGCTCAACGTTGGCGATACGCTGGTCATCCGGCTGGCTGCGAATCCTTCCACCGGCTTCACCTGGGAAGTGCAGGCCCTCGATCCGCAGATGCTGGAACAGGTGGGCGAACCGGTCTTCGAAAGCCCCGACACCCCGCCTGACCTGGTCGGCGCGGGCGGGACCCTGGTCCTGACCTTCAAAACCCTGCAGGCCGGCACGACGGCGCTGACGCTCGTCTACCACCGCCCGTGGGAGACGGATGTGGAGCCGCTCCAGGTCTTCTCGGTCACGTTGACGGTAAAGTAAGGCTGCCAGAAATTCGGAAAGCGTTTTTTCTGCCACGAATTTCACGAATTGGCGCGAAGAATTCGTGAAATTCGTGTTATTCGTGGCAGAATTGAATGGTTCGTCCCTCGTTTGCATCCCCCTCCCGCCTGTGGTAAACTTTTCCCGTCCTGATCCCTTTTGGTGAGGTGCTGATGCTTTCACCGCTCGAAAAAATCATCTTCGCGCTGGCCGCCCTGGCCACGCTCGTCGCGGCCGTTTTCGCGGTCAGGCGTCTTGTCGGCATCATCGGTAAAGGTCACGGCAAACCGGACTGGAAAGCGGCCTTCAAGCGCCTGCCGAAGGTGCTCGGCCGCGTGGCGGTCTTCCAGCCGGTGTTTCGTTTCCGGCGGGGCGTGAGCGTTTTCCACGCGCTGGTGGGCTGGGGCTTCGGCTTCTACCTGCTGGTCAATCTCGTGGACGTGGTGCGCGGCTACGTGCCAGGCTTTGAAATTCCGGGAATGGCCGGGAACGTGTACCGCCTGCTGGCGGACCTGCTCT
Organism: Anaerolineaceae bacterium; assembly: GCA_009772985.1. Taxonomy (GTDB): domain Bacteria; phylum Chloroflexota; class Anaerolineae; order Anaerolineales; family Villigracilaceae; genus UBA877. Next base: position 34,992 of record WOUS01000006.1, read on the forward strand.
CGGTTGGCGTGCTGCTGGGGGCGGCCTTCTTCCTCGTCCGCCGCTTCGTGTTCGGACCGTCGAACCTGTCGGCGCGAAAAACGACCCTGCTCGACCCGCACGCGCGGCGCGGCATCCGCCGCGACTCGGCCATCGTCGGCGGGTTCATGCTGCTGCACGTCGGGGCGAGGTTTTTGGGGGAAACGCTGGCCGTCGCGGCGGCGGGAAAAGCCGACGGGTGGCAGCCGTTCGCCAGCGCCGCGGCAGGCCTCTGGTCCGGGCTTGCTCCGCAGGCGCTCGTCATCGGCGAGCATATCGCCTTCTGGCTGGCGCTCGGATTGATCCTGGCATTCATCCCCTATTTTCCGTATTCCAAACACATCCACCTGTTCTTTGCGCCGCTCAACCTGCTGCTCAAGCCGCAGCGGCGTTCGATGGGCGAGTTGAGCCGGCTGGACTTCAATGACCAGAGCGTGGCGCAGTTCGGCGCGTCGAAACTGGCGGACCTGGGCTGGGAGCAGTTGATGGACGCGTATGCGTGCATCATGTGCTACCGCTGCCAGGAGGTCTGCCCGGCGTACGGGACGGGCAAGGTGCTCTCGCCCGCCGCGCTGGAGATCAATAAACGGTATTTGTTAAATACTGTAGGGGCGACCCTTGTGGTCGCCCCTGGGCAGGGACAAGCCCTGCCCCTACCCGACGCGCCGCTGACCCAATTCGCCATCCCGGAGGAGGCGGTGTGGGCGTGTACCTCCTGCGGAGCGTGTGTGGACATCTGCCCGGTGGGCAACGAGCCGATGCGCGACATCCTCGACATCCGCCGCGCCCTGATGCTGATGGAGAACGCCTTCCCGAAACAGTTGGAGACCGCCTTCCGCGGCATGGAGCGGACCGTCAACCCGTGGGGCGTGCCGCCAACCGAGCGGATGAAGTGGGCCGAGGGGCTGCGCGTCCCGACCGTGGACGAGAATCCGCAGGCCGACATTTTGTGGTGGGTGGGCTGCGCTCCCGCCACCGACGCGCGCGCCCAGAAGACGGCGCAGGCATTTGCCAAAATCCTGAACGCGGCGGGAGTCAATTTTGCCGTGCTCGGCCAGCGGGAACAGTGCACCGGCGATTCGGCGCGGCGGGCGGGCAACGAGTTCCTCTTCAACGAACTGGCGGCGGCGAATGTGGAAATTTTGAATTCGGTCAAACCGAAGCGCATCGTGACCACCTGTCCGCACTGCCTGCACACGCTGAAAAACGAGTACCCGGCGTTTGGCGGGAACTACGAGGTCATTCACCATACGCAGTTGATCAACGAACTCGTTGGAGCAGGCAAGTTACAATTTTCAGTGATTAGTGATCAGCCTGCCATGAGTGGAGGCGAAGGGTCGTCCGTCGTCCGTCGTCCGTCGTCCGTCACTTTCCACGACCCGTGTTATCTGGGGCGGCACAACAAGGTTTTCGGTGCGCCGCGCGATGCCCTGAAACATGCCGGCGCGGTCACGGTGGAAATGCCGCGCCACGCGGACAAGTCCTTCTGCTGCGGGGCGGGCGGCGGGCAGATGTGGAAGGAAGAGGAGCACGGCACAGCCGCGGTCAACAAGACGCGCTTTGCCGAGGCCAAGGCTACCGAGGCCGCGACGCTGGCGGTCGGCTGTCCCTTCTGCATGGTGATGCTGACCGACGCCGCCAAAGCGGACGGGGAATCGGTCAAGGTGAAGGATGTGGCCGAGATCGTGGCGGAGAAGTTGAAATAAGCAACTCTCCCGCAGGCGCAAAGTCTGCGGGAGGATTGGATTTGGGTCAATCTTCTTTTCCCCTTGATGCTGGGGTTAATCGGTGGGCGGCACTTACACACATCGATTATTAATAAGAACATCAGAGGGTTAGTATATATTACTTAACTATCACTCGCGATATAAATACCAAAGCCATTGACAAACTTCCCAGAAACACGAAGATAAGCGAAAGAATTCTTGGTTTTTTCTTTGTTTCTATTGTATTTGCAAGCCAAAATATATAATTGACAAACTGACTGTCAAAATTGTTTAGAAGATTGTTCAGATACAGTTTTTGTGCTTCCTGTGTTGTTCCATTTGACAAGACTTTACGGGTATGAAAATCGCAGTTGATGAAGTAGGGGTTGTTCTCGAAAGCTTTGAATCGTTTTATATCTAAAAATATTCTCTTTAGAGGAAGCCGCCTTAAATCGCGAAAGAGCAATAAAGATACAAAACCATATACCATAGCGAGAACATATGATATTGCTGCCAAACCTAGGAAAACTCTTCCCCACACTGTTAATACAGATTGATCAGCAATAAAGACTCCAAGTAGGGTTAGCAAGACACTTGCCAATGTGACAACCTTCCAACTGTTATCGTTATCTTGCGAAAGCCTAGCCCCCATATCTTCATAAACTATTTTCAGCTTTTCAATATTATGTTCCGTGTCTGGAGGAAACTGTGCTATGGATTCAGTCATATTCATCACCTTTTAACCTAAAGTTTTGTAGCCGCCCAACGGAATGGATCAGCGGCAGCGGCGGGACTGGCAAGACTCTTCCCATTATCGCGCCACTTCTGGAAATGCGCTACGGTCACGAGCGGCAGAGTCGCTGTTCGCTGGAGCCAGTGTTGGCTTGCTTTTTGATTTTGAAGACTCTATTTGTTTATTTGCTCCAACACATTTTCCAGCAGGTTGCGAGCAATAATTTTCCAGCGTGGCAATTCTTTGCGCTCATCGCGTATTGATTGAAGCCGTGTTTCATATTCAGAAGGAGTTTCGACAAGAAAAGAATTCATGCCGCGAGTGCTTCTGAAAATTTCAGTTAAGTCTTTCAATTGTTTGGAAATATCCTCTAAATTTTCCTCAGTTGTTTTGCCAGGTAAAGTGGATTGTTTCAAATACTCAAGGTCGAAATTGGTATTTTCATCGAACATTTGCCCAGATACAGAACTATAAATAATTCTTATTTGATATTTAGTGGGTTTGCCATCAGCAAGAAATCTATAACCTGCGTCGATTATTTGGCGATAAGCTTTGCCTTGCGGCATAAAACTTATTGGCTTCTTGAACAAGGAAACTTCGCTAAGCTTTCTGCCAGCAAAATCAATGGGGTCAGGCTCAAATTTGAAAGCAACATCCACTGCCGGAGAGTTGCCAGCGTTTTGAATTTCTAAATACAAACCGCCTCTATTTGTGCCATCAAAATACGCCGCTATGTAAGGTCTCTCTTGGTTCTCTCGCTGACGTTGAGCTTCAGTTGCTTGCATTAATCCAGCAATCGAACTGATTGCCGCAAACACCGCTGACACAGCCGCAATACCGATTGTAATTGTTGCCTGAGATTCAGAAAATCCTGTTACCAAAAACCAAGTGAATAAAACAGAAACAGCCAGCAAGAGAACAGCAATTACGGAAATACCTCTTTTTGCAATCTCTTGCCAAACGTGCTTAAGTTTTCGTCTCATGTTTATGAGTTACCTTTGAACGTTTTTTTGTTGTGCAAGGAACAATCCAACTCGCGTATAAGCAGATCGTATGCCCCTGCGTGGCACTTCGTAACTGCTTTTGGGCGGTCTGTACTGGTCCCCGTCAGGGGGTAAAATCCCAAACGTTTGGGGTTTTATACAGTGAAAGGCTAAGATAACTGCAATTATTATAGCACTCCTGTCAATCCTCTCCTCACGCCTCCTCCACCTTCTCCCGCACCTTTGCGAAAATTGCATTCAGCGGCAAATGCTGCGGGCAGGACTGCTCGCACATGCCGCAGCCCGCGCACGAGGCCAGCCAGCCGACCACATCTTCGCGGCGGAAGCGGCCCTCGACCGGGCGCGGGCGTGTGACCGAACAGATCGGGCAGGCGTCCATGCAGGCGCCGCACGCCGCGCAGTGCTCGAACTGGTCGAGCAGCGCGTCCACGTCCGCGGGCAGGGAGGCGGTCAACTCGCGGATGATGCGCTCGCGTCGCTGTGTGTGCCGTTCGGTCAGTTTCGCCAGCATGGACTCGCGCCGCTTCACCAGCGCCGGGTCGGCGGGACCGCCGGTGAGGCGCGCCCAGTCCACGCGGCTGTCTTTCGCGTCCACCAGCAGCGTCTCGTGGACGGGGAGTCCGAGCACGCCGATGTTCACGTCCGCCTCGGTCGCGCCGGGGGAGATGCACATCTGGCAGGCGGAGCGGTAGCGGTAGGCGGCGATGCCGCCCTGCGGAGCGAACTGCAGGGCTTCGTCCGTCAGTCCGCTTTTGGAGCGGGCGGAGCGCCACTCGAACTCGTCCTCCGGGAAGGTGCCGGGACAGTCCACGCAGATGGTCAGGAGACGGTCAGTGGAGAACGCGCCGCGCCGCGCCATTTCGGTCAATGCGCGCAGTTCGCACGGACGCAGAAGAATGCCGACGCGTCCGTCTGGATATTCCTTCAAGACTTCGGGGATGGCTTTCGCCAGGTTCATCAGCATCAACGGCTGGAAGATGTCCACCTCGTCCAGCCGGGACGGGTCTGTCAGGAGGCGCCTCTCGCCCGGCGCGGCCGGTGGGACGACCAAAGCCCGTAAATCCGCGGCAGGCCACAGGTCCCGCAGGAAGCGGTGTACTGCTCCAGACGGGTCGCCGTTCGTGTTCAACATCCAGTGGGTGTTCATCACGCGCCTCCAGACAAAAAAATAGGGGCGACGCTGCGTCGCCCCTACATGTTACCCCTAACTTATCTTTTCTGCCAGCAACTCGGCGATGTCCATCACCTTGACCTGCTCGCCGATGCCTTTCGAGCGGATGGCGTCGTCGAACATCAACATGCAGTACGGGCAGGCGGTGGCGACCACGTCGGCCTTCACGTCGAGGGCGTCCTTGAGACGGCGGTGGTTGATGCGCGTGTTGGCGTCGGTCTCCAGCCACATCCCGCCGCCCCCGCCGCCGCAGCAGAAGGAGTTTTCGCCTTTGCGCGCCATCTCTACACGGTTAACACCGGCCTTGTCGAGCAGGTCGCGCGGCTGGCTGTAGATGTCGTTGTAGCGGCCCAGGTAGCACGAGTCGTGGAAGGCCACGCGCTCCCCTCTCCCTTCTTTGGGAGAGGGGCCGGGGGTGAGGGCGGATAACTGCAACTTGCCTTCCTTGACCAGCGCATCGAGCAGCTCGCTGTAATGCAGCACTTCGTAGTCCCCGCCCATCTGCGGGTATTCGTTCTTGAGCGTGTTGAAGCAGTGCGGGCAGGCGGTGACGATGCGCTTGAACTTGACCTTGCTGAAGGTCTCGATGTTCTGTTTGGCGAACTCCTGGAAGATGTACTCGTGTCCCATCCGCCGGGCGGTCTCGCCGCAGCAGGCCTCGTCGAAGCCGAGGGTGGCGAAGTCCACGCCCGCCTTCTGCATCAGTTTGACGAAGGCGCGCGCCACCTTTTTGTTGCGGTCGTCGAAGGCCGCCGCGCAGCCGGTGAAGAAGAGCACGTCCGTTTCCTGACCGGGAGCCAGTGCGCGCACGTTCAGCCCTTCGGCCCAGGCCATGCGGTTCTCGGGCGGCATGCCCCACGGGTTGCCCTGGCGTTCCAGGTTGCGCATCGTGTCGCCGACCGACTTGGGCATCTTGCCGCTGGTCAGCAACTGGTAGCGGCGCAGGTCCACCACGGCGTCCACCGGGCTGATGAAGGCCGGGCACTTGACCAGGCACGCCCCGCAGGTGGTGCATTGCCAGGGATATTCCTCGCTCATCGCCGTGCCCATGATCTCGGCGTCGGGTTTCGTCTCGCCGGTCATCAGTCCGCTCACCATCGTGCGGTGCAGCATCTGGACGAGTTCCTTGGGCGAGTACGGCATCCCGCTGAAGGTGGACGGGCAGGCGTCCTCGCAGCGTCCGCAGCGCAGGCAGGCGTCGAACGAGAGCAGTTGCTGCGAGGTGAACTCGGCCACCTTGCCGACGCCCAGCACCTCCGCCGTTTCGATGGCTTCGACCTTCGCCAGCGCGCCCATTTTGCGCCGCGGGCGGACGAGGATGTTGAGCGGCGTGTTGATGAGATGCCGCATCTTGGTGAACGGCAGCAGGGCGACGAGACTCAACGCCAGGATGACGTGGATGTAGACCAGCGCGTCGTGCCACGCCGCGGCCTGCTCGACCGGGAACCCGGTCGCGGCCATGATGGACGCGGTCCAGTTGCCGATTGGCGACCAGGTTGCCCACGGCGGATTCGTCACCATCAGCCGGATGCCCTCGTTGGTGAATCCCACGACGGCAATGAGGAACAGCAGGATGAGCGCGACGGTATCGTCCCATTTTGTGTCGAGATATTTCGGACGCCAGATGTAGCGCCGGATGGCGGCCATCAGCACGCCGAGCAGGATCATCCCTCCGGCGATGTCCATGGCCAGTTCGTAGCCCAGGTACCAGTTGTCGCGCGGGAAGGTGATGACCCACGGCAGGAAAAGCGCCATGTTGAGGATGTTGATGATCGTGCCGATGACTTGAATCGTCACGCCCCAGAAGATCATGAAGTGCATCACGCCGGGGTAGATTTTGTCGAGGATGCGCACCTGGCCGAGGATGTGGACGAAGAAATCGCGCAGGCGCGGCCCGATTTTGTCCCAGCGGACGGACGACGGACGACGGACGACGGTTTCCGTGGTCATGCCCCACCTCCAACCTTGACGTAGATTTGTCCGTCCACGACCTGTGTGGCGAGCGTGAGCAGCGGCTTGGGCGGCGGCCCGGCAATGACGCTGCCATCCGCAACTTTGAAGAAGCCATCGTGGCAGGGGCATTCGATCTGGCCGCTATCGGGATTCCATTTGACCAGGCAGGCGAAGTGCGTGCAGACCGCCGAGTAGGCTTTCAGGCCGTCTTCGGTATTGATGACGAGGGCGGGGTAACGGCCAAATTCCACCGTCTTCGCCTGTCCCACCGGCAGTTCACTCTCCGGGCAGACCAGCACCGGCTCGGAGGGCATCTCGATCAATTTGGACGGGTAGAAGTAGGCTGCCACTGGCGCTGCCACAACGCTGATGCCGAGCAGCACGCCGGCGCCTTGGAGCAGTTTCAGGAAGTCACGTCGGGTAATGTCGCTCATGTCAACTCACCTCTCCCCAGATGGTCAGGGCAATCACAGTCAGCAGGCCGAGGATGGTCACCGCCACGCGGACCCAGGCGGCCGTTTTGCTGGTATCTTCCTTGCGGTCGAAGAACGGCCACAAGGTCACGACGACCAGGGCGATCATGACGCTGACCACGCTAAAGGCCGTTCCTTCGATGCCCAGGATGGTGGGCGGAAGGATCGCGAGGATCTGGTACAGGAACAGGAAATACCACTCCGGTTTGACGTGCAGCGGCGTATTCAGCGGATCGGCCGGTTCCTGCAGGCCGATCGGGAACATCAGCCCGAGGATGCCAACGATGATCGCCAGCACGATGATCCCCACCATCACGTAGAATTCGGTCCGCACGTGATCGGGGTAGAAGGGGATGCTGTCTTTTTCGGTTTCAGGATGTGTTGTATCCATAGGGTTCCTCCGGTGGTGCAAATTGGAAATTTGCACTACAGTGGCGCAAATTATCAATTTTCATTACAGTGGCGCAAATTGGCAATTTGCGCTACAGCAATTTGCGTTACAGCGGCTTCTTGACGCCCAGCCGCCGCACCATCATAAAGTGCGCCAGCATGAACGCGACCGTGATCAGCGGGATGACGAGGATGTGCAGGGTGTAGAAGCGGCCCAGCGTGGCATCGCTCACGTTCCAGCCGACGCGCAGGAACACCAGCGCCAGGTTGCCGACAGCCGGGACTGCGCCGGCGATTTGCGTGCCGACGGTGGTGGCCCAGAAGGCGCGCTGGTCCCAGGGCAGCAGGTAACCGGTGAAGCCGAAGGCCAGCGTCAGGATGAGCAGCACCACGCCGCTGACCCAGTTCAGTTCGCGCGGCCGTTTGTACGCGCCCATGATGAAGACCCGCAGCATGTGGGCGATGCACATCACGATCATGCCGTTGGCCGACCAGTGATGGATCATGCGGATGGCCGAGCCGAAGCGCACCTCGTTCTCGATGAATTGGATGCTGGCATAAGCATCCGCCGCGGTCGGCTTGTAGTAGAAGGCCAGCATGATGCCGGTGATGCCCTGCACAACGAACAGGAAGGCGGTGATGCCGCCCAGGCAGTACCACCAGTGCAGGGCGAATTTCGGCACCGGCTTCTTCAAAATTTTAGACAAAGGCTCGGAGATTTGGTAGCGGTCGTCCACCCATTTGGCGGCGCGGGCCGTGAGCGGTTTCCACGGCTTGCGCTGCCGCCAGACCGAGACCGAGCGGACGAGGCCGAAGACGAAGAACAGGCCGAAGGTCCCGAAAATGGCCCAGCGGGCGAGCGGCGTCCACAAGTTTTTATTTTCCCCGGTGATGTGACAGGACAGGCAGGGCTCCAGTTGCGGGGGCGGGATTTCCGCCGCCGGGACGAGGCTGGCGGCCCCCTCCGGCTGGGTGGAGGCGACGGACTGGTAGGCCTTGCCGTGCGTGAAGAGGGCGGCCAGCAGGAGGGCGGCCAGTCCCGCCGCAAGCAGGCCGAGGGAGAGGATTCTTTGGGATTTTTTCATGGATCACCTCGTTGCAGAATCTGGTTTCGAGTTGCTGCATTTACCGGCAGCCCGGGCCGGAAAACGTGCCGTTCAATCCATGCCCGGGATGTCCTGAGGCGGGTGCCTTCTTTCACAATTATACACGACCTACCGACCGTTCGGTAGTGTCGTTATTCACTTCTTTGGACGCGGACGGGCGAACGTGTTATATTCTCCGGCTGGAAAGGATGTGAACATGACCAATTTCGACGAACGCGCCAAAGATTGGGATGCCGACCCGATGAAGGTGGAACGCGCCCGCATCGTGGCCGCCGCCATCCGCTCCGCGCTCCCGCTCGGACCCTTCGATAAACTCAGGGCGACGCCCGGAACCTGCGCCCTCGAATACGGCTGCGGGACCGGCCTGCTGGGTTTCGCGCTCCAGCCGTACCTGGCCTCGGTCACCCTGGCCGACACCTCGCAGGGCATGCTGGACGTGCTGGCAGGGAAGATCAAAGCCGCGGGCGCGGCCAACATGCATCCGCTCCGGCTCGACCTGTGCGCGGACCCGCTGCCGGCCGCGCGTTACCACGTCATCTACTCACTGATGACCCTGCACCACATCCCCGACACCGCCGGCATCCTGCAAAAATTCCACGCCGTGCTGGAGCCGGGCGGCTGGCTGGCGCTGGCCGACCTGGACCGTGAAGACGGCTCGTTCCACGGCCCGGAGGTGACGGACGTCCATCACGGCTTCGAGCGGACCGAATTGCAGTCGTTGGCTGAATCTGCCGGGTTCGGCGGTGTGACGTTTACCACGGTCTACGAAATCCCGAAGGCCGGGCGGAGGTATCCGGTCTTTTTGATGACGGCTCGAAAAGGGACGTAGTACAATAGCCGGGCTGTCACTTTTGGCCCAACCGGGCATCGAAAAGAGTTGAGTAAAATTCATCTCGGAGGAGATTTTATGGCTGAACAGTTTGACGTGATCGTGATCGGCGCCGGACCCGGCGGCTACGTGGCCGCCATCCGCGCTTCCCAACTCGGGCAGAAAACTGCCATCGTGGACAAGCAGTGGATGGGCGGTGTGTGCCTGAACGTGGGCTGTATTCCGTCCAAGGCGCTGTTGAAGAATGCCGAAGTGGCTCACATCCTGCGCGAACGCGGCAGGGAGTTCGGTTTTTCGTTCGAGAACCTGAAACTCGATTTTTCCGCGGCCGCCAAACGGTCCCGCCAGGTTTCGGGACGGCTGGTCAAGGGCGTGGAATTTTTGATGAAAAAGAACGGCATCACCGTTTTCATGGGGACGGCAAAACTTTCCGCCCCTCAGCTTGTTTCCGTTACCAATAAGGATGGGACGCTGACGGAACTCGCTGCCCAAAATATCATCATCGCCACAGGTGCGTCGGCAGCGGTCCCCGCGGCCTGGAAAGTGGACGGCGAGAAGGTGGTCACGTATTACGAGGCCATCCTTCAGGAGAAACTGCCGAAGTCGGTTGTCATCATCGGGGCGGGCGCGATCGGGATGGAGTTCGCCACCGTCTGGAATTCCTACGGCGCGGACGTGACGGTGGTCGAGATGCTGCCGCAAGTCCTGCCGCTGGAGGACGAGGAAGCCGCCGCAGAAGTGGCGAAAGCCTACACCAGGCGCGGCGTCAAACTGCTGACCGGGCACAAGGTCGAGTCGGTCGAAGCGACGGGGACCGGCGTCAAGGTGACAGTTTCTGCCAACGATGAGTCAAAGGTTTTGGAAGCGGAGCAGGCGCTGGTGGCGATCGGCTTCCGTCCCAACTCGAAGGGGCTGGGGCTGGAAGAACTGGGCGTCAAGATTTCCGAACGCGGCTTCGTCGAGATTGATGACAGAATGGCGACCAGCGTGCCGGGCATCTGGGCTATCGGCGATGTGACCGGCAAACTGATGCTGGCGCACGTCGGCTCGGCGATGGGCATCGTCTGCGCGGAGAACATTGCCGGGCACGAGACGGTCACACTGAACTACGAGATGATGCCGCGCGCCACGTACTGCTCGCCGCAGGTCGCTTCGTTCGGCATGACCGAGGCCCAGGCGAAGGAACGCGGACATGCCGTCAAGGTTGGCAAGTTCCCGTTCCAGGCCAACGGCAAGGCGCTCGGCCTGGCGGACTACGCCGGCTGGGTCAAACTGGTGGTGGATGAACAGACCAACGAAATTTTGGGCGCGACCCTGGTCGGTCCCGAAGTGACCGAACTCCTGCCCGAGTTGACCCTGGCGCGCTTGATGGACCTGACCCCCGCCGCGATCGCCCACAACGTCCATGCCCACCCAACGCTCTCCGAGGCGCTGATGGAAGCCGCGCACGCCGCCGAGGGGAGCGCGATCCACATTTAGCGGTTGGCGGTTAGCATTTAGCCATCAGCCCCGCGGCGGGAAGTCGCGGGGCTGGTTTGTTGATATTCGGGTTATAATTTCCATTGGAGGCCGGTATGACTCTGAACACCAATATCACTTCCAGCGCCCGCCGCTTGTTCCCCAACCTGACTCCCGAACAGGCGATGATGGAATTGCTGCTGGAACGCGCCCAGAAAAACCTCATCAAATATGAAACCATCGCGCGTCAGTTTCAGGCGAAATATGGGATTGTTTTTGAATCGTTTCGCAAGAAGGTCGTAGCAGGCAAGGTTTCCGCAGACGATGAACAAGATTATTTCGATTGGGAACTGGCCGTGACCGGCATTGATGATATGCAGGCGGAGATCAAGCGCCTCAAGGCGTTGAGCCAAAAGGCATGAATGTAAAATGGAAGCCGCTCACGCAGCGGAGGGGAGCGCGATACGCATCTAGAGCAAAGTGACTGTCATCTCGCGGGTGACGGTCACTTTTTTACAGATCTTGCAACAAGAAATTGCAGGGGTTTTGATCGGATTTAAATTTTTATCGTTTTCTTTAATCTTTCACGAGCTTCTTGCTTTACAATTTTTTCTTGGAGCTCTTTTCTCATCTTTTCCTCTTGTGCCTTCTTTTCTTGCTCAATTAACTGTCTGTAATCATTATTTGTAGTAGGTAACCAGGGCTTAAAATGATTTATGATGCCTTGAACTTGGTGCTCTTCCGCGGGTACTTGGACTTCTCCTTTTGTCTTATTAAAGGTGAATGTGTTAGGTTCTTTTCCCATTAGCGATTGACGCCAATCTATTCGATAAAAAGTCTGAATCCATTTATCTGTAATGGGGCGGCTTAAGATAAGAGTAAGGACTCCATTTTGCCAATCAAAGTCAATAAGTCGAGGGGGATCAATTATCAAAGGATCATCGATTTCAGTTGATGGTATTACAGTGCTTCTTATCTCGCTTAAACGTTGGAGTTCAACGAAATCGTTCTTTCTCCCTATCAGTTCTCGTTTAATAACTTCAATTGATGATGTTCTATCCTGTGGAGATTGCCGAAGCATAGAAGAAACGAGATCGTCTAAGTATGTGTATTCTTGAGCAACACTCGCAATTAATTTATAACTTGTTCCTAACGGAATTACACCCGTGAACATTTCGTTGAGCATAAGTCCCAGAGCGTAAATATCGGCCTGTTCATCTACATGTGCACCACGCATGCGCTGCTCAGGTGCAGCATATTGGAAATTTGCAAGTCGGTCAGCGGCTTTTGTTTCGACAGCAGTATATAACTCTTCTTCTTGAAAGCGTGCTATACCAAAATCTGCCACAACAAGCGCTTTATTTTTTGAGTCATATAGGATATTCTCTGGTTTTAGATCGCGATGAATCGCCTTTAACTTGTGGGCCGCTTCAACACCATCCAAGATTTGGGAAAAGAGGGGAAGTATAGCGTTATACTCAATCACTGCTTCAATCAATCTTCGAAGCGATGAATCGTAGAATTGCATAACATAGAATGGCAATACAATATTTCCTTCTTTGTATGGGCCATTATCAATTATTTTCAGAATGTGGGGATGTGTATTTTGTTCACAGAATGTTATTTCATTTTTGAAACGCTTGATCCTTTCCCGGGTCGCATTTTTTGCGTTCAGGATTTTTATAGCATAAGTGTTCTTTGCTTCATCATGTGCTTTATAGACACGGCCTGCCCCGCCTTCCCCAATAATTTCTGTGGCAGTGTATTGCGAAAAGGCAGTTTCAAAAGTAAGGTGGTTTTTTAGTTCCATCGGCAGTATCCCTATGTCAATTCTTTATCAACACAGTGGCGGATGAACAATTCATTGCCTTCTATCGCCACTCAAACACCACCCTCATCACCTCTAGAATGTACAGATCGAAATCGCCCAAGTCGGTCATGCCGGTGAGATTGGAGTCGGACCCGGGCCGGATGATATCCTGGTGCACGCTGCAATCCAGCAGGGTGATGGTGATTTCCGCGCTGAAGGTGGAGGCGAAGTCCGGGTTGGACAGTTCGAAGCGCTGCATCTTGTCGAATTTGACGAATACCCCCGAAGCAAGGGTCAGGCCATCCTTGTATTCGTAGCGCAGGCTGTCGAGCGGAATGCGCGCCGTCGCGCCCGCGAGGGTTTCGACGACCGCCACCGTCTCCGGCGGCAGTTCGGCGATGCCCGCCGGTTCGCAGTCCGCAGCCGTGGCAGGGGAGGATGTACCGGATCCGGGATTGATGCTTTCTGCCATCGAGGGCGAGGCCGGTTTGCTTTCGAGCAGTTTCAGCAGAATGGGACTGCCCAGCAGCGCCGTGATGATGACGCCCACGAGTGCGATCAATGCCGCCCAGATCGCCGTTGGGATTTTCTTGCGGGAAGAAGTGCGCTTTGCCATAGGGTGCTCCTGTTTTTTCAGAGCGGATTTCTCAGCCATAATTATATGTCAAATGGTCTGGAATGATTCAGCAAATTCGCGGCTGATTTGCTTTTACCCGCGCCGCTGGTTATAATCAGCCTGCTCTTACCGGTGCACACGAGGACCCATGGCGCTCGACCGTTTCGGACGAAAAATCCACTACCTCCGCATTTCCCTTACCGACCACTGCAACCTGCGCTGCGTCTACTGTATGCCGGAGGAGATGACCTTCCGGCCCCTGCCCGAGATGATGCAGGATGACGAAGTCCTGCTGCTGACGCGTCTCTTTGCGGGCCTGGGCTTCGACAAGATCCGCCTGACCGGCGGCGAGCCGACCGTCCGCGCCCACGTGGTGGACCTCGTGCGCGGCATCGCCTCCACGCCCGGCATCCGCGACGTGACCATGACGACCAACGGCGTGCTCCTGCCGAAACTTGCCGGACCGTTGGCCGCTGCCGGTTTGAAGCGCGTCAACGTCAGCATAGACACGCTCAACCCGGCCAAATTCCAGCGTCTCACGCGCGGGGGCGATATTGAAGATGTCTGGGAGGGGATCCTGGCCGCGGAAGCCGCCGGGCTGACGCCGGTCAAGTTGAACGCGGTCGTCGTGCGCGGTTACAACGAAGAAGATGTGGCCGACTTGGCGCGCCTGACCCTCGACCACCCCTGGCAGGTGCGCTTCATCGAGATGATGCCTTTTGGCGAGGACACCGACCTGCAGACCGGCTCGGTTGTCACGGCGGAGGAAACGCTCGGGCGCGTGGAGCAGGCTCTCGGTCCGCTCGAAGCGGCGAACGGCGGCGAACTGGACGGGGAGGCGCGCGTGTTCCGCATCCCCGGGGCGCAGGGCGACATCGGCTTTATATCCTCTGTCAGTGCGCCGTTCTGCGCCTCCTGCACCCGCGCCCGCCTCACCGCCGACGGCATCCTGCGCATGTGCCTGCTGCGCGAATATGAAATTGACCTGCTCACGCCCCTGCGCCGCGGCGCGTCGCTGGAGGAGTTGCGCCGGATGGTTCTGGAGGCGGTCTGGAACAAACCCTGGGGGCATGGCCTGGCCGAGGGCGAGATCCCGCTGAACCGGGGCATGAGCGAGATCGGGGGGTAGTGAATAGTGAATGGCGAATCAAGAAAGAGAAGGCGGCCCGAAGGCCGCCTTTTTGCATCTCTTGTGGAGGCGGCTCCTATGCCGCCGACGGGCGTGGGATCCCGTCCTGACAATTATTTCTTAACCGAAAGTTCCTTCAGCAGCGTCCCCAGCCGTGTGATGCCCTCGCGGATGTTCTCCGGGTTCGAGTAGGAGAAATTGATGCGCATCGTATTCGCCCCGCCGCCGTTCGGGTGGAACGATGCGCCGGGTACGAACGCCACTTTGCGCTCGATGGCCTTTTTCAGCATCTCGGCTGCGTCCATGCCCTCGGGCAGGATGCCCCACAGGAACATGCCGCCCTGCGGGCGCGTCCAGCGCACGTTGGAAGGGAAGAGTTCCTCCATCGCCTCGATCATCACGTCGCGGCGTTCCTTGTAGACTTGGCGGATGAACTTGACATGCTCGTCGAGGAAGCCGCCCTTGCCGACCTCGTAGGCCACCATCTGGTTGAACATGGCTGTGTTCAGGTCCGCGGCCTGCTTGGTCTGGACGAGTTTGCGGATGACCTGCTCCGGGGCGATGACCCACGCCAGGCGGATGCCCGGCGCGAGCAGTTTCGAGAAGGTGCTCAGGTAGATGACGTTGCCGGTGTAGCAGCCGTTGTCGCCGCGGAACTGGCTGTCCAGCCAGACGAGGGAGGGGAGGTGCTCGCCCTCAAAGCGCAACTGTCCGTACGGATCGTCCTCCACGATCGGGACCCCGTACCGGTCCGCCAGTTCGACGAGTTTCTTCCGCCGCTCCAGGCTGAGGGTCGTGCCGCTCGGGTTCTGGAAGTTCGGCAGGACGTAGATGAATTTCGGCCCGATGCGCAGGGCTTCTTCCAGTTTATCCACGTCCATCCCGTCCTCATCCGACGGGACGGCGATGTACTGCGCGCCGTATGCGTTCCAGGCCTGGAGCGCGCCCAGGTAGGTGGGCGACTCGACCACGATGTGGTCGCCCTGGTTGATGAACACCCGCCCGATGAAGTCCAGCGCCTGCTGGGAGCCGGACGTGATGAGGATGTTCTCGGGCGTGATGTTGACCGAATACCGTTCGGTGTGACGGGCGATCATCTCCCGCAGTGAACGATATCCCTCGGTCGTGCTGTACTGGAGCGATTGGGAGCCGAAGTTGTCCAGCACGTAATTGCAGGCGGCCTTGAATTCCTTGACTGGAAATACTTCCGGCGCGGGCAGTCCGCCCCCAAACGAGATGATGTCGGGCTGTTCGGTCAATTTGAGCAGTTCGCGGATGACGGAACTGCCCATCCTTTGCGTCCGGTTGGCGTAACGATATTCCCAGGGTGTCTGCATTCTTTCTCCTTCGAGATGATTTTGGGCGAATCAAAAAGCCTGACAGGTATGGTAAACCCGTCAGGCTTTGGCGGCCTCTTGCTTGCCAAGCAGGAAGGATATAAATAGGATTCCGCTCATGGCGGTGCAATCTTACCGTGTTTTTTGAGTCCGCGCAACCCCGCGCGGGATTTTTCTACCTTCCGCCGGCGTATTTTTGCCGCAGGCCGCGGTTGGGGCGGCTGGCGGGCTTGTTCTTCGGGGCTGCCGGAAGATGCCGTTCCACGGGGGCGCGGCGCCTGTCCTGCGAAGTCCCCGAAGGGGGAGCGGAGCCGAAGGGCCGCCCGCGCGGGGCGGGAGGCAGCCGCGGCGGGGCCGGGGCGGTGTAGTCGAATCCGTCCAGGGTCTGGCGCGTCAGCGGCTTGCCCATGATCTTTTCGAGGGCGCGTACCATATCCTTATCGTCCGGGGTGACCAGGGTGAAGGCGTCGCCGGTGCGCTCGGCGCGGCCGGTGCGCCCGATGCGGTGGATGTAGTCGTCGGCGGTGGCGGGCATGTCGAAGTTGATGACGTGCGAGATGTTCTCCACGTCCAGGCCGCGGGCGGCGATGTCGGTGGCGACCATCACCTGGTAATGGCCACTCTTGAAGCCGGTCAGCGCGGACTGGCGCTGGCCCTGCGACCGGTCGCTGTGCAGGCTGGTGGCGCGGAACCCGGCGTTGTGGATCTGGCGCGAGAGTTTCTCGGCGCGGTGCCTGGTGCGGGTGAAAACCAGCACCGAGTTGGTGTCGGTGCGTTTGAGCAGTTCCAGCAGCAGGGGCATTTTGAGATGCTGGGGCACGGGGTAGAGCGCGTGGGCCACGGTGTGCGCCGGGCGGCTGAGGCCGATGGCGATGCGTTTCGGGTCGCGCAGGGTGCGGGCGGCCAGTTGCTCGATCTCGGCGGGAAAAGTGGCCGAGAAGAGCATGGTCTGACGCCTGGCCGGGACATGGGAGAGGATGCGCTTCACGTCGGGCAGGAAGCCCATGTCGAGCATCCGGTCGGCTTCGTCGAGGACGAGGATCTCGATGCCTTCCAGCCGGGCGTTGCCCTGGCCGATGTGGTCGAGCAGACGCCCGGGGCAGGCGACCAGGATCTCGGTCCCGGCGCGCAACGCCCGGGTCTGCGGCGCGGCGCCCACGCCCCCGTAGATGGTGGCGCTGCGGATGTTCGTCCCCGTTCCCAAGTCCCGAATCGCGTCGTTGATCTGTTCGGCGAGTTCGCGCGTGGGGGTGACGATGAGTGCCCGGGCGCGGTTGCGCGGACCGGTCAGCAGTTTCTGCAAAATGGGCAGGACGAACACCGCCGTTTTGCCGGTGCCGGTCTGGGCGGTGGCGATCAGGTCGTCGCCGGCCAGGGCGGCGGGCAGGGCGGCGATTTGGATGGGGGTTGCTTCGGTGTAGCCGAGGCGGTTGATCCCCGCCATCAGGCGCGGATCCAGGTTGAACTGGTTGAAGTTCACGAGTGTTCCTTTTCTTCAGAAGTCTGGCGGGTGTTGGGGGGATCGAGCGAGGCTCAAAACGTGCAACAGCAAGCGACTGCTGAAATGATGCGATTAAGTGGCAGGAGAATAACCGAGGAAGGCGGGGATGTCAAGGCGGGGAGGGGACGGGTTTTTCGCCAAAAGGGGGCGGAAAAATGCGGGCACGGGGAGGGATGCCGAGCGCGGCGCGGATGCGGGAGGATGAGAGTTCATCGTATGCCATGGCGTTTACCAATGATCTTGCATATTTTTTCGGAAGCCTTTTCTGGATTCTCATGTTCCCAAACTCGAATAACCTTCCAACCAGCCTCTTCTAAACGCTTAGTAGTATCTACATCACGTTCTTGATTCTGCTTAATTTTGAAACTCCAAAATTCTGCATTTGCTTTTGCTTGGGTCCCATGAAATGGACACCCATGCCAAAAACACCCATCAACAAAGATTGCAACTTTGGCGGGTCGAAAAACAATATCCGCTTTTCTGTTCAACTCCTTGATAGGTTTTTCATCAATTCGAAATCGTAAACCCCTTTTATGAAGTGCCGAGCGAAGAGCCTTCTCAGGAGCGGTATTTCTCGGTTTCGCGGCTTTCATTCTTTTTAGAGCCGCATCTGATGATGGAGCAGGTTTGGCGATTCTCTTGTTGCTTGCTGCTTTCATCTTACTTGGCATAATAAAGTCGCTCAAGGATTGGATAACAAGGTTCGTACTCTTGCCTTGATATTCTCATACACAGCAGTCAATCTACTCTTTGCTAAATCAGTAAGCAGAGCTGTATGTGCGAGCGCATCTCTCATTGGTTTATATTCAGTCGCGTCTCTTGACAATGCAGCTTCTTTCAATGGCTCTCTTGTCTTGTCGATCAAATTTGCGAGACCATCCATTGATAGGTAACTCAAATCGCTATTTGACCGCCTAATCTCTATGCTGATGTTAGCTTTGTTCTTGTTGTAGATTTCAGCATTCTTCCATTTATCTTTTTCCTTCTCTGCTTCCTCCGAAAGAGAAATTTGTTTATCCTCAATGTACTTCCTGACTAGATTCTCTGAAACGAAACACTCCGCATAGGCAGAAAAATTGAATTCCGCATCACCCGCCAATTCGTTTACCCACTGTCCGACTTTATCTTTAGTATCCGAATCTTCGGGCATCGAATATTCCTGCGAAACGACATTGAATAGCGCCCTGGATTTTCTCGCCTTTGGCGATATTCTCAAATTATCATCATCGCCTTCTCGTCCGATTTCTACTCTCCATACATCCCAGTCGTTGATGATTTCTGGTAACAATGAGTTTTTCAGATCATCCAACAACTCTAGAAATTTTTCATCGTCAGCGATAATACCCTCTCTGCTACTTGTAAATCTATCCTTCGTCTCTTCGTCCAAGGCGTTGAAGTGAATTTGCCCATACAGATAATTTTCAACTATTCTAGCCGTCGGGATATGTTTCAGAATATCTCTCTCCCGCAAGCGACCATTAACTAGCAAGTCAATTCCTGCTTTCTCCTCTGTTGACGTAATCTTTAGATTTCCTGGTTTTTCAACAGACGCTATAAAACCCTTTATGGGTAGGTGGGATGGGATATTCTTCTTGTGCTTCTTTTTGACGTTTTGAAGACTTGCAATGTATGGGTCGTCAATTTTATTGATAACCCACACAAATTGCGTACTCTTCGCAAGACCTTCCAAATCTTCGAATGTAATTAATTTGTCATCAAGCCAGATATTGAAACTTTCATCCAAAAGGGAAAAACGGAAATATAGGGCAATTAGTTTTCTGAGATGTTCTATGCTTTTTCTAATACCGTCTCTTATGTTTTCGAAATAAATAATCGTTCCGTGATTGTGATTGTTTGTTAGATGTTCCACCTTGCTATATTGGACTAATCCCAACTGATATTGTCTGGAGGACAAATCATCTTTGATGGCTTGGTCTAAATCCGAATTATCAATTACCCCACCCTCATATTCTCCACCTTCTATCCTTGATAAAACCGTAACTGTTTCCGCACAAGACAACAAAGCAAGTTTTCCTATGCCTTTTCTTCCAATAAACGGTCTCCCTTTTTCAGCAGACTTCGAGCCACTTTTCCTTTTCGAATATCCTATCTTTAGGAATTTATCCTGAAAGTCCTCAGCGGTCATTCCTTTGCCATCATCCTTGATGGTAAAAGAGTTGTTTTCCTTGTTTATGTAAATCCAAACATTTTCAGCATCGGCATCCCAAGCGTTGGAAATTGCTTCTCCAAGCACGGTCACGAAACTTCTATACAGATTTCTACCAAGATGATTTAAAACACTTAAGGAAATATCAAAGGTGAATCGTTTGTTTTGTTTTGCCATGATAGCCCTCAATATGTAGTTTGATTGATTTTCCTATTACAAAGCCTAAATCTATTGGCACAGCATTTCCAATATAAACACCAAGCCTCTTGATGAAGATGGCCTTTTCGCTCTCATAAAACTTATAATCTTTGGGGAAAGTCTGCAAAATAGCCGCTTCTCTCAGCGTCAAAGCTCTATTTTGTTCTGGATGTCCAAATCGTCCTGTCCCAAAATTATAAAATTGGGTGGTGATGGTTGAAGATGGCTCATTCCAAGACATTCTCCCGTAAACTGCTTTATATGTCATCCCAGTTTTTTTCTTGTGACACGCCAATTTCAACTCATCGTCCCAATCGAGCCATGTGCCATTTGGTTTGGACGCTTTCATTCTTCGTAAATTTATATCTGAAAGTTTCGTAGTTCTGTGGAATGGGTCACTTTCGCATATTTCGCCTGCCCCAACTGGAGGAAGGTGTCCTATCGCCTGTTTCAAAGTGACATAATTTTCTTCGGAATGTGTTTTGGGGATCAGGGAAATCTCCCCATGCTTCGACGCGAGCAGAACCAACCTCCGTCTTTTCTGTGGAATTCCATAATCAGGGCAGTACACATTCGAATACGAAACAAAATAACCATTCAGTTTCAGGAAAGCGACAAAATTCTTGAAAATTCTTTGATTTGCCAGATTGGGAACGTTCTCCATAGTTACGATGTCTGGCTTGGTTTCCTTCACTATTCGCTTGAATTCACTAATGAGGCGCCATCTTTTGGTTTTTTCTTTGTTTTTTATTTTGTTCGAATGAGTCGAAAATGGTTGACAAGGCGCGCAACCAGCCAGAATTTTTACTTGTTCATCATCTGACCAATATTTTTTATTTATTTCACTCCCCTTTACCTTGGAAATATCTTTCAAGATGAAATCGGCTTGGACATTTTGCTCATAAGCGTATTGACATGCCTTGTCCAAATCTACCCCCGCGACAATAGGTATACCAGCCTTCTTCAATCCATAAGAAAGCCCACCAATGCCACAGAATAAATCAATCGCAGAAGCATTCATGTCAACAATATACCATTTGTTCTATTTTTACGGAATGGGACGACCTCTCCAGTCGTCCCATTCTCCAAAGCAAATAGTGTTTCGGGAACCTGCTCGCCACCACCGCCTCGGTCGGGACCAGGCCTTTATCGCCGAGTTTCATCTCGGCGGGATCGGATCTGGCATTCATTCTCCGGGCACAAGCGGTTCAATCATCCAGATCAGGTTTGGTAAGTCGTTCTTGATGGTATCCCAAACAGTCTTGCGATTGATACGGAAATATTCATGGATGAGTTGATTTCGGATGCCGATGATCTTGTGCCACGGAATATTCGGATGCGCTTCGCGAAAATCTTCGGAGATGTGTCCTGCCGCTTCGCCCATGATCTCCAATGGGCGCATAACGGCATCCTGCATGAGTTCATCGGTTTCGAATGTTTCCCAACTCAAGCCCTCCACGTGTTTCAACGCGCGGCGGGCTGAAAGGAGAATATCCAGAAGATAGGCTTCATCCCTGCGCATAAACGACCCTGGTATTTGCGAGAATGCTTTTGCGGCGAATGTAGTTCGGACTCTCGATGATGGCCTGTTTTTCGATCAAATCCACATCGCGCTTGAAAATCACTTTCAGTTCATCCTGCATATCCACCAAGTCGAACAGACTTACCCGCGCCTCCGGCGCGAAAGTGACCAGCACGTCCACGTCGCTGTCGGGGCGAAAGTCTTCCCGCAGAACGGAGCCAAACAGGCTGAATTCCACCACCTTCCAGCGGCGGCAGAACTCGCCAATCTTTTTCCTGGGAATGATTATGTGCTGTTTGTTCATAAGAACCTGTCTTCGTCTCAATTATGCACGAAATAGGGTCTAAAGGCAAGCATACAACTATTCACCATTCTCTATTCCCTGCTCTCTACAATTTCTGGAACCCGCTCGCCACCACCGCCTCGGTCGGGAGCAGGCCCTTATCGCCCACTTTCAACCCGCTTCTGGATGTACTTCACCACTTCACTCGCCACGTCGAACTTCGTGGCGCGCTCGAAACCTTCGAAGTCCGGCTGGCGGTTGACCTCCAGCACCATCGGCTGGCCGCCTTTCATGCGGATGTCCACACCGGTGAACTCGCGCCGCAGGGCGCGGGCGGCCGTTTCGGCCAGTTCCTTGAAGCCGGGGAATTCGTCCGTGGTGCGCCCGACGAAGCGTCCGCCGACCGAGTAGTTCGTGCGGAAGTCGCCTTTGGGCGGTTTGCGGCTGACCATCACCGGCAGGGACTGGTAGCCGATGACCAGCAGGCGGTAATCTTCTTCGGCCGGCAGGTATTCCTGGAGCATCAGTTCCCCGCATGGATAATGCCATAGGCGGCGCTGGAGTTGTTCGGCGTTGTGGACCAGGTACACGTGGTCGCCGCGCGCGCCGTGGATGCCCTTGAGCAGGCAGGGATAGGTCAACTGCTCCGCCCGCGCCTCCACCTGGCGCGGGTTGAAGAGCTGCCAGGTGCGCGGGCTGGGAATGCCGTGTTCGGCCATTACCAGGTGGTCGTGCATCTTGCTGACCGCATAGCCTTCGTCGGTCAGGCTCTGGTCCATGACCACTTTACCGGCGTCACGGAACAGGCGGGCAATCGTCAGGGCTTCGGAAATGTACGGATAGAACGTGCGTACGACCAGGCCGTCGTAGGTCTCCAGGAGATTCCTGCCATCGCCCAGCAAAGCCGCCTGGCGTCCTTCGACGGTGAATGAAAGATCGTGGATGTTATAGACATCCAATCCCAGCCCCAATTCCCTGGCTGCCTCCTGCACCCGCCTGGTGGTGTAAATTTCTTCCCATCCCAACCACACGACCTTCATGGCGACTCCTTGTCGCTTTCGAACCTTTGATGCTTCCGCTGGATTTGCAATCCAGCGGGGTTGTCGGCGGATTGCAAATCCGCCTGGAGCAATCGTGGGACAAGTCTCCAGACTTGTACCACAAATTCTACACCAGCGGGAAGCGGCTGACCACCGCGGCCGCGGCCGGCAGGATGTTCTTGTCGCCGAGTTTCATTTCGGAGGGCGGCTTGCCGCCTTCGGCCGGCGCGCCCTGGTAGATGAATATGGGCGTACCCTCCTCGGCGTACTTCAAATCCACGTATGCCTGGCCGGTCAGCAGCCCATCGGCGTCAACGGCGCAACTGGTCACCCAGCCGATCACCTTGCCGCGCTTGTCCAGCGCCGGGTCGCCGTTGTGGGCCACGCGCACGCCCTTTTCCGAGAAGCGGAAGCGGACTACGACGCTCTTGCGGTTTTGCTCGCGCGCCAGCAAGGCTGCGCGCCCGATGAACCACGGCTTGTAGAACTTGACGTAGGTCAGGAATCCGCTCTCGCCGACGCCCAGGTCGCGGGTCCCAAACTTGCCGGACCCCTCGCCCATCTCGTGCCCGTAGAGCGGCAGGCCGGCTTCCGTGCGCAGCGAGTCGCGCGCCCCCAGACCGATCGGCTTGACGCCGAACTTCTCACCGGCCTTCAGCGCCGCGTTCCAGAAATCCACCGCCTGCTCCGGGTGGACGAACAACTCGAAGGCCGTCTTCTCGCCGGTGTAGCCGGTGCGCGAGACGATCAGGTCGAATCCGCCCACTTTGGCGTCGCACAACTGGGTGCGCTTGAGCGCCAGGATGCGCCGCCGGTCTTCGGCTTTGGTGCCCATTTTCAGCAGGATTTCCATGCTTTTTGGACCCTGCAAGGCGATGTCAATGCGCATATCGTCGCCCGCTTTCGGGTCGCGCAGGTTGCGGATGAGGGCGTTATAGCCAAAGACGCGCGCCCAGGGCCGGGCAGCGTCCACGCGCACGGTCCCGTCGCGCACCGCTTCCAGCCAGGCGCGGTCCTTGTCATCGTTGGAGGCGTTGACCACCATCAGGAAGATGTCCTGACTGCGGCGGTAGATCAGCGTATCGTCAATCACGTCGGCATCGGGGGTCATGAAGTGGGTGTAAACCGAGTTGCCGGGCTGCAATTTGCCGATGTCGTTCCCGCACACGCTGTCCAGGAAACCGGCCGCGTCCGGGCCTTCGATCTGGTAGACGCCCATGTGCGCCACGTCGAACAGACCGGCGGCCTGCCGCGTGGCCTGGTGCTCCTCCAGCACCGAACTGTACCAGACCGGCATTTCCCAGCCGGCGAAGGGGATGATCCTGGCGCCCGACTGTTTGTGGACTTCGTAGAGCGGGGTACGGCGCAGGTCGCCCTCGCTGGCTTTCCATTCGAAATCGGGAAGTTCTTTTCCGCTGCCTTCGCCGATGCCGATGTAGAACGGTTTTTGACCGGCAACCGGGTTGCCTTTGGCCTGCACCGGCTTGGCCTGCGTCTCCCGGACGACCACCAGGCCGGGAATGTGCATGGGCGAGTGGTCCGGCTTCCCGTCCAGGTTGAGTGACATGTAACCGTCCGAGTGGTCGCGCAGCCAGGCGGCGGTGAAGCCGGCCTGTTTGGGCGGCACGCTCAGGTGGAAGCAGGTCGGGTCCACACAGGTCAGGGTCCCGGTCACTTCGCCGCGCGGGGTGAAGAGTTTGGTCGGCTGGCTGTCGCCCTCTTTCAGGGCCGAAATGTCGCTGGTGAGGACGTAGTTGAGGAACTGGCGCACGCGGCAGCCGTACAGTTCCAGCACGCCCGTGACCGGGTCATCCACGAAGTAGAAATGCGGATACCCGTGCCGTTCCGGTTCGAAGTCCACGCCGGCCGATTCTGCCAGGGCGCGCACCTTCAGCCGGGCTGATTCGAGCGCCTCGAAGTCTATCTTGGCGCGGCGCTTGATGCGGGCGGGATTGGGGGTCTCGATGCGGTGCGGGGCGCACGCCAGCAGCACGTCGGCGATGATGTCGGCCAGCTGGCGGCATTTTTCCTCGTCGAAGCCGCGCTGGGTGATCCAGGGCGTGCCGATGCGGATGCCGGACGGATCGTTCGGGATCGTATCGCCGGGGATGGTGTTGCGGTTGACGACGATGCCGGCCAGGTCGAGGATGCGCGCCGCCCGGTCGCCGGAGAGGGTGGTGCCGTCCGGGGATTTGATGGTGCGGCAGTCTATGTTGAGCATGTGTGAATTCGTTCCGCCGTAGGCGATGCGCAGGCCGCGTTCCTTGAGCCGTTCCGACAGGGCCAGGGCGTTCCTGAGCGTCTGCTTCTGGAGGTTCTCGAACTGCCGGGTGCGCGCCAGTTTGAAGGTCAGCGCCAGCGCGCCAAAAATCTGCACGTGCGGCCCGCCCTGTTCGCCGGGGAAGACGGCCTTGTCAATCAGTTTCGCCAGTTCCCGGTCAATGGTCAGGATGATGGCGCCGCGCGGACCGTGGAGCGTTTTGTGGGTGGTCGAGGTGATGACGTGGGCATACCCGACGGGGGAGGGGACGACGCCGGCCGCCACCAGTCCGCCGACGTGGGCAATGTCGGCCAGCAGGTA
The DNA here is from genome assembly GCA_009772985.1 of Anaerolineaceae bacterium. Lineage (GTDB taxonomy): Bacteria > Chloroflexota > Anaerolineae > Anaerolineales > Villigracilaceae > UBA877. The sequence continues at coordinate 60,017 of WOUS01000006.1, forward strand.
GGCGTCCACGGCGTCGGCGATCTGGCGGAATTTCTGCCAGTTGGGAATCCACGGGTAGGACGAGTACCCGGCGATGATCATCTTGGGTTTGTGTTCCTTCGCCAGCGCCAGGATGGCGTCGTAGTCGAGTTGTTCGTTGTAGGGGTCAACGGTGTAGGAAACGATGTTGAAATATTTCCCCGAGCGGTTGACCGGCGACCCGTGCGTCAGGTGGCCGCCGTGGAACAGGCTCATGCCCATGACCGTATCGCCGGGCTTGAGCAGGGCGTGGTAAACGGCGTTGTTGGCGGGCGCGCCGGAGAGCGCCTGCACGTTGACAAAGATCTGTTCGGGCTTGATGCCGTTGGCGGCGAAGGCCTCGGCGCAGCGGCGGCGGGCGAGCGTCTCGACCAGGTCCGCGTATTCGACTCCCTTGTAGTAACGCGGGTCTGCATATCGGCGGTAGTGGACGAGTTGCTTCTCGTAGTCCAGGATTTCTTCCCTGGTGATGCAGCGCAATGATTCGTAGGGATAGCCTTCGGCGTAGATGTTTTGGAAGGCGGAGGACATGGCCTCCCGCACCGCCAGGGGCGCCTGGCTTTCGGAAGGGATGAGGATCAGTTTACGGGCCTGGCGCTCGGCCTCGATCTGGGTCAGTTCGTACACTTCGGGATCGAGGTCGGCAAGAGAACCGCGGAAGAGGAAGTCGGACATGGGGTTGGTCTCCTGGTCGAATTGATCTTGGTGGTCGGTTCGTCAGATCGCCTGAATTGTAGGACGGGTTGGAAGGCGGGTCAAGTTACGAATGACATGTAAGTTGATTTACTCTGGTGATATCTTGACAACCATCCGGCAATCCGGAAAATTTGGGCATCCCCAGAATTTTTCGCCGATTCGGTCACCTCGCTGTGTTGTACGCATGACCATGGGGACGCCACATTTTGGGCACATCGGCGGTCCGCCAGTTTTCGCTGTTTCCCGAGTTTTGCCTCCAGCATCATCTTTGCCAGCCTGCCTTTGCAAAGCATTCTTGAATAATATGCCCAGTTCCTCCAGGTTATACGATTGACGAACAGGGATTCGTACAAACGGCAAATTCGCTGCCGTGAGTACGCTTTCTACAAATTTATCTCGATCTATTCGATTTTTCTGTTGGTGCGAGGCATCATCCAACTCAATGGCAAGGACAGGATGAAGCGTCTTGGCGTCGCAGAGCAGATAGTCCACACGTTTTCTGTCAATTTTGTTGTAGTGTGTATAGTATTCCGATTTGTCTGTGACAAATAAAATGGTTGCCAAAGTTATTTGTGGAAATATTACAAGATAGTTTCCCGCCATTTGCTTGAGTATGTGATAGAACGATGATTCTGCAGGGGATAGAATACTATCTTTCAGTCTGTATGGGAATTGATCGATATTCTCTTGTTTTGCTGGTTTAATTCCGAATAGTTTGAAAATAATACCCGAACAACCGGTTCTTTCTTTAGCAGCCATGTTATTCCTCCTGAAGATTTTTTGACTCATTCATCCTAGCCAACTGTCCGGCAAAATGCGCCGTGACCAGCCCGGCGTAGACCAGCATCGGCGGCAGGAGCAGGAACAGGGTCAGGGGAGCGGCGAACAGCATCACGTTGAGCAGGGCCACGCCGACGATCAGGAACACGATCAGGTACTCGGTGAAGCGCGGGCGGACTTCCCTCCACAGGCGGACCGGGTTCATCGCCTGGCCGGTCGAGCCGGTTTTGGCGAGCAACGCCATCATGGCGGGAACGAAGAAAATGTAAGCGATGGAGTAAATGAGCAGGAACAGGGATACGCAACAGAAAGTCGCTGCGAACGTGGCCAGCACCGCTTCATCGGGAAGATGGCTCAGAAGGAACAGCGGCAGGTAGATCATCAGGACCGCCAGCAGGAGCGGCAGCAGCCAGGCCGCGTTGACCAGGGCAAACTGTCCGCCCAGTTTCCAGAACGTTTTCCAATCTTTGAACTCCGGGATGGCCGGCTCCTCGCCCTGCGCCATCCGCCGGACGATTTCGATGGTCCAGCCGAAGACGGGCGCCGCGCCGACGAGAGTGCAGGTCAGCAGGCTGGCAATCAGAAGTTTCCGGAGCCAGCGCTTGTCTTTGAAAAGAAAACCGAAGGGTGCGCCGTAGTCGAGCATACATTCCTCCGCCTGCAAACGTAGGGGCGACGTCACGTCGCCCCTACCGTTGTGGGCGCAAAGGGACTCGAACCCCTGGCCTTCTCTGTGTAAGAGAGACGCTCTAACCAACTGAGCTATGCGCCCGGCGACGGCAATTATACCAAAGGAAAATGTGTTAAACTTATCGCCGAACTCAAACCATCAGGAGTATTCCATGCGCATCGTCCGCTATCAAGTCAAGAATGAAACGCCCCGTTACGGCTGGATTTTGGAGAACAAAGTCGGCCCCATCGAAGGCGACATCTACGGCGCATACCGCCGCCTCGAAGCCGATACCCCGCTGGCCGACGTAAAACTGCTCGCCCCGGCCCAGCCATCGAAGATCATCTGCATTGGGCGGAACTATGCCGAACACGCCAAAGAACACGAGGTCGAGGTCCCGAAAGTGCCGCTGCTTTTTATGAAGCCGCCGTCGTCCATCCTCGATCCGGGCGGGACCGTCATCCTGCCTCCGCAGTCCCGGCAGGTGGAGCACGAGGCCGAACTGGTCGTCGTCATCGGCAAACGCGGACGGCACATCACGGCCGAGGAGGCCCAGGGGTACGTGTACGGCTACACGGTCGGGAACGACGTGACGGCGCGCGACCTGCAGAAGTCCGACGGCCAGTGGACGCGCGCCAAGGGCTTCGACACCTTCTGCCCCTTCGGCCCGTGGATAGACACCGAGTTCGACCCGGCGGACGCGGTCATCACCTGCCGCGTCAGCGGGCAGCCGCGCCAGATGGCCTCCACGCGCGACATGGTCTTCAACGTCAGCACGCTGATCGCGTTCATCTCGTCCGTGATGACGCTCGAACCGGGCGACCTGATCTTCACCGGCACCCCGGCCGGGGTCGGACTCCTGAAGCCGGGCGACGTGGTGGACGTGGAGATCGAGGGCCTGGGCAAACTCAGCAACCCGGTGGCCGCGTAAGCAGGCGCACAAACGAAAGGAGAATTCCATGAAGAAACTCATCCCGTTCGCCGTCATCCTGGCGGTCATGTTCATGGCCTGCAGCATCTCGGTTGACATCACCCCGCCGCCGCCCACCTCCATATTCACGGTCGCCGCGCCGCCGGTCACGGAAGCGCCCATCGTGTCCGCCCCGACGCCTGCGCCGGTCAACGTCACCTGCAACGGTGTCTCCCTGTACATTGACCCGGCGCTTGGCTCCAGTTACAGTTGCCAGACCATCCCGGAAAGCGCCGAAGACATGGCGATTCACCCGCAATACACCGAGATCACCTTTCACGGTTACCCTCTGGCGAATACATTCTTCACCCCCCGTATTGACATCTTTCCGGTCCAGCGTTTCAGCGAAATGGCCCCCGACTTCATCCCCGGGCGTGTGCAGATGCTGCAGAACCTGATTGCTGGCGGAATGCCGGGAGACAGCGACCTGCCGCTCCTGCCGATCTTCAACGCCGCCCAAGTGTTTACCGCCCGCTACGGGGTGGTCGGCTTCCAGAACGGGAGCGGCATCCGTTACCTGACCCTCTATGCCCAGTACGCCGCCCCGATCAACAACCACGACCTGTTCTACACCTTCCAGGGACTCACCAGCGACGGGCAATACTGGGTTTCCGTCATCCTGCCCATCAGCAACCCCATCCTGCCGGCCGACGGCGTCAACCCGCCGGGCGGACAGAGTTGGGAGGATTTCAGCAACAACTACCAGGCTTACGCCGCCGACATGACCGTGCAACTGAACGCCCAGCCGCCCGACAGTTTCGCCCCCGCCATCACCCTGCTGGACGCGCTCATCAACAGCATCATCATCCAGCCGTAAAAATCAGCCGGGCCTGCCTCCAGCAGCGCCCGGCTTTTTACAATTGTTTTACGCTGCAATCACGGGGAGATTACCGGGCCGCGTCATAATTTCTGACGAGGTGAAAACGATGAAACCTGCTTTGACCTGGTTCCTGCTCGCCGTTTTGGTTGCCGGATGCGCATCCCCCGCGCCTGCCGCTTCTGGCACCCCGGACCCGACACCTGTTCCTGTCGAGACGAAAGTCAGCGCCGCACCGAGGGGGTACATCACCTTCGTCATCAACGTCCACGACTGGGTTCACGCGGACGAGTCCGCCGACACGCTCCTGCGCCTGGTGGACATCTTCGAAAAGTACGGCGTGCGCGGCGATTTCTATTTCACCGCCCCGGTCGTGGAGGCTTACGTCAACGAACGTCCGGACGTGATCGAACGCCTGAAAAATTCGGACATGACCATCAGTTACCACGTCCGCCCGCCGCACCCGCTCTACACCGGCTTCGACCAGCGGCTGGAGGGGCTGGACGATGCCGCGCTCTACCAGACCCTGCTCGACTACGAGACCTATGCCCTCGACCTGACGACCGGCGGCCTCGACCGCTCGCGTCCCGGCGGCTACGCCTACGTGGCGCAGGTCTTCGGGCGCAAGCCGGTCGCCGCGCCCGCGCCGACCAACAATCCGCGCATCAAGCAGATAGCCGAGCAAGTCTATGCCAGCCTCGGCGCGCAGATGACCCTGCACTACCACGAGAGCGGCACCGATCCGTACGAGCCATTCGTCTGGAGCAACGGACTGCTCGTCCGCCCGAGCGACTTCAGTGTGACGCGCACGACCGCCGTCAACGGCCGCGACGACTTCTGGTGGAACTACATGACCGGTCCCGACGCCGCCCTCTGATCACCTCGCTCATCCACGAGAACAATTTCCCCCGCTTGGGTGCGGAAGCCTGGTCGGCATTCTATTTTGTGATGGAGCGCGGCCGCAAAACGGACCCGCTCCTGCCGCCCTACACCCTGGCCGCACCCGACCCGTCCACGCTGCGCAGGGATGGCGAACAGGCGGCCATCTGGGCCGCCTACGAGGAAATGGCGGCCTGGGCCGCCGCGAACCTGCAAGTGGTGACTTCGGAGGATCTGGTGCTGCTCGCGCAGGGACAGTAACTTACCCCACCTGTGTGACGATCGTCCGTCCTACGCCGGCGGACTTCAACGCCTCGGCCACCGCCGGGGCATTTTCCTTTTCAACGAGGGCGATCATGTTCCCGCCGCGGCCCCCGCCGCTCATCTTCGCCCCGAGCGCCCCGGCCCGGCGGCCGGCCTCCACCAGCCGGTCGAGTTCGCGGCTGGAGACGGTCATCTCCTGCAACAGGGCATGGTTGGCGTCCATCAATTTGCCGAGGCTGGGGATGTCTCCGCGTTCGATGGCCTGGCGTGCGCGCCAGACGATTTCCCCCACCCGGTCGAACACTTTTTCCCAGCGAGGCTGGTCGGCTGCCCATAATTTTTTCAGGTCGCCGACGGATTCTTTGGTGAGTGCCGAAATGCCGGTGTCGCCGATGACGATGGTAAACGGAGCGCCCAGGCGGAAGGTCTGGAGAGGCCGCCCCTTTGCGAAATAGACCGGCCGGGCATACGTGATGACGGTGTTGTCGATCCCCGAGGGCGTGCCGTGATGCAGTTTTTCCGCCTCGTAGGCCAGGGCAGAGACGCGCTCGTCGGGCAGGGGCTGGCCGAGGAATTCAGACAGCGCCCGGATGACCGCCACGCTCACCGCCGCGCTGGAACCGAGTCCCGCGGCGACCGGGATGGTGGATTGGATGTAGACCGTGCAGGCGGGGGGGCGGGAAATGCCCAGGGCCGGGAAAACGCTGTTGATGGCCGCGGCCAGTGGATGGTCCGGGGCGAGGCGGGAAAGTTCCGAGGAAAGGTTGACGTTCGGGGCTTCGACCCAGATCCCGCCGCGCGAGTTCTTGCTCACTGTCGCCGTCGCCCGCACCTGGGTCACGGGGACAGCCAGCGCCGGGCGTCCGTACACGACGGCGTGTTCGCCGAACAGGATGATCTTTCCGGGAGCAGAGGATGTGGTCATATGGGACAAATTTCCAATTTGTCTGCAGTGGGGCAAATTGCCAATTTGCCCTACGTCAGGTAGAACACCGCCAGCACAGCCAGTCCCCACAGGAGGATGGAGATCTGGAAGGGGCGGTCGGTGAGCAGGATGTCTTCCGGCTCGCCGCCGATGTTCCTGACCTGGATCAGGTACAGGTAGCGGAAGATGGCGTAAACCACGAACGGGATGGTCAGCATCAGGGCGTGGTTGTCCGGCAGGCGGAAGAAGGTGTAGAGCGAATACGCCAGGATGGTGGTGCCGGAGACGATGGTGATGAACTGGTCGAGCAGGGGGATGGTGTAGCCGTCGAGGACTTTGCGGTGGTTGGTGGCGTCGCCGGCCAACAGGGCCAGTTCGGCGCGGCGTTTGCCGAAGCCGAGGTAGAGCGCCAGCAGCGTCATCAGCACGTACAGCCAGGGCGAGAAGCGCTCGACCGTGATGAGCGCCGTCCCGGCGTGGACGCGCAGCACGAACCCGGCGGCGAGGATCAGCACGTCGAGGATGGGGACGTGCTTGAGCCATTTGGAATACGCCAGCATCATGGCGAAGTAGACCAGCAGGGTCAGCGCCAGTTGCCAGGCGAGGAACAGCGCGCCGGCCAGCGCGGCCAGGGTCAGCAGCGTCCCCGCGCCCGCCGCCGCCCGGACCGTCAGCCTGCCCGCGGCAATCGGACGGTTTTTCTTCGCCGGGTGCTGGCGGTCGGCCTCCACGTCCAGGATGTCGTTGAAAATATAGACCGCGCTGGAGATGATGCAGAACAGCCCGAAGCCGGCCAGCGTGCGCAGGAAATCGGTCGGGTGGAAGAGTTTACCGTCGAAGACCAGCGCGGCGAAGATGAAGACGTTCTTCGTCCACTGGCGGGGGCGCATGGTTTTCAGGAGGGCGCGCAGCATGGCTTTATTTTACCCTATCGTTACGGGTTGGAAGGTTGGCAAGTTGGCAGGTTGACAGGTTGGCAGGCTTGCCCTGAGCCGCCGCGCTGAGCCTGCCGAAGCGATCGTCGAAGGGTTACAGGTTGGCAGGTTGAAGGTAGAATTGGGGTATGGCGAAAGCGCGCTTGGATATTTTGCTGGTGGAACGCGGACTGGCCGAATCGCGCGCCAAAGCCCAGGCGCTGGTCATGGCCGGGCAGGTGCGCGTGGACGGGCAGGTGGTGGACAGGCCCGCATCGAATTTCACGACGGACGCGAACATTTCCGTGGTGGGCGGCCCGCGTTTCGTCTCGCGCGGCGGCGACAAACTCGAAGCCGCGCTGACCGGTTTCCCGGTCGATGCCACCGGCCGCGTCTGCGCGGACGTGGGCTCGTCCACGGGCGGATTCACCGACTGCCTGCTCCAGCACGGCGCGGCCAAAGTCTACGCCATTGACGTGGGCAAGGGCCTGCTGCACTGGAAACTGCGCACCGATCCGCGCGTGGTCGTCATGGAAGAGACGAACGCCCGGTTCGTGGAGAAACTGCCCGAGGCGGTGAGCCTGGTCACGATTGACGCGTCGTTCATTTCGTTGAAGATTTTGCTGCCGGTGGTGAAGAACTGGTTTGTCCCCACCCCCCTCGCCCCTTCGGGGCACTCCCCCCATTTGCGGTGGGGGGAGCCGGAGGGGGGTGTACTTGCCCTCATCAAACCCCAATTCGAAGCCGGGCGGAAGGAAACCGCGAAGAACAAGGGTGTCATCCGCGACGCGGCAGTTCACCGGTCCGTGCTGACCGGCGTGCTGACCTTCGCGCAGGAGCAAGGCTTCGCCGTGCGCGGGCTGAGGCACAGTCCCGTGATCGGTCCGAAAGGGAACGTCGAGTTCTTGGCGTGGCTGGGGATGGGGGAAGCAGAACTGGATGCCGGCAGTCTCATCGAAAAGATTGTATAATGGTGGCAGGAAAAGGATTCGAGGTAATCGGAAGGCATACCATGAATAAGACCATTGCTCAATTATCCACAGATGAATTCGAAAAGGTCGTGGAACGCACCGTAGACCGGCGGCTGGAAGTCTGGATGACGCAATTGATGGATGCGCTGACTGGCGCGGAAGGTGAACCCGCTGCCAGCCTCAACCCTGACTTCGCCAAGTCGCTCAAGCGCGCCATGCAGCAGGCCCGGGCAGGCGAAGGCATAGACTTGAAATCGTTTCGACAGCAGTTCGAGGCGTAATGCCTTATCGCGTCGTTCTAACCCCAGAAGCGCAGAACGATCTGCATTGTCTCGATGCTGGCATCCGCAAACGCCTGCTCGATAAGCTCGAATGGATGGGTGAGAATGCAGAATTGCTCAACCATCAGGCTCTTCAAGGCGAGGATGTGATTTTTTCCATCCGCACAATCTCCAGGAGGACACCATGCAAAAACTCAAATACCTGATCCCCATCCTGACCGCGCTCATGCTGCTGATCACTGCCTGCGGAGGCGGAGGGACCGCGCCCTCTCCTGCCACAGTTGACCCGTCCGCCGCGACCGACATCAGCGGCACCTGGAACGGCCAATTCACAGACTTGGCCGGAGGCATTGAACGCATCGCCACACTGACCCTCGAACGCGGCGAAGGGGATGCCATCACCGGAAGCATCGCCTTCAACACCCTCGACGCCGCCATGCCCGAATTCTACGCCGTCAGCGGCACGTACGATGGAACCATCCTGCGCGTCAGCAGCAGCCAGGGACACCATTTCTGGGGCGACTTCAGCGGAGGTACCTGGAACGGTTACGGGGCGTGGGACTGCTACGACTGCCCGGGCTCAGCCTGGGCGCAGTTTACCCTGCAACGCGGCATCCATGTCACTCTCGCTGAAACCAGCGGCGGCGCGGCCGCAACCCTGCCCGGCGACCCGGCCGCCATCGATTCCCAGGTGTACGATACTTTTGCCGATCCGGCGCTGCCCTACATCACCTATGGCGATCATTACGAGCGCAATCGTTTCGAGCGTCCCTTCGATATTCAGATGCAGTACCGCCCCGATACCGATATTGATTGGGCTTTCTTATCCTACAGCGCGGACTGGATTTACGTTTCCATCCTGCTGCGCGGGGATGATCCTGCCACACAAGGGAAGAACTCGGATTACGCGGTTGAATTCGACCTGAATCTGGACGGGCGCGGCGATACCCTGGTCCAAGTTTTCCCGCCCTTCACCACTTCCTGGACAAATACCAACGCTATTGTCTACCAGGATACCAACGGTGATGTCGGCGGCCCGAACCCGCTGCTCTCAGATGCTCCCATAACAAATGATGGCTACGAGAACGTACCCTACAGCATGGGATCCGGAGCCGACCCGAACGGGGCCTGGGCGCGCCTCTCCCCTCAGGATAATGCCTTCATTCAGATCGCCTTCCGGCCATCCTACATCAACAACGCCTCTTCCTTCCTGTGGGGCGTCTGGGCCGATAACAGCCAGCGGAATCCCCTCCTGTTCGATTACAACGATGCCTTCACCCAGACAGAAGCCGGTTCCCCGCTGCAGGGCGATCCGAACTATCCGCTCAATTCCCTCTACTTGCTGGACAACACCTGCCGCGTCGCCTATGGATTCACTCCCACAGGGAACGAGCCTGGCATTTGCACCCCTGAAGACGATGCAATGATCGGCCAGCAGGGTGGAACGCAGGGCAGCACCCCGACCCCGCCGTCCGGCATTGTTGTTCTCGTCCGCGCCACCGACACGCCTGCTTCTGGCGATGACCCGAATGCGCCGCCCCCGGCCAATGGGACGGTATCCGGGCAGGTCTGGCAGGATACGAACGGGGATGGCGTCCGGCAGGCGGACGAATCAGGCTGGAGCAGCGAGGCGGTCGTATTACGCACCGATGGCTACGGCGGCACTTGCAACGTCACCGTGGCAACCACCCTGCCCAACAAAAGCGGCTACTACCAGTTCACGGATGTCTGGCCGACGCCCTATTGCGTCGTGTTTCTCACCTCGCAGCCGACCGGGGCCTGTTCCACGAGTCGAAATGTCACTGTCCCGCCCGGAGGAACCGCTACCGCCGATTTCTGCGTCTACGCAAGCCCACCCCCGCCAAGCATCACAGACACACCAGCCGCGGCTGGTATCATTACCGGGTATGTCTGCATGGACACGAATTCCAACGGTGCATGTGATCCTGATGAAGGACCATATACAGGAATGCCGATAGGTTTGTATCTTGGAGCAACCAATGTTGCTAATACTACAACCGATGGGTCAGGGAATTTCCGCTTTGAGGGTTTAACCAACGGCGTATACAATGTCTCGGGGTATTGGGGTGGAACTACGGCTGACCTCTCCAGCGGTGGTACGGTCAACCTCACGATTGCCTCGCCTTGACATCGTCGGGGTCGTCGCTCCGAGACTTGGGGAGACGCCGGTTTTTCTCTAGCGCCATAAAGACGACGGCGCGATATTCCGGGGCGGCTGTCTGGCCGCCCCGCTGAATTTAATCTAGGTTCTTTGGTATTCAGTGGGGGCAAGCAACGCGGATTGCGCGGATTTGGCAAATTACGCGGATTTTTTCAAAAAACAGCCGCGCAATCCGCAAAATTGGCGTAATCCGCGTTGGATGTTTTTCGATCCCCTCAGAATACCAGACAGCCCTAATCTAAAAAGCGCAAGAACACCTGATTCCCCACCAGCCGGGCATGGGGGGTAAGGCGCAAGGACCCGCCCTCACCCCTATCCCCTCTCCCGAAACCTGCCATGAGCGTAGTCGAAGGGTCGGGAGAGGGGAGTCATTAGCGAAAGCAAAAGCCGAAGCCGAGCGCGCCCTGCAAATGAGCCAGGAAATGGGTTATTACTGGGGGAAGGTGGATGCGGAGGAAGTGCTGGAGAAGATCAGAGAATAGAGAGCAGAGAGTAGTCGTAAAACGCGTTTCCCGACCGCGCGACCATCCGACTACCTGACCATGAGACCACCCAACTACTCTCTATTTATCTACTCATCTGCTCTCTAAATTCGGTTATACTTCCCGCGCCTATGACCGAAAAAATCCGCAACTTCTGCATCATCGCCCACATTGACCACGGCAAGTCCACCCTGGCCGACCGGTTGCTGCACCTCACCGGCACGGTCTCTGACCGCGACACCACCGAGCAAATTCTGGATTCGATGGACCTCGAACGCGAGAAGGGCGTCACCATCAAGGCCTCCGCCGTGCGCATGAATTACACTGCGGGCGATGGCAGCGCCTACGAACTGAATCTCATCGACACCCCCGGCCACGTGGACTTCGGCTACGAAGTCTCGCGCGCCCTCAACGCCTGCGAGGGCGCGGTGCTCGTGGTGGACGCCAGCCAGGGCATCGAAGCCCAGACGCTCGCGAATTTATATCAGGCCCTCGAAGCGGACCTGGTCATCATCCCGGTTATCAACAAGATTGACCTCATCACCGCCCGTCCCGACGAAGTGGCCGAGGATATCGGCAGCCTGCTCGGGGTCCCGCCCGCGGAGGTGATCCGCGTCTCGGCCAAAGACGGGACGAACGTCGCGGCGGTGCTAGAGGCTATCGTCCGCAAAGTCCCGCCGCCCAAAGGCGACGCCAATTTGCCCCTGCGGGCGCTCATCTTCGACTCGCACTACGACTCCTACAAGGGCGTCATCGCCTACATCCGCGTGGTGGAAGGAAAGGTCACGGCGGACGAGGCCATCCGCATGATCGCCACCGGCGTGGACGTGAAACCCATCGAGGTGGGAACGTTTGCCCCGATGATGAAACCGGCTGCCGGTCTCGCGGCGGGGGAGGTGGGCTACATCGCCACCGGACTGAAATCCGTCCACGAGGCGCGCGTCGGCGACACTGTTACCAGCGCCGCCCGTCCCGCCCCGCACCCGCTGCCGGGATACCGTCACCCCAAGCCGATGGTCTTCGCCGGCATCTACCCGTCGGAGGCCGAGGATTACCAGAACCTGCGCGAGGCGCTGGACAAACTGCAACTCAACGACGCCTCCCTGACCTTCGAGCCGGAGACCTCGCAGGCGCTCGGCTTCGGATTCCGGGCCGGGTTCCTGGGCCTGTTCCACATGGAGATCATCCAGGAGCGGCTGGAGCGCGAGTACGACCTGAGCATGGTCTTCACCGCCCCGACGGTGGCCTACGAAGTGCTGATGCACGACGGCACGGTGACGGTGGTCAACTCTCCCGCCGACCTGCCCGACGAGGGACTGATCGCCGAGATCCGCGAGCCGTGGATGACCATCGAGATCATCACGCCGACCGATTACTACGGCCCGATCATGGAACTGGTCACGCGGCGGCGCGGCATCTACAAACAGCAGGAATATCCCGCCCCGCACCGCGTCCAACTGGATTACGAAATCCCGCTCTCCGAGATCATCGTGGACTTTTTCGACGAACTCAAGTCGCGCACGCGCGGCTACGCCTCGCTGGATTACCAGTTCCTCGAATACCGCATGGACGAGTTGCAGAAACTCGAGATTTTGGTCAACGGCGAACCGGTGGATGCGCTGGCAACCATCGTCCACGAGAAAGAGGCCTACCACAAAGGCCAGCGCTTCATCACCAAACTCAAGGAACTCATCCCGCGCCAACTGTTCGACGTGGCCATCCAGGCCTCGGCCGGCGGACGCATCATCAGCCGCGCCAACGTCAAGGCCACGCGCAAGGATGTGCTGGCGAAATGTTACGGCGGCGACATCTCCCGCAAGAAGAAACTGCTCGAAAAGCAGAAGAAGGGCAAGAAGCGCCTGAAGATGGTCGGCAACGTGGAGATCCCGCAGGAAGCCTTCATGGCGGTGTTGAGTCTGGAAGAGGATTAGTTTTTACCACAAAGGGCACGAAGGGGCACAAAGGAAAACCCAAACCCTTCGTGTTCCTTTGTGTCCGCCTGCCCCCGCTTTTTGGGGGTCGTGGTGAAAGGTTTTTATGTCTAATTTCTGGAAATCCGCCCGCAAGTGGCTGCCGGGGGCGCTCATCAGCCTGGCCGCCATCGCGGCCATTCTCTACTTTGTTGACCTCGACCGCTTCGTGGATGCCATTCGCTCGGCGAACTACTGGCTGCTGCTGGCGTTCGCGGCCTCGTCCGTGGTCTGGCTGGCGGTGCGCGCCGTCGCCTGGCGGACGCTGCTGCGCGGCCGCGCCTCCTACCGTGACGTGTTCCTGACCCTGGCCGAAGGCTACCTGCTGAACAACTTCCTCCCGTTCCGGCTGGGGGAGGTCGGGCGCGCCTTCCTGCTTGGACGCAAAGCGAAACTCGGCTTCATGGACGTGCTCTCGACCATCGTCATCGAGCGCGTGGTGGACCTGGCCTTCTCGGCGGCCATCCTGTTGAGCGCTGTCCCGTTCGTAGTCGGCGCGGCGGGAGCGAAATCCGTCGCCATCGTCATCGGCGCGCTGGTCGTCGTCGGGCTGGTGGTGCTGTACCTGCTGGCCCGCAACCGCGAGCGGGCGCTGGGCCTGTTCGACCGGCTGACGGTGCGCTGGCCGAAGGTCTGGAAGGTGGGTGACGACTTCCTCGCGCCGCTCTTCTCCGGCCTCGCCATCCTGACCGACGGCTGGCTTTTCGTCCGCTTCCTGCTGTGGATGACGCTTAACTGGGCGATTGCCATCGGGCAGTTTTACATCATCATCCTCGCCTTCTTCCCGGACGCCCAGCCTGTGTGGGCGCTGTTCGGGCTGGGCGCGCTGGCCTTCGGCAACGCCATCCCATCCATGCCGGGGGCGATTGGCACGTTCGAGGGCGCGCTGGCCGGCGCGCTGACGCTGGTGACGCACAATGAGTCCGCCTCCCTCGCGCTGGCCGTGACCGACCACCTGTTTGGCTATCTCATTACCGGTATCATCGGGCTGTATGCCCTGTCCAAAGAGGGCGAAACGCTGATGGGCGTGTACCGTCAATTAAGAAAAAGGCAAGAGGGGTAGGGGCGGACCTGCGTGTCCGCCCTGGGCGACTGCCTGCGGTAGAGAAAGGATGCAGACGCATGAAGATCAATTTCAGGATGTGGGGGCGGGCGCTTTCGTCACTCGTGAAAATGGATAAAAAAGAAGAATGGGACGCGCTCGACGTTATCTCGAAGTGGCTGATCGCCACCCGGTCTGCCGTCACCGCGGTGACGTTGTACGCCTGCGTTATTGCCGGACTCCTGGCCTGGCGCGACGGGCATTTTGCCTGGGCGCCGTTCCTGGTCGTTTCCCTCGGCCTGTTCATCGCCCACGGCGCGAACAACCTGCTCAACGATTACACCGACTTCACCCGCGGCGTGGACGTGGACAACTACTTCCGCACCCAGTACGGCGTCCATCCGCTCGTGCAGGGCTTCTGGACGAAGCGCCGGCAGGTTGCCTGGTTCCTCGTCAGCGGGGCGCTGGCGTTCGCTTCGGGTGTCTACGCTTTGTTCTACACGGACTTCTCGCCGGTTATCATCGGCCTGTTTGCTTTCGGGGCGGTCATCCTGCTCCTCTATACCTGGCCGCTCAAATACCTCGGCCTGGGCGAGTTGATGATCTTCCTCATCTGGGGGCCGGTGCTGGTGGCGGGCGTTTACCTCGTCCTGACCGGCGGCGTCTGGACGGAGGATGTCTGGAACGTGGCGCTGGTGGGCGTGCCCTTCGGTCTCAGCGTGGTGAGCATCAATATCGGCAAACACATTGACAAGTCCGCGGCCGACCGGGAAAAAGGGGTCGGCACGCTCCCGGTGCGGATTGGCGAGAAGGCGGCGCGCTTTGTCAACATGGCCGTGCTTGTCCTGATCTACCTCGTCATCCTTTACCTCGTCTTCGTGCCGCAATTCTTCACCCCGGTCATGCTCATCGTCCTGCTGGCGGTCAAACGCCTGGCGCTGGCGATTGGCGTCCACACCAGGCCGCGCCCCGTCGAGCCGCCCAAAGAGTGGCCCGCCTGGCCGACCTGGTTCTCCGGCTTCGCCTTTTACCACAACCGTCTCTTCGGCGGCCTGCTCATTCTTGGACTGATCGCTGACACGCTCCTGCGCGTGTTCCTGCCCGCCTTCTGGCCGGCGCGTTGAGCGGGGCAGGCTCCCGGTCCCGCGCCCGGCGCGCCGGGATTAAAGTCCGGTGAAAAATCGGCTTGCGCGGGGTTGCCAGCCATGCTATAATCCAATTGTCAAACCCGCTTGTATCCAATCCCGGATGACAAGTTGATTGCTCAAAATAAAACCCTCCCATTGAAAACCCACTAGTTTCAAACAAGCCTGCCTTTGGGGGCGCTTGTTCTTTTTTCCTGCCTTAATTTCAAAACATCATTAGAGAGCCAACATGAACATTCTTGAACTTGAAAATAAACCCCTGGCCGAACTTCGCAACATGGCCAAAGACTTCAATATTCCCAACGCCAACCGGTTGAAAAAGGAAGCGCTCAGCCTGAGCATCCGCCAGGCGGAGGGGGAGAAGGAGGGGGTCGAACTGCGCGGCGGCATCCTGGAAATCATGAGCGAAGGCATCGGCTTCCTGCGCTCGGCGCGCTACACCATCAGCGAAGACGACGTGTACGTTTCGCAGGCGCAGTTACGCAGGTACGAGATGCGCCCCGGCGACCTGGTGATCGGCAACGTCCGCCCGCCGCGCGAATCGGAACGCCACTGGGGGCTGATCAAAGTGGAGTCCGTCAACGGCATGGACCCGGAAGAGTCCCGCTTCCGCCCGAAGTTCGAAGACCTGACCCCCGTTTTCCCCGACAAACGATTTGATCTGGAGACGCGCGGCGACATTCTCGCCACCCGCCTGATCAACCTGCTCGTCCCGATCGGGCGCGGCCAGCGCGGACTCATCGTCTCGCCGCCCAAGGCGGGCAAGACCACCATCCTGAAACAGATCGCCAACGCCATTTCGACGCAGTATCCCGACGTGCATTTGATGGTGGCGCTCATCGGCGAACGCCCCGAGGAAGTGACCGACATGGACCGCTCGGTGGATGCCGAAGTGATCGCCTCCACTTTCGACGAGCCGGTCACCTCCCACGTCCGCACGGCGGAGATCGCCCTCGACCGCGCCAAGCGCCTGACCGAGATCGGCCGCCACGTTGTCATCATGGTGGACTCGATCACCCGCCTGGCGCGCGCCTACAACCTGGTCGTCAACCCGTCGGGGCGCACGCTCTCGGGCGGCATGGACCCGGCAGCGTTGTATCCGCCCAAGCATTTCTTCGGCGCGGCGCGCAATATCGAGGAGGGCGGCTCGCTGACCATCATCGCCACCTGCCTGGTGGACACCGGCTCCCGCCTCGACGACGTGGTCTACGAAGAGTTCAAAGGCACCGGCAACATGGAACTCGTCCTTTCCCGCAAGTTGCAGGAGCGGCGCGTCTTCCCCGCCATCGAGATTGACCGTTCGTCCACCCGCCGCGAAGACCTGCTGCTCGGCCCCGACATCCTCCAGCGCGTGTGGGTCATGCGCCGCATGTACATCCAGATGGTAAGCCCGCCGCCGCAGGGCGCGGGCATGGATTCCGGCGTGGCAACGGAGGCCATCCTGCAGCGCCTGTCCAAGACCAAAAACAACCAGGAATTCCTGGAAACTTTAACGGATAATCTATGAACCTGCTGAAAGACAAGCCGCGCCTGTTCAACATCGTCTCGTGGGGGCTGACGGCGCTGGTCGTGCTGACGCTGGCGGGCGTGACCGTTTGGCGGCTCCAGCCTGCCCCGGCTCCCGCCGCGACCGAACCCGCGCCCACCGAATCCGCCGGGACCCCGAGCCTGCCAGCCGCAGCCGGCGGCAGCGCCTCCGCCCTGTCCATCACCCGCCATGCCGCCCTGAAAACCATCATCCCCACCCGCCAGCCCTACGCGGTGGTGGAGTACACGGTCAGCCGCGGCGATTCCCTCTTCGGCATCGCGGCCGATTTCAACATCAAGCCGGAGACGCTCTATTGGGCGAATTCCGAAGTGTTTTCCGGCAGCCCCGACAGCCTGAAACCGGGCGACGTCCTGCGCATTCCGCCCGTGGACGGCGTTTTTTACAAATGGCAGGAAGGCGATACGTTCCAGTCGGTGGCCGCCGAGTTCGACGTGGAGCCGGACGTGATCATGAACTGGCCGGGCAACAACCTCGACCTGACCGACCCGCAAATCCTCGTGGGCGCATCCATCCTGATTCCCGGCGCCGAGCGGAACGACCAGCCGCTGTTCATCCAGACGGTCACGGTTGCCAACACTGCCGCCGGGCAGGCCTGCGGAGGCGGATTTGCCGGCCGGGACTACTTCACCTGGCCGACCGCGCTCCATTCCATCTCCGGCTACGACTGGCTTGAGGGCGGCTCCCATCGCGGCATTGACATTTCCGCGCAGGAAGGCACCCCGATTTATGCCGCCGACAACGGCGTGGTCACCATGGCCAACGTGGGCGGCTGGAACTACGGCTACGGCAACGTCATCCAGATAGACCACGGCAACGGCTTCGTGACCGTCTACGCCCACCTGAGCGCCGTCTTCGTCGCGCCTTGCACGCCGGTATTGGCCGGCTCCCAGATCGGCGCGGCCGGCAACACCGGCAACTCATCCGGCGCGCACCTGCACTTCGAGATCCGCTATGGCGGCAGCGCAGTCAACCCCTGGAACTACCTTCCATAAATCCATGAACGCGAAATCCATCCGGGCCGCCCTGCGGGAACTGCCGCTTGGCGGCCTCCGCTTTTATCAGACGGTGGACTCGACCAGCGACGTTGCGCTGGCCTGGGCCGCCGAAGGCGCGCGGGACCTCAGCCTGGCCGCCGCCGACCGGCAGACGCGCGGCCGCGGCCGGGGAGTCCGCCCCTGGCTCACCCCGCCGGGCTGCGCGCTGGCCTTCAGCCTGGTTCTCCGCCCCGGTCCTGTAGAGCGGGATATTATCCCGCTCTACTCTGCCCTCGGCGCGCTGGCCGTCGCGCAGACGCTGGAGGGCATCGGCCTGGCCCCGCAGATCAAATGGCCGAACGACGTGCTGCTCGACCGGCGCAAGGTGTGCGGCATCCTGGCCGAGTCGGTCTGGCTGGGCGAAAAAGTGGACAGCGTTGTGCTGGGGATCGGCGTCAACGTTGGGCCGCGGTCCGTCCCGCCGCCGGAAGCGCTCGACTTCCCCGCGGCCTGCCTGGAGTCCGCGGCGGGGCGGACGCTCGACCGGCCGGCCCTGCTGGCCGGAATCCTGTCTGCATTGCTGGAATGGCGTCCGCGCCTCGGCACGGACGCGTTCCTGCAAGCGTGGGAGGCGCGGCTGGCCTTCCGCGGCGAGACGGTGGAGGTGTGGGCGGAGGGAATGCCGGCGCGCGCCGGGCAGGTCCTCGGTCTCGAACGGGACGGCGGGCTGCGCCTGCTGGGGGAGGGCGGCAAATCTTTCGCCGTCCGGTTTGGGGAAGTGCATCTGCGTCCGGTGTTACAGAGTACTGCGTGATTATTTGAACCAAAATTCCGGCTTTTCCGGCACTTTGCCGCGGCCGAGTTCACAGATTCATGCAAGGAGCAGTATAATAATGGCGAGGTGACCCATGCTCGATAATTTGCGTGACCAGGCGGCCTCGTCGCCGTTCTTCCAGCAAGAGGAACCGATTGCGGAGCAGGCGCCGGAAGGCCCGCCTCCCAGGAAAACGATTGACCAGTTGACGGGGATGAATGCCCGGCAGCGCCTGATCCTTGCGGCGATGCTGCTGGTGGTGGTCTGCCTTTTGGGGACGATGGCGCTGCTGGTGACGGGGCGGTTCGTGTTGCCGTTTTTCTAATCCCCGTTAGCCACATCCGAATCAATGCCCCCGGCGTTTTGTCTGCCGGGGGCTGGTTGTTAAAGGTTTTCTCCGCGCACTCCGCGTGCTCTGCGGTTAATCTCTATTTGATCGGCAGTGCGAACTGCGTGCCAGGTTCGGGGACCGGTTCGCCGTTTGGTTCTGCACCGACCTTTTTGAGTTCGGCGGTGGCGATGCGGGCGATGGAAGCCACCTTGTCGCCTTCCTTAACGTTCATCAGGTGGACGCCGCGCGTGGCGCGCCCGGCCTGTTTCACATCCTTGACCTTCATCCTGAGCACCATGCCGTTGGCCGAGATGATGGTCAGGTCGTCGGCTTTCTGGGCGACGCGCGCCGCGCTGATGATGCCGATCTTGTCGGCCGCGTCCTTGGCGATGGTCTGAACGCCCCCGGTGGCGCGGCCCTTGGCCGGGTATTCTGTCAGCGGGGTGCGCTTGCCGTACCCTTGCGTGGTGACGAGTACCAGGTCTCCATCCGGTTCGACAACTTCCATGCTGGTGACTTTATCCTTGCCCGCAAGCCGGATGCCGGTCACGCCGCCCGCGCCGCGTCCCATTGTGCGGACTTCGGTTTCGGCGAAGCGCAGGGCTTTGCCCTGTTCGGTGACCAGGATGACCTCGCTGTTGCCGTGGGTCAGGCGCGCCCAGCCGAGTTCATCCTTTTCTTCCAGCCCGATGGCGATGATGCCGGAGGGACGCACGGCGGCCAGTTCGCTCAGGGCCATGCGCTTGATCTTTCCATTGCGGGTGGCGAGGGTGATGAATTCTGCCATCTCGAAATTGGGGACAGAGAGGGCGGCGGTGATGATCTCGCCCGGTTCGAGCGACAGCACGTTGACCAGCGGGATGCCCTTGGCGGCCCGGTCGGCGTCGGGGATCTGGTAAACCTTTTCAGAGTAAACCTTGCCCCGGTCAGAGAAGAACAGCATCGTGTCGAGGGAACGCGCCGGGATCAGGTTCAGAACCTCGTCTTCTTCCTTGGTGGCATGGCCGGTGACACCCTTGCCGCCCTTGATTTGCGAGCGGTACGAGGCCGCCGCCACACGCTTGACGTAGCCGTGAGCAGTGAGCGAGATGAGCACGGCCTCATCCGGCACGAGGTCCGATTCGGACAGGTTTTCCACCGCCTCGGCGGCGATGTGGGTGCGGCGCTCGTCGCCGTATTTTTCGGCCAGTTCGCGCAAGTCGTCCTGGATCAACCCGAGGATTTTCCTGGGGTGGGCCAGCAAGTCTTCGTAGCCGGCGATCTGCTGTTTGACCTGTTTGTACTCGTCTTCGATCTTTTGGCGTTCGAGGGCGGCCAGGCGGCGCAACTGCATATCGAGGATGGCCTGGGATTGGAGTTCGCTCAATTTGAAGCGTTTCATCAGGCGCGTTTTGGCCGTATCCGCATCCGGTGATTCGCGGATGGTCTGGATGACCGCGTCCAGGTTGTTCAGGGCGATGGTCAGGCCTTCGAGGATGTGAGCCCGGGCGCGTGCCTTTTCCAGTTCGAACTGGGTGCGGCGGGTGATGACCTGCTGGCGGTGTTCGATGAAAATTTGCAGGCACCGCTTGAGCGGCAGGAGGCGCGGCTCGCCGTTGACCAGCGCCAGCATTTGGACGCCGAAGGTGGTCTGCAGGGCGGTGTATTTGTACAACTGGTTGAGCACTTTCTTGGGCTGGGCGCCGCGCTTGAGTTCGATGACGATGCTCATGCCGCGCCGGTCGGACTCGTCGCGCAGGTCGGAGATGGCGTCAATTTTCTCCTCCCGCGCCAGGTCCGCGATGCGCTCAATGAGCGTGGACTTGTTGACCTGGTAGGGGATCTCGGTGATGACGATGCGGTGCCGGTTGCCGGACATCTCTTCGATGTGGGCTTTGCCGCGCAGGACGATGCGTCCCTTGCCGGACCCGTAAGCGGCCTCGATGCCCTCCTTCCCGACGATGATGCCGCCGGTGGGGAAGTCCGGCCCGGGGATGAATTTCATCAAGAACTCCATCGGGATTTCGTCCATCGTGTCGTAGTTGTTGATGAGATAGATGATGGCTGCCGAGAGTTCTTTCAGGTTGTGAGGCGGGATGTTGGTGGCCATGCCGACCGCGATGCCGGACGAGCCATTCAGCAGCAGGTTCGGCAGGCGGGACGGGAGGACGGTCGGTTCCTGGAGCGAACCGTCGAAGTTGTCGGTGAAGTCCACCGTATTCTTGTCGAGGTCGGCCAGCATTTCCCCGGCCATTTTGTGCAGGCGGGCTTCGGTGTAGCGCATGGCGGCGGGAGCGTCGCCGTCCACCGAGCCGAAGTTGCCCTGGCCGTCCACCAGCATGTAGCGCATGGAGAAATCCTGCGCCATGCGCGCCATGGATTCGTAGACCGCCGAGTCGCCGTGCGGATGATATTTGCCCAGCACCTCGCCGACGATACGGGCCGATTTCTTGAAGGCGGTATTGGCGCGGATGCCCATGTCGTCCATGGCATAGAGAATGCGCCGGTGGACGGGTTTCAGCCCGTCGCGGGCATCCGGCAGGGCGCGCGCCACGATAACGGACATGGCGTAATCCAGATATGAGGTGCGCATCTGTTCGTCAATGTCCGCCATCTGGACGGTGCCGATGATCTGTTTGATGGGTTCCGGGGTTTGGCCGGCGGGTTCGGGTTCTGCCATAGAAAAATCCTTTAACACAAAGGGCACAAAGTCCACGATCCCCAAAGAACGGAGACATGAGGAACACGAAGGAATCCTTTGTGTTCCTTCGTGTCCGCCTGCCCCTGTTTTTGGGGGTTGTGGTGAATCTTTTTAAGCGGACGGATTATACCGCAAACGGCTTGCCAAATAGGATATGGACGTGTATAATCCCGCCTTGCTTCGGGGCGTGGCTCAGCCCGGTTAGAGCGCTGCGTTCGGGACGCAGAGGTCCCCGGTTCAAATCCGGGCGCCCCGACCAATTTTTACCGCCGAATCCCGATCGGCGGTTTTGTTTTTTAAACGGCTTGCCATGCCGAGTAGTTTCCCTGATCGGTGGGGGGGGAAAAAGCCTGCCACAAATTTCACGAATAACCACGAATTTTCTTTGGTCTTTTTCGCGAAATTCGTGCCATTCGTGGCCGGGTTTGAGTAATTTCCCTATTCCTCGGATTTATTGCTATAATACCCGCAGCGCTAAAATCACATTCCCGGAGGAAACCATGTCCATACCTGATGCTGCCCACGACCTTGTCAATGTCCAGTACAAGTTCTACAAATCGGCCACCCGCCTGTCCAACCTGTTGTATGCCCTGACCATTATCGGGCTGATCCTGTGGATCCTGGGCATCATCCTGACCTGCGTGGGAGCGTTCTTCGCCGCAGATTCGGTGATTACTCTCATCAACTCCGGTTACGGCTATTGATCGTGGAGCACGCCGCCTCTTGCTGGACCCCTGGCTGGTCCTGCTTCGACGCGGCAGTAATCCTCCCGACAGCGCACAACCCTTCCCAAAAGGAGAACATTGCATGAAGAAGTCCATCAAGCAGCAAATCGAACGCATCAAATCGAAAGGCGCCGCGTACGCGGACGCGCGCTGGTATCCGCTCGAGGAATCCAACCAGTTGTTCATGTTGAACGGCAACCTGAAGGACGCCTCCTCCAACCGCGAGAGCGGGATCGGCGCCCGCGTGCTGTACAAGGGCGCGTGGGGCTTCGCCGCCTCCTCCGACATGAGCGACCTGAACGCCCTCTTCGACCGGGCCTTCGACAACGCCCGCGCCGCCGCCGAGCGCGTCACCTTCCCGGTCCGGCTGGCGGAGAAGGACGCGGTCCAGGCGTCGTTCACCAGCCCGTGCAAGGAGGACCCGTTCGAGGTCCCGCTCGCCGACAAGGTCGCCTTCCTGAAAGAGATGGACGCGAAACTCGACCAGGAGGGCGTCTTCCTGCGCATGGGTGGGCTGAACTTCGTCCGCAAGCAGATTGTCTTCATGGATTCCGAAGGCAGCGAGATCGAAAAGAACATCACCGAAGTGTTCGCCGAACTCCAGGTGCGCGGGCAGGACGCCCAGGGCCAGTCGCAGGAGCGCAAGTTCCGCCTGGCCCAGCAGGGCAGGCAGACGCGCGGCTGGGAGTCCATTGACCGCGATCTGTTCCTCGAAAATGCCGAGCGCATCGTCCGCGAGTTGAAGCAAGTGCTGGCCGCCGAGGACTGCCCGAAGGAAGACCGCTCGGCCATCCTGCTGCCCGGCATCATGTACCTCCAGACCCACGAGACCATCGGCCACGCCCTCGAACTGGACCGCATCCTCGGCTACGAACTGGCCTTCGCCGGCGGATCGTTCGTCACGCTCGACGATTTCGGCAAACTGCGCTACGGCTCCGAAAAACTGACCGCCCGCGCCGACGCCACGGTCGTCAACAGCCCCGGCAGTTTCGGCTACGATGATGACGGCATCCCGGCCCAGAACGTGACCCTGATTGACAAGGGCATCCTGGTCGGCGCCATCACCGGCCGCCAGATGGTGGAGGAAGCCAACGCGAAAGCGAGGAAGCAGATCTTCAAAGGCAGCGGCGGCGCGAACCGCGCCACCTCCTTCTACCGCGTGCCCATCGAGCGCATGACCAACATCAACATTGACCCCGGCGCGGACGGCACGCTGGACGACATCGTCGCCAAGACCGAAAAGGGCATCATCCTCGACGGCGACCGCTCCTGGTCCATCGGCTCGAACCGCGAGCAGTTCCACTTTGCCACCGAGATCGGCTGGCTGGTGGACGAGGGCAAGGTCACGAAAGTGGTCAAGAACGCCACCTACAAAGGCTCCACGGTGAAGTTCTGGAACTCGCTCTCCGCCGTGGGCGACAAGCGCACCTGGGAGGTGCGTTACGTGGACAACTGCGGGAAAGGCCAGCCGAACCAGATCATGCAGCTCGGCCACGGCATCCCGGTCTGCCGCTTCGACAACGTCAGGATAGGAGAGTAGCCGTGAAAGACCGCATTCTGAAGACCCTGCGCGACCTGCGCGCCTACGCCATCAAGAAAGGCTGTGAGTTCTCGATCTATTACCAGGAGGAGAACAGCCACCTGATGCGCTTCGCCAACTCGGCCATCTCCCTCAACACCAACGAGCGCCTCATCCGCCTCGACATCACCGCCCAGGACGGGCGCAAGCGCGCCAGTTACGGCCTGATCACCAACCTCGACCAGGTGGACGACATGAAAAAAGGCATTGACATCGCCGCCGAGATGGTCGTCCATGCCATGCCGCTGAACTACGACCCGACCATGCCGACCTTCGCCGAATCGTTCGCCGACGAGAGCGGATTCGACCCGGCCCTGCCCGCCATGAGCAACGCCGAAAAACTGGCGTTCTTCAACGCCGCGGTCGAGGGCCTGGAGACGGACGACGTAAAACTCTCCGGCATCTTCTCCTGCGGCGACAACATCGTCGCCCAGATCAACACCCGCTCCGAGCATACCCAGTACTTCCGCATCTCGGACGCGCAGGCGACGATTGTGCTGGCGCACGCCAAACTCAAGTGGGAGGTGCAGGCCGAACAGTCGGCGTACACGAAAGCCGCGCTGGACCCGGAACCTGTCCGCCAGGATCTGGCCTTCCTGCTCGACCGCTACCAGCACGACGCGCCGGTGCAGCTGCCGCTCGGCAGTTACGACATCGTCTTCGGCTCCGCCGCCACTGCCGACCTGCTCTCCATTATGAACTGGATCGGGTTCAGCGGCGGCTCGATGAAGCGCGGCTTCTCGTTCCTCGGCGAGGACAAGGTCGGGCAGAAGGTTTTCTCCGACAAGGTCACGCTCGTGGACGACCCGACCCGCCTCGAAACCTTCCCGTTCAAGCGCGACTTCACCGGCATGAACCGCGAGAAACCGTACCCGCTCTTCACTGGCGGAGTCTTCGACGGCTTCGTCTGGGTCCAGGACGACGCCGACGAGTTCGGGGCGAAGCCGACCGGGCACACGGTCAGCCACCGCAGCATTTCCCTGCACGGCGGCGGGAAGGACATCTCCTCGCTGGAGGCGCTGGTGGCCCAGCCGCGCGAGCGGGACATTTTCTACGTCCCGTTCCTGCACTACATGAACATCGTCAACCCGTCGAAGGGCGTCGTCACCGCCAGTTCGCGCTTCGGCGCGCTGCTGCTCAAGAAGGACGGCACGGTGGCGGTCCCGTACAACGTCCGCCTGACGCAGAGCCTGCTCGACATCTTCGGCGACAAAGTGGCCTGGCTCTCCAAGCAGACGGTGGCGTACAACACCTCCGCCAGTTACGGGGCGCGCAACCCCACGGCAGTCATCGTCCCGCTCTTCATGCGGGTGGACGGGCTGGAGATTTCCCACTCCAACTCGTCGTACTGAAATCCCACATTCGCGGGGACGGCAGAGATGCTGTCCCCGCATCATTCCGTCAAAGAGTTACCGGGTACGCTACGAAAGCGAGATGAAACAATGAACGAATATTACCGCGCAAAATTCAACGAACTCCTGACCGAATTCAACCGCTACCTGGTGGAACATCCGGCTTTTGCAGAGAAATTTCCAGCCGGAGCGGAAGTGGTGTTGCTGGACAAACGCGACTCGGGATATAACCGGTTTGTCCTGGATGCGCTCAAGAGCGATCATCCGGTTGTCTATATTGACGTGGGCGAACTTGCCCCCATCCACTCGCGGCTGAAACGGCCTGCGGTCGTTTCCAGCCCGAGGGCGTATGCCGGTTGAAAACAGAACTCCGGGATTTTGAAAACCCCGGAGTTCTTTACAAAAACTGCCAACGGGGGAGTTGCTGCCGAGGATTTGTCGAAGCAGGCTGCTTTGTACCCTCCTTATAAACTGCAACACAAAAATCACGTTTCCTCCTTGACGCATCTTCCCTCGCGGGTGTAAACTCGCCGCGTAACCAAATAGACCTCGTTAGGTGAGGCGGCTGCGTGGATACAGGCCATTGTCCCGAAACGTCGAAAGACGCCAAGGGATAGACCAGGCCGGGCCGGATTAAGGCCCCGCTCAAAGTGGCTGGAGGTAACTCCTACGGCGCGCAGTGCCAAACCCCGACCAGGAGGCGCCCGCAGAATCCCTGCGGGGGATGCACGTTTCCCGCCTCCTGGACCTCCGGGAGGTTTTCATTTCATCCCAAAGAAAGGGCAGCATGAACTCCACCGAAGATAGTGACCAACCTTTTCGTCGCCGGCCTCTCGGTTTGAGAGGTGAAACGGCAATCCCATGAGGCGTTACGCGTGAGGTGAACATCCCTCCTGCGTGACGAGATTCCGCACACGGAGGCTGTTATGCTCACGATCTACAAAACCACCGAGCAGGGACTGCAGCAGGTCGAAAAACCGACCCGCGGCTGCTGGATCAACGCCATCGGTCCCTCGCCCGAAGAGATCGCCCAACTGATCGAATGGGGGTTCGATCCCGACCTGATCACCTACTCGCTCGACCTGGACGAAATGGCCCGCCTCGAACGGGACGAGGACGAAGGCTACACGTTCGTATTGCTCCGCGCCCCGCTTTTCCAGGGCCTGAGCAGCGACATCCCCTATCTTACGATTCCTTTAGGCATCATCATCAAGGGCGACCTCGTCGCCACCGTCTGCCGCTTCGAAAACGACATCGTGCGCGTGCTGGGCAACAGCAAGTACCGCGGCCTGCGCACGGCCAAGCGCTACCGCTTTGTCCTGTACGCCCTGCTCGAAACCGCCACCCGCTTTTTGGGACACCTGCGCGAGATCAACAAAACGGTCGAGGGGCTGGAAGACCAATTGCAGTTGTCCACCCGCAACCGCGAAGTGCTGGAACTGCTGAAGTACCAGAAAAGCCTGACCTACTTCATCTCCAGCCTGCGCTCCAACGAGGTGATGCTCGAACGCCTGCACCGCACCAAGGTCTTCAACCAGTTCGAGGAAGACCAGGAACTGCTCGAAGACGTGATGACCGAGAACCAGCAGGCGCTCCAGATGACCCACATCGCCTCCGACATCCTCAGTTCGATGATGGACGCCTTCGCCTCGATCATCTCGAACAACATGAACACGGTCGTCAAAGTGCTGACGGCCATCACCATCATCGTCAGCCTGCCCACCATGATCTTCTCCTTCTTCGGCATGAACGTGGACCTGCCCGTGCAATCGCATCCGCTGGCGTTCATCTTCATCCTGCTTTTCTCCATGATCCTGATCGGGGTGGCGGTCTACGTCTTTGCCAAACGCGATTGGTTCTAGCGTCCCGCGTCGGGTCCGGACCGGATGCCTGCCGCGCCCTCCCGGACCGCGCGCCGGCCCCCGTTAAAACGCTCCCCCGGAGTTCGAGCCTCCGGGGGAGCCGTTTATGCGGGGAAAGAGGATTTCATTGATGATTTCAGGATCAGTATACCTGTCTGCTGGATGCCTGTCACCCTGCTGACGAACAGTATTGCCCGCCTCACAAGGATTGCTTCCCGGGCAGCGGCGCCGCGGCGAACCGGTTCCTCCCGGTACGGGCGGAACGCATGATCTTACGAAATGCAGCCGCCAAATTCCCGGCAATGCTCTTTGAGCAGGCTGGCCTCCCGCTCCACGAGCGCGTCGCGCGGCGAGTCGCCCAGTTCGGCGGCGGTGAGCGCCGGGGCAAAACTCAGCCGCGGCGAGACGTAGAGACTGCCGGGCCGGAACAACTGCTGGATCACCTGCCCGAATTCGGCGATGCGGCGCTTCTCCATCAGACCGCGCTGGAGCCAGGTGAGCGGATGGCGCGCCCATTTCGGCGAAACGATGTGACTGACCGCCGTCAGCAGGACGCGGGTCCGGGGGACGAAGCGCAGGAACAGGCTGGCGGCTTCCGTCCAGCGCTGGAGGTGGGCGAGCGCGCCGGGGTAGACCGCCGGGTCGGGGTCAATCGTGCCGCTGCCCATCAGCAGGACCGCGCCGCCGTCCTTCAGGCAGCGCATGGCGGAGAGCATCCCGGCCATGCGGCCGGCGGCGTTGTTGGTGTTGAAGGGGATGAAAAAGATGCGCCGGCTGAGGTTTTCCAGCGCGTGGAAGAACGGCAGGTCGGAAGCGATGATGCGCAGGTCGGGGCGCGGCAGATGGGAGGCGATGACCAGCCCGTCGTACGCGCCGGGGTGGTTGGACACGATCAGTAGGGGGCCTTCCGCCGGGACGTTTTCCTGCCCGCGGGCGAGGATGCCGCGGCACCAGTGGGCCAGCGCCCAGTCGGCGGCGCTGCGCAGGCCGCTCTCGGCGATCATCCGGTCGAAGGTCAGGCCGATTTCTGCCAGGCGCTGCGTCGCTTTGCCAAACAGGAGCGCGCAGAGACCGTCCCAGCCGTCTGTGCGGGGCAGTCCCAGGATTTTCAAGATGTCGCCGTGCAGCGAATCGTTCACGCGCTGGATCTCTTCTTCGAGTTTCATAGGCCTGGATCGCCTCCGAAAGACTGGCAATGTTCCGCCAGCAGGGACTTCTCGCGGGCGATGACTGCCGGGAGCAGGCTGCCTCCGCTCGTTTCGCCGCGCAGTTCGGACCCGGTAACGGACGCGCCAAAAGACAGCCTCGGCGAGAGCATCAGTTTCCGCGGGAAGAGCAGTTGGGTGATGACCTGTCCGAACTCGGAGAGACGCTGTTTGTCTATCTGCTTGCGGCGCAGCAGCGTGACCGGGTGCCGCGCCCATTTTTCCGAAACCACGCCGCTGACCACGGCGGGCAGCAGGCGCAGGTCCGGCACGTGCCGGAAGAAGAAGTCAATGCCCTCCAGCCAGTCGTCCATCATCTTCCCGGCGTCGGGATAGACGGCCGGGTCGGGGTCGCGGTGGCCCGCGCCAAAGTAGACCAGCGCCCCGCCGGAGCGCAGGTGGCGGATGGCGGCGCGCATGACCGCCATGCGGTTGGCGGCGTCCGTCCGCGAGGCGAACAGGATGCGCTCGCGCACGTGCGGAAGTTTTTCCAGGAAGGGGATTTCGGTGCCGATCCAGCGGATGTCCTTGCGGACGAGTTTGGAGAAGATGACCAGGCCGTCGTACGCGCCGGGATGGTTGGAGACGACCAGCAGCGGCCCGGTCAGCGGGATATTCTCCGCGCCGCGCGCTGGGATGGGGTGGCAGAAATCCGTCAGCATCCACTCGCTGGCTTTGGGCAGGCCGTCCGTGTCCACCAGCCGGTCGAAGGTCACGCCGAGCGTTGCCAGGCGTCCGGTGACGCCGCGGGAGACGCGCCAGAACAGGCTGTGCCAGAAGGCGGTCTTCGGCAGGCCGAGGGCGGTGACCATTTCGTCCACCAGCGATTCGCTCAAGGCAGAGGTTTCTGCGTCCATGATCGTTGGATTTCCTGATTATGTGGTCAAACTTTTTCAGCCACGAATTACACGAAGCGGCACGAAAAAAAGCGTGTCATTCGCGCCATTCGTGGCTGGAATTTCACAGTCCTCGAGACTCCACGTTTTACCGGGGCGCGCCCCGTTAGACCGGCTGTGTTCGGAAAGCCGCCAGGTGCTCGGCCAGCAGGGCTTTGCCGCGGGCGATGACGGCCGGCAGGACGCGCTCCGACCCGCTCTCGCGGCGCAGTTCGTCCGCGCTGACGGGCGGGGCGAAACTGACGTGCGGCGAGACGTACAGGCTGCCGGGTTGGAACAACTGCTGGATCACCTGCCCGAACTGCGCCAGGCGGCGGCGTTCCCAGTCCACGCGGCGCAGATGGGTGAGCGGGTGTTGCAGCCAATGCTGGGTGAGGAACCCGCTGGCGATGGCGATCACCACTTTGGCCTGCGGCGCCCTCCGCAGGAACAGGTCAATGGACGGCGACCAGCCTTCGATGTGTTTTTCCGCCTCCGGGGAGAAGTCCGGGTCCGGGTCAATTTTCCCGGTGCCGAAGAGCAGGAGCGAGCCGTCGGCCTGCAACTGGCGGATGCCGGCGCGCGCCGCGGTCCAGCGGTCCACCCCGTCTTCGGTCAGGAAGATCAGGTGCTCGCTGACGGCGGGCAGGTTCATCAGGTACGGGATGTCGCTGGCAATGATCTTCAGGTCGGGGCGGTTGATCTGCGACGGCACGACCAGGATGTCGTACGCGCCGACGTGGTTCGAGACCACCAGCAGCGGGCCTTCCGGCGGGATGTTCTCCGCGCCGCGCGTTTCCACGCCGCGCACCCAGTGGCTCATCATCCACTGGCAGGCGGCGGGGAGGCCGTCGGTGCGCACCAGGCGGTCGGTGGCGGCGCCGATCTCGGCCAGCCGCCGGGCTGCTTTTCGGAAGAACAGGCTGAAGGTCCGGCGCGCCGCGGGCGTTCGGCGCAGGCCGACGGCGTTGACGATCTCGTCCAGCAGGGTGTCGGTCAGGATGCGGATGCGTTCGTCCATTCTTTAAGTTTAACACAGGATGGGCGGTTCGGATTTGGTAGAATCATCCCATGCCGACCCTCGACCTGGAACGACTGAAAGCGCATCGGGCGCGGACCTTTTGCCTGCTCCCGTCAAATCGCGTTTCCTCTCCCTCGGGCGCGCTCGCGTTCGTCCGCGCGCGCGGGTTTACATTTTTCTGGCCGGTCAAGGGCGTGGACCTGCCCTCGCTGTGGGAGGCGGTGGGCGGCACGTATCCCGTTGCCAGCGAGCACGACAATCCCTTCCACGTGACCTGGCGCTGGAAGGACGATTCGCTCGACAAGAAAATCTGGTATTACGGCAAGATCCTGCGCCGCAAGGCCACGTTCATCTCGCTGGAGGCCGCGCCGTATTTTTACGCCCTCTCGGAAAATTACGGCTCGCCCGAAGAAGACCACATCATCGCCTACGAGGAGGGACGGCTCACGCTGGCGGCCAAGCAGGTCTACGACGCGCTGCTGGACAAGGGCGCGCTGGACACGATTTCCCTGCGCAAGGAGGCGCGTTTGCAGAACGCGAAAGAGTCCGCTTTCAACCGGGCGCTGGAGGATTTGCAGAAGGATTTCAAGATTCTGCCGGTCGGGATTGCCGAGGCCGGGGCGTGGCGCTACTCGTACCGCTACGAACTGACGGCGCGGCATTTCCCCGACCTGCCGGAGCGGGCGCGGACGATTGGCGAGGCCGAGGCGCGGGTCAAACTGGCCTTGCTCTACCTCCGCTCCGTCGGCGCGGCGCAGGCGCGCGATCTGGCGCGTCTGTTCGGCTGGCCGGCGGAACTGGTCCGGCGCACGGTGGAGAAATTGCTGCAAAGCGGGAAACTGGTCGAGGCGGAGCATCCGCAGAAGGAGGGGGAGTGGCTGGCGGTGGAGGGATTGGCGTAGGGGCGGACCTGCGTGTCCGCCCTCTGCGTGTCCGCCCCGCGCCCGTCGGATGGAATCCGACGGCTGAGACATCAAGTCCGCTCAAGCGGACTGCGCGCGGAGGCGGGTGGCCGAGCAGGGGCGGACCTGCGTGTCCGCCCTCTGCGTGTTCGCCCCGCGCCCGTCGGATGGAATCCGACGGCTGAAAGGGCATAAAGTCCGCTCCCCTAAAGGGCGCTTCGCGAAAGCGGACTCCCTGCACTGGATTGAGGGTTATAATATGGGCATCGTGAAGTGAGAAACCTATGAGCACGTATCCTTCCACATACACCAGGAAAATCTCCAAAGAAATCCGTGAAACGCCAGACGAGTATTTGCCCGCTTTGCTGGCGATGGTGCGGCTTTTTCGCGAGAGTGTGACTCTCAAACCCGCCGATGAAAGTTTTTTGCAGGGCTGGAAAGAAGCCTTGAACAACGAAGTCCTGCCGGTCGAGCATCTTTGGGAAGGGATAGATGCCCGATAGTCCAAAGCCAGCGGTGGAAGTTTTCTTTACGCCAGAGTTCAAGCGCAACGTGCGGGCTCTGGCGAAAAAATATCATCATATTCATTCGGACGTTCAGCCATTTATAGAGCAACTCCAGCGCGGGGAATTTATCGGTGACCAGGTGCAGGGGACAGGGTACACGATCTTCAAAGTCCGCATTCGTAACAGTGACGTTTCGCGCGGCAAGAGCGGCGGCTATCGCGTGGTTTACTATTTGAAAACAGCAACGGCTGTCATTCTCGTAACGATTTACTCGAAGACCGAACAAGCCGATATTTCCTCCGCAAAGATCAAGAAGATACTTTCCGAGTTTGGAAAGTAAGCCAAGTTAGTCCTTTAACCTATGCCAGAAGAAAAACGATCACTCCGTGTTTTCCTCTGCCACGCCCACGCGGACCGTGACCCCGTGCGCGGACTCTACACCCGCCTGACCAAAAACGGCGTGGACGCATGGCTCGACAAAGCGAAACTCCTCCCAGGTCAGGATTGGGAGTTGGAAATCTGCAAGGCTGTGCTATCATGAGTAATGAAAACTTGATATCAAAGAAGTGGTCGGTATGAATTACGAATCAATATCCTTTTTGCGTTACCCTGGTGGCAAAGGCCGAATGCTTGAGTTTCTAGTTAAGCATTTGCCATCTTCAACTGCCATAACAGGAAAGTATGTGGAGCCATTTGTTGGGGGAGGTTCGGTTTATTTTTCAATACAACCTAAAAAAGCCGTTTTGTCAGATGCAAATCAAGATTTAATAGATTTATATTTAGGTATTCAGAAAGATGCAAGAAATGTCTGGAAAAATTTTGTTCGATTTGGCAGAACAAAAACAGAATACTTCCGTGTTCGTGATGTTTATTCTCCGCGTGGACTTACCCAAAAAGCCGCCAGAGTGTTGTTTTTAAATCGTACTTGCTTTAAAGGAATGTGGCGACATAATAGTAATGGCGATTTCAATGTTGGATATGGCGGGCAAGATCGAAGATGGGTTATTAACCAAGAAAATTTACTTCAAGTAAAAAATGCCATTCGACAAGTCAAATTGCTTTGTTCCGACTTTGAAGAAGTCATTGACAACACTAACGAGGGCGATTTTATTTTCTCCGACCCGCCCTATCGCCCGAACGAAAAAGAACAGTTGCACAGTCATTATGTCGGAAAAAAATTCATGTTTGATGACCATATTCGATTATCCAAAGCCTTGAAAAGAGCGACAAAAAGAAAAGTTAAGTGGGCGCTCACTATCTCTGCCCATCCTGAAATACTCGCGCTCTACAAGGGAAATTGCATTTTGAAAATTCCGCGTGGTACAGGACGAAAACCTGGGTCTACAGTAAACGACTCGGGGGAAGTATTAATTACGAATTACGTTAAACCCGAAAGAGGTATCTGACAATGAAAGAATTCTTCAATAATGCCGCATACCAAAACCATCCACTTCGCGCCTTGAAAGACTTTTTGGATACTGAAACCGCAAATGAAGGCGCAAAAAAGTATCAAGACATGCGGTTTGTTGGTTATGTTTTGGACATCAATTACGACACTGTTACAATTATTACGTCTGATCCATTTAAAATCGCTGTGGGCGGTGTTCCAAGAAATTCCTTGCTCATTATGACCCCCTCTGTGCCAGAGGCCATAGTAACCCCACACTTTACTCTTTTGCGTGTTTTAGATGCCGCTCCAACCCCACTGTCAAAAGAAACTCAACAAACTTATTTTGAGTTGCAGAAGAAGTCCATGCCAGAGTTGGACATCTTCACTCAATCAGAATTGCAGTGGGGCGCATTGAACACTGCTGTTCTGGGGATGTTCTATCCAAAACCTGACGAACAAGATAAGGTTGAATTTTCTGGAGATATGAATAATTTTGTGAGTGCCCATAAATATAAAGTTTATGCTCCAGATGATGCTTTGCTAGATTTGGTTATTAATTCATTAGTCCCCAAAATTGATCGTTTCGAAATTGGTGGTTTGCGTCTAACTGAATGTAGGTTGCCTTTGCCAGATAAATCTCAGCCAAATGTAAGCGTGGTGGTCTCAACGCGAGATTTTCTTGGTGCGCGTACTGCCATGTTTGGTAAAACCAGACTTGGAAAAAGCAATGTGGTGAAATTGATTGCTCAGAGTTTGATAGAAACTTATCATTCATCTGGCAAAGTTGGGCAGTTGATTTTTGATATCAATGGCGAATATGCTAATGACAATCCACAAGATGGAAATAAGTCCTTGAGAGGTGGGTATCCAAATGCTTGTTCTGTTTACGCTATTAACCAAAAGAAATCCACAGCATCTAAGCCATTAAAATTGAATTTCTATGAGCAGCCTGATAGTGCGCAAAGAATTATAGAAAGTTTGCTGTCTCAGGATGGAAAAGACTCCGGTTACATTAGAAGTTATGCAAGTGTAGAATTATCGTCTCTGGAAGAAGCCAAAGGTTTAAAGCCAGGTAGTGACCAAGTAAGAACAATTCGAAAAACACAAATATTTTGGGCGATTTTGAAAAAGACTGGATTTGTGCCAGACGAAAGTAAACTTCATGATATAGCACCATTTGGGCGCGTAGCGACGAAATTCAACCCCGGTTTCAGTGCAAATCTGCGAAACGCTGCTTACGCCTCCAGTAAGATTTCAACTGTGCCAGCCGAGCCCAACACTTTAAGTGAACTTGTCAGAGAGTTAGAAGTGATCGCCAGGTTTCGAAGGGATAACCCAAACCATCAAGCATTACAAAGCACAGGAAATAGCGGTTCGGTTTTTGATCCTGATGATATTGCTTTGTTAGAGTTTTTGGAACCACAAGCGGGGCGGAGTGGAACAACTTTGTTGCAACCTTACCGAATTTATCATGACCCTCACGCGGGTGATTTTGTGAAAGAAATTCTGGAAGAATTAGACAAGGGCGTTACGGTTATATTGGATTTAGGAAATGCACATCCCACCCTGCTGGATTATTTTTCAGAAATATT
Organism: Anaerolineaceae bacterium; assembly: GCA_009772985.1. Lineage (GTDB taxonomy): Bacteria > Chloroflexota > Anaerolineae > Anaerolineales > Villigracilaceae > UBA877. The sequence goes on from WOUS01000006.1 coordinate 94,380, forward strand.
ATCAAAGGCTGTATTCAATCATCAAGTAGAAAAATTCAGCAACAACGACTTAAAAGACCATTACATACAACTTTATTTCGAGGAAGCGCACAACTTGTTTCCAAGAAAGGATGATGTAAAAACCATCTATAGCAGGTTTGCAAAGGAAGGTGCAAAGTATCATATTGGCATGGTTTATTCCACGCAATCGCCTACAACCATCGGCGGGGATTTATTGGCACAAACCGAAAATTTTTTTATTGCTCATATGTCATCACAAGATGAAGTAAACGCATTGGCGAAAATGAATGTGGCTTATGAAAGTATGAAAGACGATATTTTGCGGGCAAAAACCCCAGGCTATATTCGTATGCTTACACGTTCGCATCGTTTTGTTGTATCAGTGCAAGCTCGTCTGTTTGAACCCCTCGCACAATCTGGTCCTCAAACGAAAATGATATAGGAAAATATGCCTTATCAAGCAGGAAAAAACTTACCTGGTGAACGTGCCAGCAAACTTGGACATCTTGAAGTTCTTAAAAGTCCTTTGGTAAAAGAACTTGTAAAGAACTTTGAGGAACCGTCTGAAGTTGAATTAGATGCTCCTGTTAACTGGGAATCCATTCCAGCCAGTGGCGAGCAACTGGATATTATCTTTTCAGTAGATGGTTCAATTCAAACCATCGAAGATAAGACGCCTCCATACAAAGCGCTTGCCTTTGTCAAAACCGCTCTGATGAAAATAGACCAAGTTGCGCTAAGCCGCATCGACAAAGTTACTCCTCATCCATTTGCTTTGCGTGACCTGATGACTGACGCGGCTTTGTATCATGCAACTGTATTTCCACTACGTCATGTAAAAGTTCCGGGTTTAACGGTCTATGATGCTGTTCGTCAGACTATTTTTGAGTCAGTAAAAGATAGTTCATTATATGGCGAACCAATGGAAACGCTCAAATGGTTGGCGTATGAGAAGTGGTCAGGTGAAAAGAAAAACCTTGAAGAGTTTCAGTGTCCTCATATTGGATGCGAGAGCGAACATGCAACTTTGCCTTATGATGCAGAAGAGGGTGTATGCTCCAATTGTGGCAACAAACTTTACATTACAGATATGCTGGGCTTTCATCATGATATGGCAGAAAATGCGGCATCTGACAGTGTTGGTACGGCGTACATGAATATACATGAGACACTTTTGCTTTTTACGGGTATTCGATATTTCTGGAATAACAATAAGGATACGCTAAAACGTTGTTTGTTCTTCAAAGATGGTCCTCTTCAAATTCGCGCTCAATACTCGAAATTGGTCGCGCCAATACGCCGCTTTCTTGCACATGCTTACAAAATGGGTGTTCCAATCAATGTTGTTGGACAAGAAAAGACTGGGTATTTTGTTGAACACTTAGATTTGATTGGGAGAAACGCGAATAAAGGACAGTTGTTTATCCCAGACCATAAATATATCTGTGAACAAATCCAACATCGCTCCGCAAGTGGCGAACCTTACGGCAAAGACACAAATTATGGAGCAAAAATATTCTTGATTTTGGATGAGCGTCATCATTTTGTATTGACACTTCCAATAACCACAGGCAATATGAAGGCTTTTATTCTCGACCCACAAATTGATTTGTTGATGGGCTTGCCAAATATTTTAGCAACTCTTCCCACTATATTGAGTAATCGTCATGAAAATGCGCTATTACCGATTGAATTAGCAAACTCGATAGCGTCTTTGTCTACTTATCCATCGGCACAAGTATTAAAGTTGTTTGCTGATGCAAACATAAAGAAATAGACATTTGCCTTGGAATTTGGGGCGGGGCAAAGGCGTGGACAAATACTTATCGAAACAGAATCAACTCCCACCGTCGCGTAAATCACAAACTTCCGAGGTCTCAAATGCCTCGGAAGTCTGATTGCTTCAACAAATCCTCGGCAACAATTCCCCCGCCGGTAAATCCACAACTCTCATCCCGCCAATGGACGTCTTTGCCGTCACCAGGCCGGGGTGTTCGCTCACCACGCGGCCAATGATGGCGGCGTCCTTGCCATACTCGTGCCCGCGCATGGCGGCCAAAACTTTTTCTGCCATCTCTTCCGGCAGGATGGCGACCAGTTTCCCCTCGTTGGCAATGTAAAGCGGATCGAGTCCCAGCATCTCGCAGGCGGCGTTCACTTCGGGGCGGATGGGTACTTTCCTCTCGTCGAATTCGATGCCCACTTTGGACGAACCGGCCAGTTCATTCAACACCGCCGCCAGCCCGCCGCGCGTCGCGTCGCGCAGGCAATGAATGGCGGGCGGACACGCGGGGGGCCTCCGTTTTGTAGGGGCAGACCTATGTGTCTGCCCGGGCGGACACGCAGGGGGTGGACACGCAGGTCCGCCCCTACAGGACTCGATCATCGCCTCTACCAGCCCGTTCAGCGGTGCGGTATCCGAGCGGATCTGGCTCTCGAATGTCAGCCCCTCACGCACCGACATGACCGCCATGCCGTGATCGCCCATCGTCCCGCTGACCAGCACGGCGTCGCCGGGACGCGCGTTCTGCGGGCCGATGTCCACGTCCGCGGGGATGAGGCCGAGGCCGGAGGTGTTGATGTACAGCCCGTCGCCGTGGCCGCGCTGGACGACTTTCGTGTCACCGGCCGCGATCTTCACGCCCGCTTTTTTGCAGGCCGCGGCCATGGCGGTCACGATATTGCCGAGCGTTTCCATCGGCAGGCCTTCTTCGAGAATAAAACCAGCCGAAAGGAACAGCGGCTTCGCGCCGCGCATGGCGAGGTCGTTGACGGTTCCGTAGACGGCCAGTTCGCCGATGTTCCCGCCGGGGAAGAACAGCGGGCTGACGACGAACGAGTCGGTGGTGAAGGCCAGACGACGGACGACGGACGACGGACGACCAATATCAATGATAGTGGAATCACCCATTTGCCCGAGCCATTCGTTATCGAACGCCGGGGCGAAGAGATGCTCGATCAGGTCGGCCATCATCTTGCCGCCCGCGCCGTGGCCCATCACGATGGTCGGGTAGTTTTGGAGGGGGCGGGGGCAGGTCCAGCCGAGGAGGTTGAGTTTATCTGTCATGGTTGCTCACAGAGAATTAACCGCGAAGAACGCAAAGAGCGCGAAGATTCTTTTTGCTTTCCCTTTGCGTTCTTAGCGCCCTTCGCGGTTCGTTTCTTTTTCATATCGTCCATAGCGATAATACGCCGCGCAGGCGCCCTCGGACGAAACCATCGTCGCGCCGAGCGGCGTCTGCGGCGTGCATTCCTTGCCGAAGGCCGGGCACTCGTCCGGCTTCTTCCGCCCTTGCAGCACCAGTCCGCTGATGCACAGCGGCGACTCGTGCGTCTCGATGGACTGGATTTCCGGGAAGCGCAGTTCGGCGTCGAAGGCGGCGAACTCCTCCCGCAGGCGATAACCCGACATGGGGATGACGCCGATGCCGCGCCAGGCGCGGTCGGTCGTCTCGAAAACTTTTTGGATGACGGCCTGCGCGGACCGGTTGCCGTCGCGCGTCACCGAGCGGGCGTAGGCGTTGCGGACCCCGTACCTGCCCGCCTCCAACTCGCGCACGCAGTCCAGGATGCCGTGCAGAAGGTCAATCGGCTCGAAGCCGGTGACCACGATGGGGATTTTATACTTTTCGGCCAGCGGCTCGTATTCCCAGAACCCCATCACCGTGCAGACGTGGCCGGCGGCCAGGAAGCCGTCTATTTTCACGTCGGCTGACTCCATCAGCGCGGTGATGGCCGCCGGGACAACAACGTGCGAGACCAGTGCGGCGAAGTTCGCCAGTCCCTGCGCTTTGGCCTGCAGGACGGCCATGGCGTTGGCCGGGGCGGTCGTCTCGAAGCCGATGGCAAAGAAGACGACGGTCTTCTCCGGGTTCTTCCGGGCAACTTCCAGGGCGTCGAGCGGAGAGTAGACGATGCGGACGTCGCCCCCGGCGGCTTTGACGGCGAACAGGTCGCGGTCCGAGCCGGGGACGCGCAGCATGTCGCCGTACGAGGTGAAGATGACGTCCGGGCGGGAGGCCAGGGCGACGGCCTTGTCCACCAGTTCGAGCGGCGTCACGCAGACGGGACAGCCGGGGCCGTGCACCAGGCTGATCTCGCGCGGCAGCATCCGGTCCAGCCCCGAGCGGATGATGGAATGCGTCTGCCCGCCGCAGACCTCCATCAGCGTCCAGGGGCGGGTGATCGTCTTCTGTAAATCGGCGAGCAGTTTGCGGGTCAGGTCTGCGTCGCGGTATTCGTCGAGATATTTCACGCGGCAGTTCCTTCTTCCCCCAGCGCTTCGATTTGTTTGAGCAGTTCCATCGTCTCGAAGGCTTCCTTTTCATCGAGGATGGACAGGGCGAAGCCGACATGCACGATGGTGTAGTCGCCGATTTTGACTTCTGGCACGTATTCCATGCAGGCTTCCTTGACCACGCCGCCAAAATCCACCTTCGCCATTTTCATGCCGTTGGCTTCGTAGAGTTCGATCACTTTTGCGGGAATTCCGAGACACATCAGGCACCTCTAATGTAATTTATTTTTTGGTTTTGGGGGACGCGGCCGGCCCGACCGTCAGCAGGAGGTAGTGCGCCAGCAGGCCGAACGCCAGGATCAGGTAGGCTGCCACGTAGAGCGTGTCAGCGATCAGGCTGGGCAGGTTACCGGCGGCGGCGGTGAAGGCGTAGATCCCGCTTTCGTAGAGCCAGGCGTACAGCCCGTCGGCCAGGGCGAAGAGGAACAGCCCCAGCCAGGGGCGCAGCATGGCTCCGCCGCGGAAGATGAAGACGAGCAGGAAGGCCAGGGTGGCAATCGTCAGGTCCGCGAGGACGTAGAACGCCTGGACGAACGCGCTGAACGTATCCGCCTGGAGGCGGAATCCGCTCCCCAGGCCGGCCACGAACGCGGCCGCCGCGAGCATCCCGATCCAGGTCCCGTAAATGACCAGCCGCCGGGCGCGGACGGTGGGCCGGTAGATGACCGCGTATTGCCGTTCCAGCGAGATGGAGAAGCAGAGATAGCCCGCCACCCAGGGGATGTCGGCGATGGAGACCGCCGGGACCTCGACGATGGTCAGGTTGAAGGCTGCCCAGAGCACCTCGCCGAGCGTCCACAGCCACAGCCCGGCTGCCAGGAAGAACCAGATCACCGAGCCGGTTTCCCCGACGCCGAACTGTTTCCAGACGACGGAGGCCGCAAAGGCTGCCAGGCCGGCCGCCAGGATGGTCAGGAAATTGGTGAAGAAATCGTTCCAGGTGAGGTCGGGCGAACCGAAGAAGGGCGCGCCGAACGGCTCGGCCAGGTAGATGAAAGCGTAGAAAGCCAGGCAAACAAAAATCCCCGCCGCGCTTGCGCCCAGCGTGGAAAGCCAGACCTTTCCTGACGGGACGGGGAGGGAGGATTTCATAGCAGCGGGATTATCATGGCAGGGACAAGGTTTGTCAATGGTTGTATAATTACAGCACCCTGCATTCGTTCTTGGGGTTTGTATTTCATACCTAATTCACAAGGAGGCTTTATGGCAAGAACAGGAAATACCCCGGGGGAGAAGCAGCACAAGCGCGCCATCCGCGCCTGGACGATGTACGATTGGGCCAATTCGGTCTTCGCCACCAGCATCATGGCAGCCATCCTGCCGGTCTACTACGCCAGCGTGGCCGTGCAGAGCGAACAGGCCAATACAGCGACGATCTACTGGTCCATCACCACTTCGATTGCCCTTTTGATCGTAGCCTTTCTGGGCCCGATCCTGGGAGCCATGGCCGATTTCCTGGGGGCCAAGAAACGCATGATGAGCATTTTCGTCTTCCTGGGCGTGACCGGGACCGCGCTGCTGTACCTGGTCGGGACCGGCGACTGGTTCATCGCTTCGCTTTTCTTCATCGTCGGCAGTGTCGGCTTTGCGGGCGCGAACGTGTTCTACGATTCCCTGCTGCCGCACGTGGCGCGCGAGGACGAGATTGACCAGGTCTCCTCACGCGGCTACGCCATGGGCTACCTGGGCGGCGGCATTCTGCTGGCGGTCAACCTGGGCATGATCATGGCCCTGCCTGCGCTCCTGCCCGGACTCATCCCGTCCCTGGCCTCCTGGAGCGAAGGGGATTTGACCATGCTGATGACGCGCATCTGCTTCCTGACAGTTGCCGTCTGGTGGCTGCTGTTCACCATCCCCATCTGGCGGCACGTCCCCGAACCGGAGCGCCGCATCCGCACCAGCGAGAAGGGCTTCAGTCCGCTGAAGGCCAGTTTTGGGCGCCTGGGTCACACCTTTGGCGAGATCAAGAAGTACAAGCAGCTGCTCACCTTCATCATCGCCTTCTGGCTCTACAACAACGGCATTGGCACCATCATCTTTATGGCGAGTATCTACGGCACTGAACTGGGCTTTTCCTCCACGACCACCATCGGGACCCTGCTCATGGTCCAGTTCGTGGCGATCCCGTTTGCCTTCCTGTTTGGCTGGCTGTCGAAGAAGATGGGCACCAAGCCGGCCATCCTGCTCAGCCTGGGCGTCTACACCCTGATCGCCATCGCCGGGTATTTCCTCTACCAGGAATGGCAGTTCTGGGCGCTCGGCTTTGCAGTAGCGACTGTCCAGGGCGGCAGCCAGGCGCTCAGCCGTTCGCTGATGGGACGCATGATGCCCAAGAGCAAATCCGCCGAGTTCTACTCTTTCTTCTCGGTCTCCGAGAAGATCGCTGGGACGGTCGGTCCGCTGCTGTTCGGCGGGGTCAGCTTCCTGGTGGGCGGCAGCCGCCTCGCCATCGTCTCGCTGATCGTCTTCTTTGCGACGGGCGGTTACCTGCTGACGCGTGTCAACGAGAAGGAAGGCATCCGCGTGGCGGAGGCCGAAGACCGGGAACTGGTGAAATCGGCGGTCTGATCCGCCGGATGAAACAACGACAGGCCGGGGACGCCATCCCTGGCCTGTTCGATTCCTTCCGGACCGTGAGCCTGCTTCCGTTAAACGGCTAGGATCCCACCTTGAACAGCCCGTCGGGATTGGCGCCGATCAGCCCGGCCTTGAGACTGCGTTCGTCCACCGGGGCGAGATTGGCGGCCATCTCCGGCGTGAGGAGGGCGCGGACGCGGTAACGGTCCATGCCGTCGGCCAGCGCGTCGAGGCCGGCGTCGCTCGCCATCCAGTCCAGCCGGTCGAAGGCGGACAGGTTGAACGGTCCGCGGCAGCCGCGCAGTGTTTTTTCGCCCGCCGCGTTGAAGAAGTCGTCGAAGTACGATATGACCAGTTCGCGCACGCTGCGGTAAATGGGTTCGCGGTAGCGCAGTCCGCTGAAATTGGACTGGGCGATTGCGCCCCAGCCCCCGCGCTGTTTGAAGACGGCCAGCAGGTGGTCGTCGTCGCGCGCGTTGGGGATGAGTTCCACGATGAGCGGCGGGAAGCCGAGTCGCCGCAGGGCCGCGGCCGCGAAGAGCGCGCCGTCGAAGCAGTGACCTTTGCGGTCGCGCAGGACGCGCAGGGGGCAGCGGTAGAAGGCGTCGTCGCTGTAGGGGATGCCGTTCAGCCAGTCCTGGATGCGGGCAGGGGTGTCGAGGCGGTTGAGCACTTTGCGCTCGGCGGGGGTGAGGTGGGAATCAAAATTGTTCATAAGTCTTTTTCACCGCGAAGGAGCGAAGGCCGCGAAGGAATCATCGAGGTCGCGAAGAACCCCTTCGCGCTCCAGTAAAACCTTCGCGTGCTTCGTTTCTTCGCGGTTCATGTTTTTTATTTCATCACGAATTCTACCTGCGTCAACTTCCCGGCCTGCACCTCGACCCAGCGCTCCTGCCAGACGCCCTCCCAGAGAAAGGTGACGCGGTAGTGTCCGGGGGCGAGGTTGCCCAGCGCGGCGTTCTCCCAATGATTGATGATGAGCAGTTCGTCGGGATAAACATCCGGCTGCCAGGCCTGGGTGAACGCGCCGCCCGCGTCGGGGAAATACTGGACCGACAGCGGGGCGGTGACGAAATTCCCGTCCCCGTCTGCCAGGCGGATGGAGAGGACGCCCGCGCCGGGATGCAGGGCCAGCCAGAGTTCGGGGTTGAGCGTGCTGGCGTAATCTTCCGGGGCGAGTCGCACCTCGAAATGGAGATGGCTGCCGATGGCTACGCCGGTCGCGCCGACCTCGCCAATCTTGTCTCCGGCGCGCACCGGCTGACCGGCCACCACGTTCACGATGGAGAGGTGGCCGTAGAGCGTGAAGATGGTTCTGCTGGCGAGCGAATGTTCGAGCACGACCAGGTTGCCGTAGAAATTCGTCCACGGGCCGAAGCGTGTGGACGAGTCGTCCCCGGCGTAGAAGACGGTCCCGTCCGCGGCGGCCAGGACGGGCGTGCCGGAGGCGTTCGGGAACTCGACGCCGTGGTGCGGTTCGCGCGTCCCGCCGGCGGTGGAGGCGTAAGGATAGGCGCGGTCCACGGCGTCGTTCGCGGGCGCGGCGATGGGGCGCTGGAGCAGGAAGGTTCCGTCGGTCAGGCAGTAGTCCGCGGCGGAGGGATCGCAGGGGGTGAGCGTGGAGGTGGGGGGAAGAGGAGAAGAGGTGAGGAGGGGAGAAGGTGAGGAGGGGAGAGGGGATGGACTGGAGGCAGGGACGGGCGTGGCCGTGGCGGGCTGGGCGCAGGCGGCGAGGAGAATGGCTGCCAGAAGCAAGAAAAGAGATTTAACGCGAATTTCGCGAATACCCTGTGGGTACGATGTGAACGAATTACGCGAATGTCTTTTTAATAAACATTCGTGCAATTTGCCAATTTGCGTCACATGTCCCCGCTTTTTGGGGATTCGCGTTGAGATTTTTTTCATTGCCTGTTGGACAAGTCTGTAGACTTGTTCCACTGCTCGCGTTTCGGGTTTACTCGTTGCCGGTAGGACAAGTCTGTAGACTTGTCCCACTCAGAGCGAGAGTCCGCCGCGCGTTTGCATGGACTGGCGGACGTCGGCTTCGAGATTGGCGGCTTTCTCTTCCAGCGCGGCGATCTGGACGAGCAGCGGTTCCCCGGCCTGCTTGCCGGCCAGCGCGTTGACGTTGATGCGGACGTTGTACGCGGCCCCGGTCAGCGCGGCGCGGCACATGGCCGCGGCCGAGGCGGCGTCGCTGATGGCGTTCAGGTTGCCGAGGGCGGCGCAGCGTTCGGCCAGCGCCAGCGTTTTGACGGCGTTCCCAGCCGTGGCCAGCGGGACCTGCGCGGCTTTGAGCGTGGCGGCTTCGATGGCAGCGTTGCGGGCGGATTGCTGTGCGGGCGTCTCCTTTGGGAGTTTGAAGGCGGCCAGGATGGACTCGAAGGCGGCCGCGTCCTCGTCCACGGCGGCGGTCAGGTCGCGGCGCAGGCGTTCGGCCTGGTTGAGGATCTCGGTCATCTGCGCCTCGACTTCGGCGTATTTCTTTTTTCCAATTGTCAGGCGGGCGACCATTGCCACGAGCGCCGCGCCCATCGCCCCGGCGTACGCGGCGGCCGAACCGCCGCCCGGTGCGGCCGTCCCGGCGGCGAGCGAGTCGAGGAAACCGGGACCGGTGGACGGTCCGGAGCGGGCTGCATACAGCCGGTTCTCCAGCACCTGCTCGGGCGAGAATCCGTCCAGTTGCAGGTACCAGGCGGCGGCGTCCATCAGCGCCTCGCCGGGGATGAGTCCGATCAGTTCGCTGTGATGGATGGACACGCCGTGGCGGGCGGCTTCGCGGCGGATGGCCTCGACCACGCGCTGGACGGGCGTCTGGCGGAAGTCGGTCAGGTTCATCGAGACCTGGGCGCGGCCCTCGACCAACATGCCGAGGCCTTTGACGAAGCGGAAACCGCCGGACGAGTGGCGGATGGCCTTGGCGACGGCCTTGGCGATGGAGACGTCGCCGGTGGTCAGGTAGACGTTGTAGGCGATGAGCGGATGGCGCGCGCCGATGACGGTGGCGCCGGCCGGGCCGAGGCGGGCGGGACCGTAGTCCGGTTTCCGGTCCGGGTTCGACTCGATCTCGGCTTTCAGCCCCTCGTACTGGCCGCGGCGGTTATTTTCCAGGTTGACGCGCTCGGGGCGGCTGGCGGCTTCCTCGTAGAGGTAGACCGGGATGTTCAGTTCGCGCCCGACGCGTTCGCCCAGCCGTTTGGCGATCTGGACGCACTCGGCCATTTCGACGCCGGAGAGCGGCACGAACGGGACCACGTCCGTCGCGCCGATGCGCGGATGCGTGCCGGTGTGCCGGTCCAGGTCAATCAGTTCGGCGGCTTTCTGAATGCCGCGGAAGGCGGCTTCTTCCACCGCTGCGGGCGGACCGGCAAAGGTCACAACAGTGCGGTTGTGGTCGTTATCGGAACTATGGTTGAGCAGGGAGACTTCGGGCACGCCGGTGATGGCGGCAACGATGGCTGCGACGACTTCCGGCCGGCGGGCTTCGGAAAAGTTGGGGATGCATTCGATTAGGGGTGAGGACATAGGGTTGGTTAATGGTGAATAGGGAATAGGGAATAGGGGTGGATGGAACGGGGCTATTATACCGTAGAGAAATTAAGAAAACCCGACCGAGGAGAGGCCGGGGAGTGTGGGTTAAGCCAGGAATGAAAAAACGGCCGCGGGTGGCACGCCGCAGCCGTTTCCACAAAATCAGGTCAGTTTCACTCAGTTTTCTTCTCAACTCTTGACACTGAGGTTAATCGGTAGGCGGCTTTCTCAGGCCATGATTGTGGAAGCTCGAAAATAGTACTTGCATTTTTTCCGTCCAGCCAGCGAATTTCTCCGTTTTCAGGAATCGCTTGAGAAAGCTGATTCAAAACCGACTGATAAGGCTTTTGTGCCCACGGGTTATGATAAAGGCAAAGAACTGCACGGGGAATATTCCAAGTATTTAATCTTGTTGCCATGAGAATGGCACTAACTCTAGTATATCGAGGCCCTTTAGGGCTAACCCAAGCACCATCAAGTGCTCTTGTTAGCTTAGGTTCTTTGATAGCAGTGGCATTGTCTGGAATGTTGAAAGTGAATTGTTCTTTGCCATATAGAGCTTCCATAATGTCAATTTCATCGGCGAGTTCTATAGCATTTACAGCAATCACATATGGTAAATCAAGTTTGCCGTACTTTCTTCCCTTGTCAATAATCGAATCCCGAATCGGCGTTCTATGGTCAACCAAATGGAAATCTGTGCTTCTCATACCTATTGGCCTTACGCCTACTTTGCCCCTCGCTTTTGATTTCTTTGGCGTTGGTCGGATATCAATCTGCCATCCATCATGCTCAAAATGCCAGCTTGGTAGGCTATCGTAGCCTTCTAAATCATAAATTCTGAGCATCTCGTCATAATTGAGTATATCAAGCTGGCTGTTTACGAAAGATGCTAATTTTCTTGCCGGTGGTGGCGTGGTAGGCGCGCCGCGTACTGTTAGCCATAGGAAATAATCTGGCGACTTAATAAGCCTATCCATTACATCATAAACATTATTCTCTCGGGCGCGAGCAGATGCACCATCAGTCGATTCCCCAGTTGCTACTGTAGCTTCAAGATAAAATTTATAATTTGATTGTGGCTCAACTAAAAAATCGGGTACTTTGGTATTTCCTTCAAGTGACGGGTGCAGTATCACATTGCAGTTCAAACGTAATAAAAGTTCGTGTAAAAACAGTTCAAAAAAAGCGGCTTTATGTTGACAATCATTTGGGGATCTAAATCGATTTCGTAAATCCAATTGGCCAGAAGTTGGATAATGGATAAACCACTCTTCTAACAAATCCCGTATTTGTGCGAATTCTTTTCTAGCAGTCCGGTTTAAATATACAAACTCCGGCTCGGCGTAACCTGCTCCTTCAGTTCCGACCCTTTGAATCTCATCGAAGAGTTTTATCATTTTCGAACGTATCCTGATAATGCAGCTTAACGGCAGGCTTTACCGGCGCGGGCGGACTTGGCGGGGAAAAGCCACGGGTGAACCCGGCCAAAGGCGCTGAATCCCCCGCGGGAAGGGCAACGCCCGCCCCGCGTCCGGTGCACCCAAGAATACGAGGGCGGTTTCTGAGAACGCTGTGTTAGCCCGCATTTGATTGATTTTTCAATCGCTCCTTCGTAATCCAATAAACAATATAATACACAAGTAAAAAGATGGGTACAAAACTAAGCGCGTAAATAAGCAAATTGCCTAGTTCGCTGAAACGAAATTGATAGTAGCGCCAGAAGAAAACGAACACCCCCCAGAGTATAAGCGAGATAACTATGGAAGGTATGATTACTTTGTAATGAATCGTTTCTTCTGCAAAAATCCTGTTCTCAATTTGGTGTGGGTGAATTTTATCTTGTTCGATCAATTGCTTAAACAGTTTAATTGCTTCAGCCCTGTTGCTCATACTCGAGAAGACTATATACCCTTTTCGAGTCTTTATCTTTAATATGCCTATGTCAATGACATCTGTATAAGCAAAGGCCCTCGAAGGCCAGATGTATCTCTCAACAATAAATGCAGAAGGAGTAAAAACAATTTGACGGATAAGCGAATGCAACCACCAAAAAGTAAAAACGACTAGAAGAATCAATTGTAAAACCGCAATTGGGTTTATTCCGAACTTCATGAAACCAAATAACGAGGAAAATAATAGTCCAAGACTGAGCAATAAAACATCCCAGAGACCTTTGAAGGAGTATCTTGGCTTGAAAACAGTGTTTCGCATTGCTTTACTCTCGTTTGGTGTAAGCGGGCTAACTCGCGTTTAAGCGGATCGCATAACACCTTATAGACGAACCGATAAAATTCCAAACGTTTGGGGCTTTATGCGGCGAAACATTAATCTATCTCACCGCCAGCCCCAGATAATATGGCCAAATGACCAGCGCCAGCAGGGCCTTCCACCAGATGAGTTTGGCGAAGGCGATGGTGAACATCCAGCCGATGGACCAGACCACGCCGACCATGCTGCCGGTGTGAACGGTCACGGGCTTGGGAGTTTCTTTGGGTTTCTCTTCGATTGCCATGGGATTCTCCTTTTTGGTTGAAATCATTGTAGCATAATTCCGGAACATCGAATCATTAATTCTTCGGCAGCGGATTTCGCGGATTCTCGCGGAAAGAACAAGAAAAATCCGCGCAATCCGCGCTAATCCGTTGCGAAAAATTCCTGAACCCGTTGTCTGTAGCGGTACGAAAACGCCCGGCATCCTGTGGACGCCGGGCGCTGCGATGGGTGGGAAAAATCTACCCGTTCTTCTTCTGGAATTCCTTCATAAAATTCGCCAGTTCCTCCACTTCGGCAGGCTCGATGGCGTTGTAGAGCGAGGCGCGCATCCCGCCCACGGAGCGGTGTCCCTTCAGGCCGATCAGGCCGGCTTTCCTGGACTCCCCGGCGAACTGCTCCTCGAGCGCCTCGGTCGGCAGGCGGAAGGAGATGTTCATGCGCGAGCGGTCCGCTTTGGCGTGGCCGCGATAGAATCCGCCGGATTCGTCAATCGTCTGGTAGATCAGCCCGGACTTGGCCAGGTTGCGCTTCTCGATGGCGGGCAGTCCGCCGAGTTTCCTGGCCCACTTGAACACCAGCCCGACAATGTAGATGGACCAGCAGGGCGGGGTGTTGAGCAGGGAGTTCTCTTCGGCCAGCGCCTTGTAGTCCAGCAGGTTGGGCAGGTTAGCAGGGACTTTTTCCAGCATATCGTCGCGGATGATGCAGACCACAACGCCTGCCGGACCGGCGTTCTTCTGTGCGCCGGCGTACAGCATGGCGTACTTCGACACGTCAATCGGGCGGCTGATGAAATCGGACGAGGCGTCGCAGATGAGCGGCACGCCCGCCGGCGGGACCGGTTCGCTGAAATACTCCACGCCGTGGATGGTCTCGTTGGAGGTGAAGTGGAGGTAGGCGGCCGCCGGGTCCAGTTTGAGGTCCGCCTGGGCCGGGAGGCGGTTGAAGTTGTCAGCGTCGAGGCTGGCGGCGGATTTGGCCGTCCCCAGTTTCTGCGATTCCTTGAAGGCTTTCTTGCTCCAGGTGCCGGTCACGATGTAGTCCGCCGAAGCCCCCGCCGGGCGGAAGTTCATCGGGATCATGGCGAACTGCAGGCTGGCGCCGCCTTGCAGGAAGAGGATCTTGTAGTCCGCCGGGATGCCGAGCAGGTCGCGCAGGTCGGCCTGGGCCTCGCTCACGATGGCCTCGAATTCCTTCGAGCGGTGGCTGATCTCCATCACCGACATGCCGGTGCCTTTGAAGTCGAGCAGTTCGGCCTGCGCCTGCTGGAGCACTTCCAGCGGCAGGACGGCCGGGCCGGGGTTGAAGTTGTGGACGCGCTTGGTCATGGTTTTCTCCTGGTTATGTGGAAGAGGAATTTCGGATGTTTTCCTCTAAATTATAGCCCACTGTGCCGGATTCGCAACTAACAATCGGCACGGCTGGCGTGTGAGAGAAATCAGTTTGCGGACCGGCTTGACAACGGCGGAGAATCCCCTATACTGACGCGCGGATCGTCCGAAAAGGAGAGAACATGAATACTGCATTTCGCGTCCAGGTGATGCGGCGGGGCGTGATCTCCCTGCCCTGTGAGGTACGCGCCGCCAACCGCATCCAGGAAGGCGACACCTTGACCCTGGTTGATCTGGGAGATGGGGTGTTCGTCATCAGCCCGCGCCTCTCACAGGTGGACGAGGCGGCCAACCGGCTGGCGAAACAATGGCAGGAAGCGGGGGAGTCGCTCGAGTCCATGCGGCTGACGCTGCGGGAAGTGCGGGACGAATATGACGCGTAAGGTTCCTAGAAATCGGCACGCCCGGCGACCTGCTCCAGTCCATTAAGGCACAACTGGCAGGCGGATAATCGGCACGGCGCGAGTGTGAGATACGTCAATTGACGCGCCCATTCGCCGTGTTACAATGACAGAGTCGTTGACCCAATTTTATACGAGGAGGATGCCATGAAAATCCTGATTTGCGACAAGACCGAAATGGACGCCATCGAGAAGATGCGCGCCGCGGGGCTGACGGTGGACACGAACTTCGAGGTCACGCCGGAGGAACTGCCCAACGTCCTGCCGGCCTACGACGGCTGTGTCGTGCGCGGCCGGACCCAGGTCCGCCAGCCGCTGATTGACGTTTGTCCCAACCTGAAGGTGATCGTGCGCGGCGGGGTCGGGCTGGACAACATAGACGCTGACTATGCCCGCTCGAAGGGCATCACTGTGATGAACACGCCCAAGGCCGCTTCCGCTTCTGTGGCCGAACTGGCGGTCGGGTTCATGTTCATGCTGGCGCGCAGCCTGTACAAGGCCTCCGCCACCATGAAGGCCGAGAAATGGGAGAAGAAGGCCTTCGAGGGCAGCGAACTTGGCGGCAAGACGCTCGGTCTGATTGGCATTGGCAACATCGGCAAGGAAGTTGCCAGGCGCGCCAATGCCCTCGGCATGACCGTGCTTGCCTATGACCCGTATGTCAAGGGAGCCGACGGCGTCACACTGGTGGAACTGGACGAACTGCTGGCGAAGTCCGATTACATCAGCCTGCACCTGCCCAAGACGAAAGAAACGACGGGCATGATCGGCAAGGCCCAGTTCGAGAAGATGAAGACCGGCGTGCGCATCGTCAACTGCGCCCGCGGCGGCATTGTGGACGAGGCCGTTCTCCACGAAGCCCTGACCTCCGGCAAGGTCGCCGCGGCCGCGCTGGACGTGTTCGCCAGCGAGCCGCCGACCGACTGGAAACTGGCGAAACTGGACAACGTCATCTGCGCTCCGCACATTGGCGCGGCCACCAGGGAAGGCCAGGGCCGCGTGGGGGCCGAGGTGGCGGAGAAGTTGATCGAGTTCGCGAAGAAATAAATAGGACGCGGACGAGCGCGGATGAACGCGGAGAATAAAAAGAATCCGCGTGAGTCCGCGTTCATCCGCGTCCCATCGAGTGCGGTAGCACCACAGTAAAACGTGGAGTCTTCACCGCCGAACAAATTTAGCCACGAATTGCACGAATTTCACGATTTTTTCGTGGCAATTCGTGGAATTCGTGGCAGAAAAAGCACAGACCACGCTTAAGCGCTGCGATACCTCGAGTGCAAAAAATGAAAACTTACGACGATATTGGCATCCAGATCCCGCAAGTCCACCTGCCCAAAAAGGGAACGGACCTGACCAAATGGGCGGTCATCGCCTGCGACCAGTTCACCTCCCAGCCGGAATACTGGCAGAAGGTGGAGAAACTGGTCGGCAAGTCGCCCTCGACCCTCAGCCTGATCCTGCCCGAGGTGCATCTCGAACAGCCGGGCGAGGAGGAGCGCGTCCAGCGCATCCAGTCTGCGATGAGCGATTACCTGGAGCGGGGCATCCTCCAGCCGCGCGAGGGACTCATCTACGTCGAGCGCACAGTGGATGGCAAGACACGCCGCGGCCTGATGCTGTGTCTCGACCTGGAGCATTACGATTACACCAAAAGTTCCGCCAGCCTCATCCGCGCCACGGAGGGGACGATCCTCTCACGCCTGCCCCCGCGCATGAAGATCCGCACCGGCGCGGCGCTCGAACTTCCGCACATCCTCGTGCTGATTGACGACCCCGGGCGCACCGTGCTGGAACCGCTGGCCGCCGCGAAGCCGGGACTGGAGAAACTCTACGACTTCGACCTGATGCTCGGCTCCGGACACCTGACCGGGTGCGCCGTTTGCCCGGACCTGGAAGCGAAAGTGGTGGCAGCCCTGCGCGGTCTGGCCAGGCCGGAAACCTTTGCCGCCCGCTACGGGGTCGGGACCGACAAGCCGGTCCTGCTGTTCGCCATGGGCGACGGCAACCACTCGCTCGCCACGGCCAAGGCCGTCTGGGAGCGGATGAAGCCGGAGGTCGGGCTGGAGCATCCCGCCCGCTACGCGCTGGTCGAGATCGAGAACGTCCACGATGAAGGGCTGGCGTTCGAGCCGATCCACCGCGTGCTGTTCGGCCTGCGTAAGGACGTGCTGGCCTCGATGCGGCCGTTTTACGCCGGGATCACGTACATCCCCGTGCCGAATGCCGAGATGATGATCCGCCGCGTGGACGAACAGAAGGGGCCGAGTCAACTGGTGGGCATGGTCGGCGGCAGGGACGGCAAGGCCTTCGGCGTGCTGGAGATCGCGAAGCCGTCGTCCAACCTGCCGGTCGGGACGCTGCAAGCCTTCCTGGATGTCTTCATGAAGGAGAACGGCGCGGACAGGATTGACTACGTTCACGGCGAGGAGGTGGTCTGTAAACTCGGCGCGCAGGAGGGCAATGCCGGGTTCTACGTGCCGGGCATGGACAAGTCGGACCTGTTCAAGACAGTCATCCTCGACGGCGCGCTGCCGCGCAAGACCTTCTCGATGGGCGAGGCGCACGAGAAGCGGTTTTACGTGGAGGCGCGGAAGATTGCTTAAACGTTGGCACGTTTACATGTTAGAACGTTGGCACGTTAGACCTGCAACATGTCAACGTGTAACTTGTAAACTTGTAAACGTGATAACGTTTGGGTGAAATCTTCGGGGTAGGGGGCGGTGAAGGAGAACGGTTTCCCCTCGAATTCAAACTCTAAAGAATACGCGTGCAGGGCGGGACGCTGTAGAGGCGAGATAATATCTCGCTCTACTGGCCTGCAATAAAGCGCGTCGCCCAGCAGCGGGAAGCCCAGCGCGTAGGCGTGGACGCGCACCTGGTGCGTGCGCCCCGTTGCCGGGCGCGCCTCCAGCAGGCTGTGACCGGTGAACCGCTCCAGCACGCGGAACGCCGTCTCGGACGGCTTGCCTTTGCTATGATCCACCACCGTGCGGTGACTGTGGCCCACGTCGAAGCGCAGCGGATGGCGGGCGGTGTGCTCGTCCCATTTTGGGACGCCGATGCAGATGGCGTGATAGGTCTTGCGGACGGCGCGCGTTTCGAAGAGCAGGCTCAAGGTCCGGTGCGCCGCGGCGCTGCGGGCGAAGAGAACGGCCCCGCTGGTGCCTTTGTCCAGCCGGTGGACGGTCCAGACGCGGCCGAATTCCGCTTCCAAAATTTTGGCGAGGCTTGGCGCGTCCGCTTCCCACCCGCCGGGAATGGTGGTCAGCCCGGCAGGTTTGTTCGCGATGAGCAGGTCATCATCGGCGTAAAGGATCAATCCGTGTTCATCTGTGTTCACAGCGTACCCTTCAGGGTATCTTTGGCCGCGCTAATTGTACCAGCAGAAGCAGGCCGGGTTGCCCGTCTGGCTGACGCGCGGAAAAATCATCGGGAAATAGGTTTATATATTTGGCAATTTCTGGCTATAATACTTATGTTCTTCAATGAGCCAACATGCCAACACTCTACCTCACTCCTGCCTCGATCAGTTACCTGACACAATTCATCCTGTCTGTGTTGATCACGGCTTATCTTGCCAGCCGCCTCCGCCGGCGTGAGAACCGGAGCGCTTCGGCTGCGCTGCTCGCCGGGTTCTTTGCCGCGGTCACCCTGTTCATCGGATTGTTGTTCCTCGACGTAACCCTCCTGCCCACGCCGCGCCTGGCCGTCGTTTATCTGGAAAATACCGTGCTGGGGATCGCTCTGGTGTTCCTGCTCCAGTTCACTTACCGGTTCCCGGCGCTGTACCCGCGCCGCCGATGGGAATCGTACGTTGCGCTGGGGGTGAGCCTGTTGTATGCGTTTTACGAGGCGTATTACGCCATTTATCGCTTTTCGATATTAAGGCAGGGCTGGGTGGATTACCGCCTGCCTCAGGCCGATTATGCGCTGGCGGTTTTATTCGCATGGGCGCCGTTCGTACTGTTCCGCCAGGCCGCCAGCGCGGACGAACGCCCCGTCCACTGGATGCGTAAACTCTGGCAGCCGCAAGGATCGGGCGCACAGTGTGGGCGCGATTTTGCTCTCATCTATCTGATGCTCCTGGCCTTGAGTGTCGTCAACCTCCTGCGGGGGGCCTCCACCGTTTCCACCGCTTTCTACAACGCTTCGCTTTCTGTGGGTATCCTGGTTGTGTTGTGGTTGTTCGCCACCGTGTATCTCAACTACCAACCAGGGATCACTTCCTTCATGGTCAAACTATCGGGCGTGACGCTGACCCTGCTCCTGGCCGTGCTGGGCATCGCCGGCTGGGTGGTGGCGCCGGCGCGCGTTGCCACATTCCATCCAGCTATTACCGACTACCAGACTTTGCATTTCACCCCCAATGCGCAGGGCGGCTACGATGCGGTCCCGGCTCCCTTCCATTTTGAAACGGACCTGGGAGACAGGCTGACCGTCACCTCGCGCGGCCAGGGCCGCAACCAGAAGGTGGATTTCACTTTTACGCTGTTCGGCCAGACGTACTCCGAAATTTACGTGACGAGCGTGGGACTGTTGAGCATGGGGCAGCCGTTATATCACCCCAACCTGCAGAACGACTACGGGCATTTCCCGGGCATCTTCCCCCTGCTCGTGGATCTGGAACCTGCTTCCGGCGGCGGGGTGTATGCCCGCCTCGAACCGGACCGGCTGATCGTCACCTGGGACCATTTAGCGGCGCTTCAGCAGCCGCAGGCCGTTTTCACCTTCCAGGCCGTCCTGTATCGGGACGGCAGTTTCGACTTTACCTATAACGGCCTGCCTGATCCGCTGGCCTTCGACCCCGACGCCACCCCTTCGGCCACCCCCTGGCTGCGCGGCGTCACCCCGGGATTGGCAGTGCCGGTCGAACAAACGGCCGACTTGTCACAGCCGGTCAGCAGCGGGCCGCAGGGCGTCATCCAGGATTTTTACCGGGAGTTTCGGTATTCCCTCGATGATTTTATTGCCCCGCTGGCATGGCTGGTGCTTGGAGGCAGCCTGCTCATCGTCCTGGGACTCCCGATCTTCCTGCGTTCCAGTCTCGTTAAGCCGCTGAAAGGACTCCTGGCTGGTGTCCAGCAGATGAATGACGGCAAACAGGATATCCATATACCGGTCCGGCACAACGACGAAATCGGTTCCCTGACAGATTCTTTTAACGGCATGGCGGCCAGGCTGCATTCCCTGGTGGCCGGCCTGGAAACGCGCGTCGCCGAACGTACGGAGGAACTGGAAGAGACCAACACCCGCCTGCGCGCCGAGATGGCCGGGCGCGAGGCCGCCCAGAACCAGGTCATGCAGCAGCAGCGCGATCTGGCCGCGCTGGAGGAACGCGAGCGCATGGCGCGCGACCTGCACGACGGGCTGGGGCAGGTGATGGGGTCCATCAACGTCCAGACCCAGGCGGCGCAGACGCTCCTGTCCACCGGCCAGGCGCAGGCCGCGCAGTCCAACCTGGAGCGCGTGGTGCAGATGGCGCAGGACGCCCACGTCAACCTGCGCAATTACATCCTCGGGCTGCGCGAGCCGCCCGCTTCGCCGGGGAATTTGTTCATCACGCTGCAAGCCTCGCTGCGGGCGTTCAGCGAGTCCACCGGCATCCAGGCCTCCTTGAACCTGCCGGTGGATGCCACCCTGCCTTTGTTCCCCCCGGCGGTTGAAGAACAGGTGCTGCACATCATCCAGGAAGCGCTGACCAACGTCCGCAAGCACGCCGCGGCGCGCAAACTGGAGGTGCTGTTCAGTTTCGATGCCCGCCAGGCGCAGATCATCATCTCGGACGATGGGGCGGGGTTCAATGTGAACCAGCGCATGGGCAAGACCACGGGGCGGCATTTCGGGCTGGGCATGATGCGGGAAAGGGCTGAAATGGTCGGCGGCCGGCTCGAGGTCCGCTCGGCGTCGGGGCAGGGTACCAGGCTGCTCGTTTCCATCCCCTACCAGCCTGCCAACGCGCTCACCCTGAAAGAAGATGAACTGCAGAACGTCCACAACCTGCGCCTCCTGCTGGTGGACGATTCGCCCATCTTCCTGGAGGGACTGCGCAGCCTGTTGATGGCGCGCGGGCTGACGGTGATCGGCGCGGCGCACGACGGGCTGGAGGCGCAGGAAAAGGCGCGCCTGCTGCGCCCGGACGTGATCGTTATGGACGTGAAGATGCCGCGCTGCGATGGCGTGGAGGCGGCGCGGGCGATCAAGGCTGAACTCCCCGAAACCCGGATTGTCATGCTGGCCGCTTCCGAAGACGACGATTCCCTCTTTGAAGCCATCAAGGCAGGCGCCTCCGGGTATTTATTGAAGAGCCTGGATGCCAACGAACTCTGCCGCCTGCTGGCCGGGCTGGTGCGCGGCGAAGCGCCCCTGACTCCCAGCCTGGCGGCGCGTTTGCTGGCCGAATTTGCTCATCCGGCCTCTCCGGGCGACTCGGCGCGTGCCTCCGACGATAATCTGACCGCGCGCCAGTGGCAGATCCTGGACCTGGTGGCGCGCGGCAGGCCCTATAAAGAGATTGCCTCTGTCCTGAAACTCAGCGAGGTGACGGTGAAATACCACATGCGCCAGATCCTGGAGCGGCTGCATCTGGAGAACCGCGCCCAGGCAATCGCCTATGCGCGGCGGGTGAAAAAAGCGCAATAGCAGGAGGGGTTGAATTTGATGACCCGCGCTTCCCTATCCCAAAACTATACTTTTTCCTCGCAGAAGTATAGTTGCGATTTTGTTTCCCCTACCGGAGTACTGTTGTATAATGTGCGTGTAATTGTTTCGGCGGGACCGGAAGCGCCCGCCGGATTTGTGGTCAACAACCATCATCATTCCAGAGGAGAAGACTGAATGAAGCAACGCTTGATGTCCAAGATCTTTGCAATGGCCCTTGTGGCCGTGCTGGTCCTAATACCGACCGGCCTGGCCCTGGCTGCCACTCAGACCATCGGCGGCACCGCCGTGGCGGGCAACCTGCGCGTCGCGGTGTATGACAACGGCGCCATGGCGATCCAGCAGTACACCGGCGCATTCTGGCAGGAAAACGTTTATGGCGTCTCTGCCAAAGGCTCCACGCTGTGCGTGGCGACCACCCGCTACGACATGGGCGGCAACTCCACCTGGACCCCGGGAGCGGGCGGCACGGTGGCCACCTGGGTTTCGAATGCCAGCAGCGGCCCTGGCACGTGGACGATCGTCACCACCTGGACGGCGGGCGGGATGACCATTGTGCAGACCACCTCCTACACGGATGGCAACCAGTACTACACCATCAACTGGGCCGTCACCAACAACTCCGGCGTGGCGATCAACGACCTGCGCCTCTTCAACGGCCAGGATACCCTCCTGGGGGGCAGCGATAGCGGCAACGGCTGGTGGAATGCCGGCCTCGGCGCCTTTGGCAGCATCGGCGTCACGCACCCGACCACCGGGCAGCAGATGTGGCTCCAGCCCGTGTCGGAGGCTCCGTTCCAATACGAAAGCCGGGTTTACTATACCTCCCGGGTTAATGTGGATGCCTGCGCCCTGGATGGTACGGTTACCGCGGCTGTCCATGACAATGGGTATGCGCTCGAATTCCGCCGCGCTGCGCTGGCAAACGGCGCCACCTGGAGCGTCACCCTCGAAGAACACTTCACCCCGGCTGCGCCTCCCGCGCCGACGCTCACCGGCATCACTCCCAACTCCGGGCCGACTGCCGGCGGTACGGTTGTGACCATCACCGGTACCAACCTGGCCGGCGGGGCGTTCACCTTCGGCGGAACACCGGCGGTCTGCACGGTTGCCCCTGGTGGCCTCACTGCCACCTGCACCACCCCGCCGCACGCTGCGGGCCTGTTTGATGTTGTCGTCACCACGCCGGGCGGCACGGCCACCCTGACCAACGCGTTCACGTTCATCCCGCCTGTGGCCCCGGCCCTGCCCGCCACCGGCTTCGCCCCGGACCGTGTGACGGCTCTCCCCGAGCAGTCGGTGGCCTACGCCGCCAGCGACCTGCGGCTGGAGATTCCCCGCCTGGGCGTGAGCATGGACATCGTCGGCGTGCCGCAGTCGGGCAACACTTGGGATGTCTCCTGGCTGGGCAAGAATGCCGGCTGGCTGCAAGGCACGGCCTTCCCCACCTGGAACGGCAACTCGGTCCTCACCGGGCACGTCTGGAATGCCGATAACTCGGCCGGCCCGTTCGTGTACCTGAACACGCTGTGGTACGGCGACCGGATCATCGTCCACGCCTGGGGACAGCAGTACACCTACGAGGTGCGCTCGGTCACGCAGGTGCGGCCTGACTCGACCTCCGCGGCCTTCGCCCACAAGGACACCCCCTGGCTGACCCTGACCACCTGCCGCTCCTGGGATGCGGACAAAGGCACGTACCGCTACCGCGTCATCGTGCAGGCGGCTTTGGTGAGCGTCAAGTAAGGATTGGCAAGACAGTAGAACGAGAGACCCGGTCTTTGGATCGGGTCTCTTTTTTATCCGGGCGGACAGCTGTCAATTGCAGGGGCCGACCTGTGTATCGGCCTGGGCGGACACGCAGGTCCGCCCCTACCGTTTCGCGGGGACTTTGCTCATCGCGTACTCCGCCAGCGCGGTGATGGTGAGACTGGGGTTCACGCCCGGGTTGGCGGGCATGACCGAGCCGTCCACCACGTACAGGCCGGGGTAGTTGTGCGCCTGGAAATCCAGGCCGATCACGCCCTCCCCGTCGTCGCGGCCAAAAGGCACGCCGCCCATGAAGTGCGCCGTGGTCGGGAAGTTGAACAGGCTGTCGGTGAAGGCCGTCTGCGGGATACCGTTCGTCTTTTCGCCAAAGAGACGGGTGACACGGCTGGCGAGGGTGAGTCCGCTGGCAACGTGCGCTTTCTCCGGGCGGATGACCAGCCCGCGGCGGCCAAAGGTGAAGAAACTGCGCCCGAGCCGGACCCGGGTCAGGTTCTCCTCGGTCTGCATGACCAGCAGGATGGTGGTGTAGCGCGCCCAGCGTGAGAAGAACTTGCTGTAGAGAAAATCCCACGGGTGGCGGAGGATCTCCCACAGTGTCTTCGCCATGCGGACCGGGATGCTGCCTCCGCCCTCGATCAGCGGGGCGGTCAGCACGCGGATGAACGACGCGCCGTCGGAGTAGCGCACCGGCTCGACGCGCGTCACCTCGTCCAGGCTGGCGATGGAGGTGATGGCGACGCCCTTGGAATAGTCCACGTCACGGCCGCGCGCCGTGGAGCCGAGGATGTTCTCGCTGTTGGTGCGGGCGCGGTCGCCGAGGCGCGGTGAGAGGCGCGGCAGGGAGCGGGTGACATCCCGGCAGCGGAATAGAAGGCCCAGGGTCCCGAGCGTACCGGCGGAGACGACCACGCTGCGCGCCCGGACCACGGTCCGGCCTGTGACGAACGAGGTGGAGCGGCGGCAGGCGATTTCGTAGCGCGCGCCGTCGGGCTGTCCCTCCGGCAGCGGGCGCACGTCCCGCACGATGCAATCGGCGCGGATTTCCGCCCCTTGTTTTTCGGCAAAGTAAAGGTAATTTTTGTCCAGCGTGTTCTTGGCGTTATAGCGGCAGCCGACCATGCAGCCGCCGCAAAAATTGCAGCCCGTCCGCTCGGGGCCTGTGCCGCCGAAGTAGGGATCGGGGACGGTCACGTCTTCCTCGCCGAAGAAGACGCCCACCTCGGTGGGACGGAAAGTGTCGCCGTGGCCGAGTTCTGCGGCGATGGCCTGGCAGGTCTCGTCGGCTTTCAGCAGGCGCGGGTTGGTTGCCACGCCGAGCATTTTGCGGGCGGTCTCGTAGTGGGGGCGGAGTTCCTTTTTCCAATCGTTCAGGTGACTCCACGATGGCGCGGCGAAGAGACGGTCATCCGGTTCGAGCAGGACATTGCCATACATCAGGCTGCCGCCGCCCACGCCCGCGCCGTGCAGGGCCAGCAGGCCGTTCATGAAGGTCATCTCGAAGATGCCGTGACAGCCCAGCGCCGGGAGCCAGAGAAATTTCCAGATGTTCCAGTTGGATTTGGGGAAGTCTTCGCTGTGGTAGCGTTTGCCGCGCTCCAGCACGAGGACGGAATAACCCTTCCCGGTCAGCCGCATGGCGGAAACGCTCCCGCCGAATCCGGAACCGATGACGACGTAGTCGTAGACTGTTTGCTCCATGCCTTCTCCTTTGGTTGCCGCCTATTATAAACACTTCTCCCCCGCCCATGTTGCCGGGAAGGGGAGGAGTTTCGCCGGGACGTTCGCCGGGACGTTTGCCGGGGATTGAAATCCCCGGCTGGTATACAAAGTCCACTAAAGTGGACTGGCGCTGGCGCGCAGCCGCCTTGAGGCGGCTTTGTGTCTCAGCCGGGGGATTCCATCCCAGTACATTTTTCCGCGTTCCCATCGTGCCCGAAGGATATCCGCGTTAATCCGCGTCCCATTTCTCCCGCACCCGCCGGTACGTCTCCTCCAGCGACTCGGGCAGGACGCGCGTCTCCGCCACCGTGGACATGAAGTTCGCGTCCCCGCCCCAGCGCGGGACGATGTGCATGTGGACGTGTCCAGCTACACCCGCGCCCGCCGCCTCGCCGATGTTCGCGCCCAGGTTGAACCCCTGCGGACGGTAGACTTTTCGTAACACGCGCACGCATTGCGTCACCAGTTCCATCATTTCGGCGCGCGTCGCCTCGTCCAGGTCCTCCAGCGACGGCTGGTGCGCGTTTGCCACCACCATGATGTGTCCGCTCGTGTACGGGAAGCGGTTGACGATGACGAACGCCCGCTCGCCACGATGAACGACCAGGTTGCCGGTCCCGTCGGCTTCTTTCTGGACGCTGCAAAAGACACAGCCCTTGCCGTGCGATTCGATGTACTTCATCCGCCAGGGTGCGAAGATGCGTTTCATGTCCGTATTGTAGCAAAGAATCCGCCCGAATGGCGGGAGGAATTTTCACCGCGAAGGCGCGACCCCCAAAGAACGGGGGCAGGCGAACGCGAAGAAGTCATCGAGGTCGCGAAGAAACCCTTCGCGTCCCCCAGGAATCCTTCGCGGTCTTCGTTTCTTCGCGGTTAAATCTTTTTTCTCAATTGACAGGCTCACCGAAAACGATTATTCTCGACGCATGGAACAACCCGCGCTGTTCGACCCCACCCCGCACCTCACCGTCACCGACCTGACGCGCCGCGTGCGCCAGTTGCTCGAATCCGACCCGCACCTGCAAGCCGTCTGGGTGCAGGGCGAGATCTCCAACCTGTCGCGGCCATCCTCCGGCCACGTCTACTTCACGCTCAAAGACGCCGGCGCGGCGCTGAAATGCGTTATCTGGCGCACCGAAGCCGCCCGCCTGAAATTCGCCCCCGCCGACGGCATGTCGGTCGAAGCGCACGGCTCGGTGCGCGTCTACGAACCGCAGGGCCAGTACCAACTGGTCGCCGACAGCCTGCTCCCGCTCGGCGAGGGCGCGCTCTACGCCGAGTTCCTGCGCCTGAAAGCGCTGCTCGAAGCCGAAGGCCTGTTCGACGCCGCCCGCAAGCGTCCCATCCCCGAACGGCCGCGGCGCATCGGCATCGTCACCTCGCCCACCGGCGCGGCCCTGCGCGATATGCTGAATACGTTAAGACGACGCTATCCATTGGCAGAAGTGGTGCTCGCCCCCGCGCCTGTGCAAGGCGACGAAGCCCCGCCCGCCCTCGTCGCTGCGCTCCGGACCCTGAACCTGGTCGCCGGGACAACGAATGCGGGGCCGCCGGATGTCATCCTGCTCGCTCGCGGCGGCGGGTCCATCGAAGACCTGTGGGCCTTCAACGACGAACGCGTAGTGCGCGCTGTGACCGCCTCGGCCGCGCCCGTCATCACCGGTGTGGGCCACGAGACCGACTTCACGCTGGCCGACTTCGCCGCCGACCTGCGCGCACCAACTCCAACCGCCGCGGCCGAACTGGCGACCCCCGTCACCGTGCAGGATTTGCGCGCGGGGCTGGCCGAGTCGGCGCGCACGCTGGCGAACGCGCTGACCGGTATCTGCGACCGCCGGCGCGTCGATCTCGAGGGGTTCCGCTCCGCCCTGCAGTTTTACACGCCCCTGCGCCGCGTCCAGACCGAGCGCCAGCGCGTGGACGAACTCGCCCGCCGCGCCCTGTCCGCGCAGGCGCACCGGCTGGAACTGGCCGCGGCGCGGCTGGCAGGCGCGCGGTCGCGCCTGCTGGCGCTCAGTCCGCTGGCGGTGCTGGGACGCGGCTACGCGGTCGTCACGCACGCGGAGCGGGTGGTCGTCAGCCGGTCCCAGGTCCGCGCCGGGGACGATGTTCATATCCGTGTGAAAGATGGTGAATTCGATGCCCGTGTTTCGGGCGGATAGGTGTGACCTCTCTGCTCCTGCGGGATTTGTAATCCCGCACGGGGATTGCAAATCCCCTTTGAGCCAATAAAGGATTGTTTCAGGAGACCGTATGCCAAAGTCTGAACCCAAACCTGTGGAAGCCTTGACCTTCGAGGAGGCCTATGCCGAACTGGAGAAGATCGTCGCCGGGCTGGAGGCCGGGGAGGGGCCGCTGGAGGAATCCATGGCGGCCTTCACGCGCGGGCAGGCGCTCATCAAACGCTGCGCCGAACTGCTGGATGGGGCCGAACTGAAGGTGAAGCAGCTCTCCGGCGAGGCGCTGGTGGACCTCGCCGAGGCGGCGTGATTTCAGAAAGAGGAATGCGGATTACACGGATTCTGCGGATTACGCCGATGTTTTGTTTGAAAAATCCGCGTAATCAGGTCAATCGGCGCAATCCGCGTTCAGGTTTTCGCGTGCGCGGCAGACCGTCAGGCGCACCAGGTATTGACTTATGAACTTCAAGGCCATTCTCGAAAACCACATCCTGTGGACCGCGCTGGCGGGCTGGTTCCTGGCGCAGGCGCTCAAGATTCCGCTCGACTGTTTCCGCTCGCGCCGCTGGGACTGGGCGCTGTTCTTTGCCGCGGGCGGCATGCCCAGTTCGCATTCCGCGTTGGTGGTGGCGACTGCGCTGGGGAGCGGCCTGCATTACGGCTTCGATTCGCCGGTCTTCGCGCTGGCAGTGGCGGTTGCGCTGGTGGTGGTCTACGACGCCACCGGCGTGCGCCGCCAGGCCGGGATGCAGGCGGAGAAGATCAACGTGCTGGTGGCAGAATTGCTCAAAGGGCATCCCATCTCGCAGAAGCAGCTGCTGGAGGTGATCGGCCACACGCCGCTGGAGGCGATTGGCGGCGTCCTGCTCGGGCTGGCGGTGGCGGTCGGGCTGTGGCTGCTGTGGGGATGAGAAGCCTTTCGGGGGATTGTAGCCATCTCGCGGAGGTGCTACCGTGAGGATGATTTTATCCAGTTTGAGAAAAGGAGAGAAGAATGTCTGCAATCCGTTTTGCCCGCCCGATCAAATTGGTGGGGATTTTGCTTGTGCTGTTCCTGCTGGCCGCGGCGTTTGGGTGCAGTCCCGCACCCGCCACGCCCCCCAGCCTCGATGGGAACCTGTCCATCTGGTATGTCGCGACCACAGGCAGCGACACCCTCAACACCTGCCACACGGCGCAGAGTCCATGTAAGACCATCTACTGGGCGGTCAGCCATGCCTACAACGGCGCTGTCATCCACATTGCGGACGGGGTATATTCCGAGCATCTCTGGATCAGCGTGAAGGGCATCAAACTCCAGGGTAGTGGACCGAATACCATCCTCGAGAATACCGGCTCGATGACCCTGGGCGGCGTCATTCGCATCGAATGTCCCAACTGCTACAGTCTGGTCAGCATTTCGGACCTGACCATCCGGAACGGGACAGCAGAGTATGGCGGCGCCATCTATGCCGCCGATGTCGAACTGACCATGAAGAACGTGACCATCCAGAACAGCACAGCCGGTTCCGGCGGGGGCATCTTCATCACCGAGACCTCCACCGTAAAACTTGATAACGTCACCATCGAAGGTTGCACTACCACGTACACGCCTGCCGTAGATGGCGGCGGCGGGATTTACAACCGGGGGACGCTGACCATAACCAATTCCACACTCAAGAACAATACAGCCGCATCGAGCGGCGGCGGGCTGTATAACCTGGGAAAAGTGAATATCTCTGCCAGCCTTTTCGAGAAGAATACCGCCGAGAATTTTGGCGGCGGTATCTTCAATTACAACCCCGGCGACCTGACCATGACGACCAGCACCCTGACAAAAAACGATGGGGGGATTGCCGGCGGTGGCCTGAATAACAACGGCGGGAAGGCGAACGTCAGCGCCAGCACCTTCGACAACAACACAGCCGGTACGGGCGGCGGCATTATGAACATGAATTATGCCCTCCTATCCATCGCCGATGTGACCATTAGCGGAAATACCGCCGATTATGGGGGAGGCGGTATTGCCAACGGCAGCGCCGATTCCACGCTGTATGCCGCCAGCCTCACCATTGCATACAACAAAGCCCCGCAGGGGGGAGGCTTTTACCAGATGGGCGGCGATCATATGTTTATCAACACGATTTTTGCTTTCAACCAGGGAGGGGACTGCAACACCGTCGGTTTGACCGGCGGGATCAATATTGTCAGTGACAGCACCTGCGGCTTCACCGGCTACGGCAGCCGTTACAACGTGGATCCGATGCTCCTTCCGCTGATAGGCAACGGCGGGCCCACCGAGACCCATGCCCTGTCTCCCAGTTCCGTGGCAATTGATACCGGGACGAACTGGCTCTGCCCGCTCACCGACCAGCGCGGCGCCCCGCGTGGGGTTGATGGCAACGGCGACGGTGTCCCCCGTGATGATGTCGGCGCGTTCGAATTCGGGACCTCGGTGATGAGCCTGACGCTGGATGTACCCATTGTGACCGCCACCCCCGGGCGCGGCATCTTCACCTTCCAGGAACCCGGCAACTGCCGCTCCGGGCCGAATATCGTCTATCCTGCGCTGACCAGCGCGCCGATTGGGACGGCTGCCCTGGTGGAAGGCCGCAACATGGACGGCTCCTGGTACCGCATCCAATTGAACGGCATCCTGTGCTGGGTGAGCGCCGGCATCGGCCTCTTCGACGGCGACCCGTTCGCCTTGCCGATCCGCGAGGCTCCGCCCACGCCAACACCGACGGAAGTCCCGCCTGTGACGGTTGTCTGCTCAGACTATACCAACCAGAGTTCCTGCGAGGCACATCCGGAGTGTTACTGGCAGCCGTTTGCCGATGTAGCTGGCGGCACTTGCCGCAATAAATAGAAGAATAAGAAGTCCCCGGCTACCGGGGACTTCGCTTATTTAATCGGCGGTTGACAAAACCGAGCAGCGATTTCACTTCGGTGATGCGCAGCAGGAGCAGGATCAGCGCGTAGGCCGCGCCGCCGATGACGATCCCGCCGAGGGCGGTCAGCGCGGCGGGCGCGGACCGTTCGGCCTGCATCCACAGCACGAGCGCGGCGCACAGGCCGGCGGTCCCGAGCGCGGCGGCGGCGAGGCCTTTCGCCACCTGCGCGCCGCGGATTCCGTCCAGCCGTTTGTGCATCAGCAGGAAGAGTATCGCCGCTTCGATGGCGGTGGCCAGCGAGTTGGCGAGCGCCAGCCCGCCGAGCGGCAGCCAGCCGATGCGCGCGAACCAGGCCGGGAAGGTGAAACTGAAGACCACGTTCAGCCCCATCGCCGCCGCGCCCACCAGCACGGGCGTTTTCGTGTTGTGCATGGCGTAGAAGGTGCGGGCCAGGATTTCGAGCAGCGAGTGTCCCACCAGCCCGGCCGCGTACCAGAGCAGCGCCCAGGCCACCAGTTGTGTGTCGCTGGCGTCGAAATCGTAGAGCAGGGTGATGATTGGGGCGCGCAGCAGCATCAGTCCGGCCGCGGCCGGCAGCGAGAGCAGCAGCACGCCGCGCAGGGCGGCCGCCAGCGAGGCGCGGATCTCGTCCAGTTTGCCGAGGGCATACTGCGCCGAAAAGGTGGGCATGGCGGCGGTGGCGATGGACTGGGCGATGACCGCCTGCGCCATCAGCATCAGGGCGAAGCCGTAGGAGATGGCCGAGATGCTGCCTTCCGCCATGCTCGAAGCCAGCCAGGTGTTGACCCAGAAGTTGACCTGCACCACCGCCACGCCCAGCAGGCGCGGCCCCATCAGGCGCAGCACTTCGCCAACGGCGCGGTCCTTCCAGCCGAGGGTGGGTGTGTACGTTCCCTTGCGCCGCAGCAGGGCCGGGACTTGCAGCAGCAGGTGCGCGGCCGCGCCGATGACAACGCCGTAGGCCAGCCCGTGGATGCCGTAGCGCGGCGCGAGAACCAGCACGCCGAAGATCATCCCAAACTGGTACATCGAGGGCGCCAGCGCGGGGATGAGGAAGACCTGGTGCGAGTTGAGGATGCCCATCACCAGCCCGCTCACGCCGAACAGCGCTGCCGAGACCAGTTGGATGCGCAGCAGCGAAACGGTCAGCGCGAACTGGGCCGGGTCCGCGGAAAAGCCCGGGGCCAGCAGGTGGCGCACGATCTGCGGGGCGAAGACCGCCGCCAGCGCGGCCAGCGCGCCCAGGATCAGCACCACCAGGTTGGCGACCGCGGAGGCCAGTTTCCAGGCGTTGCGTTTATCGTCTTTGGCGAGGAATGCGGTGAAGGTGGGGATGAAAGCCGACCCCAGCGCGCCCCCGGCGATGAGATTGAACAGCGTCTCGGAGACGCGGTTGGCGGCGAAGAAGGCGTCCAGTTCGGCGGAGGCGCCGAAGGCGCGCGCCACCAGGATGTTGCGCGCCAGCCCGGCCAGTTGCCCGAAAACGAAGGCCAGCATCACGGTCCCGGCGGCGCGGGCGATTTGGCGGTTGGCAGACATAGGTTCACTCATGAGCGGGGATTATACTCCACGTGTCACAACCAACCGAACGATTGCGCTATAATCCAGCATCAACGAGAGGAGTCTTATGAAACCTTTGCGCAGCCAGGCCGTTCTACTTTTTTTGGCCCTTTTCATCGTGCTCAACGCGTGCATCACGACGCCCAGCCTGCCGCCGACCTCCACCGCCATGCCGGGGACTCCCATCACCCCCGCGCTGGCGCCCACGCTCACGCCCCTGCCCGGACCGTCAACCGGCGGCTGGCTCGAAATCTACTTCACCAGCCCGTCCGCGCCGGACGCGTCCTCTTACGAGGGCGGCCCGGACGAAATCCTGGCCGCGGCCATTGACGACGCCATCCTTTCGGTGGACGCGGCCTCCTACAGCCTGAACCTGTGGTCCATCCGTGACGCGCTCATCCGCGCTCACCGGCGCGGCGTGGTGGTGCGCATGATCATGGAGAGCGACAACATGGATTCGGATGAGGTCCAGGATTTGCTGGAGGCGGGGATTCCCATCGTCGGCGACCAGCGCGAGGGGCTGATGCACGACAAGTTCGTGATCATTGACCGCTCCGAGGTCTGGACCGGCTCGATGAATTTCACCACCAACGGCGCGTACGAGGACAATAACAACCTGCTCCGCCTCCGCTCGGTGCAGATCGCCGAGAATTACCTGACCGAATTCGACGAAATGTTCACCGGGGGATTCTTTGGCCCGGCCGGGGAAGCCGACACCCCATTCCCGCGCCTGACCCTGGATGGGACGCCGGTCGAAATCTACTATTCGCCGGACGACGGCGTGGCGGCGCGCATCGTTGCCCTGGTCCAGGCGGCGCAGGAAAGCATCCATTTCATGGCGTACTCGTTCACTTCGGATGATATCGGCGGCGCGATCCGCGAGCGGGCGCAGTACGGGCTGATCGTCTCCGGCGTGATGGACAAAGGGCAGGTGGCTTCCAACCAGGGCACCGAATACGACCCGTTCCGGCAGGCCCTCCTGGATGTGCGCCTGGACGGGATCAGCGGGTTGATGCACCACAAGGTGATCATCATTGACGAGCAGATCGTCATCACCGGTTCCTACAATTTCTCTGCCAGCGCCGAGACGCGCAACGATGAGAACGTTGTCATCATATTCGATCCGGAGGTGGCCGCGCAGTACATGATCGAGTTCCGGCGCGTCTTCGGGATGGCGCAGCCGTAGGATTGCCGCTTCTATAACGTCAACGCGGGGATATCCCTTCGGGGCATACGTGGCAATCGCGTAAAACAAGAGTATACTGAAAGTGCCCCGCGGGGGTATGCCACCAGCACCTTGACAACCTATTACGGAGTTTACCCTGAGCGAAGCGAAGGGCGGGCGGTTCCTACGAAGTCCGGGACGACGGCACAACCATCACCACGATCAAATACTACGCCTTCGCCGGGCAGACCATCGCCATGTCCGCGCCTAACCCCGAAAATCCCGGCACGGTGACACTCTCGTACTTCCTGACCGATCATCTGGGTTCGGTCGTAGCAATCACCAACGCCAGCGGCGTGCTGCTCGAACAGCAGCGCTACCTGCCCTTCGGCCAGGTGCGGACTCTATCCGGCTATGAGACGATCGGACTCACAGACTATGGTTACACTGGCCAGCGGGACCTCGACGCGCAGGGCAGCGCCTACTCCCTCGGCCTGATGGACTACCAGGCACGCTTCTATTCGAGCCTGACCGGACGATTCACACAGCCGGACACCTTCACGCCCGGAGGACCGCAGGGATTGAATCGCTTCAGCTACACCGGAAATAATCCTATCAGTAGGACAGATCCAAGTGGGCATGATTATTGCGATTCGCCATATGCTGCTCCAGAAGATTGCGAGGAGGATGATGACGGGGTTTGGAGCACTCTATCGAACGTTGATGATACGCTTTCATGGTTCGGGGTCAAAGCAGAAGATTTTGATGATACTTATAAACTTGCTATCCTAATGGCAGTATTGATAGTTGGTGCAGCATTTGCTAGAGATGGTGAAACAGCATGGGATGCTTTTAACAGGGTTTATGGGTCTATGGAATTTAAGAAGGAGAATGGATCAGGCATGTGTGGAAACACTGAAGTAAGCGGTGGAGCGTGTACAGACAGCGCTACCAAGATAAGAGTCTGGTCACTTTCTGGACACGGGAGTGATGATATAAAGAGGATGACAAAAAATGTTGTTCATGAGTTAGGACATGCCTATGACCGAATTAATGGATATCACTGGGCCAGTTCTTCTATGCCTGGTTGGATGACATCGGATGAGACCAACGCTCGAACTCATGTATTGCGCCCCAACCAATATGAAGGGAGGTATGATTGGCAACAAACTGGAATAAATGACCCATTTTATGGGTCTTCCTCGGAAATATTTGCGGATATGTTTATTGCATATGTTTATAATGCTTGGAACCAGAATTCTCGATACGAAGGCTATGTTACCCAAGCGCAAGGGTGGATGAATGGGTATATGCCCGGCGGAGTAAACGTACCTTAATATTTGCTATCGTGTCTGGAGAGATAGAGATTATGAACTTCCAAAAGTTATTCACTATATGTGGAATATTGTTGGCCTTGACACTTGTCGTTGGTTGCGATAAATCAAATGACTTGCCTAAGGCGCCATCTCAAGTAGCATTGAGCGCGACATCAACTTTGATACCTTCACCAACACTTACGCCTGTTTTCTCCCCCACACCGACGATTATCCCTACGCTACCGGCAAATGAAGCCGATGCTTGGCTACTTGATCTATTGGCGAACAATGGTCACTGCCGCCTACCTTGTTTATGGGGTATCACACCAGGAGAGAGTACAAGCCAAAATGTGCTGACAACTTTGGTGCCTCTCACTGATATTTCTACATTTGCGGTCTTTGGCCCGACTACCTATGGAAGTGTTACTTCTTTCGCAACTGTCTCTTTCTCTCACATCGAGGGTGAACATGCACTCTCTGTTGGGATATCTATTCTCGGTGATAATGATACTGTTTCCTATATTGGCTTTGATGTGATGGCTGGAAAAGCAACATCAAATGGTATAGATCAGGTATTTGACTGGTCCTATTTTGGTGACCGAGTAAGTTATTATCTACTTCCCAATATCCTCACTGAGTATGGCGCTCCCTCCTCGGTGTTAATATTCTCTATGGCGAAGATTCCTCCCGATTGGCTACCTCTTGGATATTTCAAGGTTATCCTGCTATATCCAGAACAAGGAATTTTTATTCGATATGACACAGCGGATGTTAGATCGGTGGGAGAGAATGTACAAGGATGTTTATCAAATGCACATGTGGATATCGTACTTGCTGTTGGAGCCAGCCAAAAAAAGTATATAAATCCCTTGCCTTCAGAGTGGCAAGATGATACACCATACTACCTGCCACTTGAGGAGGCAACCTCGATGTCAGTTGATGAGTTTTATCATACATTCAGCCAAGCTACAGTTGAATGCCTAGAGACACCTGCAAATTTGTGGCCTGTGGCCGAGGATGATAGGTAGATTTGTTAGGATGTCTTTTCCTGGAGCCTCGCTCTGTTGGATGGCGTTCTAAAACAATTCCTGCAGTTACTGACCACCCATTGCTAGTTACCTCCGGCTGCCTCAATCCTGGCGATGAAATCCTGCTCATCAACGTCAAGGGCGCGCCGGGCAAGTGGGGCAACACCGGGCATTACGAATTCCTGCACGTTGGCGGGGTGATCGGCGGCACGCTCTACTTCAACACCCCGAAAAACGGCTTCTACGGCGACAACCCCGGCGACGATACCAACATCGGCGTCTACGCCGCCAACCAGCACGTGCTGGTGATGCGCGTGCCGAACTACGCGGACGTGACCGTGAACGGCACCCTGACCGGCACCGCCTTCGACGGATACCGCTTCGGCCTGTTCGTCTTCCGTGTGGACGGGACGCTCGCAGGCAGCGGCGTCATCTATGCGGACTATCTTGGCTGGCGCGGCGGGGCGGGCGGGACCGGACCGCGTGGGGCCGGATTAAACGAAAAACGGGAGGCCGCGCCGCCTCCCGTTTTGTTGTACGATTGATCCGCGCGGGGCGGTTCCCGGGCCTACCGGAACAAATCAGCGTGTGTGCCTGTTCGGACCAAAATAACTTGATCGGTGAAGGATTGGTAGATTAGCAGCCAGTCTGGCGTCAGGTGGCACTCACGCAGCCCCTCGTATTTCCCTTTCAGCGGGTGGTCCCGGTACTGGCGGTCTTCCAAGTCCCCTCTGCCCAGCAGTCGGATGACGGCGCTCAATTGGCTCATATCGTAGTTACGCTTTTGTGCGCGCCTTACGTCTTTCTCGAACTGCGACGTAACCGTGACCCTGCGCATGGTTACAGACCCAGGTAATCGAGCGCGGCTTCGGCGTCTTCGAAGGTTTTTACGTTGCGCTTGTTCAGCCCGTCCTCGATGGCCTGGATGGTCTCTTCGTTGGGGATCTCCACCGCGAAGGGCAATCCCTTGTTCAAACTGATTTGCTTGAAGAACAGGCTCACCGCCTGCGTGGTGGTCAATCCCAATTCATCCAGCACGATTTGAGCATCCTTCTTCACCTGTGGGTTCAGGCGCACGGTAATGGCGGCAGTCTTCGTCATTCTTCCTCCGTTTCTAATCGTATTGCAATTGTAACACAAAGGGGGGAGGTTTATTGGATCTGTATGGGGATTCGAATCCCAACAGAAAAAATAAAGAGACCCTCACTTCGTGAGAGTCTCCAGGCTGGGGGCAAAGGATTCGAACCTCTATCGGCTGATCCAGAGTCAGTAGTCCTGCCGTTGGACGAGCCCCCAATTAGCCAGCGGGCGGTATTTTACCACGCGGCAGGAAGAACCGTCTAGGGGCGGGGCAGGTTCGCGTTGAGCGAAGACGAAGCGCCGCCCTGCTCCGCCGAGCGCGCCGCGCGGCGGGTATTGTCCTCCATGTCCATGAACAGGAGCAGCGCCTGCGCCACCACCTGCAGGACGATGAAATAGACCGCGCCGCGCAGGGGTTGTTCGAACAGCATCACGAAGCTCAGGGCGATGTCTGTGTACCCCATCCCATACCAGAAACCGCGCACAATGGACAGGATCATCTGCACGAATTGCACCAGCCACTGGCACGAGTAGATCCCGACCACCACCCACGAGAAGATTTTGGCGATGGAAACCAGCCGCAGGGTGGTCTCCTTGCTGAAGTACGTGCCAAGATAACTGCCGCGTTTTTCTTCCATTTCAGCCTCCGAATTTAATGGGATTCTATTTGTTATAATCAGTATATCTCGAAACGCTCTCGGCGGATTTGTAATCCGCCGCCAGAGCCGCTGGATTACAAATCCAGCGGGAGCACTTCGGAACTACTGATAATAGACGCCTTGAAGGTATTTTTGTTCCCTAAGAATTTGTGTAACAATAACTTCCCGTTTTTACTGTTCGCGAGCAGTTGTACTGCGAGCAGGACGCAGTGCAACTGCATCCAAAACAAGAAACTTATTTTTACACGACTGCTAAGGAATTATACGCTGGAAGGACAACCCATATGGATACCAATGAAAAACCCGCCAACTTCATCTTCGCCGCAGTGGCCGAGGACCTCAAAACCGGCCGCTTCAACTACGTGCGCACGCGCCTCCCGCCGGAGCCGAACGGCTACCTGCACATCGGTCACGTCAAGGCCTTCCTGATTGACTATCTCACCGCCAGGGAATTCGGCGGCGAGTTGATCCTGCGCTTCGATGACACTAATCCTACAAAAGAAGAGACCGAGTTCGTGGATGCCATCGAAGACGATGCCCGCTGGCTGGGCATCCAGTGGGTCAAGGTGACGTTCGCCTCGGATTACTTCGACCGCCTGTACGAATGGGCCATCCGCCTCGTCAAAAAAGGACTGGCCTATGTGGACGACCAGTCGCCGGAGGAAATGAGCGCCAGCCGCGGCACACTGCCGCGCGGCACTAAATGGAGCGAGACCGAAGCGGCCATCAAGCCGGGCGTCGCCTCCCCGTACCGGGACCGGTCGGTGGAGGAAAATCTCGACTTGCTCGAACGGATGAAGAACGGCGAGTTCCCCGAAGGCAGCCGCGTCCTGCGCGCCAAGATTGACATGAGCCATCCCAACCTGGTCATGCGTGACCCGGTCATGTACCGCATCCTGCGCGTCCCGCATCACCGCACCGGCACGAAGTGGTGCATCTACCCGACCTACGACTGGTCGCACGGCCAGAACGACTCGATGGAAGGCATTACCCACTCGCTCTGCTCGCAGGAGTACATCATCCACCGCCCGCTCTACGAATGGTTCCTCCGGCAACTGGGCGAGTTCCCCTCCCGCCAGATCGAGTTCTCGCGCCTCAACCTGACCTACGCCATGATGTCCAAGCGCAAACTGCGCAAACTGGTCGAGACCGGCGTGGTGAGCGGCTGGGACGACCCGCGTCTCACCACCCTGCGCGGCCTGCGCCGGCGCGGCGTCACGCCGGAGGCCATCCAGTCCTTCATCGCCGCGGTCGGCGAGACCAACAACGACTCCTGGGTGGACATGGGCCTGTTCGACTCCTTCGTCCGGGACGATCTCAACCAGCGCTCCCCGCGCCGCATGGCGGTCCTCCATCCGCTCAAACTGGTCATTGATAACTATCCCGACGGCCAGGTCGAGGAAATGGATGCGGTCAACAACCCCGAGGACGCGTCCGCCGGCACACGCAAGGTCCCGTTCTCGAAAGTGGTCTACATTGAACAGGATGACTTCCGCGAAACGCCCCCGCCGAAATATCACCGTCTGTACCCCGGCAACGAGATCCGCCTGCGCTATGCCTACCTGGTCAAATGCACCGGCTTCTCGCGGGACCCGGGAACGGGCGCGGTGACCGAGGTGCATTGTACCTACGACCCGGCCACGCGCGGCGGCGACGCCCCCGACGGGCGCAAGGTCAAATCCACCATCCACTGGGTCTCGGCGGAACATGCCGTGCAGGCCGAAGTCCGGCTCTACGCGCAACTGTTCACGGTCGAGAACC
The DNA here is from genome assembly GCA_009772985.1 of Anaerolineaceae bacterium. Taxonomy (GTDB): domain Bacteria; phylum Chloroflexota; class Anaerolineae; order Anaerolineales; family Villigracilaceae; genus UBA877. The sequence continues at coordinate 132,862 of WOUS01000006.1, forward strand.
CGGACGTGGGCGACGACATCAGCGCCAGCCTCAATCCCAATTCGCTCGAAACGCTGACCGGATGCTTCGTCGAGCCGTCGCTGGCAGATGCCAAACCCGGCGACAAAGTCCAGTTCGAGCGCACCGGCTACTTCTGCGCGGACCTCGACTCTGCTCCCGGCAAACCGGTCTTTAACCGCACCGTGACGCTCAAAGATACCTGGGCCAAAATCGAACAGAAACAAGGATAATTCCATCATGCCGATCATCAATTATGTTTTTGCGGCTCTGGCCGCCATCGCGGCCGGAATGATCAATGCCCTGGCCGGCGGCGGGACGCTCATCACCTTCCCCGTCCTGATGGCGCTCGGAATTCCCGCCGTCTCGGCCAACGTGACCAACACGGTGGCGCTCCTCCCCGGCTATCTCGGCGGGACGCTGGCCCAATCCAATGACCTGAAAGACCAAAAGAAGCGGCTTTGGTTTTTGATCCCCGCCGGTCTGCTCGGCGGTCTGGCAGGCGGCATCCTGCTGCTGAACACCGGCGAGAAACTCTTCACCAACCTGGTGCCGTTCCTCATCCTGATTGCATCCACGCTGCTTGCCATTCAGAACCCGGTGCGCAAGTGGCTGACCCGCCGCCAGGAACAGGGCAAGGCCGGGCCGGGCAGCGAACTCTGGGCATTCATCCCGGTTTTCTTCGCCGCCATTTATGGCGGATACTTCGGCGCCGGCCTGAGCGTTATCATCCTGGCCGTGCTGGGACTGGTGATGAACGACAGCCTGACCCGGCTGAATGCCATCAAGCAGGTTATCGCGTTTTCCGCCAACATCTCCGCCGCCATTTTCTTTGTCTTTTCGGGACAGGTAAACTGGACCGTGGCCCTGGTGATGGCCGTTGGAGCATTGCTCGGCGGCGCGCTGGGCGGACGGCTGGCCAGCAAGGTCAAGCCCAACACCCTGCGCGCGCTCGTGGTCACGATTGGCTTTACGGTCGGGATCATTTACCTGGTCAGGAATTTCTTCCTGTAAAAAAAACAAGGGCGGCCCGATGGGTCGCCCCTGCAAGGATAACATTTTGGGCGAGGTTCAACCTCGCCCATTTTTTACATCTTCTCCAAAATCTCGATGGCTTTTTTCACCCTCTCCAGCACCTTCTCCTTCCCCACAATTTCCATGCTCTCGAACAGCGGCGGGCTGACGGTTTGACCCGTCACCGCGGCGCGCAGGATGCCGAAGACCTGGTTCGGGCCGAGGCCGAGGCGCTCCACCAGCGCGCGCAGCGGCGGTTCGGCGGTGGCCGGATTGATCTCCGGCAGGGCGGACAGGATTTCCAGCGCCTTGCGCGCCACGTCCGCGGACTGGGCGGCGGTCAGGCCTTTGGCGACCAGTTCCTCGGGCTTCGGCTGGACGGTCGCGCGGAAGAACCAGGCCGCGAATGGCAGGCAGTCGTCCAGCGTGACCAGGCGCTCGCGGATGAGCGGGATGATGCGCGTCAGCGTGGGATCGTCAACGGTGAGATGCTCACGCAGGAAATAAGGCTTGAGGCGCGCGGCCAGGTCGTCGGTCCGGAGCGCACGGATGTGCGCCCCGTTGAAGTGATCGAGTTTGGCAAAATTGATCGCCGCCGGGGAGGGCGTCAGATTGTTGATATCGAAGCGGGCAATCATATCGTCCAGCGTCAACACATCGCCTTCGGAAACGCCCCAGCCCATCAAGGCGATCCAGTTGAGCACGCCTTCGGGGGTGTAACCCAGGTCTTTCATGTCGCTGACGAAAATCGAGTGGCCGTCCTTGATGGCTTCGGCGGCTTCGCGTTTGCTCATCTTGCCCTTGCCGCTTGGCTTGAGGAAGACCGAGAGGTGGACGAACTGCGGCTCGTCCCAGCCGAAGGCGCGGATGACGTGAACGTGCAGGGGCATGGAGGGCAGCCACTCGGAGCCGCGGATGACGTGGGTGATGCCCATCAGGTGGTCATCCACCATGGCGGCCAGGTGATAGGTGGGCAGGCCGTCGGATTTGAGCAGGACGGTGTCGTCGAGGGCGGCGTTGTCGGTGGTGATCGGACCTCGGAGCAGGTCGGCGCTTTGGATGGAGCCTTCCTTGGGCATCTTGAAGCGGATAACGTACTTCTCGCCCGCGGCCACGCGGCGGCGGGCATCCTCCGGGTCGAGGGCGCGGCAGGCGCCGTCGTAGCGCGGATTTTGTTTGTTCGCCATCTGCTCCTGGCGGACTTTGTCCAGCCGCTCGGCAGTGCAGAAGCACGGGAAGGCGCGGCCGAGTTCCACCAGTTTCCAGGCATGCGTGTGGTAAATTTCGCGGCGTTCGGTCTGGCGGTAGGGGCCGCAGGGACCGCCGATGTCGGGGCCTTCGTCGTAATTAATGCCAAGCCAGCGCAAGCCTTCGATCAGTTCCTGCTCTGCGCCGGGGACGGTGCGCTTGACGTCGGTGTCTTCGATGCGCAGGATGAAGGTCCCACCGGTGCGGCGGGCCAGGAGGAATGGGTAGAGGGCGGAACGGGCCGAGCCGAGGTGCATCCGCCCGGTGGGGGAGGGGGCGAAGCGGGTGCGAACCGGTTTGAGGTCCAAGAGAGTCTCCGTTAGAAATCCAACGGCTTATGCCGCAGGATCACGCTTTCCACCAATCCAACGCCGAGCATCATGGAGAGGAGTCCGCTGCCGCCGTAACTGATGAACGGGAGCGGCAGGCCGGTGACGGGCATCAGTCTCATGTTGACGGCGATGTTGACCGCGCCCTGGAAGAAGATAAGGATGGCAACGCCAAACGCGATCATCGAGCCGAAGGAGTCGCGCGCCAGCCGGGCCGCCCGCAGGCAGCGATAAATGATGAAGCCGAGCAGGAGGATGTTGAGCACGGCGCCGATGAAACCGAATTCCTCGCCGATGACCGAAAAGATGAAATCGGTGTGGCGCACTTTCATGAAACACAGTTGCGTCTGCGTGCCAAGCCCGTACCCTTTGCCGGAAAGCCCCCCGGAGCCGATGGCGATCAGGGCCTGGTCAACGTTGTAGGTGGCGCCGTGGCGGGCTTCGGGGTCGGGGAAGAGGAAGGTGAGCACGCGATCCTGCTGGTACTCCTGCATGAAAAAGAAAAAGGCAATAACCGCCAGTGCCAGTCCCACGACGGCGATGATCGCCAATTGTTTCAGCGGCAGTCCGCTGACCCACGCCATCACCGCCCAGATGACCAGGATGACGATGACGTTGCTCAGGTTCGGCTGGATGAAGATCAAGAAGGCGATTGCCCCGGCGATCAGCAGGCTTTTGACCAGCCAGCCCCAGGTGCGCGGCGCGTTCATGTTCTTCCCGAAAAAGTACGCCAGCGAGAGGATGACGACGATCTTCGCCAGTTCCGTCGGCTGGATGGACACCAGGCCGGTCTCGATCCAGCGCGCCGCGCCGAAGCGCTGCCCGGCGGTCAGGTAGAGGATGAGCAGGAATCCGACGATGACGGCGTACATCGGGACGATGGCGCCGCCCCAGAAGCGGTAGTCAATCAGCGCCACCAGCATGATGACGAGGAAGCCCAGCCCGGCGAAGATCATCTGGCGCTGGACCAGGGCGGCCAGGCTGAGGTTGCAGCCGATGGCCGAGCGGATCATGGCAACGCCAAAAACGAGCGCAAGGAAAACCGCGCCCAGCAGCCAGAAATCGAAGTGACGCCAGCGTTCGCTTTGGAACATATCAGCAACTCAACGTTCGCCGTCGTGCGGCGAAAATGGGAACCATGAATAAGACCAGCGGGGACTACCTCGAGCGGCGGCGGCGGGCCGCGCTGCGCAGGGGAATATCAGCCACCAGCCGCTGGGACCGCCCATCTTGGGCCAGGTTGATGCGAACCGCGGCGGGTTCGATTTCCACGTGGCGGGAGATGGTCGCGATCAGGTCGTCCTTGAGGGCGTCGAGTTCGGCGGGGGTCAGGTCGGTGCGGTCGTGGATGAGCACCAGTTGCAGGCGTTCCTTGGCGCTGTTGGCGCTTCTTTTGCGTCCGAAGAGAAAGTCCATGTCACTTCCTCCCCATCAGGCGCTGCCACAGGCCGGGCGTGTCCAGGTCCATGAATGGGACCTCTTCGCCCATCAGCCGGCGGGCGATGTTCTGGAACGCCTGCCCGGCTTTCGACTTTGCGTCCAGGGCCAGCGGCTGGCCCCGGTTCGACGCCACGATGACGCCGTCATCTTCCGGCACGATGCCGATCAGTTCGATTGCCAGCAGGTCGAGCACATCCTCCACCGAAAGCATGTCGCCGCGCCGGACCATGGCCGGGTCGAGCCGGTTGATGACCAGCGCGGCGGGACCTTTCTCGTCGGCCTCCAGCAGGCCAACCACCCGGTCGGCGTCCCGTACCGCCGAGACCTCGGGGTTGGTCATCACGATCACCCGGTCGGCGGCGGCGATGGCATTCTTGAAGCCGCGCTCGATGCCGGCGGGAGAGTCGATCAGCACCCAGTCCACTTCCGGGCGCAGTTCGTCGCACAGGCGCACCATGTCGCTCGGCGAGACGGCGGTCTTGTCGCGCGTCTGCGCGGCCGGGATGAGGTGCAGTTCCGGCAGGCGTTTGTCGCGGATCATTGCCTGGCGCACCCGGCAGCGTCCCTCCACCACATCCACCAGGTCGTAGACGATGCGATTTTCAAGCCCCAGTATCACGTCCAGGTTGCGCAGGCCGATGTCGCCGTCAATGCAGACCACCTTCTGCCCGCGCAAAGCCAGCGCCACGCCCAGGTTGGCGACCGAGGTCGTCTTGCCGACGCCGCCTTTGCCCGATGTAACTGTCACCACCTTTGCTGTCATGTCACCATCCTGATCTTTGCTGTGGGGCGATTTGGTAAATCGCCCTACGATTGCCAGGGTTCGGCCACCAGCCGCCCATCCTTCAGGCGGGCAATCTCCGGCCGGGGTTTTCCTTTGCGCTCCGGGGAAACGGCGATCTCCCCGGCGATGCGCAGTTGTGTCGGCGAAAGTTCCAGCGCGCAGACGACCGCCTGTTCGTCACCCTGCGCCCCGGCATGGACGACGCCGCGCAGCCGCCCCCACACCACCACGCTGCCGCCCGCCAGTATCTCCGCGCCGGGATTGACCTCGCCCACGATGACGACGTTCCCCGCGTAGACGATCTTCTGCCCGGAGCGGACCGTCTGCTGGACCCACAGGGCGGCGTTCTCCGGCGCCTCGTCCGCGGCCTCCCGGACCGCTCGGCTGAGCGCTCGCGGCGAAGCCTCGGTCCGGCCCGGCTTCGACAGGCGGGTGGCCAGCCCCAGGTTTTGCGCGGTCTGCTCGGTAACGGGCGATTCGCTCAACACTGCCCAGAGCGAAATACCGCGCTCCGAGAGCACATCCCGCAGGGCCGACAGTTCCGCCACGTGCAGGACCTGCCCGGCCACGTTGAGCGCCAGCCGCGCGCCGCGGAAAAAAGCCGGGCGCTCGTCAATGGACACGACGAGCGCAGACTGGAGGTCCGGCCACGTCCCGCTGCCCAGCGTGACCAGCAGGCTGTCGCGGATTCCTTTGATCTGGATGGCGGCCGGGTTCTCGTCCATTGGCTGCGATTATACTTCGTTTTGGTATTGTGCATCCTTGCGAAGGTTTTTGACGCCCTCGAACATCTCTTTCGGGCAAACCTTCGCAAGGCTTGCGGGTCAGGGCGTTCCGCTGGCGATGTCGATCGCTTTGAGTTCGAAGTAGGCGTCCATGACTAGCTTGACCACCGGCGCCGCCACCACGCCGCCTTCGCCGCCGTTGTAGCAGAAGGCCAGGATGACGATCTCCGGGTCTTCGTAGGGCGCGTAGGCGACGGTCCAGGAGTGGGTCGGCCAGTTGCCGAAGGAACAGCGGTTGGCGGCGAGCGCCACATCGTCACAGTATTCGCCTGTGCCGGTCTTGCCTGCCACGGCGATGGGATAGTTCTGGAAGGAATAGTCGTGGTTGAGCGTGCCGAGCGGGTCGGTCACCGCCAGGCGCATGCCTTCCTGTACCTTCTGCACCACCCACGGCTGGACGGTTTTCATCAGGCCGGTGGCTTCACAGTACCCGCCGGAGCATTGGTAATCGGTGATGACCGGGTCCACCGTGATGTCCCATTTTGCGGTGGGCAGGAACGGCGAGATCTGGCGGCTGCCTGCGCCGGCGGACAGGGCGGTGATGGTGTAGTCGGCGTTCAGCCAGCGGGTGACCGGGTTGCCTTCGCTGTCCTGGATGCCGCGGATGATGGTGGGCTGCATCAGTTTGCCGTCGTTGGCGATGGTCGCGGCGGACATCAGCACCTGGAGCGGGGTGGCCAGCACGTAGCCCTGTCCCACCGAGGCGATGTACGTGTCGCCGGTGGACCAGTTCTCGCCGCGGTAGCGGCGTTTCCAGGTTGGGTCGGGGATGAGGCCGGAGCCTTCGCCGGGGAGTTCGATGCCGGAGGGCTGGTTGTAGCCCAGGGCGATGGCGTATTCCTTCAGGCGCTGGATGTCGAGTCCTTCTTCGATTTCGCCGGGGTAGCCGCCGCCCAGTTTGTAGAAGCAAACGTTGCTGGAATAGGCGATGCAGTGCAAAAAGTCCAATTGTCCAAAGCCGGCTTCGTTGATGACGCCGTTGCGCTCGTAGATCCAATCGCGGAAGGGGCGCGAGTTGGCGTCGGTGCAGGGTTCGGTGGGCGAGTAGCGCTCGCACAGGGTGATCTCGCCGGGGGTCTGGATGATCTGGGTCAGGGAAACGACGCCCTCGTTCAACGCGCCGGTGGCGGTGGACAATTTGAAGGTCGAGCCGGGCGGGTATTCCGCAGTGATGGCGGCGTTGAGCAGGGGGTGGCGCGGGTCCTCGCTCAACTGCTTGTAGTAGTAATACGGGATGATGCGCGCCAGGCGGTTGTTCTCGTAGGTTGGGTAGGAGACCATCGCCAGCACCTCGCCGGTTTTTGGATTCATGGCGATGACCACGCCGCTGGTGATGCGCTCGTAGCCATAATAAGCGGTCCACGAATCGATCTCGGTGACCAGGGCGGCTTCGGCGGCGGCCTGCAGGCGGGTGTCAATCGTCAGGACGATGTTGTCGCCCGGCAGCGCCTCCACCGGAGGCGCGAGGTTGCGCAATTCTTTGCCGGCCACATCCACCTGGATCACACGCGTGCCGGGCGTTCCGATCAGCACATCGTCCATCGAGGCTTCGATGCCGGCGTAGCCGACCTTGTCCCGCCCCGGCAGGAATCCCTTGTCGGTGTAATCTTCCGCAACCCGCGCCGGGATGGGGCCGAGGAAGCCGATCACGTCGGCGGTCAGGGAGCCGGTTGGGTAGTCGCGCACGGGTTCGATCTGCACGCTCACGCCGGGCCAGTCCACCGAGCGTTCGCGGACGATGAGCGCGATGTTCTCGTCCACGTTGCAGGCGATCTTGACCGGGGTATATGGCGCGTTCGAGGCGCCCAGTTCCACCCATTGCATGATGCCGGGGCCATCGGCGCAGGCGTCGAGCAGTTTGGCGTCTGCCACCGTCCCGCGGCTGACCGGCAGGCCGGTCAGCGCGGCGAGGTCGCGGTAAATGCCCTGGATGTCGGCCACATCGTCGGGGAGGTATGCGGGGGTGACGACGATGTTGTAGGAGGCAACGTTGCGCGCCAGGATGTAGCCGCGCCGGTCGTAGATGATGCCGCGCGGCGGCGCGACGCTGATTTCCTTTGTGTAGTTTTCCACGGCCTGCGCCTTCCAGTCTTCGTACTGGAGGATTTGCAGGTTGAACAGGCGGCCCACGAAGATTAGCGCCACCAGCCCCATGACGGCGTACACTACCAGGTAGCGCCAGTTCTGGATGCGGGGGAGGAATGTACGCGTGTTCATGCTTCGGCCTCGCGCGGGTGGAGCCAGCGCGCCAGGTCGCGCATCAGCGCGTGGACGGGGATGGAGAGCAGCAGGTTCAACAGGGCGCTCGGCAGGATCACCTGGCTGAAAGAATCCCCCAGCGGGAGCGGGCTGCCGAGCAGCCAGAGGGTGACGTAGGCGATGAGTTGCATCGCGAGCGTGCCTGCAAAGGTGACCGCGAACATCGCCAGCAGCGGCGCCTGCCAGATGCGGCGCTGGAGCAGGCGCGCCAGTCCCATGACGATCAAATACCCGGCCACCGGCGCGAACATTGGCAGCGCCGAAACGTATCCGACCAGCAGGCCGGCCAGCGCCGCCCAGACCCATGCCGAGCGGGAGCGCACCTGCAGGCCCCAGCCCGCCACGACCAGCAGGATCAGGTCGGCGCTTCCGGAGAGCAGGTTGATGCGGCTGAGAATGGCGGTCTGGACGATGAGCGCCAGTCCCAGCGCCGGGATGGAGACCAGGACTGCCATGTCTAGGGACTCGCGGCCGGGATGAGCGGGGTGATATCCACCGGGCTGAAGTTGACGATCACCAGCACGTATTGAACCCGGCTGAAATCCACGTTGGGCTGGACGGCGGCCTGCTGGAAGAGTTCGGCCTCCAGTTTGCGGACGGCGACCACCTGCCCCACCAGAAGGTTGGGAGGGTAATCGCCGCCCAGGCCGGAGGTCAGGACGATGTCGCCGGGCTGGATCGCGGCGTCCTGCGGGATCATGTCGAGCGCCAGGTCGCCGGTGAGCGAGCCGGCCAGCAGGGCTTCGGTCTTGGAGTTTTGCAGGGTCACGTTCACGGCCGAGGCCGAGTCGGTGATCAACTGGACGCGCGCGGCCTCGGCTATCACCGCGTCCACCCGGCCCACCAGGCCCTGGTCTGTGACCACCGGCATGCCGCGGCGGATGCCCTGGTTCGAGCCTTTGTCAATGATGATATAACGGAGGAACGGACTCGGGTCCCGCCCGATGACGGTGGCGGCCTTGTAGGTGTTCTCGGGGTTGGCGCGTGCAAAGTCCACCAGCGCGGCCAGGATCTCGGTCTCGGTCACCTGCTGCTGTAACTGGATGACCTGCGTTTGCAGGCGGGCCACTTCGGCTTCCAGTTCAGCGTTGCGCTGGCGCAGGGTGGCCGCGTCGCGCGGCACGGTCAGGAAGTCAGCCACGGCCAGGTAGCGGCTGGAGACCCAGCCCTGCGTATCCACCAGCAGGCGGCTGAACCAGCCGGAGGCGGTGTTGAAGTAGCCGCCCAGTGCCAGGACAACCAGGCCGACAGACACCAGGACAATCATGGCAGTCTGCAGGGAACGGGATAGGTTCTTTTTCATAAGTTAGTTGACCACAAAACCACCGCGTCGGGGTGACGCGGCCACGCGGTTACGAATGACGCGTGCTGCCGCGCTGGAGGCCGACCAGGTAGCGACTCAGGCTGCCGAAATCTTCGAGCACCATGCCTGCGCCGCGCACCACGCAGGTCATCGGATCTTCTGCCACCCAAACGCGCAGGTTGAGTTCATCGGTGAGACGGTCGGCCAGCCCTTGCAGGAGCGCCCCGCCGCCGGCCAGCCCGATGCCAATGTCCATCAGGTCGGCGACGATCTCCGGCGGGACTTCGTCGAGGGCGTCCTTGAGCGTGTCCACGATCACCTGCACCGAACCCGAGAGCGCCTCGCGCACTTCGACCGAGGAAATCTCGATGGATTCGGGCAGGCCGGTGACCAGGTTGCGGCCGCGCAATTCGACGGTCTTTTCGACCGGGAGCGGGAAGGCCGAGCCGATGTCCCATTTGACCTTTTCGGCCACGCGTTCGCCGATGAGCAGGTTGTATTTGTTGCGCACGTACTGGACGATGTCCATATCCATCTCGTCGCCCGCCACGCGCAGGGAGCGGGAGACGACCACGCCGCCCATGGACATGACCGCCACCTCGGTCGTCCCGCCGCCGATGTCCACGATCATGGAGCCGCGCGTCTCGCCGATGGGCAGGCCCGCGCCGAGGGCGGCGGCGATGGGTTCCTCGATCAGGTGCGTCTCGCGCGCCCCGGCTGACATGGCTGCGTCGTAGACGGCGCGCTTCTCCACCTCCGTCACGCCGGAGGGGATGCCAATCACGACGCGCGGGCGCGGCAGGGGGACGACGGTCTGTTCGTGGACTTTGCCAATGAAGTATTCGAGCATTGCCTCGGTGATCTCGAACTCTGCAATCACCCCATCCCGCAGCGGGCGGACGACGATCACGTTGCCGGACGTCCGTCCGACCATCTCTTTGGCTTCCAAACCAATGGCAAGCGGCTGGCGGGTGCGTTTTTCTATCGCCACCCAGGAGGGTTCGTTGATGACGATGCCTTTTCCGCGCACATGCACCAGCGTATTTGCGGTTCCCAGGTCAATGCCGATGTCGAGCGAGAAAAGACCCAGCAGCCAGTTGAGGGGATTAAAGGCCAAGCGATGCTCCTTGTGAAGATTGTGATTTTTATTATACCATGAGGCTTAAAATGGGGAATTCGTCCCCAAAAGGGGAATTTCGGGATCGAAATCTATACGGAACGGCGGATAGCCAGCATGGTCATATCGTCTGCCAGCGGGAGCGGATCGGTAAACCCGGTCACCGAGGCTTCGATGGCATCCAGCAGTTCCCGCAACGAACCGGCATTGGCGCTCTCGACCAGCCGGGTCAACCGTTCCTCGCCATACGGCTCATCCTGGAGGGAAAATGCCTCGGTCAGGCCGTCGGTGTAGAGCAGGAGGCAGTGGCCGGGTCTGAGCGTGATGGTGCGGTCCTCCATGGGCAGGTCTTCGATCACGCCCAGCGCTGCTCCGGTGCGGCGCAGGAACTCGATCCCGTCCTCGTCCCGGCAGGCCCACAGGGGCGGGTTATGCCCGGCATTGGCATACCTGAACTCGCCGCTGTCCAGCGACAGGACGCCATAGACCGCCGTGACGAACATCTCCTGCCGGTTGTCGGGGATGATCAGCGCGTTGACCCGGCGCAGGGCATCGGCGGGCGAGGCGGTGTCGTAGACCACCGCCCGGACAAGGGTGCGGGTGAGGGCCATGAACAGCGCGGCGGGCACGCCCTTGTCGGAAACGTCGGCGATGAACAGCCCCAGCCTGCGCCCCGGCAGTTCGAACACGTCGTAGAAATCGCCGCCCACCTGGCGGGCGGTCTTCCAACTGGCGGCCAGTTCCCAGCCGGGGAACTCGGGCAGGTGGTCGGGCAGGAAGGTGCGCTGGATCTGGCGCGCCACTTCGATCTCGCGTTCGAGACGCTCGCGCGCCACCATCTCCTGCTGGAGATGCTCGTTCTGGAGGCTGAGCGCCACCTGCTGCGAAATGCTGACGATGATCTCAATGCGCTTCTGGCGGAAGCGGCGCGCCTCCGCCGTCTCCAGCGCCAGCATCACGCCGTAGAGGTCGCCCTTGATCATCAAGGGCAGGCCGACCAGCAGGCGCTCGCCTGTCTGGATGGCGTAGAGCGTTTCCTCCGCCGTCTGCGCCTGTTCGGGGTCCAGCCAGTCTTCGGGGATGGCCGGGGCCAGCAGGCCGACCACCATGCGCCCGTTCTCGCGGACGGCGTCCAGCAGGCGGAATTCGCCGGGACCGAAATCGCGTCCCATCAGGACGGCGTTCGCCTCGTCCGGGAAGCCGTAGGCCTGCGCCGGGTGGAAACGTTCCCCGTTGTGCAGGTAGATGGCGCAGCCCTGCACACCGACCAGGAGCGGGGTGATGCGCACGACGGAGGCCAGGATCTCGTCCAGCGTGTTGGAATCGGCCACCGTCTGCGCCACCTGCAACAGGGCCGCCGAAGCGTAGGCCTGTTCCTGGGCCGCATCGTACATGCGGGTGTTCTGGATCGCCGCTGCTGCATAACTGGCGAAAGTGGCTGTCATTGCCTGGGCTTCGTGACCGTAGCGCCCCGCCGTGTGGTGGGACAGGGTCAACACGCCCAGCGGCTGGTCGCCGACGCGCAGCGCCGTGGCGATGGAGGAATAGTCGGCCGCGAAGCCGAGCGCCATGCCGGTGGGAAAGAACGGGTCGGTCGGCTTGCGGATGACCGGCTCCGCCGCCTCCAGCGTGGCGGAGAGGAAATCCGCCGCCTCCGGCCAGCGCCGCATGGCCAGTTCGACCTCCAGCAGGTCCGCCCCGTGGATGTGGGCCAGGTGCAGTTCCTCGCCTTCGAGCAGCCAGATGGCAGCCACGTCGCAGGGCAGGTTGCGCTGCAATTCCTTCAGCACGGCATCCAACACATCGTCCAGGCTGACATCTGCCGAGAGCAGGCCGGCCACCTCGCGCAGGCTGTCGGCCACCTGCCGCCGCCAGCGTTCGGTGCGGTACAGATCGGCGTTGTGGATGGCCGAGGCGATATGATCGGCCAGCGTCTCGAACAGGAAGCATTCATCTTCGGTGAAGGCATCCAGTCGGTCGCTTTGCAGGTCCAGGATGCCGACCACCTGGTTGTTGTACACCAGCGGGACAACGATCTCGGAGCGGGTATCGTCGGGCGGGAAGGGCGAGGGCCGGTAAAGCGGCTCCCGGCTGACATCGTTCACCAGCAGGGTTTGGGCGCTGCGCGCCGCCTGCGGGATGAGTCCCTCCGGGCTGTCCAGGTCGAGCATGTACCCGCGCAAGGCCGGGCTGCGGTCCCCGCTCCCGGCCTCGTAGATGATCTGCCTGCGGTTGGGATGGACCGAGAACAGGTAAACGTACGGGAATCCCAGCCGGTCGTGGATGAGCGCCGCCACCTTGTTCAGCAGTTCGTCCAGGTCAAGGATGGAGGTGATGTCCTTACTCACCTCTGCGGCCAGCGCCAGTTGGCGGGCGCGCATTTCGAGGCTGCTGTAGAGGCGCGCCCCTTCCACGGCGGTGGCGATGTTGTCGGCCAGCGCCCGCAGCACGAGCAGGTCGTTCGGGTGGAAGCCGTCCTGCCGGTCGCTCTGCACGTCCAGCACACCCAGGACGCGTTCCTCGATCTTCAGCGGCAGGACGACTTCGGAGCGGGTCTCGGGCAGGGACGCGATGAAGCGGAAGCGCGGCTCGGCAGTGATGTCGTTGACCACCGCCTCCTCCCCGGACCGGGCAACTGTCCCGATCAACCCCTCTCCCAGGCGCACCTCCAGCGAGGGCGATTTCCGCCGCCGGCCGCGGCGCGGCGCCTGCCCCGCGCTCGAACGGAAGGTCAGCAGGTCGCGGCCCGCTTCCGCGGTGAAGACGGCCACGTAGTAATAATTGAATGTCTTTTGAATGAGTTGGGTCACGCGCCGGGTCAACTCGGCCAGGTCGTGCACGTTGGCGATCTGGGCGCTGACGCGTCGGACGAGCGTCAATTGCTCGATGCGCCACTGTTCCACCGTCAGGCGGTGGGAAGCCATCAGCGCGAGGGCGATGTGCCCGGCCATCCCCTCCAGCGATTCGATCTCCGCCCGGCGGAAAGGCCGCTCGGACGGGCGTTCCACCTGGATGACGCCCAGCGCCAGGCTGCCGTTCTTCAGCGGCAGGGCCAGGCGCGCCTCTCCCTCCGGCGGGCAGCAGAATTCGCCCGTTTCGATGGCGCGGCGCATCGGGTCTGTGGGTGGGGTGGGGGGGAAGATCGGGGTCTGGTTCCGGCCGGGCAGGCGGAACAGGCTTTCATCCAGCCAGAGCACGGCCTGCCCGCCGAGCATTTCGGCCGCGGCCTCCAGGATGCGGTCGCGCTGGAGCGCGAGCGAGTCTGTTTCCAGCAACTGCTCGCCCAGCCGGATGACTGCCTGCCACGGCGAGACCCGGCGTTTCATTTCCTTCCCTTTCGATATTTGACCAGCGTCAGCATGTTGCCGGATTCCCCCAGCCGCTCGTAGCGGATCTCGTCCATCAACTGGCGCATGAGGAAAATGCCCAGGCCGCCGACCGGCCGGTTCTCGATGCCCGTTTCCAGGTCCGGGGCTGGGGCGGAGGCGGGGTCGAACGGTTCGCCGTGGTCGCGGATCATGACTGTCAGGCGGTTGCCGGAGGTGGTGCAGGTGATCTCGATCTGTTCCTCACCCCGGCCATCGCAGGCGTGTTCGATGATGTTCGAGCAGGCCTCATCCACTGCCAGCTGGACAGCATAAATCTCCCCATCGCCCATGCTCGCGTCTTCAGCCGCCTGGCGGACGAATGCGCGCATGTCGTCGAGGGCCTCGTATTTGGAGCGGAAAAGGGCGGTTCGCATCATACCAGGACAGGGAAAGGCCGCCTCAGCACCTGCGGGGAGGCGGCCTCAGGGGCTTGTTCCGTGAGGGGCGGCCTAGAAACTGCCAACCGCAGAGGTGACGTCGTCGAAGATCTTGAACAGCGGGGTAAAGCCGGTGAGTTCGAAGGCATCGTAGATTCTCTTTGGCACGCAGGCGAGGACGATCTCGCCCCGGTTGTAGCGCTTGCAGTTGCGCTGGCCGACCAGCAGGGCGCGGAACCCGGCGCTGGACATGTATTCCAGTTCGCCCATGTCGAGCACGATCTTGAACCGGTCGTCTTTATTGGCCGCCTCGATGGCTTCGTTCAGTTTCGGCGCGGTGAAGGAATCCACGCGTCCTTTGACCTTGAGCAGGTCGCAATGCTTGTGCTTCTGGGTTGTGATTTCCATGGAGCCTCCTCACTTGTTTTTGGTATGCGGGAAAATTATATCACGAGAGTTCCCTGCGGGAGCGGCGAGCGGACGGTCTTTCGATTACAATCCGGGCATGACCCAACCCTTCGTCAAACCCCGCTACGACGCGGGCGGATTTGCCTCGCTGCCGGGGCGCGTCCTGGACCTCCTGTCTGCCCGCCGTTACGACGCCGTCATCCTGCTCCTACTGGACGGCTTCGGCTGGCGCTTCGTGGAGAAATTCCAGGGCGAGCCTTTCCTGGCACGCGCCGCCCGCTCCGGGCGGATCGAGAAACTGACCGCCCAGTTCCCGTCCACCACTGCCGCGCACATCACCACCCTCCACACCGGGATGCCGGTTGGCGAACACGGCATCTTCGAGTGGAACTACTACGAGCCGGACCTGGACGCCGTCATCGCGCCGCTGCTCTTCTCCTTCGCCGGGACGACGCAGCGCGACACGCTCAAGGAGGCAGGCGTGAAGCCGCGCCGGCTCTTCCCGCAGTCCACACTCTACCAGCCGCTCAAGAAGCAGGGCGTGACGGCTTCCATCCTCCAGCACCGCGAGTACACCCCCTCCACGTATTCGGATGCCGTCTATCGCGGCGCGGCCGCCAGCGGTTACAAGACTTTGCCCCAGGCGCTGGTCAACCTGGGCGAGGCGCTGGCAAAGTCAACGCCGCCCGCGTACTTTTTCCTCTACTACGACCGGATTGACGGCGTCAGCCACGAGCACGGCCCGGACTCGGCGCAGACCACCGCCGAGATCCGCATGTCCCTGCTGGCGCTGGAACACGTCTTCATGCAGGCGCTGGCCGGGACGAAAAAGAAGGTCATGTTCCTGCTCACCGCCGACCACGGCCAGTCGGAGGTGGACCCGGCCACGACGGTCTTCATCAACCGCGACCCGCGTTTCGCCGGGGTCGGGAAATTCCTGCGGACAGACCGCGCCGGGCATCCGCTCGTGCCGGGCGGCTCCTGCCGGGACTTTTTTCTCTACATCCGCGGCGGGCTGGTGGACGAGGCGCAGGCCTTCCTCTCGGCCCGGCTGGAGGGGCAGGCCGAGGTCCGCAAAGTGGCGGAACTGGCCGAGGCGGGGTACTTCGGCCCGCTGGTCAGTCCAAAGTTCCGGTCCCGCGCCGGGGATTTGGTCATCCTTCCCTATCGCGGTGAATCGGTCTGGTGGTACGAGAAGAACAAGTTCGACCAGAAATACTACGGCCACCACGGCGGACTGACCGCGCAGGAAATGGAAATCCCACTGGTGCTTTGGGAAATGTGATGTAAAATTGAGTCACACTTTGTCACCGTCGCAAATGCGCCGGTACCTATACCAATAGACAGCTATCTCACCCCTAATTCTGATAACCCATCTAAACACCTGGAGGAACAATGACTTACCACACTGTAATTCTTGCCGGCAACCTTGGACGCGACCCCGAAATGCGATATACCCCGGATGGGAAGGCCGTCACCAACTTTTCCATCGCCGTCAATGACGATTACACCAATAACAACGGTGAACGCGTAAAAAGAACCATCTGGGTGCGCGTCTCTGCCTGGGGAAAACAGGCCGAGAGTTGCAATCAGTATCTTAAAAAAGGCTCCAAAGCGCTGGTGGAGGGCCGCCTGACCGCGGATGCCGCCACCGGCGGACCGCGCGTCTGGACCGGGCAGGACGGCCAGCCGCGCGCCTCGTTCGAGATCAGCGCCAATACCGTGCGCTTCCTGAGTTCGCGCAGTGACGCGGATGCCGGAGGCGCGGGCGCCGCCCCGGCCGCCGCGGGCGACGAATCCATGGCCGCCCCCGTCGAAGAAGAGAACATCCCCTTCTAACCGTACAGGACACAACACTTTTTTGGACACGGATGACGCGGAAATCACGGAGACCTTCCGGGGATACGAAGACGATCCGTCCTCTCCGTCAAATCCGTGTCCAAAGAAATTTTCCAGATAAGAGGTACTCATGGCCCTCCCCCCTCCCAAACCCGGCACGCCCATCCCGCTCGAGATCCCGCCGCACGTCCAGCCGGCCTACGCCAACCTGGCGCGCATCTCGCACGCCCCGGCGGAGTTCGTGCTCGACTTCGCCCGCTTTCTGCCCGGCGACGGCAAGGCAGTGGTGACGGCGCGCGTGGTCATGTCGCCGGTGGCGCTGAAACTGTTCCTCCAGGCCGCGGCCGAAAACCTGGCGCGCTTCGAGACCAACTTCGGGACCATCAACCTGCCCAGCGGTGGATCCTCCTCGCTGGCCGACCACCTCTTCCGGCCCTTTCACGGGCCGCAAGAGCCGCCGCCGGATAAGGACAAGAAATAACCCATGCAAAAACTGGAAGCCATCGCCGACCAGATCCGCCAGTCGTTCGAGACGCGCACCGCCGCGCGTGACCAGGCGCTTTCGCAGGCGCGAGCGCTCACCCGCGCCTGCGCCCTGTCCATCCGCGCCGTCCATCGCGACGAGGCGGATGTCATGCAGGAGCGCCTGGAAGAAGCCAGGATACTCGCCGCATCCCTGCGCGCCGGCCTGGCCGGCTTCCCCGACCTGTACTTCGCCGGCTACACCCAGGACGCCCTCAAGGAATTTGCCGAAGCCAACATCACCTGCGCCCTCATCCGCCACCAGCCGCTCCCCACGCTCGAAGAACTGGACCTGCCCGCCGCCACCTACCTGAACGGGCTGGCCGAATCCATCGGCGAGATGCGCCGCCGCTGTCTCGACATGCTCCGCCAGGGCAACTCCGCCGAAGCGGAGCACATGCTCGGCCACATGGACGACATCTTCTCCATCCTGGTGACGATGGACTACCCCGACGCCATCACCAACGGGCTGCGCCGCCAGACCGACGTGGCGCGCGCCATCATCGAACGCACGCGCGGCGACCTGACCTTCAGCCTGCGCGGCGAACAACTGGAGAAATCCATCTCCCGCCTGGGCGCGCAATTGCCCGGCCTGGCCCCGCTGCCCGAAAGCGGTCCGCTTGCCCCGCCGGAAGAAGAATAATCCATGCCCAAGAGCGGCCGCCGTCACCGCCTGATGATCTACACATATATGCTCAACCGCTGGTGGCGCGCCACGCTGGCGCTCGGCCTGTCGCTGTTCATCCTGGCCGCCGGGCTGGGCGGGCTGCCCCTGCTCATGCCCCAGGTTCCGTTCCTGTGGGTGGACGATTGGAAACTCTGGCTGGTCGGGGGCGCCGGCGGGTTCGCCATCCTCGTCACCATCTTCCTGGCCGCCGTCCGCAAATCCGCCTACGTCCAGCCGTTCGAAAACCACCTCCGGCTGGTCACCCCCTTCCTGCGCCTCAACATTTCCTACCGCCGTTTCCGCCGCACGTACGCGGACGAATTCCAGCGCCTCTTTCCCCTCAAGAAATTCAAGGCATGGAAACGGGAAATGCTCGAACCGCTGGCCGGGCGGACCGTGCTGGTCGTCGAGCTGACCGCCTTCCCGGTGCCGCGCTGGACCCTGCGCCTGTTCCTCGCCCCCTTCTTTTTTCCCGACCGGACGCCGCGCCTCGCCCTGCTCGTCCCGGAATGGATGGCGCTCAGCACCGAAATGGACAGCCTGCGCGGCACTTACCAGGATGCCCGTCGCCCCGCCCCGGAACAGAATCCCGCCGCCAGTCTGCTGGCCGGGCTGAAAAATCCCCCGAAATGAACGTCTACTTTGCCTGTTCCATCACCGGCGGGCGGGAGTTCGAACCCGTTTACCGAGCGATCACTGCCGCACTCCTGGCAGACAGGCACACGGTCCCGACCGCTCACATCGCCGGTCCGGACGTGAAAGCGCTCGAGGCGTCCGTCTCCCCGCGCGAAATCTACGCGCGGGATGCAGCCTGGATGCGTGCCTGCGACGCGCTGGTGGCCGAGGTCAGCACCCCGTCGCATGGGGTCGGCTACGAGGTCGCGTTTGCCCTGAACCTCGGCAAGCGCGTCCTGTGCCTGTACCGGGTGGGGCAGTCCGTCTCGAAGATGATCACCGGGAACCCGGCCCCAAACCTGCGCGTGGTCTCCTACCGTGACGCGGGCGAAGCGGTCCAGACCATCCGCGCCTTTCTCAACCTACCATCGGTCGAATTGTGAAGATAGTCACGAATAATCCATGACTTTACGCTCTAGCATCCTGCCGCCGAGTGGACTATCATAATGAGTGGAGACGGGATTAGGACACCTCCAACTTTCTCTTCACTGTCTCCTCCTTTGGCGAATGCCTCCGCAGGGTACGCTCCACCCGGCGGAGGCAGTTTTTAAAACGAAAACGCAGAGACACAGCCTCTGCGTTTTTGTTATTAGACATTATTTGTAATAACACCCTTTGCATCGAATTGCCCAAATTTCACGAATCTTCTTCGGGTAATTCGTGAAAATTCGATGCAAAAAAAACAGGCAAGTGCAATTACCGATAAAGTCTATTTTGTCGGCCGTGTATCTTCTGGCCGGTAGGTTGGCAGCACCACGATGAACGTGGTTCCTTCCCCGATCACCGATTCGACCCAGATGCGCCCGTGGTGGTTGTCAACGATGGATTTGACGATCGCCAGTCCCAGCCCCGAACCGCCAACGCCCTTGGGGACGTTGCTAGCGCGGTAGAACTTGTCGAAGATGTGCGGCTGGTCGGCGGGCGGGATGCCCACGCCGGAATCCGCCACGCGCAGGATCACCTGTCCATCCTGGACTTCCACTTCGACGGAAAGGTTGCCGCCTTCGGGCGTGTATTTGATGGCGTTGCCGATCAGGTTGTCCAGCATCTGCCGCAGGCGGATCGGGTTGCCGCGCAGGCTGGGGATCTGCTCGGGCAGTTCGAGGCGGAGTTGCTGCTTGCGTTCGCTGATCTGCGGGCGCATGTTCTCGATCGTGTATGAGATGATCCCCTCCAGCGGGATGGTCTCTTTCTGGCTGTCGAACCCGGCCTCGATGCGTCCCAGCTCCAGCAGGTCGTTCACCAGGGCGGTGATGTTCTGCACGCTCGCCGTAACACGGTGGACGAATTCCTTTTGCTGGTCGGTAAGAGGTCCGATGCGCCCAAGCAGTTCCACGTATCCCAGGATGGCGGTCAGGGGCGAGCGCAGGTCGTGCGAAACCGTGTGGACGAATTCCGTCTTTAATCGGTCAATCTGTTTCAGGTGGGTGATGTCTTGCAGGGTGATCGCCGCGCCGATGCCGGGGATGGGCGTGTATTGCGCGCTCAAAACGCGCCCGTCGTCGAATGTGATTTCGCTGTGCGGGAGGGAGTTGTTCGCCCCGGTCGTCAGGAGCGTGCGCAGGTCGGGGTGCGGGATCAATTCCAGGGCCGGTTTGCCGCCCAACTCGTCCTCTTTCCAGAGGCCGAACTCCCGCCGCGCCGCCGGGTTGATCAGCAGGATGTGCGTCTTTTCGTCGAGGATAATCACGCCGTCTTCGATGTGGTTGATGACGATGTCGAGCTTCTGCATGTCGTCGAGGCGCTGTTGCAGTGAGGCGGTCGTGCGCCGGACCTCGCGCCGGGTCCAGTCGCCGATGCGATTGGCGCGCCGGATGCTGTTTGCCACCGCCTGCTCGATGCTGCCTATTTTCAGCGGCGGGGCCAGCACGTCGCTCATGCCGATGTGCAGGGCTTTCTTGACCGTCTGCGGGGAATCGGCGTGGAGGAACAACAGGATCGGCAGGGTGGGGAAGCGTTCCAGCAGTTCGGCGGAAATCGCCAGCCCATCACCGCCGCCCAGTTTCTCGGCAATGATCAGCAGCGCCGGCGTGGATTCCTGCAACGCCTGGTCCAGCGCCTTGCGGTCCTGGGCAATGGCAACACTGTACGAGGCTGCCGCCAGCGCGCGTTCAAACAGCGGCAGGACTTGAGAGTCATCGAACGCCAGTAAAACCAGATCATTTTTTGGCATGAAGCACCCTATCCACTCGCGGGCGGGACCTTTGACCGGGGAGGCCGATCCACGCCCACCATTTCCAAAACGCGCTGCAACGCGGACTGGACCGTCTGGAGCGCCTGGCGCTGTTCATCGGTCAGCGCTCCCATTTTCCCGGTCAGAGCCAGGTCAACCGGGTACGTCACCGGCTGCAACTGGCCCAGGATTTCCTTGCGCAACGCCTGGAGTTGTTCCAGTTTGTGTTTTTCGCCGGCCTGGGCTGCATCCGCCGACTCTTGCAGAGCGCGGAAAAGACGGCTGTTGACCAGCGAAACGGATGCATAGTCTGTCACCGCTTCCAGCAGGGCCTGCATGTTCCGGTCGAACGGCTGGTCGGTTTTGCGGACAACCACCAGCAGCCCGATCACCTCCTGCTGGATCTTGACCGGCACCACCACCGCCGACTTGCCCAGCGCAGCCACCTTGAACCGCTGGAGCGGGTCGCCGTTGATGGCCAGCGTCTCGCCGGAAAGCGCCACCAGCGAACTGATGCCGTCGTCGAGCGGCTGGCCGGTTTTCTTCGCCCAGGCTTCGGGGAGGTTGCGGTGCGCCGCCAGCAGGAAGGTCTTGGTGCGCTCGTCCCGCAGCAACAGCCAGCCGAAGTCCGCCTCGGCCACGTATACCATCCCCTCGACAATTTTGTCAAACAGAATGCGCTGGTCGGTGATCGAAATCACGGCCTTGCCGACCGCGAAGATGGTGGTCAATTCGCGCACCCGCCGCTGGAGTTCCTGGTTGGTTTCCTGCAACTGCCGGTCCAACTGCTGGCCGGCGCGGCGTTCGCGCACCTGTTTCAAAACGCGCTCGACCGCAGAGATGATTTCCGCCTCGCGCGCCGGCCACAGCAG
Organism: Anaerolineaceae bacterium; assembly: GCA_009772985.1. Taxonomy (GTDB): domain Bacteria; phylum Chloroflexota; class Anaerolineae; order Anaerolineales; family Villigracilaceae; genus UBA877. The sequence continues at coordinate 154,039 of WOUS01000006.1, forward strand.
GTAATCGGAAGCCCCCAGGCGGAAGGCCTGGATGACGTTGTTTTCCTGGCCCTTTTCTGCAAGCACGATCAGCGGGGTGGAGTTGCCCTGCGAGTTCAGCGCCACGAGCAGGTCCTTGCCGCTCAACCCGGGCAGGTTCAGGTTCGTGATGACCAGGTCGGGGGTAAACTGGACCGCCTGCTGGATGGCGGTGTTGGCGTCCCCCGCCACCTGGACCTGGTAGCCCAGCGGCTGGAGCGCCTGGCGCGCGATCACATCGCAGATGTCCGGGTCACTTTCGACGAGCAGGATACGTTCAGCGTTGGTATTCATGTTGTTTTATAATAGCACAATTACGGAACACACGTTGGAACATTGCAGTAATTGTAACACTTAACACAACTGAGACTGAGGCGACGCGATTGCCCGGCCTGCAAGACCGGGCAGCGATGAGCAATCAGCGCCAGGGATAAACAAGGAACATAGATGATGAATGACTTCCTCTGGTGGCGCGACGGCGTCATCTACCAGATCTACCCGCGTTCCTTCGCCGACAGCAACGGCGACGGGCTGGGCGACCTGCCCGGCGTCACCTCCCGCCTCGATTACCTGTCCGACCTGGGCGTTGACGCCATCTGGCTCTCGCCTTTTTACCCGACCCCCGACAAGGATTTCGGCTACGACATCAGCGAATACTGTGACGTGGACCCGCGCTTCGGCACACTGGCCGACTTCGACCGGCTCGTGACCGGGGCGCACCGCCGCGGCATCCGCGTGGTGCTGGATATGGTGATGAACCACACCTCGGACCAGCATCCCTGGTTTTTGGAATCGCGTTCCAGCCGCGACAACCCGAAGCGGGACTGGTTCATCTGGCGGGACAGGCCGAACAACTGGCAGGCCTCCTTTGGCGGCAAAGCCTGGACCTTCGACCCCGTCACGGGCCAATACTTTCTCCACCTCTTCACTCCCGCACAGCCAGACGTGAACTGGCGCAACCCCGAGGTCCGCAAAGCGCAACTGGACGCCTTCCGCTTCTGGCTGGAGCGCGGCGTGGACGGCTTCCGCCTCGACGTGTTCAACGCCTATTTCAAGGATGACCGGTTTCGCAGCAACCCGCCCAAGTTCGGCCTGCGCGGCTTCGACCGGCAGGAACACATCCACGACATTGACCAGCCGGAGATGATGCCCCTGCTGGACGAATTGCGCGCCCTGCTCGATTCCTACCCGGAGCGGTACGCGGTCGGTGAGACGTATCTCGGCGCTCCGGAAAAAGCCGTCTCGTATTGCGGGCCCGATAAACTGCACGCCGCGTTCAGTTTCGATTTCACCATGCCTGCCTCCGAAGCCGCCGCGGCACTGAGAATCCACCCATTCAACCCGGATTGGGTCCTGCAAAAGATACTGGAGCGCGAAGCGGCTTTCGACGCGGCCGGGGTCTGGCCGACGACGGTGATGAGCAACCACGATGTGATGCGTGCCGCCAGCCGCACCTGCCGCGGCGCAGACGACCGCATGGCAAAACTCGCCATGGCCCTGCTCCTGACCTTGCGCGGCACGCCGTTCCTGTACTATGGCGAGGAGATTGGGATGCGCGACCTCGCGCTGAAACGTAGCGAAATCATGGACCCGCCCGGCAAAAAATACTGGCCCATCTACCCCGGCCGCGACGGCTGCCGCTCGCCGATGCAATGGGACGCTTCGCCGAATGCCGGGTTTTCGTCCGCGCAGCCCTGGCTGAAAGTGAATCCCGACTACCCGCGTCGCAACGTGGCCGCCCAGCGCGCGGACCCGGATTCACTCTTCAATTTCACGAAGAAGTTGATTGCGCTTCGCAAGGGAACACCTGCCCTGCGAGGCGGCAATTTCGTCCCGCTGACAGGTTGTCCGCGCGGCGTGCTGGCCTACCTGCGCCGCGCCGCAGAGCAGACTGTGCTCGTGGCGCTCAACTTCAGCGGGAGGGCGGCCAGGCTCCCGGTCCCGGCGGCGGCGTGGACGCCGCTACTCTCCACCGGTGCGCTCCCGGCGGAGGTCCGGACCGAGGTCCGGCTCGCCCCGCACGAAGTCCTGCTCCTCATCAACTCCTGATTGGATGACCCATGGCCCATTTCGACGAATCGCAAAAAGAATTCTGGGAAGAAAACACCAACCTGCGCCCGTACGATCACCCGGTGGTGCAGGCGTTTGCCAACCAGCGCGTGGACTTCATCCGCGGACTGCTTGGCGGGGCCGGTATCCGCTCGGCGCTGGAGGTCGGCTGCGGCGACGGGTTCGGGACCCACTACATGCGCGAACTTGTCCAGCCGATCTACGGCAGCGATATCTCGCTGGCGATGCTGCGCGGCAACCCGGTCGGGCGGCAGTTCCTTTCGCAGGCGGATATTTACAACCTGCCATACCCGGCGCGGACTTTTGACCTGGTCTACTGCTGGGAGGTGCTACACCACGTCCGCGAGCCGCTGCGCGCAATCCGCGAGATGATGCGCGTCAGCCGCCGCTTCGTGCTGATCTTCGAGCCAAATTCGTTCAACCTGCCGATGGCGCTCTTCGGCTTGCTGATGCCCTCCGATATCGGACTGCTGCGCTTCACGCCCTGGTACCTGGGCCGCCTGCTCAAAAAAGCCGGGGTTGGCCATCTGCGGACCTTCACCGTCGGCTGCCTGACGCCCAACCGGACGCCCGAGGCGCTGGCGCGCATTCTCATCCGCCTGCCGTACCGCTGGCCGGTCATTGGCATCACCAACGCCGCGTTGGGCGAGGTGGAAGCATAAGCGAAAGGATTGCGATGGCTAAAACGAAAGGACCGCTTTTGCCGGTGATCATCCCGTTGTTGTTGTACAATGGAGAAAAATCCATCCCGGAGGCGCTTCCCTCGCTGCTGGATTTCTGTCGTTCCTGCAACTGGAAACCTCTGCTCGTGAACAATGGCTCAACCAATGCTTCCCATCCCTGCTCTGAAGGCTGCATATGAATAAAAGTCTTGCGTTAGTGATCCCGGCCTACAACGAAGAACAGGTCATCGCCAGCGTCCTGGCTGACTTGCGCCAGGGCTGCGCAGATTTCGCGACCGAGATCATCGTGGTGGACGATGGGTCCAGTGACAACACGGCTGCGATTGCCGAGACCGCCGGGGTGACCGTGATCCGCCATCGGGTCAACCGCGGGTACGGCGCGGCGCTCAAGACCGGCATCCGCGCGGCCAGGACGGACTACGTGATGACCATCGACTCCGACGGCCAGCACACAGCCGTGGAAGCCGTCCGGTTGTGGCAGCGCCTGGGCGAGAACGAGATGGTGGTCGGCAGCCGCGCCGCTCTGTTGCACAGCCCGCTCTGGCGCATGCCCGGTAAATGGCTGCTGGGCGCGCTGGCCAATTACCTGGTTCGCCAGCGCATCCCCGACCTCAATTCCGGGCTGCGCATCCTGCACCGCGAGACGGTTCTGCGCTACCTGCACCTGTGCCCGTCCGGCTTTTCCTTCTCGACGACCATCACGCTGGTCATGCTGCACCGCGGCTACAGCGTCGAGTACATTCCGATCACGGTACAGAAGCGCACCGGCAAGAGTTCGATCTCGCTGAACACCGGGTTACAGACCCTGCTCCTGATCCTGCGATTGGCCGCTCTGATCGACCCGCTGCGTGTGTTCGTCCCGGCCAGCTTCATCATTGGCCTGACAGGCGTGCTGTGGGAGATCCCCTATGCGTTGAGCGGGCGCGGCGTCAGCGTGGGATCAATGATGGCTATCGTCACCGGCATGCTGCTGTTCGTGCTCGGCCTGATCTGCGACCAGATCTCGCAGCTGCGCCTGGGGCTGTACGAGTAATGTGCGGGATTGCCGGCTTGCTCATGCTGGACGGTTCCAGCCCGCCCACAGACCTGATCGAGAAGATGACCGGGGCGTTGAGCCACCGCGGCCCGGACGGATGGGGAGCGCACCAGATCGGTCCGATTGCCCTGGGTCACCGCCGCCTTTCGATCATTGATCTCTCCGCGGCTGGCAATCAGCCGATGTGCAATGAGGACGGCACGATCTGGATCACCTACAACGGCGAGATATACAATTTCGCGGACCTGCGCCGCGTGCTGGAGCAGGCCGGCCACCGGTTCCGCTCCAACACCGACAGCGAAGTGGTCCTGCACGCTTACGAGCAGTGGGGCCCGGATTGCTTGCAGCGCTTCAACGGGATGTTTGCTTTCGGTCTGTGGGATGACAATCGCAAACGCCTGTGGGTCACCCGCGACCGGCTCGGCGTCAAACCTCTCTTCTTCCTGCATACGCCATCTGTGTTTGCTTTCGGTTCCGAGATCAAGGCGCTGCTGCCAATCCCCGGCGCTGGGCGCAAAATGGACTACGCCGCGTTGTCTTACTACCTGGCGCTGAACTACACCCCCGCCCCGCGCACGCTGTTCGCGGACATCCGCCAGCTGGAGCCGGGCCAGTACCTGCTGGTGGAGGCGGACGGGCGGGCGCAGATCCATACTTACTGGCAACTCGAATATCGCGACCCCGAACAACGCGACCTGCGGCAGGGGATCGAGCAGTTCACCGACTTGCTGGAGGACGCCGTGCGCATCCGGCTGGTCAGCGACGTGCCGTTCGGGTCCTTCCTGAGCGGCGGCGTGGACTCGAGCGCCATCGCCTACTGGATGTCGCGCGCCATGCGCGAGCCAGTCAAGACCTTCACCATCTCGTTCCAGGAAGAATCCTTCAACGAAAGCGGCTATGCGCGCCGGGTGGCCGCCCAGATCGGCGCCGACCATCACGAGCGCGTGGTGGCCGCCGACGCAGCCGCCATCCTGCCGCAACTGGTCTGGCACGCCGAGGAACCCACCGCCGACTCATCCATGCTGGCCGTGTACTATCTCGCTCAGATGACCCGCGAGCACGTCACCATGGCGCTCAGCGGAGACGGCGCCGATGAGACTATCGCAGGATACGAGACCTACCAGGCCTATTACCTGCACCGCCTGTACCGCGCCATCCCGGCCTTCCTGCGCGATCGAATGCTCACCCCGCTGATCGAAGCCCTGCTGCCGGTCAGCGAGGGCAAGGTCAGTTTCGATTTCAAACTGCGCCGCTTTCTGCACAGCGGCGGCGTGACCTCCGAAGATGCGCACGCGCTTTGGCGCATGATATTCAATGCCGACCAGCGCCGCCGGCTGCTGGCCCCGCTGGGCGGTCAGCCCGGCGTCGCTGCCGAGGTGATTGACTTGTACCGCGAATACTTCCGGCGCTCTGGCGCGCGCCATCCGTTGGACCGCATGTTGTACGTGGACACCGCCTTCTACCTGCCCAACGATATGTTAGTCAAGGTTGACCGCATGTCCATGGCTCACAGCCTGGAGGTGCGCGTCCCGTTCCTGGACTACCGGCTGGTTGAGTTTCTGGCGCGTGTCCCGCCGCAGTGGAAATTACGCGGACTGACACAGAAGAAATACCTGCTCAAGGCCGCCATGCGCGGCCGGCTGCCCGACGCGATCCTGGATCGCAAGAAGGCCGGATTCAACCTTCCCGCCGGCCCGTGGATGAAACGCGGATTGAAACCCTTCGTGATGGACACCCTCTCGCCGCGCCGCGTGCGCGACACCGGCCTGCTCGACGCGGAGTTCGTCCAGTCCCTGCTGGAGCAGCACTTCGCCGGGCTTGCAGACAACAGCCACCAGATCTGGTGCCTGCTGACACTCGTGCTTTGGCATGAGAAATTCATGTCTGCACGTACCGTCTGATTCCCAACCAATTGTTACCATCGAGATGACAGAATGAAAAAATCATTGATTCGCTCCGTCTGGGATTTCCTTGGTATCCCCTTCCGCCTTGTATTACTCGACCAGGCCTGGCTGCCAAAGTTGGGCTGGACCACACTCGAGGAGGAACGCATCCAGGCGGTGCTGCCCCACCTCGAGGGGCGTTTGCTGGACGTGGGCGCGGGCACTAATCTGCTGGTCAAGACTTACGGGAACGGCCTCGGCGTGGATGTCTTCGAATGGGGCGGCGGTGCGCAGGTGGTGGAAGATACATCGAACCTGCCGTTCGAGCCAGCCTGCTTTGACTCGATCACCTTCATCGCCTGCCTGAACCACATTCCCTACCGCGATGCGGCGCTGCGCGAGGCGCGCCGCCTGATCCGTCCGGGCGGCCGTTTGGTGATTACCATGATCAGCCCGCTGCTGGGAAATGTCGGCCACGCCATCTGGTGGTACAGTGAGGACAAGCGCCGCGGCGGTATGCTGCCGGGCGAACTGGGCGGTATGACCACCAGGCAGATCGTGCGCCTGTGCCGGGAAGCCGGGTTTGCCCTGACCGTGCACAAACGCTTCGTCTATGGCATGAATAATTTGTACGTGTTCGAACCGGTCTGAGTTTCGTCAGGTTATTGTTACCGTTCGAACACAAAGGTCAGCCTTTCGCCTCATGTTACGCAGATTTTTTTTATCTGCGTAATCTGTGTAATCTGTGGATAATTTCATTGATTCGGGATTGTATTTTTCCCCGCCATGGTTATACTAACAATTGATGGACCTGCTCTCCGCCCTCCCGTACGCGGGCGGGACGCCGCCCGCCTCTGCGACCGGCCCGCTGGACCGCTTCCTGCCGCCCTTCCCCGACGGCGCGGCTGCCGCGCTCGTCGCCCCGCACGCCGCGCCCGGCGCCTGGCTGCTGGACCCGTTCGGGGCCGCGCCGCGCCTGGCGGTGGAGTTGGCGCGCGCCGGATACCGCGTGCTGGTGGCGGTCAACAACCCGATCACGCGCTTCCTGCTGGAGATGGCCTGCCAGCCGCCTGCCCGTTCTGAACTCCAGGCCGCGCTGGCGGAACTGGCCTCGGCGCGCAAAGGCGAAGAGCGGATCGAATCCCATTTGCAATCCCTCTACCAGACCGAGTGCGTTAAGTGCCGGCGCGTTGTTCCGGCGGAGGCATTCGTGTGGGAACGCGGCGGGACTGTGCCAGTGTCCCGCATCTACAACTGTCCGTGCGGCGAAAGCGGCGAGCATCCGGTTACCGAAGCGGACCAGGCGCGCGCCGGGCAGATGTCCGCCGCGGCCGGGTTGCACCGCGCCCGCGCCCTCGAACGCGTCGCCGCGCTGGACGACCCCGACCGCCTCCACGTGCAGGAGGCGCTGGAGTGCTATCTGCCGCGCGCCGTCTATGCCCTCATCACCATCGCCAACAAACTGGACGGGCTGTCGCTCACGCCGGAGCGGCGGCGCTGTCTCATTGCCCTGCTGCTCTCGGCCTGCGACGAGGCCAACACGCTCTGGCCGCATCCCACCGAGCGCCCGCGCCCGAAGCAGTTGACCGTCCCGCCGCGCTTCCTCGAGAAGAATATCTGGCGGTCGCTCGAGCGCGGCGTGGACGAATGGTCCGGCGGGGAAAATGCCGTGCCGCTCGCGACCTGGCCCCGGGTCCCGGACGAAGCGGGCGGCGTGTGCCTGTACGAAGGGCCGGTGCGCGCTCTCGCGCCGCGTCTCAAGGAGATCGCCCCGTCCGCCATCGTCTCGGTGGTGCCGCGTCCGAACCAGGCTTTCTGGACGCTCTCGGCGCTGTGGGCTGGCTGGCTGTGGGGGCGGGAGGCGGTGGCGCCGTTCAAGAGCGTCCTGCGCCGCCGCCGCTACGACTGGGACTGGCACGCCGCTGCGCTCTACGCCGCCCTGAAAAATCTCGCCGCGCACCTGCCGCTCGACGCCCGGCTGTTCGCGCTCGTGCCGGAGCCGGAGCCGTCGTTCCTGACCGCCGTCCTGCTGGCGGCCTCGGAGGCCGGATTTGATCTGAACGGCATCGCCATCCGCTCCCGCCACGACCCGGCGCAGGCCGCCTGGAACCGGCGCGCCTTCCCCCGCCCGGCCATAGACGAGATTGACGCCGGCGAGGTGCGCCGCGCCATGCTGGAATATTTGCGGGCGCGCGGCGAGCCGGTCACGTACCTGCACCTGCACGCCGCCGGGCTGGCCGCGCTGGCCGAACAGCACGCGCTGACGTGGAAGAAGGAGGCCCTGCCCGCGCTGAATGCTCCCATCACCGCTGCCATCGAGTCCGGCGCGTTCGTCCATCACGCCGCGGGCGCGGCCGCCGAGACCGGCCTGTGGGCGCTGCCCGAATGGGACGCCGCCGCCCCGTCCCTGCCCGACCGCGTGGAAATGTTCCTCGTCCCGTTCCTGCAAAAGAATCCCGCCTGCCGCCTCCCGGACATCGAAACTGCCCTGAACGCCGAACTGCGCGGCCTGTTCACTCCTCCGCTCGGACTGGTGCGCGAGACGCTGGCCTCCTACGCCGTCGAGACGGACGGCGGCTGGACCCTGCGCCCGGAGGACTCTCCCTCCGCCCGCCGCGCGGACCTCGAGTCTGCCGCGGCGCAACTGGCCGCGCTCGGCGCGCGGCTGGGGTACGCCGTTTCCCGCTCCGACCAGCCCGGGCGGACGATGCTCTGGCAGGAGGGCGGGGAGGACGTCTACGCGTTTTACCTGCTGGCCTCGGCGGTCGCCGGGCAGGCCGTCCGCCAGAACCCGCATCCGCCGGAACGCAGCCTGCTCGTCCTCCCCGGCGGACGCGCCGGCCTGCTCTCCGCGAAATTGCGCCGCGACCCGGCGCTCGAGGCGCTCTGGAACCGGGGCTGGCGCGTGCTCAAGTTCCGCCAGTTGCGGCGGCTGGCCGAATCCGAAGGTCTCGACCGCGGGCAGTGGGAGAAGGAACTCTCCGGCGACCCGCTCGAACCGCCGGAGCAGATGAGGATGTTTTGAAATATTTAACCCTCCGTTGACAGCCCTCCTCACATCGGGTATGCTTGCCCTGTCCGGGTGGGTCCGGCGCGGCGGAGACCTGCGAACCCCGCCAGGTCCGAAAGGAAGCAACGGTAAGGAGGACACTCCGGGTGCCGCCGGGTCACCTGCCCGGACATTTTTTAGAAGCACGCAAAACCCTTTGTACACGGACAACACGGACAACACGGAGATCACGGAGTCCTTCCGTGGGATACGGAAAAAACCGTCCAGTCCGTGTCATCCGTGTCCAAAAATCCGCGTTTATCAGCGTTCGTCCGCGTCCCATTCAAAACCATGCCTCGCTGGATAAAATTTCTCATTGCCCTCGCCCTCGGTATCGCCGCCGGAGTGGTCTACGGCTGGGTGCTCAGCCCGGTCCAGTACGTGGACATCGCGCCCGCCTCCCTGCGCACCGATTACCGCACCGACTACGCGCTGATGACCGCCCAGGTCTACTACGCCGACCGTGATCTCGACGCGGCCGCCCGGCGTCTCACCGTCTTCGGCAGCGACCCGCCCGCCGAAATCGCCTCGCAGGCGCTGACCTACGCCTTCCAGAACAACTTCCCCGAAGCCGACATCAAACTGCTCCAGGAACTCGCCTCCGCCCTCCAGACCTGGCAGCCCGCCGGAGGCGCGCCGTGACCTTTCTGCGCCGCATCCCCTGGCTGCTCGTCGGCGGCGTGGCGCTTGGCGTCGCCCTTGGCCTCGTCTACACGTGGATCGTCTCGCCGGTGACTTATGTGGACGCCGCGCCGGACGCCCTGCGCTCCGACTTCAAGGACCAGTATCGCGTCCTGATCGCCTCCGCTTACCAGGCGGACGGCGACCTGGACCGCGCCCGCGCCCGCCTCGCCTCGCTCCGCGACCCGGACCCGGCCGCGGCCCTGACCGGCCAGGCCAGCGCTCTGCTGGCTGCGGGCGACCCGGACGGCTCGGCCTACGCGCTGCTCCAACTGGCGCAGGCGGTCCAGCCCCCCGCGCCGACCGCGGCCGCCTCGTCCACGCCGACGATCATCGTCGTCCCGGCGACGATGCCGCCAACGGATACGCCGTTCATCACCGACACCCCCGGCGGCCCGCCGACCGATACCCCGTCCGTGAGCGAGACGCCTTTCACGCCGACCGTCACGCCCTTCCTCTCCGCCACGCCGCGTCCCAGCCGCACGCCCACCCCGACTCCCGGCCTGCCGTACGCGCTCGCCGCGCAGGAGACGGTCTGCAACGCGAATCTGCTCGACGCGCTGATCCAGGTCCAGGTCCGGGACGCAGCCGGGTATCCCGTCCCCGGCGTGGACATCCTGGTCACGTGGGATGGCGGCCGCGAACACATCTTCACCGGCCTCAAGCCGGAACTGGGCAACGGCTACGCCGACTTCGCCATGACGCCCGGCATCGTCTACAGCGTGCAGGTCGCCAGCGGCGGCGCGCCGGTCGAGGGGCTGGAAGCGCCAACCTGCGAAGCCGGCGGCGTGACCTGGTGGGGGAGCCTCCGGCTGGTCTTCCAGCAGCCGTAAAGATTAAACCGCGAAGCACGCGACCCCCCAAGAACGGGGGCAGGCGAACGCGAAGATTTCAATTCGGTCGCGAAGAAGCCCGTTTTGGCGGGTATTGAAGTTTCGTAGGGCGGGTTTCGATACCCGCCCTACGACACCCACAATAAAAACTTCCGGGAAACCCTCCCGGAAGTTCTGTTGACTACCCAACCACCCAACTATCCAACTACCGAACTAACTACGGGCACGGACTGACCGCCCCCGGGCCGAGGATGATCTCGACATCGGCGGCCGCGTTCGGGTCGAAGCGGATGCGCACCTGGTTCGGGGCAACGTTCATCAACTGCATCAGGTATTTCAGCGTGTACGGCTTGCCGCTGTGGTCAATGAGGATGGTCGAGGCGGGCCACTCGGTCGGGTCGCCAACGTGGACGACGTTCATGCCCTGCCCGGTCAGGCACTCGCCGGTCTTGGCAGCCAGGCCGGTGACGCCCGCTGCGTTCAGTATCGAGACGCGCGCCCCTTCGGCCTGCATCAGCGCCACCGGCTCGCCCTGCGCCATTGGGGTGAGCATTTCGCCGGGCGTGAAGATCTGGTCGCGCAGTTCGCGGATTTTATCCGGGAGCGGGACGAGGATGTCCAGCCCGTCGGGGGATTTGGCAATCAGCACCATCGTGTAATCAATGCTGCCCTGTTGGATGTTTTCCTTCGGGATCTCCCGCGCCAGCAGTCCCAGCCGGAAGGCGTCGTCGAACGACATGGTGGTCTTGATGCCGGCGGAGAGTTCCTGGTAGAGGGTTGGCGCGTTGGCGGCAATGCCCGGCCAATAGGTGGGATTGATGACGCGCTCGCGGATGCCCATGATGACCTGCATCTGGCGCGCCGAACGGTCCACGTCGTTGCCCGAAGTGGAGCGGTTGCGCGCATAGGCCAGCGCCAGCCGTCCGTCCAGCGTGTAGCGCCCCGGCTGCAGGATGACGTGGTCGTAGCCGCCGCCGATGGGATCGAGTTCGATGGCCTCGGTCACTTCCACCTTGACGCCGCCGACGGCGTCAATGAACGCCTCGAAAGTGGCGAAATCCACCTGGGCATAATGCTGGATGGGAACGCCGATCACGTTCTCGACCGTCTTGCGCGCCAGTTCCCCGCCGCCGCCGGGCAGGTCATTGCCCTCGCCCAGCGAGTAGGCGGTGTTGATCTTGCCGTAGCCGAAGCCGGGGATGTTGACCCACAGGTCGCGCGGCACGGTCAGTATCCCGCCGGTCTTGCTGACCGGGTCAATCGTCAGCACGATCATCGTATCGGAGCGCGGCGCGCCCTCCCCGATTTCCCAGTCGCGGTAGTCGAGGCCGATGAGCAGCACGGTGACGCGGCTGGCGCCGTCCCAGGCGGGCGGCAGGTCCAGCGCCGGGGCCGAAGCCGACGGCGTGGAGAAGATGCCGGTGGCGGCGGGCGTTCCCTCCGTGCCCGGCTCGGGCGTGGACTGCGGCCCGGTGGCGGCCGGCGCGTTACATTTTTCCGGCGGCATGCCCGGCAGGTCGGAGGTCAGCCGCCAGCAGGCCGTAAAGTTTTGCAGGAAGAAGAACCCCCCGATTGCCAGCGTCAGTCCGACCGCGAGCAGGATGATCTGCCCGAGCCTGAGGCGCAGGAAGATGACAGGGTGTGCGTTGACTTTCTTTTCAGGCATGTCTTTTTCCAATGGGAAGGCGGTTTTCCCAGGACCTCGCGCCGGCCGCGCCAAAATCGTTTGGCGGGAGCAGGTTGACGGCGCTGCCCTGCGACCGAAGGGAGTGTCGAAGGGTCCGGAAAGGAACGGGCGTTATTTCATCGGCGGAGGCGGGACGGGCAGGTCTTTCTCGGCCGTCGCCGTCCACTTGTCGCCCTCGTCAATCAGCATGACGGGGATCTCGTCCACGACCGGGTATTTGCGGCCGCAGTCCTGGCAGATGAGCCAGGCTTCCTTGTAGTATTTGAGCAGGCCCGGTTTTTCGCGCACGCAGGCCGGACAGCGCAGGATTTCGAGCAGGTCTTTGTTCAGCATGGTTTCTCCAGTTTTGTTGTAGCGCAAAATGACATTTTGCGTTACTGCCTTCGGCGGCGCAAAATGACATTTTGCGCCACTTCCAACAGACGGCTATTTTACCACGCTCCGCCGCGTCAGCGCGGCTGGCACAGGCCGAGGTCCTTCGCCAGGCCGGCCCAGTTGTCGGTGCCGGGGCCGTATTCGCAGATGGCCTGCCAGGGCTGGTAGTGGGTGCGGAAGGTGTCGGTGAAGAACAGCGCGCCGCCGCGCGTCACCGTGCGCGTAACCGTGATGTCGGCGCCGTCGGCGGCCCAGTCAATCTGGTCAATCTCATCCTTGCCGAGGCTGGCGTTCATCTGGTAAAGCGGCGCGGGCGCGGGGACGACGTTCAGCGGGCCGGTGGTGGTCCAGTCCACGCTGCGGCCGTCGCTGGTGGAATAGAATTTCCAGGTGATGCGTTGGGCGCTTTTGTTGACGTACACTTCCATCAGCAGCCAGTAGGGCCGGTCATTGGTGAACTTGAAGTCCACCAGCGGGAAGTAGACGGTGGCGTCCAGCCCGGCCAGGTTGTTGTCGTAGCCGCTGACGGTCTGCTCGTAGTAGTAGACGCGGTAGGCGTGCGGCGTGCGCTCGACGATGGGGTAGCCGCCGAAGAAGGCGGTGCGGAACAGGGTGGTGCTCACCTGGCACACGCCGCCGCCGACGCCCGTGATGGTGCGCCCGTTGTAGATGATCAACGCCTCGGCATAGCCGTTCTCCAGGCTCACGTCGCCCAGCACGTCGCCCATCGAGAAGGTCTCGCCGGGGGCGATCAGCAATCCGTGGAACTGCGAACCGGCGATCTCGATGTTCTGCATACGCGCCGCGCCGGAGCCGCGGAAGTAGGTAATCTGGCTGGATACCAGTTCGGTGATGCCGAGCGAGGCGGCGGTGGCGTCGTCGCCCACGGCTGGCGGCTGGCTGGCGACCGTCAGCGGGACCGCATGATGACCGGCCAGCAGCGCCGACTGGATCGCGGCCAGCGTGGCGGCCACATCCAGGCTGCGGCCGGTCACCGCGTTGACTTTCAGGTCGAGTTGTTTGGTGTTGTCGTTGAAGATGAAGCGGGCGTTGGCGGGATCGCGGTCGAGTTGGGCGGCGATCTCGTTCAGCAGCGGCTGGAGCCCCCGCGGGTCGAGCGTGACCTGGAGCGATTCGCCGCTCCCCGCCGGGACGCGGACGATGGCCACCATGCCCGCCAGCGCCGAGGCATCCACGCTCCACGGGCCGGGGTCGCCGGGTTCCGGGTTGGGGATTGAGAGGGTCAGCGGGGCAGACAGGATGCCGCGCAGGGTTTCGGCCTGCGCCGAAGCGTCCAGCACAGCGGGGGTCTGTTCGCGAATGACCAGCGTCACCTCGCCGTCGCGGAAGGATTGGAGCGCCGCTTCGAGATTGGCGAGGCTGGCGTCGAGGTCGAGGGCGCGGCCGGTCTGCCCGGGGGCGTACACGATCTCGGTCCCGTTCAGGTGCAGGTCGGCCTCCACCACCGGTCGGTCAATTTGCGCGGCGAGGTTCTGCAGCCAGGCGTAGGCCACGCGCTGGTCCACGATGACGATCGGCGGCACGTCCACGCCGCTCTGCCAGGCGCGCGCCTGCCCGGCCAGGTTGCCAAACAGGCCGGAGCGGCGTCCCACCCCGTAGGCGTCCTGCACGCTCGCGCCGACGTCGAAGACCATGCCCAGTTCCGCCGGCGCCGCCACCCAGACCTGCTCCCCGTCACGGAAGACGATGCGCCCGGAGTAGGGATAGGTGAGGCGCTCGCTCAAAGCGGCCGCGGCGTCTTCGGGCGGCAGGCCCGACAGGTCCACGCCCGCCATATGCACGCCGGGGAGGATGCGCCCGGAGTAGGCAAGTTGGTAGGACACGGTCAGCGTGGCGACGGCCAGCAGGAACAGCACGATCCCGCCCAGCAGGGCGGCGGCTATCTGCGGGAGGATGTTCTGCCTGGATCGGAGGGGAAGCGTGGCGGTGGTCATTGGCGTGATTATAACGCTAGACGCCCCGGATTATTTTTTGTTCCATTTTGTGAAGGGGATGAACATCGGCGTGACGGCGGCGTAATCCGCATAGGCCTGGCCAAACTCGCGGCGCAGTTTGCGCTCCTCGAAGATTGCCCCCACGATGACGTAGACCGTCAGCGCGGCGTTGATGGCCAGCGCGTTGACGGTCATCAGCGGCGTCAGCCAGATGAACGCGATCCCGGCTGTGTAGAGCGGATGGCGGACGCAGCGATAGAGTCCGCCCGTGACGAGCGCCCCGTCCCGCGCCTCCAGCGGACCGGCGGCCTGTCTCAGCCCGATGAACTCCCACGCGTCCGTCTGGCGGAATCCCGCTACCAGCGCCGCGGCGGAGAGCAGCATGCCGAGCGCCATCAGCCCCGACCACGGCAGCGGGACGAGGTACAGCGTGCGGTCCGGGGTGAGGGCGGCGATCATCAGCACGGGCAGGAAACTGACGCAGGAAAAGACGTTGTAGCCGAGGCGATAGAAACGCGCCGCCCGGTCGCCGAGCCAGCGGCGGGCCAGTTCTTTGGCTGTGTGGGAAGCAAGAAGGGAATGGAGCAATCCCCAGAGCAGTACCGATAAGATGAGCCAGAGCACGTTTTCTCCTTATGTTGCTCGGCGGGGGTCTCAGACCCCCGCCGCACAAATCACGCGCTAAACGCCGGGACCTCCACCGTCCCGCCAGCGGACTGGGCCAGGTAGACCGGCATCCAGGCCACGCCGAAGACCTGCACGTAGATGTCGGTCTTCTTCGGCAGGAGCGGTACCTGGGTGACATCGCTGGCGGCGTTCTCCCATTTGGCCCCGGCGCCGTCCAGCGCCTGCTGGCGGGACTCCTCCAGTTGGCGCATTTCCGCATCGTATTGGTTGAGCGCGGCGATGGATTCTTCCACGTCTTCCTTGGCCTGCTCGGTCATGCGGCGCTTGGTCAGCGAGGAGGACAGGCGGCGGGTGGATTTCCGTCCGCCAAAGACGCCCAGCACGTTCTCGGCGTGGGTGGCGAGTTCCTCCCCCTTGCGCTGGGAGAGTTCGGTTTCATCCATCCTGAGTTCGCGTTCCTCGCGGGAGATCTTGTCCTGCAAAGTCTTGATCTGCCGGTCAATGGCGGCGGTGGCTTTGGCGATCTCGTCCTCGCGCGCCTGGACGGCCGCGTCGGTGCAGGCTTTCATGAACTCGGTCTGACTTACATCTGGCGTGGCGAAGATGCCGAGCGCCTGGTTGGCGCGGATGGTAACCTTGCTCGTGCGGTAGATCCAGTCGGTGAAGTCGTGCTGGAGAGCGGCGAGCAGACGGGCGTCCGAGAGCGGCGCGTCGAGGGCGGCGAAGCGCGCCTGCGGGTCGGGGGCCGGGTCCATCTGGCCCGCCTCCGGCAGGGCGGTGACGAAATCATCCCAGCGGACGACGCCGCGCGGGTCGGGTTCAGGCACCAGGGCGGATTTGACCATGTCGGTGTCCAGGTTGTATTTCCGGTCGAGGAAGCGCACCTGGGCGGAGGCGATGAGCGCCGGGCGGTAGAGGATGCCGCTCTGGACGGCGTCCCCGCTCTGTCCAGCGTCGGTCAGGGCGCGGACGAAGGACAGGTTCATCGGCAGGAAGAATTCGGCGATGCCGGCTGGGGCGGAGGGACGGGTTATGGAGGATTGTGGATTTTCGATTGACGATTTACGATTTACGATTGGCGGCGCGGCCTCGACGGGAATGGCAGCAACTGCCGGGATGGGTTCGAAGCCTTCGGGCGCGGCGGGTGGTTCAGCCGGCGACTGTACACTGGATACTGTAGACTGGAAACTGGCTCCCACCAGTTTGTTCAACGCCGGGATCTGGGCGCGGGTCATCGGTCCGGCCAGGAAGTTCATCGCCCATCTGGTCTGGAACAGGATGGGCTGTTTCTCGTGGACGTTGTGCATGATGAAGACGCGCTTGCCGAGGCCGGAGATCAGCCGGTCGAGCGCGGCCCGGTTCAGGGTCCCGGAGGCGGCGGATTCGAGTCCGTCCAGCAGGCGCTGTTTGTCCTGATCGGTCTGGAGTTTGCCGATGAACCACGTCCCGGCGTTGGAGAGGGCTTTGTAGTCCACGTCCACCGGGTTCTGGGTGGCGAGCAGCAGGCCGAGGCCGAAGGCGCGCGCCTGTTTCAACATGCGCAGGAGCGGCTGTTTCGAGGAGGGGTTGCGCGAGGGCGGCAGGTAGCCGAAGATCTCGTCCATGTAGAGCAGGGCGCGCAAGGACGTGGCGCCGGCCTGGGTGCGCATCCAGGTCTCGACCGCCGACAGGAGCAGCGTGACGAAGAACATGCGCTCCGAGTCGGCCAGGTGGGCGAGATAGAAGACCGAGTGGCGCGGGCGGCCGTCGGGGGCGTAGAGCAGCGAGGGGATGTCGAGCGGCTGGCCGATGCGCCACAGTTCGAAGGTGGGGGCGGCCAGGATGTTGTTGAGTTGCAGGGCCAGTTCCATGCGGTCCCTGGGCGGGAAGAATTTGTCCACCGGGAAGGCGCCAAGTTTTTCGAAGGGCGGGGTCTGGATCTGGAGGATGAGTTCGGTCAGGTCAAGGGATTTGCCCTGGCTCCAGGCGGACTGGAAGATGTTGGCGAGCAGGATGTGTTCGCGCGAGCGCAGGGGGTCAACGTCTTCGTAGCCGACCAGCCCGAGAATGGCGGTGACGGTGCTGGCGATGCGTTCGGTCAGGACCTCGCGGTTGGTCGCCCAGTCCAGGCCGGGCGCGGCCAGCGACGACAGGACGCTGACGGGGATGCCGGCGTCGGAGCCGGGGGTGTAGACGGCGAACTGCGCGGCGTTCTTGAGCGCCAGCATCCGCTCGCGGTCAATGCCCCACTCGGCCAGGCCGTTGCGCCAGGCCAGGGCGGCGTCGGTGGATGCCTGCTCGACCGACTTGCCGGCGCGGCGGGCAAGTTCCGGGTCCAGCCAGGGCTGGAAGTCCTGCGGGGCCAGGTCGGGGAAGTGCAGCAGCAGGTTGGTCAGGTCGCCCTTGGGATCGATCAGGATGGCGGGGATGCCTTGCAGGGCGGCTTCCTCCATCAGGGCGATGCACAGGCCGGTCTTGCCGGAGCCGGTCATACCCACCACCACGCCGTGCGTGGTCAGGTCGCCGGGGTCGTACTGGACCGGCTGGCCAGCGGCTTTCCCGCTGGCGGGGTCGTGGAGTTTGCCGAGGTAGAATTTGTCGGTCATGGGAGGCTCCTGTATATCCGTTGTGGCAGCAGTTGAACTGCTGCCACGTCAAATTGCATAGAACATTTGTCGCATCTAATTTACCCCAAGTCGGTCAAAAGTGCAACGGTAGGGGAGGGCTACGCGGCGGCGGGAGGTTTGTGCAGGCGCTGGGTCAGGTCGCGCAACTGGACGAACGAGATGGGTTTGATGAGGACGAAATCCGCTACGCTGCGGTATTCTTCTCCCAGCCGGGCGTCGGCGGTGGCGATGACCACCAGCGTGCGGGCGAAGCGTTCGTCGGACCGGATGCCGGTCAGCAGGTCCGCGCCGCTGACGTGGGGCAGGTGCATGTCGAGCAGGACGAGGTGCGGGGCGGTTTCAGACAGCCGCTGGCGGGCGGCCGCGCCGTCCAGCAGCCGTTCCACCTGGTAGCCGGCGGATTGCAGGGCTTCGGTAAAGATGGTGGAGAGGTCCTCGTCGTCTTCGATGACAAAAGCCGTTTCGTTCATTTTGTGATCCTCCTTCGGGAGACAACCATCGGGAGCACAACCGTGAAGGCGCTGCCCTTTTCGAGTTGGCTGGAGACGTTCACTTCGCCGCCCATGAGGTTGGCGAGTTGTTTGACGATGGACAGCCCCAGCCCGAAGCCGCCGTGCTCGCGGCTGGTGGTGCTGTCCACCTGGTGGAAGGATTCGAAGACCAGCGCGATTTCATCTGCGGGGATGCCGATGCCCGTGTCGCGCACTTCCAGCGCCCAGCGTTTCTTGTCGCGCCGATAGGCCCGGAAATGGACGGAGCCTGTCTTGGTGAACTTGATGGAGTTGTTAATGAGGTTGATCAGGATCTGCTGGAGGCGCGCCTGGTCGCCGGTGAGCCATTCGGGGAGTTCCGGGTCAAGGCCGCTGGTCAGCGCCAGGTCCTTGTCGGCGGCGATCTTGTCCATCACCCCGTGGACGTTGTCGAGGAGTTCGACGGGTTTGAATGGCCGGGCCATGATGGTCAATTTGCCGGCTTCCATCTGGGCCTGGTCGAGCAGGTCGCTGACGATGTCGAGCAGGCGGCGCGAGTTCGACATGATGCGTTCGGTTGTGCGCGCCTGTTTCTCGTTGATCGGGCCGTAGATGGTTTCTTTGAGCATCTCTGCATACCCGAGGATGGCGTTCAGCGGGGTGCGCAGTTCGTGCGAGACCATTGCCAGGAAGGTGTTCTTCATCTTTTCAACTTCCGCCTCGCGAGTGAAGTCGCGGAAGACGGCCACCGTCCCCATGCGCGTCCCCTCGGTGTCGAAGACCTGCGAGGAACTGACGGACAGCGTCTTCCGTTCCCACAGGACCCGGTAACTGGTCAACTGCTGGCCGGTGCTGGAGAGCAGGCCGGCCAGGATGCCCCGGTTCCTGGAATCCAGGGCTTTGGAGCGGGTGAGTTCATCAATGGTCGTTCCGTGCACCTGTTCGAACGGCAATTCCAGCAGGCGGACGATGGCGGGATTGATCTCGATGGCCTTGCCGTGGATATCGAACACGATCACACCGTCGGCAATGCTTTCCAGGATGGCCTTGCTGCGCCCGGCCTCGATGCGTTCACGGGAGAGGGCTTTGGCCAGTTCCTTTGTCCGTTCCTGGACAAGACGGTCGAGGTTGGCGTTGGTGGCGCGGAGTTCCTTGAGGGCATTTTGCAGGCCCTGGGCAGACAGCCACGAGACAAGCGCCAGTACAAAGAAACCCACCAGGGTCGGGTAGTTTGGCACAAAATTGCCGTTTATTCCCAGGACAACCACAATGGCGGAACTGAGCGCCGCGAAAACAAAGCTGGATGCGGGACTTAGTAACAACGCCGCGGTTGCGATGGGGATGGCGAAAACGAACATCGAACTTCCATTGCCGACTTTGTCCGGCGTGTCGCTTGCCGCAAGGACCAGGTTGATGATGAGCAGGAACACCCAGGCAGCAGTTTTTGCTGACCACTTGCTCAAAAGGAAGATCAACCCGTTCATGACGATGAACGCGACACACCCATAGATCAGCAAAGCAACATCCTCCAGCTTACTAAAATTGAGCAGGATGGCTGTTGCGCTCAGGATGACCACAAGGAGGGCGAGCAGACTCATTCCCAGCATGAGCGTATGCAACAACTTGGTGCGTCGCGATTCGTCTGGATCATTTGGAGTCAGTTTCAGGAAATCAGTGAATTTCTTTATCATGGCTTATGCTCCCGCGAGAGAAAGGGCGCTCAAAATGGAAGAACGGACAACTTTTTCCGGACAGTATAAACACTTTCCAATCCACATGGGTGGATAGGGCGGCTCGGCATGTTCCAGCAGCCAGTCGGACGCTTTGCGCAGCACGGACGGGTCTATTTTCCCGCCGGTTTGGTTCCAGACCGAAAGCGCCTGAATGCAGTAGGCCGTTTCTTCCGCGGTCGGGGCGTGGAAGAATCCCCATGCGCCGTTTGGTTTCTGGCTCTCCAGGATCCAATCCACCGCCTGTTTTGCCAACTTCCGGTCATACCGGCAGGTATTGATGATCGCGTGGGATGTGGCGTAGTAGGGGGAGGCATGCCATTTGTCGAACCAGAATTTTCCGGCAACCCGGCTGTTGCGCAGGAACGCAAGCACCTTTTGGACCGCCGGGTGCGCGTTCTCAAGCCCCGCCTGTTGTAATGCTCCCAGGATATGGATGTTGGTGCTGATGGATGGATCGGCCTCCAGGGAAAAACAGCGGAAGTGATTGCCCTCTTCGTAACTGAGGACAGACTGAATATCCATGTTGGAACCAAAGCGTCCCAGCGCATGGTAGACCAGTCCGGTGTCGTCGCCGTCCGGCAGCGTGGCCTGGGACGCGGTCCCAATGCCTTTCCCTGTTTTCCAGGCTTTCTTCATGGTATCCAGATGCGGATTGCAAGATGCGCGCACGGGCAAGCCAAGATCGGCGCTCAATCCCACGTTCCACAGAGTCCAGGCCAGCTCAAAGATGTCAATTGGCGCAAAATCGGGCGCGCCTCCATCCGCCGTGACCCAGTCGCGCAGGTAGGTCATCGCCGATTGGCTGGCAGGCTGGATGTTGAGCAGGAAGTACGCCGTTGCCGACGGACTGTTCCCGACCGACCCGTTGGCTTCCTGCATATTGTCACTGTCAAGCATGTTTTTGCCGTCATCTCCGGCCATTTCTGCCGAAAAAGAGATGGTCACAAACCGGTTGATCTTATACCCCGCAAGTTTTGCCATTTTAATTTCGCGTTGCCTGGCAAGCCTTCCAAGGATCCTGTCGGCCTGTTGTTTGATGATCCCCAGTTGTACGGCTTCCGTCACTAAGGTGGGGGCGATCATCTCAAAGCCGACGGTTGCGCCATTTGGATCGGCTGCCAGGCCGGTGGTTGCGCCCACGGTTATTTTCTCCAGGGCAGCCAATCCCCGTTCGATCTGGATTTTATCCTGTATCCTGCGCCCCCGGCGGGTGAGGGCGATCATTGCCGCCAGGGTGCAGATGACCCGGTCATGGTAATAGAACGGGTCCCTTGAGCCCCAACTGCCATCCGGCAGCTGATGATCGCAAAGCCATGAGAGCGCGTTGTTGCTCATCTCTGGATCATGTTCCAATCGTGCGATCCAGGACGTATCGTAGGGGGTGTTGCTCATCTGCCCGGATCCGATCTCGTTGAGGAGTTTGTTGATCTCTGCGTTGATGTTCATGCGGACCCGCCAAAATTTGGATTCCAGAGGCCGTGGTTAATCTTCCCGGCGCCTAACACCAGCCCCCGGTATTTTTTGTAATAATTGCCGATTTCCCGGATCGTGTCGGCGGACATCTGATTGTAATCCGGTTCCGGCACGCGCCGGGTGAACAGGTGGTCGTACAGGATTTCCCGGAACTGGTTTGGCGTCAGGTAGGGCGAAGGGGCGACGGTGAAATACAGGTCCTCCTCGCCCAGCCCCAGCAGCGGATAGTCGAACGCGCAGAACTTGTCGAACCCGATGAAGAACGTGGCCGGTTCGACATACTCCCCGTAATAATTTTCGACGATGGCGCGCCGGTCCGGGGCCTGACCGTGTTCCTGGTAATGCCGGACGGCGAACTCCGCCACCGCCTCGGCCGCGTCGTTGCCGAACACGCCGAAGAACAGGCGGAAGCGGCGGTGGGACCGTGTGCGTGCCGCGGCCTGGTCGAACAGGTCGGACAGGCCGGCGTACGGTGTGCCTGCCAGCGCCTTGCGGTGGTTCCCGTAGAAATGAACGCGCACATCGTACTCATCGTAGAATTCCAGGAAATCCGGACCCTGCGCCAGCCGCGCCAGCCCCTCGCCTCCGATGCGGGCCATGTACTCGTCGCCGCGCAGGAGGATGTCGGGGCCGAGGGTGGGGGTGATGAGCGTGTCCACGCCGTGGTCGAAGATGAGTTTGTAGAGCGAGATGTGGTTTTCGGCGGCGATGTCCATGTACGCGCCCATGGGGTCGTCCCACTGCCGGCCGCCGTGCTCGAGCAGGAACCAGCGCCGCGTCCCGTTGATGGGGAAGACGCAGACCTGAGGTCCCGCGGAGCGCACGCGGCGGGCGGCTTCCTCGGTTGGCAGGGCCAGGAATTCCTCCAGCGTCATCATCCTGCTCTCCTCGCGGGCCTCGGCCATTGCCTGGCCGCCAGGATGACGTAGAACGTCAGGATGACGATCATGATGATCGGGAAATACATGCTGTAATCCCACTGGAGGTAGGCGTCCGTGATCATGGGGGAACCGGACGCGTAGGCGATCAAGCGCCATGCGTCGAGGATGGCATAAGGTACAAAGATGCACGAAAGGAGGATTTTCTGCCACCTGGCTCTCAATGCAGAGAGCAGGTAGCCAAAGATGACGATGGTCAGGAATGCCTCCCAGACGATATCCAGCCAGACGAAAATCCCGAGGTAGAGGAGAAGGATGACCTCCAGGATCCAGGATTCGGCCTGTTCGAGTTGGCGGACCGGGCGCAGGAGGCGCGGGATGGTGACCACCGCCAGCGGGATGAGCAATACCAGTTTTACCACCGTTGCAATCGTAAGGGTTGATCCGGCTGTCCCGCCGTAAAAGGCGAAGATTTGTTTGATGGAGTGGTTATAACCGAGGAAACCGGCCTCGGGTCCGCGCCAGGGGAAGTCGTTCCCGAGGCGGGTCAGGAGTTGGAAGTAATCCTGGTATTGTCCCAAAACATAGTCCGGGCGTCCGACAAGGATGGTGAAGAGGCTGATGGCCGCGTAACTGACAATGGCCCACAGGATCATCTTGAAGAAGAATTTGTAGCGGCTCAGGAAAAGCGGGATGATGGCGGCAAACGCAAAGTGCGGCTTGGTGAGCAGGATCACGGTCAGCCACACCACCGACCAGCGCAGATTCTCGTCCAGTATCGCTTCGATGAGCAGGGTGACCAGCAGGGCCATGATCGTGTAAATATTGAGATAGATCAGGTCGTCCCAGAAGCCGACGAACACGAACCACAGCGGGAGCGTGCGGATAAGGGTCTCGCTGGCCTTGTCGAGGCGGAGCAGGTTGAAAATTTTCCCCCAGCGCGTAAACAGGAGATAGTAGGCCAGGATGTGGATGGCCATGTGTAGGAAAATTGTTACCGGTTTCGGCAGTTTGAGGAAGATGGTGAATAGCAGGGCAAATGGGGGCGGGTATGGGAAGTGGTATTCCAGGATTTCGAGCGACGCCGGGTAGAGATTGGCGCGTTCGACAAAGTGCGTTGCCGCGTCCAGGTAGACCTGCAAGTCAACGCTTAATTGGCTGGAGACCGGGTCGGCCGCGAGCACGATCTGCGCGATGAGCCGAAGCGCGGCCCAAACAATGGAAATGATGAACAGGACGCGGAACCATTTTGATTTTCCCCAGGTTTTCCGGATGATGCCGCCGTAATAAGCCCAGAATGTCGTCTCAGTCATGTAACTCAACCTTTCGCCGTTTGTGATGCCAGTCTTGCAATGAACCGTGACAGCGGACGGATTCCCGCAAGGGCGATGCTGTTGTTCTGTTCGCGGTTAAACCCCAGCCGTTGTTTGACTTCATACGCGCCGCTGCCCCAGCGCAGCAGGCGGACCTTCTTCTCGAACGCTTCACGCAGGCTCTCGTAGACCAGCGCAAAGTAGACGTATGGCACGCCTTCTGCCAGGCCAAGCGCGGCGGCCATCTGCGCGCCGTTGTCGTAGACCAGCAGCCCGCACCCGACCAGGCGGCTGCCGATGCGCGCTTCGAGGAACGTGCTCTCGACCATGTCCATGTGTTCCATCATGCCGCGCGCCCACGGGTTGGAGGCCGCCCCGAATTTTTTCTCCACGTTGCGGATGAGCGGCAGGACGGCCTCGATGTCGGACACGGAGCGGCGGCGTTCCACGCGGATGCCGAGCCTGTCTGCCTCGCGCAGGCTGCGCTTGTAATGCTGGCGGGACTTCTTGTCGCCGGCGGCGAGGTAGGCCTCGAAACTGTCCCATTCCGCCCGCATCCACATGCCGGGGTCGGAGACGGCGAGCGAGGAAAATCCGTCCGGCCAGCCGGGGGCGCGGGCGTCGCCTGCTTCGAGGAAGTCGAAGAGCAGGAACGAGGCGTTCCGGCGGCGCGCTTCCTCCAGCGCGGAGGCGGCGACCAGGCCGCGGGTCCGCTCCCGCTCCGGGCCGCCGGGCAGGAGCAGGCCGGAGAGGTTCGCCAGCGGCGTCCGGCAGATGAGCAGCGGCCAGCGCCGCAGGAGACCGGCTGCCGGCGCGCGCACGAGGCGGGGGAGCGGCAGGGGTTCCTGACGAACCAGATAAAAGGTCCCGCGCGCGGCGGGTTTTTCATCCACCAAAGCGGTGATGTAAAAGGGCGGGCAGCCGGCCATGACGCGTTCGCCGTAGGCGGCCCAGCGGTAACTCTGGAATGGGCGCTCCCCGCTCAGGGCGTCCCAGGCAACCGGGCCGATCTCGGCGACGCTGCGGGCAGTGAACATATGCAGCCATTTTACATTGAGACGGGGAGGGGCGTTCCGGCAATCCGCAACCATACAAAACTGTAAGGCATTTCGGCCCGCGGCCTGGCGGTAAAAAACTCCCGAAGTCTTTTGGACTTCGGGAGGATGGGTCTAGGCGGTTGTATTTTCTTTGCGGCGGAACCAGGTGCGCCACTCTTTGTTTTCCCAGAGAACGAGGATGGGAGCGGCGATGAAGATCGAGGAGTAGGTACCGCTCAACAGGCCGACCAGCAGGATGATGGCGAACTCGCGCAGGGTGACGCCGCCGATCAGCGCCAGGGCCAGCAGGAGGAATTCGACGGTCATCAATTGGGTGTTGATGGAGCGCTGGAGGGTTTGGATGATGGAATGGTTGACCAGCGTTTCGAAGTTGAGGCGGCGCAGGATGCCCGAGTTTTCGCGGATGCGGTCGAAGACCACGATCTTATCCTGGACAGAGAAGCCGATGACGGTCAGCAGGGCGGTCAGGAAGAGGGCGTCCATTTCCCAGCCGAAAAAGATGGAGCCGATGGCAGCGACGCTGAACACGACGGCCACGTCGTGGATCATGGCGATGATGGCGCAGACGCCGTAGCGGAAGGCGTGTTCCATTTTGCGGAAGACTATCGTGATGTAGATGACGACCGCCAGCGCCGCGAACCCGATGGCAATGCCCGCCCGCGAGGTGACCTGTTTGCCGATGGAAGGCCCAACGCTCTCGAGTTGTACAACTTCGACGTTGGCGGCGAATTCTGTTTCCAGCGCGGTCAGGACATCGTCGCGCAGGTCGTTGTCCACGTAGGAGGAGCGGATGATGATGGTGCCTTTGTCGGTGGTCTGCACCTGAGCGTCTTTGACGCCGAGGGTGTCGTATACGGCGATGATCTCCGCCGGGGCAGGCTCGCCCGTATCGAACCGGACCTCGAGCAGGCTGCCGCCGGTGAAGTCAATCGAAAGCGGCACTTCTTTGCGGGCAATCTGGCTGACGAGGATCGTTAGCCCCGGGATGATGATGAGCAGGGACAGGGCGAAGTAAAAGTAGCGGTTCTTCAGGATGTTCATGGTTGCTTCCTAGATCCCGAACCATCGTTTGAGGTTGGTGGGTTTGAAGAGGTCCACGGCGAGGGTCAGCAGGGGACGGGTGATGAAAAGGGCGGTGAAAAGGCTGATGGCGACGCCCAGGAACAGGGTCAGGGAGAAGCCTTTCACGATGGTCGCGCCGAAACTCGACCCAAACCAGAAGAGGATGACGGAGGTGATGATGGTGGCGACGTTAGAGTCGCGGATGGAGGACCAGGCGCGTTTCCAGCCTTTGACCAGGGCGTTGGAAAGGTTCAGGCCGCCGCGGAGTTCCTCCTTGACGCGCTCGAAGAAGAGGATGTTGGCGTCGAGCGCCGCCCCGGTGCTGAGCAGGAAACCGGCAATGCCGGGCAGGGTCAGGGTGAAGTGGAAGTACTTGAAGACGGCAAAGGTGAGCGCGGCGTAGGCCAGGATGGAGATGTCGGCCACAATGCCGGGCATGCGGTAGTAGATGCCCATGAACAGGATGACGATGATCATGCCGATGATTCCGGCGATGATGCTTTTCTGGAGCGAGTCTTCGCCGAGGGTGGGACCGATGTAGCGTGAGTCGACCACTTTGAGCGGCACGGGCAGCGAACCGTAACGCAGCTGCACCGCCAGGGCGTTGGCGCTTTCGATGGTGAAGCTGCCTTCGATGATTCCCGCCCCACCGGTGATGGGGACTTCGACGCTGGGGGCAGAGATGATCTGTTTATCGAGGGCAATTCCCAGAATCTGGCCGAGGTGCGTGGAGGTGTACTCCGCAAAGATTTTTGCGCCTTGATCGGTCAGCGTGAAGGCGATTGCCGGTTGATTCAACTGGTCAACATCCACTCCTACAGCCTTGAGATCGGTGCCGGTCATAATGGTCTGGTAGGCATTTTCCACACCTTCGGGCGGGGTGTCGCCGGTGTAGGTTACGATCACGGTTCCTTCGGGCAGTCGGGTGGTTCCCAGGTTGACGAATTCGAGCTGGCCGGTCTGCTGGATGATGGCCAGGACGGCTTGCGCATCCGCCTCGTTCAGGCCGGGGAACTCGCCTACGATGCGGGTCTCGCCGGCAACCTGGACGAGGTTCTCGGCTACGCCGAGGGCGTTGGTGCGGTTCTCGATGACCGCGCGGGCCACTTCCATCTGGTCGCCGGTGACCGTCTCGCCTTCTCCCAGGATGGCTTCCAGGATGACCTGCAGGCCGCCGCGCAGGTCCAGCCCGAGGCGGATTTCCACGTTGCGGTCAATCCAGTACGTTCCGGCCTTGAAAGGATTGGGGAATTGGAGCTGCTTGCTCACATCCACCCAGATCGCCAGCGCGATCAGGGGCAGGATCAGGAACAGAATTCTCGTTGGATTACGTTTCATTACGTTCTTCTCCGTTCAAAAAAATACCAGCCTTTGGCTGGCGGCGGGCTGATTATACTACCGGTTGGCGGGGAGTGAGTAGAGAGAATCTGTGGCTCTCTGGGAATCGCCGTGATGTAGGGGCAGACCTGGGTGTCTGCCCGGGCGAACACGCAGGTTCGCCCCTACATGTGGGGGTGTGTCACGGCAACACTCCCAAAGAACCGAATCTGTTTTTCCTACGCGGCGTTGCCGGGAGGAGTTAATCCCGCGATTGCAGAAATGCTGTCACGCTTTCCAGCACCTGCTCGATGGTCAGGGCGTCGGTCTCCAGGAAGAAATCGGCGTGCTGGCGGGCGTGACGGAGCCGCCGCTGCTGTTCCTCCCAGTCGGCGTCGGTCCAATTCAGGCTGCGGCGCGCCCCGCCCACGCTCCGGGAGGCTTGCAGGAAGATCAGCACATCGGGTTTTGCCAGCCGCTGCCACATATCCTCAACGTAGGAATGTTCCTGCACAATGGCGCGTGCCCGGAAGCCGCGGCGCGCCAGACCCGCGGCCAGGGTGGTCTTGCCCGCTCCGCACGGCCCGACGATGCCGATTAAAGGAGCAGGGGCGGACAGTCGTCCGCCCCTGCTGGTTTCATTCGTATCATCCATTGTCATGCAACAGATGGTTCAACGATTCCGGGCCGCCCAGCACGGCCAGCACGTTCCCGGAATGGAGCAGCAGGCTGTCGGTCGGGTGCATCTCGGAGTGACCGTCGCGCCGGACGAGGACGATGCTCAGGCGGTAGGTGTCCTCCACGAAGCCGACCGTCTTCTCCGCAAGTTGGGAGTGGGCGGAGACCGTCAGCCGCGCCAGGCTCAATTGCTGGCCCTCCACGCTGATGGCGCTGGTCACGTCGGCGCCGGTGGCGGCCGCGGCGAAGACCGGCGCGGCCATGCCGGTGCCGCTCAACGCCACGAAGCCGAACTGCTCCTGGAGCGAGCGGGCAAAATCATCGTCGAAGATGCGGATGACGACGCGGATCCCTTCGTTCAGCCCGCGCGACTTGACGGCAATCTGCAGGTTGACCGAGTCGTTTTGGCTGCACAGGATGACGGTCCGCGCCCGCCCGACGCCGGCCGCCTCCAGCACGCCGGCGTGCGTGGCGTCGTCCTGGATGATGGGGATGCCCATCTTCTGGACGGCGGCCACCGTGTCGGCGGACGGGTTCTTCTCGATAACGACCACGTCCTCCTGCATGGCGTGCAGTTTTTCGGCCACGCGGTAACCCAGGTGGCCCAGCCCGACCAGGATGGTATGTTTGTTTAAAGTAGATGCAACTGCCATCTCCCACTCCTTGCTGCGCGCCCTCCGGTTGAACAGCATCACGCCGAAGTCGGCCAGTCCCTGCGCCGCGGTGATGACGCCGATGACCGGCATGGCAAAATAGAAGATTTGTAGAACTGCGGTTTTGGGGAAACTTCCGCTGGACTGGAGGAAGGCCAGCGTCAGCATCAGGTAAAAGGCTTCGGGCAGGCTGTCCAGCGGCTCCCCGGCCTGCTGCGCCAGGAAGTGATACACCAGCCCCAGCCCGATGATGGCGAGCAGGAACGTGATGAGCGGACGGCGGAACTCGCCCAGCAGGATCCTGGTCTCGCGCCAGCCGGCCTGCCAGCGGCGGCGCCAGTTTGGGCTGCGCGGCTTCACGGGCCTACCCCGCCACGATCGGCAGCCGGACCGTCATCCGGCGCACGTCGTCGCCGCGCCGGGTCAGCACCTTGAGCGCCACCACGCTGATGTCATCGGCGGGACGGCCCTCGTCCAGGTTGACCGCTTCGGCCAGCAGGGCGTCGGCAATCGCCTGCGGCGGCGGATCCTGCTCCTCGATCATGGCCTTGAGCGAGGTGCAAACGTCCATCGGCCGGCCGACGCGTTCCCCGGCGTGCACCAGCCCGTCGGTGTAGATGACGATCACCAGCCCCGGCTCGACCGGCACCTCGCTGATGACCGGGCGCACGCTGCGCGAAACCCCGATGGGCGTGGACGGTGTGCCGATGCAGTCCACCTGTTCGCCGCGCGCCACGAAGTACGGGGCGGGGTTGTTGCGGGTCAGCACCACCGTGTTCGTCTGCAGGTCCACCGAAACGATGTTCAGCGTGGATGTGACCTTGCCCTTCTTTTCGGTGAAGAGTGAGTCCGACGCGGCGCGTGCCGCCGCCCCGTCGCGCACGCCTTCGGCCAGCAGGCTGATGACCTTGCGGACGACCAGCATCGAGACCGCCTTGGCCCCGCGGCCCGAAGTCTGCCCGTCGGCCAGCACCACCGACAGCCCGCCGTTCGGGCGCTCCACCACCTCGAGCGTGTCGCCGCTTTCCGACACGGCGTATTTGTTCGTCTTGGCAACGGCAATCTGGACTTCCATGCCCCCATTTTACTCTTTTTAGTTGGACAAATCTATAGATTCGTCCAACGATTTCTTCGCGATGACCACCAGCACCTTGCTCCTGGGAAGCGTCACCGTCTCCTTGCGGACCTCGAACCTGCCCGCCGCGAACCGGGCCTGCACCGCCGCCGGAAGTTGGCCCGGCTCGCCGGGCGCCTCGCCGCTGACCCGGTTCAGCCAGGCGACAAATCGCTCCAGCGGGCGGATGCCCGTCACCCAGGCCACCGGCAGGATGACGAACCTCCCGCCCGGCGCGAGCACGCGGTGGACCTCCGTCAGCGTGCGCGGGTCGAAGATATATTCCGCCGGGAAGGTGGCCGCCACCGTGTCGAACGCCGCATCGGGGAAGGGGAGCGACTGCGCCAGCCCGCGCGCCAGACGCCGGTCCGCGCCCGCCTTGCGCAGCCGCCGCGACGCCTGCCGCGCCATGAAGCGGCTCTCGTCCACGCCGAAGGAGACGAGTCCCTTTTCGGCGAGGAACAGTTGCAAATGCCCGGGGCCGAAGCCGAGTTCGAGCACGCGCCCGTCGAGATGGGGCAGGGCGGTCCGCACCCAGTCCCGCCACTGGCCGAGGGAGACCATGTCCGCGACGAAGTCGTAGGTCCAGGCGAAGTGGTGGTAGAGGAGGTAGTAGATGGGGCGGAGGATGAGAAGGAGGAGGCGCATGGGGTAATCATACCCCCCTTCCGTCCCCCCATTCCAAGTGCAGGAATGGGGGGAGACTGTTGTTTTTGACAGGGAAATTCTGGTTCATGAGCACACTCCTCCCCCATCCGTGTACTTCGGATGGGGGAGGCCGGGAGGGGGTCCTATTGCTTTTCCTTCGCGTATTGCCACAGCGCCCGGTCCACCTCCCGCATGGACAGGTTGGATTCCTCCGCCAATCCCCGGCAGTATTGAACGTATTCCTGCCAGAACCCAAACTCGTACCGCACTTGCGCCGCTTCCACGCCCAGAGACCACAGCGCCCGGTAGTCCAGGATCGGGTACGGCTCGCGGTGACCGAAATGCAATAGCACGGACGCGGTCGGCCAGCGGACCCCGTCCAGCAAGGTCAGCACTTCGACGCGCAGGCGCTCCTCGGGCGTGGACAGGGCGACTCGGGTGACAGCCCGGATATAAGCCTCGTCGTTGCGCGCCACCCGCGGCTTGCTGCGCGGGGTTTTCCAATGGCAAAGCGTAAGGAATTCGTCTCTGGTGAAGTAGCCGCGTTTGCGGACGCGCGGGGCGATAGCCTCGACTTCCAAATCGTAACCAGCCGGGTAGCGCGCCGCCCAGAAGGGGAGTTGGGATTTCTTGAAGCGGAGGGAGAACATCGTCATAATTTACCCTTGAACGCTCTATCCAGCACGGACGGTATCAGCGCGGACAATTCCTTCTGCGTTTCTTCCTGATGGGCGCGCAGTTGCGCCACCTGCACCTGTAATCCACCCGGATACACCATTATCCCCGTCAAGGGGATCAGCTGCCGCTCGGATGCCCCATTACTCAGCAAAGCTTTATTCTCGCGTAGACTTCCAATCACTAGGGAGCAGTTATAGTTAGATGACAATCAGCACCAGAGCCTTCAATATAATCTACTCTATTTAGCTTCAATTGCCCATGATCATCAATCAATTGATGCCTCATGAATATTGGTGTTGAAGGTGTTGTGGCCAATAACGGATCTCTGGAATAATAGCTTAATTCGGCGTCTACTATATTGAACCCACAATCATATAGTTTATATTGGACATTCCATTGCCACCACCAATCTTGAAAATTCGAGAATTCACATCCAGCTGCTTCTCTGCATTGAAGTCCATATGCCCCGCTTGTCTCAAGGTCCCATGATCTTCTGAGATCTTCCTTATTCCCCGCATCATTGATCCAACTGAAGAAATTGTTCATAACGATTATTGCATCTGAGTACGCAGGAGTCTGTGTTGGAGTGGGTGGGAGTGTTGGGGTTGGCGAGGGTGTAGGAGTAACCAATGGAGTGATTGTTGGTTCAGTTGATTTACCCCAACTCATAACCCACTAGCCACCTGACAGTTTCGTAAAAAGGTGTTGATCGGCGAGCAAAACCGAGTAAATTAGGTTTCCACCACGAAACCGAATCCTTGGAGCTGCCGAAT
>WOUS01000024.1 GCA_009772985.1 Anaerolineaceae bacterium
CAAAGGAGACTCATCAATGCTCTTTCTATCTCTGTTCCGCTGTGTACCTACCTGTGACTCCAAACTGTCAGGTGGCTAGGGTAATAAGATTTGGAATGAAATAACTAAGAAAGATGTTCATGGTCAGGGTAGATTGTTATAGACGTCAACGAACATTCGTGCTATTATCACCTTGAGACACTTATTGGTAGTACGTTTCGGAGGAGAAATGGCGCGCTCTGCAATCGAATGGACCGAATCCACTTGGAATCCCCTCACCGGCTGTACGAAAGTCAGTCCGGGATGCAAGCATTGCTACGCCGAGCGCATGGCAAAGCGTTTACGGGCCATGGGTCAGCCCAATTACGTGAACGGATTCAAGTTAGCAATGCACGCACATGTGCTGGAAAAACCGTTGGAGTGGAAAACGCCGCAGGTGGTCTTCGTCAATTCGATGAGTGACCTGTTCCACAAAGATGTCCCGGTTGAATTTATCCTGAAAGTTTTTGATGTCATGCGCCGGGCAACCTGGCACCAGTTCCAGATATTGACCAAGCGTTCCGAGCGACTGGCAGAACTTAGTCCGCAGATCGAGTGGCCTGAAAACGTCTGGATGGGAGTCAGTGTTGAGACCCAGGATTACACGTACCGCATTAATGATCTAAGAAAAACCGGGGCCAAGGTCAAATTCCTGTCACTGGAACCCCTGCTCGGGCCGATCCAGCGCATGAACCTGCGTGGAATCAACTGGGTCATTGTTGGCGGCGAGTCTGGGCCGGGGGCGCGTCTGGTTATGCAGGAATGGGTCACTGGGATACGTGACCAGTGCCTTTCGGCGCGCGTCCCATTCTTTTTCAAACAATGGGGCGGCGTTCACAAAAAGAAAGCTGGCCGGGAACTCGAAGGCCGCACATGGGATGAGATGCCAGCCAATATGCGTCTGGTAAAAGCATGACCATCAAGATATAACCCCCGAAAACCGTTTTCTCCTTGAAAGCGGTTTTTTTGTATCCATTTGCTGCAAACCAGCATTGCACTTTTGAGTATTACTTCCTCGTGAAAATTGGCACACTTTTTCCGCTTCGGCAGTTTGTTATGATAAAATTGCGTGCCAGTGAGCAAACCTTGCCGCCTTGAGGATTGACCATGCTTCTCGAATACGCCGCAATTGCCGCTTTTATTTTCGTCACCATCCTGGTGGGTTTCATCGCCATCATCCTGGGCATGTTATTCGGCCCTAAGAAATCCACAGATGTAAAAGCGATGCCCTATGAATCGGGCATGAATCCCATCGGCCCCGGCACACGCCGGATGCCGGTGCGGTTCTATCTCATCGCCGTCCTGTTCATCCTGTTCGATATCGAAACCGTGTTCCTCCTGCCCTGGGCGATCGTTTTTCGCAAACTGGGCGTTTTTGGTTTGGTTGAAATGGCGGTCTTTATCGCCATCTTACTGGTAGGCTACATTTACGCCTGGAAGAAGGGAGCGTTGGAATGGGATTAGAGAAGAAACTCGGCAACATGGGCGTTGTTACCACCACGCTCGAGCAGGCCGTTGCCTGGAGCCGCAACTACGCCATGTGGCCGATGCTCTTCGGCCTGGCCTGCTGTGCAATCGAAATGATGGCTGCCGAAGCCTCGGACTATGACATGAGCCGCTTCGGCATGGAACTGATGCGCCCCTCGCCCCGCCAGTCGGACCTGATGATCGTGGCCGGGCGCGTTTCGCGCAAAATGTCCACCGTGCTGCGCCGCCTGTACGACCAGATGCCCGAGCCGAAATGGGTCATCTCGATGGGCGACTGCGCCTCCTGCGGCGGCGTGTTCAATAACTACGCCGTCGTCCAGGGTGTGGACGAGATCGTGCCGGTGGATGTCTACATTGCCGGCTGCCCGCCGCGCCCGGAAGCGTTGATCCATGGCATCCTGACGCTGCAAGAAAAAGTTAAGACCATCAAGTTTGCGGAGAAGAGTTAAACACAAAGGACACGAAGGCTCACGAAGGGTTAGAGACACAAAGAAGTATTCGATCTCTTCGTGGGGTTCGATGCGGAAAAAACTATGGATAAAAAACTCCAACCGATTGTCGAAAAATTGGAAAAAACCTTCGGCGTGACGGCGGCCGAGTACCGCGGCGACGTGACCCTCGTCATCGCGCGGGAAAAGATCGTCGCAGCGTGCGAACAGGTCAAAGGTCTGGGCTTCGAGATGATGTCTGCCATGTCCGCGGTGGACTACTGGCCGGAAGAGAATCCCCGCTTCCACGTGCTCTATCTGTTCACCTCCACCTCGAAGAACCTGCGCCTCGGGTTCCGGGTCCCGGTGCCGGGCGTCAATCCCACCATCCCGACCGTCTCCCACGTCTATCAAAACGCCAACTGGCGCGAGCGCGAACTGTGGGACATGTTCGGCATCAAGGCCGAAGGCCACCCCGATCTGCGCCGCATCCTGATGCCCGCCGACTGGGAAGGCCATCCCCTGCGCAAAGATTACCCGCTGGGCTACGAAGAACCGCAGTTCACCTTCAATTTCCAAGAGATTGACCTGCGGAAGCCGTATGCGAAAGAATAACCAACGTAGGGGCGACCCTTGTGGTCGCCCTGGGCGAGGACAAGCCTCGCCCCTACGAGGAATGTATGCCTGATATTTTTGAAATTTCCATTGACGACCTGAAACACCTCGTCTCTGAACGCGCCGTGAGCGGCGAGACGATGCTGCTGAACATGGGCCCGCAGCACCCCTCCACCCACGGCGTGCTCCGCCTCCTGCTAGAACTGGACGGCGAGATTGTGGTCAACTGTATTCCCGACATCGGTTTCCTGCACACCGGCATCGAGAAGAACATGGAAGCCAAGACCTACCAGAAGGCCGAAGTGATGACCGACCGGCTCGACTACCTGAACACGGTGGGCAACAACCTGGCCTACTCGATGGCGGTCGAAAAACTGGTGGACCTGGACGTGCCTGCCCGCGCCCAGAGCCTGCGCGTCATCCTGTGCGAGTTGCAGCGCATCGCCTCGCACCTCATCTGGTTGGGGACGGCCGCGCTCGACGTGGCGGCCATGTCCACCTTTCTGTACTGCTTCCGCGAGCGCGAAGACATCCTCGACATCCTGGAACTGGTCTCCGGTCAGCGCATGATGACGACCTACATCCGCCCCGGCGGTGTCTGGCGCGACGTGCCGGTAGAGTTCGAGAAGGCCGTGCGTGACTTTCTGAAAATGATGCCCAAACGAGTGGACCAGTACGAAGCGCTCCTGACCCGCAACCCGCTCTTCCTGGACCGGACGCTGGGCATCGGAAAAATCTCCGGCGCGGACGCCCTGAACGTCGGCATGACCGGCCCCGGATTGCGCGCCAGCGGCGTCAACTGGGACCTGCGCAAGGCGCGTCCGTACGCCGGGTACGAGCAGTACGAGTTCGAGGTCCCGACCCGCGCCGAAGGCGACGTGTACGCGCGGTATTTGGTGCGCGTCCAGGAAATGCGCGAGTCGCTCAAGATCGTCGAGCAGGCGCTGGACAAAATGCCGCTCGGCCCCGTCCGCTCGAATAATCACAAATTCATCCCGCCGCCGCGTTCGGAGATCGGCGTCAGCATGGAAGCGCTCATCCATCACTTCAAATTGTGGACCGAAGGCTTCAATGCGCCGAAGGGATTTGTGTACAGCGCAGTCGAGTCGCCGCGCGGCGAACTGGGTGTTTATCTAGAGTCGGATGGAGGCCCCAAGCCGTACCGCGTCCACTGGCGGACGCCGTCCTTCGACAATTTACAGGCGATGCCGTTGATGACCAAGGGCGTGTTCGTTGCCGACCTGGTGGCCATCATCGGCTCGATTGACATCGTTCTGGGAGATGTGGATCGGTAACGTGACACGTGCCCCGTGTCACGTTTCACGATTTGAGTGAGGATTTATGCTGGCTGAAAAATATCCAAATGAAGTGAAGAAAATCCTGGCAAAATATCCGCCGGAACGCAAGCAGTCGGCGGTCATGCCGCTGCTCCACCTGGCCCAACTCGAAGCGGGCTTCGTGGACCGTCACGCCGTGGTCGAGATCGCCGGGATTTGCGGCATCACTGAGACGGACGTGGCTGAGATCATCGGGTTCTACACCCTCTACCACGACGCCCCGGAAGGGAAACTGCGCCTCCAGGTCTGCACGGACATTTCGTGCGCCCTGCGCGGCGCGGACGAGTTCCTGGCAAAGGTGTGCGAACGGCTGGGCATCCAACCCGGCGGCACCACCCCGGATGGCCTGGTCACGGTCGAGGCGGTCATGTGCCTGGCGGCCTGTGACAAAGCGCCCATGTTCCAGGTCCAGGGGCCGGACGGGATCGCCTACCACGAGAACATGACCGTGGATAAGACGATGGAATTCATCGAGACTGCCCGCAAGGAGGTGAAATAATGTCCCACCTCCTGCTTCGTCATCGTGATATTCCCGATATTGGCGAGATTGACGTTTATAAGAAGAACGGCGGCTTCGAGGCCTTCAAGAAGGCCGTCACCAGCATGAAGCCGCAGGAAGTGACCGACGTGGTCAAGGCCTCCGGCCTGCGCGGCCGCGGCGGTGCGGGCTTCCCCACCGGCATCAAGTGGGGCTTCATCCCCGGCAACATCTGGCCGCACTACGTGGTGGCCAACGCCGATGAGTCCGAGCCCGGTACGTTCAAAGACCGCGAGATCATGGAGAGCAACCCGCTCCAGTTCCTGGAAGGCGTCGCCATCGCCGCTTTTGCCACAGGCGCCAACGCTGCGTACGTGTACCTGCGCGGCGAGTTTTGGCCGGTGGCCGCCATCCTCGACGAGAAGATCGCCGAGATGGAGAAAGCCGGTTTCCTGGGCGACAAACTCTTCGGCACCGACTACTCCCTGCGCATCTACACCCACCTGGGCGCGGGCGCGTACATCTGCGGTGAAGAGACCGCCCTGCTCGAGTCCATCGAAGGCAAACGCGGCCAGCCGCGCATCCGCCCGCCGTTCCCGGCGGTGGCGGGTCTGTACGGCAAGCCGACCGTGGTCAACAACGTCGAAACGCTGACCAACGTCCCGCTGATCGTCGAGAAGGGCGCGGACTGGTACCGCTCGCTCGGCACAGCCGACAGCGCCGGGGTCAAGATTTTCTCGCTCTCCGGCCACGTCAACAAGCCCGGCAACTACGAACTGCCCTTCGGAACGACTTTCCGTGAACTCATCTACACCTACGGCGGCGGCGTGACGGATGGCCGTCCGGTCAAAGCCATCATGTCGGCGGGCGCTTCGTCCGCAGTGATCGTGGCAGACGACAAGGCCCTCGACACGCCGATGGACTACGCCTCGGTGCGCACGCTCGGCGCGGACCTCGGGTCTGCGTCCGTGATCGTCATCAACGACAGCGTGGATATGGACTGGGTCATCAACAAGACCATCCACTTCTTCAAGCATGAATCGTGCGGCAAATGCACCCCCTGCCGCGAAGGCACGTACTGGATGTTGCACCTGATCGAACGCATCGCGCTTGGCGAAGACGTAAAAGCCACCACCGAACTCCTGCACGCGGTCGCCAAACAAATGCAGAACAAATGCCTCTGCCCGCTCGGTGAGTTCTCGACCATGGCCGTCACCACCGCCATCGAGCGCTTCCCGGCTGACTTCAAAGCCTCCTCATCCCGTGCAAAAACCGGGACTATCGAAGGAGGAAAGCATGGCTAAAATGGTATCCCTGACGATTGACGGGCGTCCGGTCTCGGTCTCCGAAGGCACCCTCATCGTCAATGCCGCAAAAACGATTGGTATCGACGTCCCGGTCTTCTGCTACCACCCGAAGATGGAACCGGTCGGCATGTGCCGCCAGTGCCTGGTGGAAGTTGGCCGTCCGGCTATCGACCGGGCAACCGGCCAGCCGGTGATCGAGAACGGTCAGCCCAAGATCAACTTCGGGCCGAAACTCGAAACCGCCTGCACCACCCCGGTCTCGGAAGGCATGGTTGTCCTGAGCCAGTCCGACAAGGCCAGGGCCTCGCAGAAAGAAATCCTCGAGTTCCTGCTCACCTCCCACCCGCTGGATTGCCCGGTCTGCGACAAGGGCGGCGAGTGTCCGCTCCAGAACCTGACGATGGAACATGCCTCGCCGCAGAGCCGCTTCCTCTTCGACGAGAAACATCACGCCGAGAAGCGCGTCCCGCTGGGCGACAAGATCTGGCTCGACCGCGAACGCTGCATCCAGTGCGCCCGCTGCATCCGCTTCCAGGAGCAGGTGGCCGGGGAACCCGTCCTGGCCTTCTACCAGCGCGGCCGCAGCACCGACATCATCACCAGTTCCGAGCCGCCCTTCGACTCGATCTTCTCCGGCAACACCACCGACATTTGTCCGGTCGGCGCGCTGACCACGGCAGACTTCCGCTTCGGCGCCCGTCCGTGGGAAATGAAGGCGGCTGCCTCCATCTGCTCGCTCTGCCCGGTTGGCTGCAACGTGACCTTCAACACCCGCCGCGAAGCCAAATCCCGTGCGCGAACCGGGACTACCACGGCTGGCGGCAAGGTCGTCATCAAGCGTGCCATGCCGCGTCAGAACGAGCAGGTCAACGAGATCTGGATTTGCGACCGTGGCCGCTTCGAGTGGCATTATGTAGAACGGGAAGATCGGCTCGAGAAACCGCTGGTAAAGAAGAATGGCAAGTTGGAGAAGGTTTCGTGGAAAGTTGCGATTGAAGAAATAGGTAACAAGGTAAAAGGTAATAAGGAAGAAGTGGTTGTTCTTGCGAGTGGACGGCTCTCGAATGAAGATTTGTTCAACTTGAAGCAGTTAGCTGACGGTCTGGGCGGGGAAGCCCTGCTCTACGACTCGCTCCCCGGCGGCGAACTGACCACGAAGTACGGCGTCTCCGCCGGAACCAATATCGGTGATATGGGCGCTGGCACGACCATCCTGGTCGCGGCCTCGGATCTGTACCACGAGGCTCCCATCTGGCACCTGCGCGTCAAACAAGCCGCCGAACGCGGCGCGACGCTGATTATCGTGAATTCCGAAGCCACCCGGCTGGATAAATACGCCAAGCATCTCGTCCGCTGTGAAAAGGGCGAGGCGGCCAAAAAGGTCAGGGAATTGGGCGCTGCCGTCAAGGACGCTAAAAACCTGGTCATCTTCTTCGGCGCGGACGGTTCGTCTGCTCTTGCCGAAGCGTGCGCGGAACTGGTCAAGTCGCGCGCTGGCAAGCCGAACAACGGTCTGGTCGGCGTCTGGCCGCGGGCCAATGACCAGGGCGCGTTGGAGTTGGGGTTCAAACCTGCCCAGGATTTGCAAGCCGTCTTTGAAAAAGCCAGCGTGGTTTATATCGTTGGCGCTGACCCGATTGGCGACGGCGCGATCAAAACGCAAAACGTAAAACGTAAGCCGTTCATCATCGTGCAGGAACTCTTCCTGACCGAAACCGCGAAACTGGCCGACGTCCTCCTCCCGGCGCAGGCCTTCACCGAACGGGACGGCTCCTACACCTCCGGCGAGCGGCGCGTCCAGCGCTTCTACCCGGCGGTTCCTGCCTTGGGCGAAACCAAAGCGGACTACGCCATCACCGCCCTGATTGCCGCGGAACTCGGGATCGAAGTCGAGGGACGCTCGGCCGGGCTGGTGATGGACAAACTCGCCGCGGCGGTCCCGGCTTTTGCGGACATCACTTACGGCAAACTTGCCGAAACGACCGAACAGTGGCCCATCATCGGCCGCGCGGACCTGTACTACGGCGGCACATCGTACCAGAACTCGCAGGGGCTGGGCGTTCCCCTCGGCCGCGAAAACAAAAAGGCAGAGGAAGGTTCTCTATGACATTTGCCTCAATTCTTGAATGGTTGATCAAAGGCTTCGTCTGGGTGATGATCCTGCTGGGCGGATTCGCCTACCTGACGTACTACGAACGCCGGGCGCTGGCCCGCATCCAGGTCCGCATCGGGCCGAACCGCGCCGGTCCGCTGGGACTGCTCCAGCCCATCGCCGACGCCATCAAATTGATCTTCAAGGAAGAACTCATGCCGGCGCGTGCCGACAAGCTGCTGTTCTTCCTGGCCCCAATCATCACCCTGACTCCGGCGCTGGTCATCACCGCCGTCGTCCCGTTCGGGCCCGAGGGGCTGAACTTCCCCCTGTTCGGGCGGGTCATCACCTGGCAGATCGCGGACATCAACGTGGGCATCCTGTACATCATGTCCATTGCCTCGATTGCGGTCTACGGCATCGTGCTGGCAGGCTGGTCGTCCAACAACAAGTACGCCATGCTGGGCGGATTGCGCTCCACGGCACAGATGATCTCGTACGAACTGGCGCTGGGGCTGTCGTTCGTCAGCGTCATCGTGCTGGCGGATTCGACCCGCATGATTGACATTGTCGAAGCGCAGAAATCCATGTGGTTCATGGTGCTGCAGCCGGTCGGGATGGTCATCTTCCTGATCGCCACCCTGGCAGAAGTGAACCGCTCCCCGTTCGACATGCCCGAAGCCGAGCAGGAACTGGCCGCCGGGTACCACAGCGAATACGGCGGGATGAAGTTCGCCCTGCTGTTCATGGCCGAGTACGACAAGATGATCGCCATCTGCATCATCGCGGCCACCATCTTCTTCGGCGGCTACCGCGAGTTCTGGTTCCTGCAAAACACCTGGTTTAGCGTAGACCAGACCCCCATCCTTGGCCCCGTGTACGTGTTCATCAAAGTTTTCAT
The DNA here is from genome assembly GCA_009772985.1 of Anaerolineaceae bacterium. GTDB lineage: Bacteria > Chloroflexota > Anaerolineae > Anaerolineales > Villigracilaceae > UBA877. The sequence continues at coordinate 8,665 of WOUS01000024.1, forward strand.
CCTGCTGTTCGGGATGATCTGGGTGCGGGCCACCCTGCCGCGCATCCGCTATGACCGGCTGATGGCCTTCGGCTGGAAGATCCTGCTGCCGCTCTCGCTGGCGCTGGTCTTCCTGACCGCCACCGGCATCCTGCTGGCGCAGGAAGTCAACCCGCTGTTTATGTGGGGCATCCCGGTCGTTTCCCTCGCGGCGGGTTTCATCGCCATTCTTGGAATGTATCAAACATTGAGGAGGAAAGAACATGCCCGTGCTTGAGCCCATCATCGAGTTGGGCCGGGGTCTGTTCACCACCCTGCGCTCGATGTTCGAGAAACCCGTTACGGTTCAATACCCGGAAGAAAGAAAACCGGTCAAACCGCGCTTCCGCGGCCGGCACGTGTTGAAACGCTACGAAAACGGCCTCGAAAAGTGCATCGGTTGCGCCCTGTGCGCGGCGGCCTGCCCGGCAGACGCCATCTTCGTCGAGTCGTCCGAGAACAGCGACGAGAAACGCTTCTCCCCCGGAGAACGTTATGCCAGCACCTATGAGATCAACATGCTGCGCTGTATCTACTGCGGATTCTGCGAAGATGCCTGCCCGACCGAGGCCATCGTGCTGGGCGACCAGTACGAACTGTCCTTCACCGACCGGAAGCAGGCCATTTATCCGAAGGATATGCTGCTCGAGGCAGTGGCCGCGTCCCAACTGTTGACCCCGCAGAAAACGGAACCGGGCAAATTTACGCGGTCGGTTCCAGAGATGAAAGATCCGCAAGATTAGGTAATAAGGAATTAGGCGATAAGGTAATTAGGAAGCAGGTCTCTCCTAATCCCTGATTACCGAAGCCCTAATTACCTAATAACCCAAAGGTGCTTATGGACTTAACACTGATACTTTTCATAATCCTGGCCGTCACAGCAATTGCCACTGCGCTGGGACTGCTCATCAGCCGAAACGCGGTCTACGCCGCGCTGTTCCTGGTGATGAACTTTGCCTGCGTGGCGATCTTCTACCTGCTGCTGGGCGCGCCGTTCATCGCCATGGCGCAGGTAACAGTCTACGCCGGGGCCATCATGGTGCTGTTCCTGTTCGTCATCATGCTCCTGGGCGCGGAAAAACTCCCCAAGGGCGATGTGCTGCCCGTCCAGCGTCCGCTGGCGATCGGCGCGGCGGTCATCCTGCTGGCGGAAGCGGTTATCCTGCTCGTCCAGCGTTTCCAGTCTACGGCGATGCTCCAGGCCCCGGGAACGGTCGAGAATTCCATGGACTCGCTCCGGGAGATGTCCGGTCTGCTCTTCACGGAGTACCTCCTGCCCTTCGAGGTGACCTCGATCCTGCTGCTCGTCGCCATGGTCGGCGCGATCGTGCTGACGAAGCAGGAGAAAGGAACGCGAGGCTGATATGAACTTTGGCAGCATTCCTCTCACGTATTACCTGGTTCTCTCGGCGGCGCTGTTCACGATGGGCGCGCTGGGCGTGCTCATCCGGCGCAACGCCCTAATCATCTTCATGTCGGTTGAGTTGATGCTCAACGCTGCCAACCTGGCCTTCGTGGCCTTCGCCCGGCAGTACGGTGTCTTTACCGGGCAGTTGTTCGTCTTCTTCGTGATGACGGTGGCGGCGGCGGAAGTGGCGGTTGGACTGGCGCTGATCGTGGCCATCTTCCGCACCAAGCACAGCATTGACGTTGACCAGATGAGCAGTTTGAAAGGATAGAGAGAAGAGAATAGAGAACAGAGAGGAGAGAGTAGTGCCTGCTCTCTAATCTCTACTCTCCGCTCTCTCATTGGAGATGAATATGCTCCTTAGCGAAACAACCACTTCCCCCCTCTTCAGCCTCGTGCCGCTGATTGTCTTCCTGCCCGTCCTCGGCCTGCTGGTCAACATGATCTTCGGCGGCCGGATGGGAGAAAAAGCCGTCGGCGCGGTGGCAAGCGCGGCGTCCGGGCTGGCGTTCGTGATCTCCGTCCTGCTCGGCATTGCCCTGTGGACGGGCGGCGGCGAGGCGACCGTCGTCCCGTTCGCCGAGTGGATCAAGATCGGCGCGCTGGACATCCCCTGGAACTTCCGAGTGGACACGCTCTCGGTGACGATGATGCTGGTCGTCTCGGGCGTCGGCACGCTCATCCACATCTACGCCATCGGGTACATGCACGAGGACGTGCGCTTCAAGCAGGACGAGAAACGCTACCGCCGCTTCTTCGTTTTCATGAACCTGTTCATCGCCATGATGATGATCCTGGTCAGCGGCGACTCGTACCTGATGCTGTTCGTGGGTTGGGAGGGTGTGGGCCTGTGCTCGTTCCTGCTGATCGGCTTCTGGTACGAGATGGACACGCTCGGGCGGCCTTCGTGGGCCAACTCGAACGCCGCGATCAAAGCCATGATCGCCAACCGTATCGGCGACTTCGGCTTCCTGATCGCCGGGCTGACCATGTTCTGGGCTTTCGGCAGCGTCCAGTTCGGCCAGGTTTTCGGGATTGCCGAGGAGATCGCCGCCGCGCAGCCGGGGATCATCCTTGCCATCACCCTGTTCATGCTCATCGGCGTGGCGGGCAAATCGGCGCAGATCCCGCTCTACGTCTGGCTGCCGGACGCCATGGCTGGCCCGACCCCGGTCTCGGCGCTGATCCATGCCGCGACCATGGTCACGGCGGGCGTTTACCTGGTTGCCCGTTCCTGGCCGCTTTACTCGCTGGCGCCGAACGCCCAGTACATCGTGGCCATGGTCGGCGCGGTGACGGCGCTCTTCGCCGCCACGATTGCCGTCGGGCAGTATGACATCAAGAAGGTGCTGGCCTACTCGACCATCTCGCAGTTGGGCTTTATGGTGGCGGCGGTCGGCATGGGCGCGTTCGCGGCGGGTATGTTCCACTTGGTCACGCACGCCTTCTTCAAGGCTTTGCTTTTCCTCTCCGCCGGTTCGGTCATCCTGGGCCTGGAGCGTGGCCATCATCATCTCGCTCACCACAACAGTTCCGCAGCGGCGGCTCCCACGCCGCCGAAGGACGGGCATACCCCTGCGGGGCACTTTGGCAGCCCGTCCCACCATGAAGAGGAAGTGTTCGATCCCGGCGACATGCGCAACATGGGCGGCCTGCGCAAGCGGATGCCGGTCACGTTCTGGCTGTATATCATCGGGACGCTGGCGCTGGCGGGCATCTTCCCGTTTGCCGGGTTCTGGTCGAAGGACGAGATCCTGCTCGACGCCGCCAAACTCCACCCGGAAATCTACATCCTGCTGGCAATCGCGGCCTTCTTCACCGCCTTCTACATGGGCCGCCAGATCTGGATGGTCTGGTTCGGGAAGCCGCGCCACGCCGCCGCCGAGCACGCCGAGGAAAGCCCGAAAGTCATCACCGTCCCGTTGATGGTGCTGGCCGGGCTGTCGGTCCTGGGCGGCGCGCTGAACCTGCCCGGCTTGCACACCCTGACCCGCTGGCTGGAACACACGATTGAACTGGCCGAGCACGAAGTCCATCTCGCCGCCTGGCTGCAAATCTCCTGGGGCGGGCTGAATCCGCTCGTGGCGCTCCTGTCTACGGTGCTGGCGCTGCTCGCCATTTTCATCTCCTGGCTGATCTACGGACGCAAACCGCTGGAAACCGGCCAGAAGGACCCGCTCAAGAAACCGCTCGGGTTTATCTTCACCGGCATGGAAAACAAGTGGTTCGTGGATGAGATCTATTCAGTTGTGTTCCTGAAGCCCTACGCGGCCATTTCCCGCTTCCTGGCCGACGTGATTGATTGGCGCTTCTGGCACGACTGGTTCCACGACAAGGTGATTGCCGGAACCTACCAGTGGATCTCCCGCACTGTCTTGGACCTGCGGGTGGACCAGCAAGGTATTGACGCCTTCTTCAACGGTCTGGGCGAACTGACCAAGCGGACTTCCGCTGGCCTGCGCCGCCTGCAGAATGGTTTCGTACGCAGTTACGCGCTGGCAGTGCTGTTCGGCGTGATCGCTATTCTTGGGTATTTACTGATTCGTTAGTACGTTAACACGTTGGCAAGTTGACACGTAGCACGTTGGAACGTTGAACGTGCAACGTGTAAACGTGCAACGTGAAAATGTGCAACGTGAAAACGTGAAAACGGAGAACGAACATGAACTTCTTGACGAATCCATTGAACCTGGTAATCTTCTTCCCCCTGGTGGGCGTGCTGGCGCTGCTGCTCATCCCCGGCGAGAAGAAAACGGCCCTGCGCTGGACGGCTCTCGCCGCCTCGCTCGTGACCTTCGGCCTGTCCATCTGGATGCTGACCCTGTTCGACAAGTCCAACCCGGACCTGCAACTGGGTCTCACCCTGCCCTGGATCCAGGTCGCCGGCTGGAACATCAACTACGCCGTCGGCGTGGACGGCCTGTCCATCCTGCTCGTCCTGCTGACGACCTTCCTCAGCCCGATCTCCATCCTCTCCACCTGGAAGGCGGTCGAGGAGCGCGTCAAGGACTTCATGCTGTTCTTCCTCCTGCTGGAGGTCGGCATGTTGGGCGTCTTCATGGCGCAGGATCTGTTCCTGTTCTACATCTTCTGGGAATTCACCCTCGTTCCGATGTACTTCCTGATCGGCATCTGGGGCGGACCGCGCCGCATCTACGCCGCCATCAAGTTCTTCCTGTACACGATGGCCGGCTCCATCCTGATGCTGCTCGCCATCCTGTTCGTTGGGATCAAGGCCGGTTCGTTCTCCGTGCCTGACCTGATGACCATCCTGCCGGGGCTGTACGCCAATGGCACGATTGCCCCCGCTACCCAGATGTGGCTCTTCCTGGCCTTCGCCGCCGCCTTCGCCATCAAGGTGCCGATGTGGCCGCTGCACTCCTGGCTGCCGGACGCCCACGTGGAAGCGCCCACTGCCGGTTCGGTCATCCTGGCGGGCGTCCTGCTGAAAATGGGCACCTACGGCTTTGTCCGCTTCAATATTCCGTTGTTCCCGAACGCGGCAGTCGAAGCGGCTCCGTGGATCGCCGGGCTGGCTGTCATCGGAATCATCTACGGCGCGGCGGTTTCCTTCGCCCAGAAGGATGTCAAGAAACTGGTTGCCTACTCCTCGGTCAGCCACCTCGGTTTTGTCATGCTCGGCCTGTTCGCCCTCAATTCGCAGGGTATCCAGGGCGGCATCCTGCAGATGATCAACCACGGCCTCAGCACGGGAGCGTTGTTCCTCCTGGTCGGCATGATCTACGAACAGACCCACACGCGCGAGATGGCCGTCTACGGCGGGCTGTGGAAGATCACGCCCGTCTTCGGCAGCATCATGCTCGTCGTCTCGCTCTCCTCTATGGGTCTGCCCGGCCTGAACGGGTTCGTCGGCGAGTTCACCATCCTGCTGGGCGCGTTTGGCTCGCAGGCCATCGGTTCGCCCTGGTTCGCCGGCCTGGCCGCGGCGGGCGTCATCATGGCCGCCGTTTACATCCTGTACATGTTCCAGAAGATGTTCCTCGGGCCCGAAGGTTCGATTGTCGAAGAAGTCAAGAAGCACGGGCACGCCCTGCGCGACCTGAACGCCCGCGAGATCATCACCATCGTCCCGCTGCTGGTCTTCATCTTCTGGATCGGCCTGTACCCCAAGCCGTTCTTCGAACTGATGGCCCCGGCGGTGGAAAAACTGCTGTCGGCGCTGCACTAGCAAGTGTCGTTGCGAGGAGGCCCGGAGGGCCGACGAAGCAATCTCGTGTTTAACGGGAGATTGCTTCGCCGCAACCCTTCGACTTCGCTCAGGGCAGCGGCTCGCAATGACACAAGGAAGTAATTATGACGCAATCCGATCTGATAACAATCCTTCCCCTGCTCGCCCTGGTCGTCTGGGCCTGCGCCCTCCTACTGGTGGACCTGTTCATCCCCAAAGGCCGCAAAGGCTGGACGGCGCTCCTGGCCGCCGCCGGGCTGGCGTTGACGATGGGGCTGACCCTCGCCCAGGCCGGGCGCGAGGCTTCCGGCTTCGGAGGCATGCTCCGGCTGGACGGCTTCTCGACCTTCCTCAATGTTTTATTCCTCGGCTCCGGCCTGCTCGGCGTTGCCGTGGCCTACGGCTACCTCAAGCGCATGGACCTCGAACGCGGCGAGTTCTACAGCCTGCTCCTGTTCAGCATCACTGGCATGATGCTGATGGCCCAGGCCGCCGACCTCATCGTCATCTTCCTGGCGCTCGAACTCCTCTCCATCCCGCTCTACGTGCTGGCCGCCTTCGCCCGTCCGCGGGCGGACTCGGAAGAAGCCGGCCTGAAATACTTCCTGCTGGGCGCTTTCTCCACCGGCTTCGTGGTGTACGGCATCACGCTGGTCTTCGGCGCGACCGGGACCACCTCCCTGGCGAAAATCGTCGAAGTCCTCGCCGCCGGTTCGCTCGGGACCGGCAGCCTGCTCCTGACCATCGGCGCGGCGCTCATCCTGGTGGGATTCAGTTTCAAGGTCGCGGCCGTCCCGTTCCACATGTGGACGCCGGACGTGTACCAGGGCGCGCCCACTCCGGTGACGGCTTTTATGTCCGTGGGTGCCAAGGCCGCCGGTTTCGCCGCCCTGATGCGCATCTTCGTCATGGCCTTCCCATCCCTCAGCGCGGACCTGACGCCGGTCCTGTGGGCGCTCGCCGCCCTGACCATGTTCATCGGCAACATCATTGCCATCTCGCAAACGAACATCAAGCGCATGTTGGCCTACTCCAGCATCGCCCACGCTGGTTACATCCTGATGGCGCTGGTGGCCTACGGCAACCCCGCCGTGGCCGCGGACTCGGTCGCTTCGGCGCTGTTCTATCTCGTAGCCTACGCCGTCACCTCCTTCGGGGCCTGGTCGGTGGTCATGTCGCTGGAGAAACCGGATGCGAAGGGGCTGGAGATCAACGACTTTGCCGGTCTGGGGAGGCGCAATCCGCTCCTGGCCGCCGCCATGACAATCTTCATGCTCTCCTTCACCGGCATGCCCCCCACGCTCGGACTGGTCGGCAAGTTCTTCCTGTTCCGCACGGCCATCGAGGGCGGGTTCATCGGCCTTGCCATCATCGGCGTGCTGACCTCGCTCATCTCGGCTTACTACTACCTGCGCGTGGTGGTGACGATGTACATGCGCGAGGGCGAGCCGCAGGCTGAGGGAGAGTACTGGTTGACTTTCACGACGGTTGTCACGGCGCTTGCCACGGTTGTCCTGCAATTCCTCCCGGCGGCGCTGTTTGCTTTGGCAGCTGGAGCGGTGTTAAAGTAGTTTTAGGATGATTTTGTTGGAAAATTGGCACAGGACAGCGATGGGCTGTCCTGTTTTTTGTCTGGCTAATGCCCCGCTAAATGGTGGCAGGGCCTGGTAATTTATCCACCGGCCTGTATTATTTCCGGTAGGTTGACTTTCCTCAGACTGCTAAAATCCCCCGCCATCCGTGTCCAGCGGGTGGTTAGGCATCAATTCCCCTTTCAATCCTGAAAAGTTTATCATGCTGCGATAATTTCAGAACCACATACTCATCTTTATTCAACTCCTCCGGTAGCTTGTCTTTCAAAATTGATGCAACAAACTGTATCCCCCTTGCATTGACAAGTTTGGCAATTTTCAGTAGTTGATTACCATGCATCAGTTCCTTTTTATCATTGAGGAGAAAGTGCATGCAGGAGATGTTCTCTTCATCGGCAAAGAGTGTGTAGGCGATATCAAAGCAGGATATTTCACCCTGTTTTTTCCCCGAACTGAAATTGGTGTTAAATGCTGTGAATTCGTAGAGGCGACGTCCCCTTACTGTTTTTGTTTCAGGCCTCAGCGCATATTTTTCACCATACAACTCATACGACACAGATGAAAAATGCTTGTTGAACTTATTGACCTGTTCTTTGATTTTTAGGGCGAATTCATCGGAGAATAGATCATTGTCGATTGCTGCGAGTTCTTTATTGAATTCCGTCAGTTTTGACTCTACAGCGCTCAATTGACCCAGGGTGTTTTCATATTCCCCCTTCGTTTGATATTTGGCATTAAGCTCTGCAATCAATCGCTCAAGCACATCAAAGGAATCACTTTGGATGATGGCGGCACTTAATTCGACTTCTTCAATCAAGAGGCGGTTCAAATGCTCACGTTGCGCGATAAGCCTTGCATCAATCTTCGGTAAATCCTGTGCAATGAACCGAATCTTGGACTCCACCATTCGGTTGTGAAAATCATGAAGTTCCTGAAAGGTCTTTTGAATTCCGCTCACTAGAGATGTCGCCTGCTGATAGATCTGTTGCAACTGTTGCAGATCTATGGTGGATACACCCGATTGTATCTCCCTCTGGGCTTCTGAAATCAACTCTTTCCGTAGTTCAAGTCTGCCAATTTCAGATGAAGTAAGATTTATTTGATATTTAACCCTATTCAGCTTGTCCAAATCCGATTCAAAATTCGGATTAAGGTTGAGTGATGCCTTTCGACGCTCAAGTTCCTCTATCTCTGATTGAAGAAGGGCCAACGCAGTCTCGTATGCCGATTTTGTCTGTTCAGACTCAAGACGTTTCTGGAATTTTTCCTCGATATTGATTTGAGAGCGCAACTCCTGCTTGGTATCTCCTTGCTCGAAATCACAGCCGAAAAGAAAGAGATAGAGCGTCTCATACTCATCATCACGAGTATATCTGTCTAGATTCTTAAGGGTGTTGTTTACGCTTAAATCTTTATAGCGGATATTGTGAGCAATTATCTGCCGGAATGTCGGTTTATTCCCATAATGTCCGGGAAACAGAAGATCGGTTAACGTTTCTTCAAACTCATCATCAGTTTTAGTGTTGCCGTCTATGCGTTGAATTTTGTCTTTGCGGGACAGAAAGTTTCGTTCAATGAGTACTTCCCGAGATTTTTCCTGCAAAAGGTCATCTTTAAGAACCAATGAAATCCGCACTCCGTTGTCGACGAGAAAATCTTTGACATGTTTGTACTCGTTACGTTTGTTTTCGGGGTCGGCGTATATATCCTTCGCATCAGCACCAAGACAGAAATCAACCAGCTTCAGAACCGTTGTCTTACCAACGTTGTTTCCAGTTTCTTTGCCACTTACAACAGGTGTTTCGTCAACGATGAGGTTAAAACCTGCATGGAATCGGATGTCTCGGATTATGGTCCCATCCCCACGGGTAATGGTCAGTGACTTCAAGAACATAGTTCCACCTTCCCGTGGTCATTCAATATGACTAAATTGAGGAGAAAAAGCCAGTCAAGGCACAGTACAAAAACTGGCAGGCTCATTTCTCGCTCAGTTCTTGTCTGTACGTATAAATCAAGCATATCCATCACACGATGCTCTTGAATCGCTTTCAGCACAAAAGCACCATTGAAGTAAATGGTTTGCTCGGGATGAATGTTATCAGGAATGAGCATTGGTATTCCCTAAAGGATTTTTGAAGATTTTGCAACGAATGAAAGCATCCACAACAAGAATATGAACACATAACGAAAGTTCGTCTTCGGGTATAGGCGTGTAATTGGCACTCGCCCGAATCTTCTGGACAACTTTTTCGACAATCAAAAGAAAGCGCTGGTCAGGAGAACCAACTGAGCCTAATTTGACGTACTCTGTACGGATACCATTCAGAATCGAAAGACTTTTGTTTGCGCCCAGCCTGTCAAAGTCCGAATAGATTTTATCGATACGAGAATAATGGATTTTATAGTCGTCGATGAGATCTCTGGCGGCCTCCAGTTGATTGTACGAAATTTTTGCTTCAATATCATATGGTATGGTTTCAAAGTCTAGTGCGTCTTGACTCCAAACCTCTTTAGAAAGAATTTTGATGATTGTCGTCAGGTTGGACTCTGCTTTTTCTGGATCAGGCTCACTCTTGAGCTCTTTTTTCAGAAACTCATAGACATCTTTCATCTGGTCTATGTTCATCACATGAATCAACTTTAAAAGAGATGGGACATCAAAAATATCATTGGCGGGCGAAAACTTCAATTTATGAGGATTCAAAAAAGTTTTGGCTCGTAAGCCCTTTGCATCTTTGGAGATGAATATAAACTTGAAGGAATAGCCCTTGTAGGCGGAAAGGTTTTTTTTAGCAAGCGCCGATTCAATTTTCTGCCTAGTTGCTGTGGCAGAAACCTGGACAACAATTTTATTTGTAGTGTCAATTAAATCAATTGCTTGCGCATTTGGATCCACAGCATTAAGGTTTTCAAGTTTCCAAGCAAAGAGTAAATTGAGAAAGTGCAGATAAAAATTTTCTGAATGCAGATTCAGATCCAGAATATTCAAATATCCTCGCACCTCTATGCGAGTAGCAAGCAGGCTGAGTTCTTCCTCAATGTAATTGAAATATGTTTGACGACTCATAAATACTTTCCACTTTTTTCTAGCCACCTGACAGTTTGGAGTCACAGGTAGGTACACAGCGGAACAGAGATAGAAAGAGCATTGATGAGTCTCCTTTGGATGAAACGCAAGCCGAT
>WOUS01000007.1 GCA_009772985.1 Anaerolineaceae bacterium
GGAGATGGTGATGCCGGGCGACAACGTGAACCTGACGGTCGAATTGATCGTGCCGGTGGCGCTGGAGCAAGGCTCGAAATTCGCCATCCGTGAAGGCGGTCTGACCGTCGGCGCGGGTGTCATTACCAAGATCATCGCGTAGGTAATCAATGGCTACAAAGAAAAAAGATGTGCGCCCCGTCATCACCCTGGCGTGCAATGAGTGCAAAGAACGCAATTACGTGACGGAGAAAAATCGCCGCAACGATCCGAACCGGCTGGAGTTCAACAAGTACTGCCCCCGCTGCCGGAAACATACGTTGCATCGCGAAACGAAGTAGTTTTTTAGTTGGGTAGTTGAATAGTTAGGTAGTTTGATGGTTGAGCAATCCACGAAACTACTGAACTACAAAACTAAATAACTACTCAACTAAACCTAGGCCAGTAGCTCAATTGGTAGAGCTCTCGTCTCCAAAACGAGCGGTTGTGGGTTCAAATCCTGCCTGGCCTGTGAATGTCAGTAACGCCGTCCTCCCCCTCCGGGGACCTAACGGGGCGGCGTTATCCGTCAACAAGGAGTGTGCTGTGTCTGGAAAAGGCGAAAAACAGAAGCGCGAAAGCCGTCTGGCCCGTTTCTGGCGGGAAACGGTTGGCGAACTGCGCAAAGTGTCCTGGCCCTCGCGCCAGCAGGCAACCCGTATGACGATCATTGTCTTGATTGTCATGTCGGTGATGAGTATTTTCCTCTTTATCGTGGATAATATTGCCGGTGTTCTGCTGAAACTGGCAATCGGCAGTTGATTTCTGTTTCTTTGATACGAGGTCGAATGACGTTCTCGCAGGAACCGGAAGAGCAGTTCGAAGAAGAGCGACCGGAAACTGAGGAGCTGGAAAAGAAGACTGCTCCCTCAGAACAGCCTGCTTTAAAAAAGGCTGCCCGGACCGTTCCGCCTGTCTCTGACGACCAGCCCCCCTCCGAAATTCCGGAAGGGCCGGCCTGGTTCGTCATTCATTGCTATTCCGGCTACGAGAACAAGGTGCGCCACAACCTCGAGCAGCGCATCGAGACGATGGGGATGAAGGACAAGGTGTTCGACGTGGTCGTCCCCACTCAGGAAGAGATCGAGGTGCGGGACGGGAAACGCCGCACGGTGGAACGCCACATCTTCCCCGGCTACGTGTTGGTCAACATGATCCTGAGCGAGGAATCGTGGTTTGTGGTGCGCAACACGCCGGGCGTGACCGGGTTCGTCGGCATGGGCAACCTGCCCACCCCCCTGCGCCCCGAGGAGGTCAACCAGATCCTCAAGCGCATGGAAGCCGAAGCGCCGATGGTCAAGGTGACGTTCAAGGTCGGCGAGCGCGTCCGCATCAACGATGGGCCGTTCAACGACTTCCGCGGCGTGGTGGCCGAGATCGACATGGAGCGGACGAAGGTCCGCGTGATGGTGTCGTTCTTCGGGCGCGAGACGCCCGTGGAACTGGACTTTCTCCAGGTGGAGAGAGCGTAACCCTGACGGTGGCAGGCTCGAGGTCCGCCTGGACCCGGAGCCTGAATCGGTGGGAGGGTGTCCCGTAATCACCCGCTAAAACCACAAAGGAGTTAAGGTATGGCTAAAAAGTTAAAGGCAATCGTTCGTCTGCAGATCGAGGCTGGCAAGGCCAACCCGGCGCCGCCCATCGGCCCGGCGCTGGCAGGGCATGGCATCAACATCATGGCGTTCTGCAAGGAATACAACGCCCGCACCTCGAACCGCCCCGGCGAGATCCTCCCGGCCGAGATCAGCGTCTACACCGATAGTTCGTTCACCTTCGTGTTGAAGACGCCGCCCGCGGCCGTCCTGTTGCGCAAGGCTGCCGGCGTCGAACGCGGCTCCGGCGTGCCGAACCGCGAGAAGGTCGGCAAGGTGACCCGGGCGCAGGTGCGCGAGATCGCCCAACTGAAGATGAAAGACATGAATGCCCTCGACATCGAAGGCGCGATGCGCCAGATCGAAGGCACTGCCCGCAACATGGGCATCACTGTCTCTGATTAACCCGGTGGGAGGGCCGCATCCCGGCCCGTTTGCACCACGAAGGAGAACTCATGGCTAAACACGGTAAGAAATATCTGGCCGCCGCGGCGAAGCGAGACGAGAACAAGGATTACTCGCCGGCAGAAGCGGTCAAACTGGTCAAGGAAACTTCGTACGCCAAATTCGACGCCACGGTTGAGATCCACATGCGCATGGGACTCGACCCGCGCCAGGCCGACCAGCAGGTGCGTGACGTGGTCGTCCTGCCGCACGGGCTGGGCAAGACCGTGCGCGTGCTCGTCTTCGCCCAGGGCGACGGCGCCACCAATGCCCGCAACGCCGGGGCGGACGTGGTTGCTGATGACGACGAAACCCTGACCAAGATCCAGGGCGGCTGGCTGGACTTCGATGTTGCCATCGCCACGCCCGACATGATGGGCAAGGTCGGCCGCATTGGACGTGTGCTTGGACCGCGCGGCCTGATGCCGAACCCCAAGGCCGGCACCGTCGTCAACGCGGAGGATATGGCCCGCGCCGTCACGGAAGCAAAAGCCGGACGCGTCGAGTTCCGCCTCGACAAGACCGCCAACATCCACGTGCCGATCGGCAAGGTCTCGTTCGACGAGAAGAAGTTGTTCGAGAACTTTTCTGCGCTGATGGAAGCCCTGCGCAAGGCCCGCCCCTCGGCGGCCAAGGGCAATTACATCAAGCACATCACGATGACCGCTACGATGGGGCCTGGCATCAAGATTGATGTCAACCTGGCTCAATCGCTGGAGGATACCGAGTAGCAACCCCTCGATAAACTCGGGGCAAGTACTCGTAACCGCCCGAGAGAAATTCCTTCGCCACAGACGGCAGGCGCTCTGAGCATCAGCAAAGAGCTTAATTTCCTGCCCAGGTGAAGACTGGTGGAAACACCGCTCCTTTTCGGAGAAAAGTCTTTGCCTGGAACTCGGGCAAAGACTTTTTGATGAAAGGAGGTGATATTCTTTGGCAAAAACAAAGCAGCAGAAAGAGGGCATGCTGGCCCAGTACGTGGAGTGGTTCGACAAGAGCCAGGCCATTTTCCTGGTCGAGTATGCCGGCGTGACGATGAAGGAATTGGATATTTTGCGCGCCAAGGCCCGTGAGGCTGGCGGCGAATTCCACATCGTCAAGAACACGCTGGCGCAGAAAGCCCTGGAAAAGGCCGGCCACACGGTCCCGCCGGAATACATGGAAAAGAGCACGGCCATCGGTTTTGCGTTTACCGACGTGGCCTCGTTCAGCAAGGCGCTGACCGAAGCCACCAAGGGCATGGAAGCCATCAAGATCAAAGGTGGTTTCATGGGAACCGAAGTGCTGGCTCCCGCCCAGGTCAAGATGCTGGCATCCCTGCCGCCGCTGCCTGTCATGCGGGCGCAACTGCTCGGTGTGCTGCAAGCCCCCGCCAGCCAACTGGTCCGCACGCTGGCCGAACCTGGCCGCCAGGTGGCTTTTGTGGTCAAGGCATTCTCCGAAAAAGCCGCCCCCGTTGCGGCGTAACATATCCATCCTGTAGTAATGACTTACCCTAAAGGGTGCTTCGCGAAGTCGTTACTACCGACAACAAAATTTTCTCTGTATAAGAAGGAGTATTTGAAATGGCTGATCTGGAAAAAATCGTCGAGCAGTTGAGCGGACTGACCGTCCTGGAAGCCGCTGAACTGGTCAAGAAACTGGAAGAAAAATGGGGCGTTTCCGCCGCCGCTCCCGTGGCTGTGGCCGCGATTGCCGGCGCACCCGCTGCGGCTGAGGCCGTCGAAGAGAAGACCGAGTTCGATGTCGTCATCAAGGACGCCGGTCCCAAGAAGATCGAGGTCATCAAGGTCATCCGCACGCTGGTCAACCTGAGCCTGACCGAGGCCAAGGCCATGGCCGAGACCGCCGACGGCAAAGTGCTGGCCGCGGTCGGCAAGGACGCCGCCATGGATGCCAAGAAGAAACTCGAAGAAGCCGGCGCCGTCATCGAAGTCAAGTAGTCTTCCAGACAAGCGCCAATCAAACAGGCGACCCGGAAACGGATCGCCTGTTTTGATTCTGGCAATGAACCGCGCCCCCCTTTATTGGACCGGCGTGGCCGTGGGCGGGAGCGGCGTCACCGTGGGCGGCGGAGGCGGCTGGACGATCGGCACCTGGCTGGTGTCGCCTGTCACCGTCACCGCGCCGCCCCAGACCCAGCAGTAATAACCGATGGCGATGTTGGGGCTGTTGATGTACCACCAAGTGCTGTCCTCGTTGCGGCCATAGATGCGCGACGACCAGCTTTTGTAAAGCGTGTCCAGAATGGGATATTCCGCGCTGGGGCCGCGGCGGCAATTCACATTCACGTTGGCCTGCAGCGAGGCCGGCGCGGACACCGGCGTTTGCGGAACGAGGGTGGCGGTGGCCGTCGGGATGGGCTTCGCCGTTGGAGTGGCATCCAGCAGGGGGCAGGCCCCGCCGACCTGGTTGATGATGAACGAACTCGTTGCCGACCAGGGACCGGGATCCGCGCCGGCCGGCTCGGCCCGCGCCCGCCAGTAGTAGCGCGTGCAGTCCGTCACCACGTCGGTCGTCCAGCCGGAGGCCAGGCTGAGTTCCGTGATGTGGCCGGTCTGGCTGGCGTACAGCGCCGCCGAGAAATCCGCCGTCTTGGCCACCTGCACGTTGTACGAGCCGTCCGGCAGACAGGCCGTCGGATCGTCCCATCGCAGGGTGATCCCCGCCGACGGGTCGAACGGCGTACCATCGGGCGGCGTGATGGCCTGCGGCGTCAGCAGCGCATCGCCCGCCGCGCAGACCGGCCCGGTGTAGAAATAGCCCAGTTGCCCGGGGCCGCGCCCGGCCTGGCCGTTGGTCACGATCACCGGATAGACGGTCCAGAAATACGTGTTGCCGGGCTGGAGCGCCTCCGGCCAGTCCAGCGAGGTGGTCTGGCTTGCCTGGGTGGTGCCGGGCATGCTGCCGTCGTGCGCCACGCCCAGCACGATCTCGTAATAGGTCGGCTGGCAGTTCGGATCGGAATAGGTCCAGGAGAGCGTGACCGGTTTCGATGTGTCCACCACCACGTCGCTGGGGGTCAGGTTGGCCGCCGCCTGGAGCGTTCCCGCCCCGCAAACGACGGTCGTATCCTGCTGGCCTCCGCAGGCGGTCAGGAAAATGGTCAGGAGGAAAATCCCGGCCAGCAGGCCGTTTCTGGTTTTGTTGGACACTCGTACTCCTTTCGTTGATAAAAGACGATCAGCGCTTCGCCGCGCGGACCGTGAACCTGCCCCCGTTTTCAGGCCGATTCCTCGTCACGCGGCCCGGCCTCGACAATGGCGGTGGAGGCATCTTCCGGCGCGTCGCGCCAGGAGCCGTGGAGAACCTTCTCCAGGGCGCTGTGGTGCTTCTGCACCACGTGATCGGGGCAGAGCGACACGAAGAGCGTGAACCCCAGCCAGATCACGGCGGCATCGTCCAGCGCCCCGATGACCGGCAGCACCAGCCCCGGCACCAGGTCCACCGGCGAGACCAGGTAGATGAGCGCGCCGACAGGCAGCAGTTTCAACAGGAAAGGCACTTCCCGGTCGCCCATCAGGCGCAGGATGAGCTTCGTTTGCAGGATGAACCCCTGTAAGAATCCGCCCTGCGGATCTTGTATGCTTCGTTTCTTGGACATGCGTCCTCCTTGTCAGACGGGCAGGTCGAGGGCAGAGGCGGGTCCTTCCGCCGCCGAACGGTCTGCCCACAGGTACCGGTAGATGCGGAAAAGGCGTTCCGCCGATTCTTCCACGAACCGGTCGGCCTCCGCCTGGGAAAGGTAAATGCAAGGGCGATTATACGCCTTTTGGAGTTCCCCGCCAGTGCGCTGGTAGTACTCCTGGATGTGCGCCACGCTCCACGCCAGGCTCTCCGGCACGAGGAAGTCCAGCCCGCCAGATTCCGGCCGGGCGTCGCGGAAGACGCGCCAGAAGATGCAGTCGGCGTGTTCGTGGAGGTGGATGAAGTCCAGCCCGTACCAGTCCTTTTTCACCTCCCAGATGAAATCCTGGTCGGCGGCGAACTGCGCCGCGAATTTCTCCTGCGTTGGGCGGCCAATCATCACGGACCACAGGTTGTCGGTGACGAGGTGGAAGAAATACCCGAGACGGAACGAGACCGGACCCGGGTCCGGGGCGGGGCGCAGGGGCAGCAGGTAACGGCGGAAGAATTCCAGGTCGGCGCAGTCGCGGTGCGGGCCGTCCGGGTCCTGGAAGTGCGTCAACTGGGTGGGCGGGGTGAAGTTCTCCCAGCGCGCGTCGGGCTTGCCCGAATCGGGGGCCACGTTGCCAAGCGCAAACTTCTCCGGTTCGAGGCCGGGGATGCGTTCGAGCAGGGTTTCGGCAATGCGGAAGTGGACAACCCAGGACGCCATGCCTGTATTATACGCCATTGAACTGCGGTACAATTCGGCCAATCGTAAATCGTAAATCGTAAATCAAAAGAGGTCCCCATGCCCCTGCACGTCTCCCGCATCCGCGCCATCTGCTTCGACGTGGATGGCACACTCAGCGACACCGACGACATGTACGTCAGGAAACTGGAGCGCATCCTGCGCCCCGTCCGCTTCCTCTTCCGCGATCACGACGCCCACCGCGCCGCGCGGCGCTTCGTGATGTGGTCGGAGACGCCCGGCAACTTCCTCTACGGCATCCCCGACTCGCTCGGCCTGGACGACGATATCGCCGTTGTGATGGAATGGCTCAACCGCCGGAGGCCGCGCCCGATGAAGCACTTCATGCTCATCCCCGGCGTGAAGGAGATGCTGCAAGCGCTCAGCGGGCGTTACCCGCTGTCGGTCGTCAGCGCCCGCGACGAAAAGAGCACGCGCGTCTTCCTCGACCAGTTCGACCTGACGCAATTCTTCCCGGTTATCGTCACCGCTCTGACGGCTGAACGCACCAAGCCGTACCCCGACCCCGTCCTGCACGCCGCCAAAGCGATGGGCGTTCCGCCCGAAGCCTGTCTGATGGTCGGCGATACCACCGTGGACATCCGCGCCGGGGTGAAGGCCGGCGCGCAGACCGTGGGCGTACTGTGCGGCTTCGGCGAGCAGGCCGAACTCCGCCGCCGCGGCGCAGACATGATCCTGGCCTCCACGCCCGAACTGGCGCAGGCGCTGGAGCCGGAATGAACGGCTGAAACCTCCCTTTTCCACAAGCGTATATTGGTCAGAAACTCAGGCCGGGTTCCCGGCCTTTTTATTCACAAAAGGAGACAGCATGTACCGCAAATTCCTTCCCCTCCTGCTGGCCGCGGCCCTCGTCCTTTCGGCCTGCAGCCTGCGCATCAGCATCCCGATTACGCAGACCACCGGTCCGACCACCACCGACCGCATCAGCATCCCGCTGCCCGACACGGACGGGACCGTCCACCTGAATCTGGCCTTCGGCGCGGGGACGCTCAACCTCTCGCCCGGCGCGGCCAACCTGGTGGACGGCACCGCCGCCTACAACGTGCCGGACCTCAAGCCGGAAGTGACGACCACCGGCAGCGTCGTCCGCATCGAGCAGGGCGACTACCAGTTGACCGGCATCCCCGACCTGTCGAACCTCAAGAACGAGTGGAACCTCCAACTGGGCGGCGTCCCGCTGGACCTCGAGATTGCCGGCGGCGCGTACACGGCGGAATATGCCCTGGGCGGCCTGGCGCTGGTCAACCTGACCATCCGGGACGGCGCCTCGCGCGTGACCCTGTCCTTCGACGAGCCGAACGCGGCTGAAATGAACCTGCTGCGCTACGAGACCGGCGCGTCCAATGTCTCGATGATCGGCCTGGCGAACGCCAACTTTGCCTCGATGGAATTCGCCAGCGGCGCGGGCAACTACACGCTCGACTTCTCCGGCGAACTGAAGCGCGCCGCCAGCGTGATGATCGAGACGGGCGTCAGCAACCTGACGCTGGTCATCCCCGAAGGCATCCCGGTGCAGATCACGGTGCAGGGGGCGCTGGCGAACGTGGCGCACGGTTCGGGCTGGAACAAGGACGGCAGCGTTTATACCCAGACCGGCGAGGGGCCGGGGCTGGTGATCGTGATCGAGATCGGGGCCGGCAACCTGACCATCACGCGGTGACCGGCTCACGGCGCTGCCCTGAGCGTGTCGAAGGGTCCGCGCCCGCCCCGCCTTTGCCCGAGGCGGGGCGTTTTCGTCCCGCGTCGCCTGTAAAAACGGAGTAAAAGGTCATATTTAGTCGGTGACTTCCCTCACTTGCCCCGCGCCCCCCGCCGAAATACAATATAAAAGGATAAACTTTGTTGGATTAGTGAGAGGAAAACCATGCAGATCACCCGCCAGGCCGATTACGCCATCCGCGCCGTCCGCTACCTTTCCAAACAGGGGTTGACCCAGCGTTCCGCCACCAGCACGGTGGCGCGGGAAATGAAAATCCCGCCGTCGTTCCTTGCCAAGATCATTTCGCAGTTGTCCATTGCCGGGCTGCTGCACACCTCGCGCGGGGCGCGCGGCGGAGTCTCGCTGGCGCGTGAACCGAAAGAAATCTCCCTGCTCGACGTGGTGGAGGCGATTGACGGGCCGATCCTGCTCAACGAGTGCGTCGGCGACCCGGCCGCCTGCGCGTTCGTGGACGAGTGCCCGATGCACCCCATCTGGACCGATGTCCAGAAGACCCTGGTGGACCGCCTGCGCGCGACCAGTTTTGCGAGTTTTAAGAAGTAAAGTCTATCTTTCCCTGCTCATGCCTTCTCCCCGTTATCTGCGAGAAGGCTTACCATATTCAAAATTCAAACGATAAAGGATAAATTTATGAAAATACTCCGTCCGATCCTTGCAATGCTGACATTCCTTGCCCTGGGTTTCCTGGCAGATTATGTTTTGGACAGGGTTGTCCCGGGCGATCCGCTGCCCTATTATTGGTCTGCTCTCCTGTGCCAGGTCATCTTTGGGGCATTGTTCCTGCTGCTCGTATATTTCACCCTGCACAAGGGATGGCTGACCCACGGGACCGCGATCGCCTATGTGGTCGTTGGCGGGGTGATCCTCCTCTGGACTCCCGGGCTGGTAAGCCTCATGCAAAAGTATCCCGACCTGAGGGTGCCGGGCTTCACGCCGCGCTCCTTTTTCATCATGGCAGGCGTAATCGTGGCCGTGACCGGCGTCTTAGCCCTGCTGCCAAAGAAGAAAAAACGCAAGTAAATTAAGGATGGCTCCGCTATCCTGCCCCTCCCGGCGTATAATTGCCGGGAGGATTTTTATTCCACGAAAAGGAGTTATCCTATGTCTGCACCTCGCACCGTCCGCGCCCCGCGGCATTCCTTGCTCGCAGCGCAACTCTTCCTGATGCTTTTCGGTTTTGGATGCGGTTTAGCGACGACTGTTACGGCAACGCCTTCACCAGACAATAACAGCGTGCAAGTCTTGTATCCAACGGGGATAGAAACACGCCGTCTTGATAACGGGGTGATCGCTGTTCTCGATCATAAAGGGCACTATTTTATGGGCTTTGGCGAAAAATGGCAGGTGGGAGCATTTCATGAAGATTTTCTCCCCACAGTCGAAAAATATGCGCAGATCAATTTGTCTGTTAAATCCATTTTTGAGGTACTTTATCAAAACGATTCCTCTCTGCGAATATACGCGGTTGACACGTCTCCGGAACATCTCACGGACAAGACAGCGACAGTCATCTATATCGGTATGTTTCAAGACCAGCAACACTTGCAAGCCACGTTGAATGATATGGCGGCAGATTTAATAGAAAACATCAATTCCGATGGCAGACTCGAAGTGACTCGCACGTTGGCAGGGGAATCGAACTATGCTATTCCGTTTATCATTTTGTTGACTGAATCAAGATCGAAAACGGATACGCCGTTTCCCGTTTATGGAGCATCTGTGCTGATTAAGACCGAAGAGGCCTACCTTGAAATGTCGTATATTACCTTTGATGGAACCATTGATATCATTGATGAGTTGAACCCCATACTGGCATCTTTTGTTACTTTTGTGGAATGATAAGGAGACTCACTATGTCCGGACCTCGCACCGTCCACTCATCGGAGGAATCTCAACTCACCAATAAAAAAGGACTAAAAAACATTCCCGCCTTCAGATTCACACTATTGAGCGTCCTCTTCATAACCTCGGCCTGCGGGGTTGTTCACACGCCGGAGCCGATTCCACTGACCGCCACACCGACATTATTACCAGAACAAATCCCGCATCCTCTCATCGAAACACTTCCTGATAATAATGTTCAAGTGACGGACCAAATCAGTGGTTATCAACTTGTATTTTCCACAGACTGGATCGTAGCAGATGTTTCTTGGTCGTTGGAGCAAGATTTACAGAATATCGCGGATGCAGCAGAAGGATGGCCTTATCAAGTAGAACAGATACTTGTAAACTCGCTTGAAATACTGGGGGAAAACCTCCAAGTGACAGCGATTGACGCGAATGAAAACCACCGCCCTGGGGGAATAGCACCATATGCCAATATTGTTGTTTATCCAGGGAAGCCCGATAGCACACCATATAGATTTTCTATCGTTGTTGCAAACAACTTGTTGCAGTTTTGCCCATCTTGTGAAATACTATTTGCGGACAGTAAACAAAATTCCTACGGCGATACAATCGGTGTAGTCACCTACAAAGATTCGCAGAATCCGGGTGTATTCCAAGAAATTCTGCTCATCTTAACCGACAGAGCCGCAATAATAGTTTCTATTACAGCCGAAGGGCAAAATCAAGAATTTCAAATTGAAAGTATCTGCGAACCGGTTTTTAATTCAATTAGAATACTACCCTAAATTGAGGAGAATGGTATGTCTTCACTCCGCACCGTCCGCGCCCCACGCGGAACAACCCTGACCTGTAAATCCTGGCTGACCGAAGCCCCCTTCCGCATGATCCAGAACAACCTGGACCCCGATGTGGCCGAGCGTCCAGAAGACCTGGTCGTCTACGGCGGGCGCGGACAGGCGGCGCGCAACTGGGAATGTTTCGACGCCATTCTCGAATCGCTCAAAAATCTCGAAGATGATGAAACACTGCTGGTGCAATCCGGCAAGCCGGTGGCCGTCTTCAAGTCCCACCGCGACGCGCCGCGCGTGCTGATCGCCAACTCCAACCTCGTCCCGCACTGGGCCACCTGGGAGCACTTCGACAAACTTGCCGCCCAGGGTCTCATCATGTACGGCCAGATGACCGCCGGTTCGTGGATCTACATCGGCACGCAGGGCATCCTGCAAGGCACGTACGAGACCTTCGGCGCGCTCGCCAGGTTGCGCGGCTGGGGCTCGCTCAAGGGCAAGTTCTGTCTCACCGCCGGTCTGGGCGGGATGGGCGGCGCGCAGCCGCTGGCCATCACCATGAACGAGGGCGTCGGCCTGATCGTGGAAGTGGACCCCGCCCGCGCCAAGCGCCGCCTCAACATTGGCTACGTGGACCGGGTGGTGGATAATCTCGAAGAAGCGATGACCCTGGTTGAGGAGTTCAAAGATAAGGAGAAGCCGCAGTCCATCGGCCTGATCGGCAACGCCGCGGACGTGTACCAGGAACTGGCGACGCGCGGCGTCATCCCGGATGTGGTGACAGACCAAACGTCCGCGCACGAAGCGCTGATGTACGTGCCGACCGGGTTGTCGGTCCCGGCGGCGGACGAACTGCGCAAATCCAATCCGGAAGAGTACAAAAAGCGAGCAATGGCTTCGATGGCGCAACATGTGAAAGCCATGCTCGAGTTCCAGCGCAAGGGCGCGGAAGTGTTCGACTACGGCAACAACCTGCGCCAGCAGGCCTACAACCACGGCGTGACGGACGCCTTCGAGTTCCCCGGCTTCGTCCCGGCCTACATCCGTCCGCTGTTCTGCGAGGGCAAGGGCCCGTTCCGCTGGGTGGCGCTCTCCGGCGACCCGCAGGATATTTACAAGACGGACGCGGCGGTGCTGGACCTGTTCCCTGCCGACGACCACCTGCGCCGCTGGCTGACGCTGGCGCGCGAAAAAATCCCGTTCCAGGGACTGCCGGCGCGCATCTGTTGGCTGGGTTACGGCGAACGCGCCAAAGCCGGGCTGAAGTTCAACGAGATGGTGGCGAACGGGACCCTGAAAGCGCCCATCGTGATTGGGCGCGACCACCTCGACTGCGGCTCGGTCGCCAGTCCCAACCGCGAGACCGAAGCCATGAAAGACGGCTCCGACGCCATCTCCGACTGGGCCATCCTGAATGCCATGATCAACGCCGTCGGCGGCGCGACGTGGGTCTCGTTCCACCACGGCGGGGGCGTGGGCATCGGCTACAGCCAGCACGCCGGCCAGGTCATCGTGGCGGACGGGACACCCGAAGCCGCGGCCCGCCTCGAACGCGTCCTGACCACCGACCCGGGCATGGGCATTGTCCGGCACGCAGATGCCGGGTACGAGCAGGCCATCGAAGCGGCCAAGCGTCACGGGTTGAAGATGCCGATGTTGAAGGGGTAGGAGGAAGGGAACGGTTGTCATCCGAGGCAACGAAAAATCCCGGCGCCGAAGCACCGGGATTTTCAGTTCTGGTTTGCTCCCTCCCCGATTTTCAGGGGAGGGGGAGCGGGTGAGGCTTACGCGGCGACCACGGTGACGTTGGTGGCCTGCGGGCCTTTAGGGCCTTGCTCGACTTCGAATTCGACCTTCTGGCCTTCTTCGAGGTTCTTGAAGCCGTCGCCCTGGATGGCGGAGAAGTGGACGAAGACGTCCGGGCCGCCCTCGCGGGTGATGAAGCCGTAGCCTTTGCCGCCATTAAACCACTTGACGGTACCGGTGATGCGATCAGACATTGTGTTTGCCTCCTTTGGCAAATGAAAAAATGGTTGGTGATACCCGTGTTCCACGGACAGTCAAACAAAAAAGCCCACGGATTGGACCGTGAGCCGACATCGTTTCTTATGCAACGCGAACTTCTGGTATCCTACGGCAAGATATTATCATGCTTGTCGGGATGAGTCAATCGGCAGTTTTTGGATTTTTGCATCGGCTGTTCATCGCGCAGGGCGCTGGGCGCGCCGAAAACTTCCGGGGCGGCGACCCCCGGAAGTCTGGCAATCCTCTGCGCGTCACGAGTTGGAGATGCCGATGTTGAAGGGATGATGTCAGTTTACGGCATATTTGCAGGACCGGGGATGATAAAATTGGTCATTCTCAGGAAGTCAAACGCAGCGCAGGAGGTGGAGTTTTGAACGAGGTCCTTTCCAACGTGATCGTGATAATCATCCTGGCCGTTCTAGGCGGGGGCATTTTCCTGTTTGCGCGGCGCAGGCAGGCCGCCGCCGAGAAGAGACTGGCGCAGACGGCGCAGGAGCATGGTTGGCAGCTGGAGACGGTCCGCGAGCCGCTGGTTTGGGGTATGCGCATCACCGGCCGCGGCTGGACCCTGGAAGCCCTCTCCCGCTCGAGCGGCGCGGAGGCAGGACCCGGTTCGAGCAATGTGGCGATGTCCACGCGCTGGCAGGCGGACCGCGGGGGCAGCACGCTGGCCCTTGGACCGCGGCGCGGCGACGCGGGGTTGGCGGGACAGTTTGCCGGTCCGCTGATGCGGAAGTTCACCGGGGCGGACATGCGCGAGGTCCAGTTGAAGGACGCCGCGCTGGCAGGGAAGTACATGCTGTGGGCGGAAAATCCCGCCGAGGCGGGGTCCCTGTTTACGCCGGGAGTGGAGGCGGCCATGTTGGCCTGGAAGAAGGTCCCGCCGGTAGTGCGGCGTGATGGCTCGGGCCTGCAAATGGAGATCGCCGGGGAGCGCCTGAAAAAACCGGATGACCTGCTGGCGTTCATCCGGATTGGGGAAGCCCTGCTGGACGCGGCAGCCTGACCCGTTCAGCGAAAGGAACCCGCCATGAAGGAAGTTTTGCATACGTTCACGAACTGAAACGCGTGCTGGAGATCCACGCACAGCATTTTCTTCAAACTGGAGATGGGCTGTCTTGGCTTGCAAGTAGCGACACTCCCCCTTCTTCCGCGCCTTGATCTTGCGGTCAACGCCGGGGGATGGAATCCCCCGGCTGGGATGGCAAGCCGTCCAAGGAAGGCTGCGCGTCTGCCAATTAGCATGGGAACTTCATCCCCTCGCAGGTTAAAAGACTGGCACAACGCATCTCGAAAGAGAAAACCTCGCAAGGATGGGCTGTTTTACAAACCTCCAATACATTGTAAAAATCAAAGAAAACTGATATATTCATGCCAATATGTCATTCGATCCAACATATCCCCACCGGCTTGCCCCGCTTCCGCCCCAAAAAGCCATCGCCAATACCGATTTTGGCGACCTGCTGATCAAGGCGCGTGTGGAACTGGCGGAACTGAAAGGCGCGTGCGGGCAAATCCCGAATCCGCTCCTGCTCATGTCGCCTGCCATCATCCGCGAATCGGTTGCCAGTTCAAATATCGAGAACATCAACACCACCCTGGCGGATGTGCTCCAGTGGCAGTTATTTCCAGAAGCGGAGCAACGCCAGCCCGACAAGGAAGTCCTGCGATATCGCACTGCCATGGAATGGGGATTTGAAAACGCTGGAAAATACGCATTGTCTTCACGGCTCATCACGGGCATCCAGGCGCGTTTGATTCCCGATGGCAATGGTCAATACCGCCGCGAGCAAAACCAGATCGCCAACCTTGCCAGCCGTGAAAGTTTGTATACCCCGCCCAGCGCAAGCGACATTCCCAGCCTGATCGGCAATTGGGAAAACTACGCCAATGCAGCGGACGAGACGCTCGACCCGCTGATCCGCGTCATCATTTCCCATTATCAATTCGAAGCCATCCATCCGTTCCGTGACGGGAATGGCCGGACGGGGCGTATTCTGATGATCCTTCACATAATCCAGTATGGCTTGCTTCAGTTTCCCGTCCTGTACATCAGTGGTTACATCAACCAGCGCCGCGCGGATTATTACCGTCACCTTCTGGCTGTGACGAAGGATCAAAACTGGCACGGCTTTATCGAGTACATGCTCCACGGTTTTCACGCGAAAGCCATGGAGACCCGCAACGATTTAAAAAAGATCACCGTCCTTTTCGATCAAATCAAGGAACAAACAAGGTCGGGGAATAAGAAGATTTACAGGCTAGACCTCGTTGAAGCCATATTTACTTATCCCATCATCACGCCCACCAAACTCGCCATCGTATTGAACATGCATTACACGACAACGAGCAAGTACCTGGCGCAATTGGCGGAAATGGGGATTTTGAAAGAAGCGAAGGTTGGAAAACATCACCTTTTTGCGAATCACAGGCTGCTCGAAATATTAAGCAAGCCGTCATGAATCATTTGCGGGCTAACAGACTGGGATAACGCCCCTCGAAACTCCGCTTGAGCGGCCTTGGTTTTTTAGCCTGGAATTTAAACCGCAGGCAATTTTTACGGTACAATTCTTCCACCAATCGTCAATCGAAAATCGCAAATCAAAAATCGAGAACCCCATGCCCTCCGATACTCAGGTCATCTACTCCATGATGCGCGTCGGGCGCATCCATCCCCCCAACAAGCAAGTGTTGCGGGACATTTCCCTCGGCTTCTACTACGGCGCGAAAATTGGCGTGCTCGGCCTGAACGGCGCGGGCAAGTCCACCTTGCTGCGCATCATGGCCGGCGTGGACAACGACTACGTCGGCGAGATCGCCATGAGCAAAGGCTACACCGTGGGCCTGCTCGAGCAGGAACCGAAACTCGATGAGAGCAAGACCGTCATCGAGGTCATCCGCGAGGGCGTCCAGCCCATCGTGGACATGCTGAGGCGTTTCGACGAGGTCAACGCCAGGTTCGCCGAACCCGACGCCGACTTCGACGCGCTCATCGCCGAACAGTCCAAACTCCAGGATGCCCTCGACAAGGTGGATGCCTGGCACCTCGACTCGCACCTGGACCTGGCCATGGACGCGCTGCGCTGTCCGCCCCCGGAGACGCCGATCAAAGTCTGCTCCGGCGGCGAGCGCCGCCGCGTCGCGTTGACCCGGCTCCTGCTGACCGAACCGGACATCCTCCTGCTCGACGAGCCTACCAACCACCTGGACGCCGAGTCCGTGGCCTGGCTGGAGCACCATCTGCGCGAGTACAAGGGCACGGTCATCGCCGTGACCCACGACCGCTACTTCCTCGACAACGTGGCCGGCTGGATTTTGGAACTCGACCGCGGCTACGGCATCCCGTGGAAGGGCAACTACACCTCCTGGCTGGAGCAGAAGAAGGAAGTCCTCCGTCAGGAAGAGAAGACCGAATCGAAACGGCAGAAGACGCTGGAACGCGAGTTGGAGTGGGTGCGCATGTCCCCGAAGGCGCGGCAGGCCAAAGGTCAGGCCCGTGTGACGGCCTACGAAAAACTCCTGTCGCAGGAAGTCGAAAAGTACCGCGGCGAGCAGGAAATTTACATCCCGCCCGGTCCGCGTCTGGGAGACATCGTCTTCGAGTTCGACAACGTCACCAAGGGCTACGCCAGTCCCGACGGAGGAGGGAACTACCGGCTCCTGCTGGAGAATTTCTCGGCAAAAATTTTGCCCGGTACCATTCTGGGCATCATCGGCCCGAACGGGGCGGGCAAGACCACCCTGCTGCGCATGATCACCGGCAAGGAGAAACCCGACAGCGGCTCCATCCGCATCGGCGAGACGGTCAAGTGGTCGTACGCCGACCAGTTGCGTCCGCTCGACGGCGAGAAGAACGTCTGGGAGGAAATCAGCGACGGGCAGGACGAACTGACGCTCGGCACGCGCAAGATGAACTCGCGCGGCTATGTCTCCTCGTTCAATTTTACGGGCAGCGACCAGCAGAAGAAAGTCGGCACGCTCTCCGGCGGCGAACGCAACCGCGTCCATCTCGCCAAGACGCTCAAGGAAGGGGCCAACGTGCTCCTGCTCGACGAACCGACCAACGACCTGGATGTGAACACGCTGCGGGCGCTGGAAGAGGCGCTGGAAAACTTCGCCGGGACCGCCATCGTGGTCAGCCACGACCGCTGGTTCCTCGACCGCATCTGCACCCACATCCTGGCCTTCGAAGGCGACAGCCAGGCGCGCCTGTTCATGGGCAACTGGTCGGATTACGAAGCCCACATGCAGGAGGAATTTGGGAAGGATGTCCAGCCGCACCGGGTGAAGTACAGGACGTTGAAGAGGTGAGAAGGAAGAAGGGAAAAGGAACGAGTAAGAAGGAATGAGAAACGAGTAAAAAGGAAATGACAGTCATCGCGAGATGGCTGCCATTTTTTTGTTGCTGGTTTCGACCCCCTCCGTCCCTACGGGACGCCTCCCCCAAATCCGAAGGATTTGGGGGAGGCTGGGTAGGGGTTGATTATTTCAATTTCTCGATCATCCGTTCCGCTTCCTCGTACGCCACCTTGTAATAATACGGCGGACCGTCGCACGTTGCCAACTTGAGCGCTGCTTTGGCATGGCGAAGTGCCAACTCCTTTTGCTCCCTCACCCGACCCTGCGGGTCACCCTCTCCCGCCGGGAGCCCCACAGGGGTGCTTCGCGAAGGGGCAGGGGTGAGGGCGAGTTCCGCGAGAAACAAATTCACATCCGCCCCCTGCAACACATACCCGCTGCGCTCCGTGATCATCAGCGCCTCGGACGCTTTTTCCTGCACGTCCTTGAAATCGCCCTGGGCGTAACGTAACCGCGCCAGGTCAAGCAGGATGTCGGCTTCATGGTCAACCATATTGATTTGCCGGCAGAGATTGAGCGCTTTGGACAGGTTTTCTTCTGCCAATGTCAATTCGTTATTGGCGCGATATGCCGCGCCGAGCAGCCAGTAAGCGCGAACATAATCGCGGGGGATTCGCGCGTTTCTTCTTGTTACTTCATCTGCCAATTCAAGGGCGAGTTTAGCGTATTCAATTGACGATTTCAGATTTTCAATTGAAGATTGAGGATTGGAACGCACCATCAGCAGAAAACGCTGAGCATGATATGCGCGAATAACTGATACGTAATTTGTTTGCCCTGCTCCATATTTATCAAAAACTCTTTCTGCAATTGATAATTCCTGCTCTGCCTCCTGCCACACGCTGCGATAGGACAGAACGCGCCCCAATTCCAGATGACCAGCGGCTTCAACGCCTTCATCCGCAATCTCGCGGCACAGGTCAATTTGGCGGCGCAGGTTGCGCTCCGCGGCGCTCAGCGCACCGATGACCAGTTGCTGTGTCGCCATATTCCCTAACGTGATGGCAAGATTTTTCTTGTCACCTTGTTTTTCGCAAATGTTATTTTGCATTTCAAACAGCGGAACGGAACGGCGCGACTGTCCACTCACGACATAGGTGTTGCCAAGTTCGTTGAGAGTCCATCTTTGATAATCTTCTCTTTTCAAGCGTGGCGGTTTGTCTTCGTCGTCAAGAAATAAAGCGCGTAAAAGTTCAACCTGAAGTTGATATGCGCCAAATTGATAATAGATGGCTTTTTGAAGTCGGTCATAAAATAACTTCAATGCCTCATCCAAATTCCCCGCCCTGACCATGTGATGATACAGTTCAATGACGGGCGCGAGGTCTTCCAGTTTTTCCACCTTTTCGGGTTTGGGGACCGCTGCAAAGTAGTTCACGAGGCGTTCGTGCGCGCCGGTGCGGTCGGCGGCGGTCAGGCGGTCGTAGGCGTAGCGGCGCACGATTGGATGGAGATCAAATTTTTTGTTCTTGTCATCGAAGTGCAGGAGGCCGCGGTCAACGAGATCGTGCAATTCGGTTTGTAGGGGCGGACGGTGTCCGCCCGGGCGGATGCCATCCGCCCCTACATCAATGGCTTCAATCGTTTTCAATTCCACCGCAGAACGGAAACAGGCAATGGTGCTGAGTAATTTTTGTTCCGAGGCGGGCAGGCTGTTGTAGGAAACTTCCAGAACGTGATGTTTCTGCTGAATGATGTCACCGTCAATTTTGAGTTTTTGGGCTACAACGATATCGCCCGGATTTTCAAAATCTTTGAGGATCCGTCCAGCCAACAGGCGCAAACTAAGCGGGTGATACCCATACGTTTCGCAGGCGGCTTCGATCTCGGTGTGCGTGCCTTGAATTCCCTGCGCATGGAAAAAAGCCACCGCGTCCGCTTTGTCCATCGCGGTCAGTTCCACTTCGCAACAGCCCTGTAAAAACTCCCCGCGTGGTTGGACGGCGCGCGGTGTCAGGCGCGTGGTCATCAAAACTTTGCCCTGCATCTGTGGCAGGGAACAAACACTCTTCAAGAAAGTCTCGGCGTTAACATCGACACAATCGAATTGGTTGTCATCGAATTTTTGTTCTTCATCCCCTTGATACGCGGCGCTCATACTGCTGTAAGCGCGCAGGGCGCGCTCGAAACCGTCCAGGATGAGCAGGGTTTTCTGTCCGCTCATGGCTTTGAGCAGTTCGTCCACCTGGGCGCGTTTGTTCTGCGGCACGTCGCGTTTGAGATACTTGAGCGTTTCTTCCACGAAGTGCTCGAAACTGGCGTCGCCTTCGTAGAAGGACCACCAGAGCACTTTCGGCCATTCTTGTGGGTCAACATCATTGGTCAACCAGTGCCAGGCGAGGGCGCTCTTGCCAAACCCACCCAGGGCGCAGAGGATGAACAGGCGATTTTGCGAGTCTTCGGTCAGCCAGCGGGTCAACAGGGCACGTTCGGCGGCGCGTCCCGTAAAGTTGGGCGGCATGGGGTAGGGGTGGGCGAGGTGCCAACCAGCAACTGTCCCTTCAAAGAAATCAGTCTTGCGCTCCAGCGCTGGCAAAGACTCAAGTTTTTTGATTTGACCAAGTTCGGGTTTTTGTATCTTCGGCTGATTTGTTAGACGGCGATAAAGATCTTCGTATTGCTTCGGCAGAAAATAAAACGTTGCGCCTTTTAGCGGCTTGGGGATGAAATCCGTTTTACCATCTTCGAACAGGATCGGAATAAACTTTGTGTTTTCAGAGTTGGCATCATAAATATCCTGATACGTAATTGTGCTTTCCCACTTAATCCCAAGTCCTTTTCCCTGTTCTTCCTCTCCCATAACGCGGCGGTAGTAAGTTTCCGTGCAGGCTACGAGAACAAAATCTGAGTTGGTGATCTGCCTGTCCATCCACTTTGGCCAGCCCTCGGCAGGAGATGTTACGTATTGGTCAATCGTGACATCAATCCCGTCTGCTCTCAGGCGATTGGCGAGTTCCAATATTCTGTTTGCGTGTTCTGGCGAGTCATGGCTGTAACTGATGAAAACGATGGTTTTTTTCATGGGGTCCCTGGCGCAGTCAGTTTATAGGTTCGATGACAATCCTATCATGCCTATACTTTAGCATAAAATCCGATTTTTGCAACCAGCCTGCGGCGGGCATTTTTTCGGGAGTGTCTGATCGTGCAGGCATGTCAAAAGCATTCACCCCAGAGCCCGCAGAGTTCACTGAGAAAACCCTTTAAAATCCCCGTGCTCTCTTTGGTGAGCATTTCTTCGCCATCCCTTATTCCCCATTTTCCCCTTAAAACTTGACTTTTGCCCCTCATTTGTGCTAGAGTTAGGCATCTTATTACCGAGGAAATTTATGCACCGCGAACGCGTATCTGAAAACGTCTACTGGTTCCAGAGTGAAGTCTATGCACAGGTCACTGCCGGCGTGGTCGCCGGACCGCAGTGGGCCATCGTCATCGACACGCTGGCGCTGCCCGAGGAAACCCTCGGCATCCGCGAGTTCGTCGAACACGAGATCGGCGTCCCGGTCCGCTACGTGGTCAACACCCATTACCACGCCGACCACTCCTGGGGCAACTGTTTCTTCCCCGGCGCCACCATCATCGCCCACGCCCTCTGCCGCAGCCTGCTCATCGAGCGCGGCATCCCCTCGCTCGAAAGTGTCCGCAAGCAGAACGCCGTCTACCGGCAGGTCAAGATCGTCCTGCCGCATCTCACCTTCGACCAGGGCGTGCTGACCCTGCGCGTGGGCAAAAAGAACCTGACCATCATGCCCGCCTCCGGCCACAGCCCCGACGGTATCGCCGTACTGGTCGAGGAAGACCGCGTCCTCTTCGCCGGCGACGCCTTCATGCCCCTGCCCTACGTGGTGGACGGCGACGCCGAAGACATCACCACCACCATCAAAAAAATCGGGCGGATGGGCCTCGAGAACATCGTCCAGGGCCACGGCGACATCATCCTGCGCGGCGAGATCGAGGCCGCTGTCCGCGAGAACCTGAACTACCTGACCAACATCCGCAAGGTGGCCAAGGCCGCCGTCCGCCGCCGCCTCGCCCAGGACTACCTCGACGAAATGAACGTTGAGTCATGCGGCAAGAGCCGCGTCCACCTCGGCGGGCTGGCCGAGGAACTCCACCGCCGCAACCTGCGCGCCCTTTACAAGGAAAGCCTGGCGGGGAAAGCCGCCGGGAAAACGGAAAATTAAACGAAAACCGCCGCCCAAACAAAGGGCGGCGGTGGAATTTTACCCGCTGCTTCCCTAACCCGGAGCCTGCCCGCCGTTTCCGGGCGGGGGAGGCGGCTCGACCGGTTTCTGGCGGCGCGCCCGCCAGCCGTGCAGGCGCTCGGTCCCGTTCAGCAGGCGCTTGATGTTCGGGAGCAGCGCCAGCACCAGCAATATCTCCGCCAGCACGCCGTAGACCGCATATTCCCACGGCGAAAGCCCCAGCGCGGCGCGCACCGCGAAAATGATGAACGACAACAGCCCGACGCTGAGCGTGGTCAGCGAGGCATACCCGATCCCCCACCAGATGGCCGCCCCGATGGGCAGGATGATGAACACCGACGGCCACCACAATCCCAGACTGCCGCCCAGCGAGGCCGCCCCGCCCGCGCCCCCGCGCAGGCGGATTTTCCCGTCCTCGCCGCGCTCAATGAGGAAGATGGAATGATTGTGGCCGAGGATGACGGCGATGGGCGCCAGGGCGTGGATCCACTCGCTGCCGGTCAGGGCCCGCGCCACCCAGACCGTGGCCGCGGACTTGAGGATGTCCAGCAGGGCGGTGAGCAGGCCCGCTCCCAGGCCGGCGGCGCGCATGGCATTTGTGCCGCCTGTCCGCCCGCTCTCCACCTTGCGGATGTCCAGCCCGCTGATGGCCCGCACCACCAGCAGGCCGAAGGGGATCGAACCGAAAAGGTAAGCGGCGATCAATATACCAATATAAATCAGGATTTGCATAACTGTTCCTCCATGGGATGGGACTCGTGCAAGAATCTTAACACGTAAATGCGGGCTGTGTTGCTAATGAAATAAGATTGCCAGTCCCCACAACAGGGCGAGCATCACTGCCGGTTCCACCACCGCCCGGCGGAACGGATTCCCCTCCGCCAGGCCGACGGCCAACACCGTCAGCGCGTAGAGCGGACCGAGCAGGATCAAGCCGAAACGCACCGGCGTCAGCGGCCAGTAGTGCAGGGCCGCGCCCAGTTGCGCGCCGACGATGCCGATGCCGACCGCCCAGGCGAATTCCCAGCGTTCGTTCAGGCGCAGGTGCAGGGTGCGTAGCGCGACGAATCCGCCGCCGAGGAACAGCGTCGGAACGAGCAGGAACAGGCGCGCCTGCGCGGCCTGCAGCGCCACGGCCAGGATGAGGAACATGATGAACGCCAGCACGGTCAGGGCGGCGGTCGCCAGCGGGTAGCGCACGTCGGCCGGGTCCACCACCACGTACTCGGAGAGGAAGACCATCACCAGCAGGACGGCGCCCAGCCCGAACCCAAGCCACCAGGTCGCGCCGCCGGGCAGGGTGTTCAGCGTGATGCCGAGGATGAGCACGGTCACCATCGGGAGCAGCCAGTGTTCCATCGTCTCCCCCGGCTGGATGGAGGGGTGGCTGCGCAGGAGCCAGTCCACCCCGGCCGCGGCCAGGATGGCGGTCAGGATGGTGACGGCGGCGCTGAGGCGCAGGTTGAACTCCAGCGCGATCCCGCCCAGCGGGATTTGTACCGGCAGGGGGGCGGGATCGAGCACGTGCATCAGGGCAAAGGCCAGCAGCACCACGGCGGTCAGCACGCTGAGTTGGGCGGCATCCGGCATGTAGCGGTGGGAAGACATGACCGCATTGTACCTGCCCGGACGCGCCCTGCCAAGTGTGGCGCGTGGCGCAAGATACTATCTTGCGCTACCGGATGCGCCCTGCCAGGTGTGGCGTGTGGCGCAAAATGTCATTTTGCGCTACGCCGCTCCAGAAGTTCCGATTCGGGCGTGTGGTAGAATAGCGCCTGTATGGAAAACCAGATCGTCAAATTCCCCCCTCCGCCCCGGCTGATCAGCGCGTTCACGGCAGGCTTCGACGCCATCGCCAACCGCATCGCGCTCATCGCCCTGCCGGCGTTGGTGGACCTCTTCCTCTGGCTGGGACCGCACCTGCGTTTGAAGGATTTTTCCCAGGCGTGGTGGGACCTGAGCCGGAGTTCTCCATTCTTCAAAACGCCCGACGGCGCGGAAATGGCGGCTGTCGAGCAATCCATGACGGATTTCTTCACCCGCTTCAACCTGTTCAGCGGGCTGCGCACCTTCCCGGTCGGACCCTCCAGCCTGATGAGCAGCGGGATGCCCATCGAGACGCCGCTGGGCGCGCCGATATTTTTCCAGCCCGTGTCCCTGTTTACCGCGTTTGGCTGGGGCCTGCTCATCCTGCTGGCCGGCTGGTTCATCGGCGCGCTGTATTTCCGCTCGGTCTCCGGAGTGGCGCTCAGCCAGCCGCCCCGTCCGCTTGGCGACTCCATCTTGCAGGCGTTCAAGTTGTCCGTTTTCTGGCTGCTGGCGCTGGTCATTTTCGGTCTTCCGGCGCTGTTCCTGTTTACCCTCGTAAGTCTCATCAGCCCGGCCCTGGCGCAGGGCGCGCTCATCCTGGCGGGCATGGTGTCTCTGTGGCTGGTCCTGCCGGTGTACTTCTCGCCGCACGGAATCTTTGCCTCCCAGCAGGATGCCTTTTCCGCCGTCCGCAGCAGCCTGCGGATGATCCGCTACACCCTGCCGACCAGCGGACTGTTCCTGTTTGGCGTCATCATCATCAGCCAGGGGCTGGACTTCCTCTGGCGCACCCCGCCCGAGGCATCCTGGTGGATCCTGGTCGGGATTGCCGGGCACGCCTTCATCTCGACTGCCCTGCTGGCGGCAAGTTTCGTCTATTATCGTGACGTCAACGTTTGGCTGAACACCGTGCTGGAGCAGATGAAACAACAGCAGCAGCCGGTTTCGGCGAAAGTTTAACCCTACCCCCTTCATCCCCCCATTTCGAAGTTCGGAAATGGGGGGATGAAGGGGAGCCGAAAGGATTGTATGGCAGTAAACGGTTCCTACAACGCAAAAGATATCCAGGTCCTCGAAGGACTGGAAGCCGTCCGCCGCCGCCCGGGCATGTACGTGGGCGGCACGGACATCAAGGCCCTGCACCACCTCGTCTACGAAGTGGTGGATAACTCGATTGACGAGGCCCTGGCCGGGGTCTGCACCCGCATCGAGATCGTCATCCATCCCAACTTGTCCGTCACCGTGACCGACAACGGGCGCGGCATTCCGGTGGACATGCACCCGACCGAGAAGAAGTCGGCGCTCGAGGTGGTGATGACCAAACTGCACGCCGGCGGCAAGTTCGGCGGCGGCGGCTACAAGGTTTCGGGCGGCTTGCACGGGGTGGGCGTGAGCGCGGTCAATGCCCTGTCGGAGTGGTGCGAGGTGGAGGTCCGGCGCGACGGGCAGGTCCACTTCCAGCGCTACGAGCGCGGCTATCCGCAGGAGCCGGTAAAAGTCATCCGCAAGGCCAAGGCCGACGAGACCGGGACCAGCACCACGTTCAAGTACGACCCGATGATCTTCACGGAAAGCCTGGAGTTCCGCTTCGATACGCTCGTCCAGCGTTTCCGCGAGATGGCCTTTGTCACGCGCGGCACCACCATCTACTTCCTGGATGAGCGCTCCAACCGCGAGATGACCTTCTACTTCGAGGGCGGCATCACCTCCTTCGTGCGCTACCTGAACCGCAACCGCGAGACCCTGCACCCGGTGGTGCATGTAGAAAAGGAGATCGAACGCATCGGCATCGAGTGCGCCGTCCAGTACACCGACGCGTACACCGAGTCTGTTTACTCGTTTGCGAATACGATCAACACGATTGACGGCGGCACGCACCTGACCGGGATGCGGGCCGCGCTGACGCGCGTGGTCAACGACTACGCCCGCAAGAGCGGCCTGCTCAAGGATGCCGACCCGAACTTTTCCGGCGACGACACCCGCGAGGGCCTGACCGCCATCGTCAGCATCAAGCACCCCGATCCGCAGTTCGAGAGCCAGACCAAGGTCAAGTTGATGAACCCGGAGGTGCAGACCTACGTGGCTCAGGTGGTGGGCGAGGCCTGCAGCACGTTCCTCGAGGAGAACCCGCAGGCGGCCAAGGCCATCATTGCCAAGTGTCTCACCTCGGCGCGCGCCCGCGACGCGGCGCGTAAGGCGCGCGACCTGGTCATCCGCAAGTCGGCGCTGGAGAGCCTGACCCTGCCCGGCAAACTGGCAGACTGCTCCGAGCGCGATTCCTCCAAGACCGAACTCTACATCGTGGAAGGCGACTCGGCTGGCGGCTCGGCCAAACAGGGCCGCGACCGGCACTTCCAGGCCATCCTGCCCCTGCGCGGCAAGATTTTGAATACCGAGCGCGCCCGGCTGGATAAAATCCTGGGGAACAACGAAGTGCGCGCGCTCATTTCGGCGCTCGGCACCGGCATCGGCGACAACTTCGACCTGACCGGCCTGCGCTACGGACGGGTCATCATCATGACCGACGCCGACGTGGACGGCAGCCACATCCGCACGCTGCTGCTGACCTTCTTCTTTCGCTACATGCCCACGCTGATTGACGACGGCCATCTCTACATTGCCCAGCCGCCGCTTTTTCGCATCGCCTACAAGAACCAGGTCCATTACGCCTACAACGACGCCGACAAGGACAAACTGCTCAAATCGCTCGGCGTGAGCGTGGACAAAGTGACCCTTTCGCGTTACAAGGGACTCGGCGAAATGAACCCGACTCAACTCTGGGATACGACCATGAATCCCATCAACCGGACCCTGCTGCAGGTCGCGGTGGACGACGCCGCCGAAGCCGACCGCACCTTCGACATGCTCATGGGCGACGCGGTGGATCCGAGGAAGAGGTTCATCCAGACGCATGCCAAGAGTGTGAGGAATTTGGATATTTAGCCTCCCAGACTTCCGGAGTCTCAAAGACTTCGGAAGTCTTTTTTAATCTCATCTCCCCGTTTTTTGGTATCATCAATATGGACACTCCTCCAATCACCCTCCACTCGCGCGTGACCGTGGATTTGGTCAACTCCTCCGGCGCGGCCGAGCGCGGCGAGTTCACGCTCGTCACGAAGTAGTCCCGGTTCCAGCACGGGACGGGCAAACAGGACGGAAGTCTTTTTTGGCTATTGACCCCGGAGGCAAAAACCGATAAAATCTAGCCAGACTAGACAGAAGGAGCGCCCATGAACGGAGTCTGGCAGATTCAGGATGCAAAAAACAAACTCAGTGAAGTGATCGCCCGCGCTCTCCGGCAGGGACCACAGTTGATCACGCGGCACGGGGAAAAGACGGTCGTGGTGGTGGCATATACGGAGTTCGAGAAATTGCGCAAATCGCAGGGCAAACTCTCCGAGTTCTTCCGCGCCTCGCCGCTGGCAGGCGTGGACTTGAACCGCGACAAAAGCCTGCCGCGCGACGGGGCCAGGCTATGAAATACCTGTTGGATACCTGCGTGATCTCGGAACTGGTTACAAAACAACCGGACGCGAAGGTTGTGGAATTCGTCGATTCCCTCGACCCTGACGATACATACTTGAGCGTCATCACAATCGGCGAGATCGTCAAGGGTATCGAAAAACTGCCCAACTCACGGCGCAAGCAGGAACTGCACACCTGGCTGAAAGAAGATTTACTGTCCCGCTTTCAGGGAAAGATCATCCCGATTGACGAAGATGTCATTGTGGAGTGGGGCGTCCTGACCGCTCATGTCGAAGCTGCCGGCAGGCCCATGCCGGCTATTGACTCTTTGATCGCGGCCACGGCGCAGGCGAATAAAATGATACTGGTCACACGCAACGTGGACGACTTCAGCGCTTCAGGAGTGGAACTCGTTAATCCGTGGGAGAATTAGTCACCAAAATGGACACGCATCCATCTCCTCCCATCGCCCTCCACTCGCGCGTAACCGTGGATTTGGTTGACTCCTCCGGCGCGGCTGAACGCGGCGAGTTCACCCTCGTCACCAGCAAACAGGCGGACCTGAAATCGGGCCTGCTGGACGAGGCCACGCCGCTCGGGCGCGCCCTGCTGGGTCGCCGCGCCGGGGAGACGGTCCCGTACCCGGTCGGGGATTTGCGCGAGGTGCGGATTTTATCAGTGGAGAGCGGGGATTCAGATATTTCGCCCGAGGCGGCGCAGAAGCGCCGGGCGGCGGTGCAGAAAGCCGAGGCGCAGTCCGAGATCACCAGCCAGATGATCTTCGCCACTGCCAGCGGCAGCAAGTGGGGCGATTACGACGTGGATGTGGAGAAACTGCTTGGAGACGATGAGCAAAAGAAAAACGCAGAGGAACGCTGAGGGTTCGATAAAAAAGAGAATCGCGCCCGAATTCGCCCGGGCCTGGAGGGGTGCATGGCGGGCCTCTGGAAACCCACGAAAATGATATGATTAAGTTGTTGCTGGCAGGGTAAAGTCGTGTAAAATGTTCTTAAATCCCGGCGTCGAGAGCAGACATGTTTCATAACGAACGCATCAACCGAATCCTCAACCGCGTGCTCCAGATCATCGTGCTGGTTTACCAGGCCATCGCGCTGATCGCCTTCCTGGCTATCCCGTTCCTGTCCAGCCGCTGGCTGCAAACGCCGTTCCTGGGCGCTTTTGTCGAGCAGACTATGCTTTTCAACGGCGTCGGGCAGGCGGAGCCGGCCGAATCCTGGTCGCTGTTCCTCGACGAACACCTGCGGCTGAAATATCAAATCGTGCAGGTGGACGGGGTGGATGTGGCGAGCGAGTCCGGCATCCGCGCGGTCTTGCAGGATTACGCGCCCGGCGACACGGTGGACGTGACGGTGCGCAGCATCGAGACGGGGGAGACCGAGATCATCCCGGTGACGCTGACCGAATTCCCGGCGTCGGCGCGGACCTCGTACCTGCTCATTCCCTACCTGGTCGGATTCTTCTTCCTGGGCACCAGCCTGTGGATCTTCGGGATGCGCCGCACCGAATCGGGCGGGCGCGCCTTCGCGCTGTTCGCCACCTCGGTGGCGCTCGGATGCGCCGGGCTGTTCGACCTGTACACCACCCACGCGTTGTCATTCCTGTGGACGTTTGCCATGACCTGCGCGGCGGGCGCGTTGGTTGACCTGGCGCTGGTCTTCCCGCAGGAACTGCGCTGGGCGGCCGTCCGTCCGTACCTGCGCTGGCTCGGTTATTTGGCGGGGATCGTGCTGTTCATCCTGGCAGCTTTCAACCTGCTGAATTTCCAGAAGCCGGACGCCTACATCGCCAATTTCCGGTACATCTACAACATGGCCGGCCTGGTCATTATCTTTTTCGTGGGAATGGTGCTCTACCGGCGGTTCACCTCGAAATCGCCCGTTGTCCGCCAGCAGGCCAATACCGTCATGTGGGGCATGATCCTGTCCTTCGGCCCGCTGGGGGGATGGTTCCTGGCGACGGCGATCCGCCCGATGAATTTCCAGCCCCTCCTGGTGATCTCGCTGGTATTCTTCCCCATCATCACCGGCTACAGCATCCTGCGCCTGCGCGTCTCGCGCACCGATTACCTGCTGCGCCGGGGCGCGCTGTACGCGCTCCTGGGCGTGCTGGTCGTGGCGGGGTATGCGCTGGTCGTGGGCGGGCTGAGCCTGGTGTTCGGGGGGTTCTTCACCGCCAGCAACCCGTGGGTTATCGGCGCAATGGTGTTCGTGCTGGCGCTGGTGTTCAACCCGCTGCGCAACCGGCTCCAGCACATGATTGATGCGGTCTTCTTCCGCGGCGAGCGCGCCTACCAGCAGCGCGTGCAGGAGTTCGGTCACGCGATGACCAAAACGGTGGACCTCGCCAGTATCCTGCGCATCTTGCGCCAGCAAATCCTCAACACGCTGCTCCCGGACCGGCTCCATGTTTACGTCTACGACCACCTGAACGACCAGTACGCGGCCAGCGCCGGGGAGGATGGCCTCCCGACGAGCGACATCCGTTTCGCGCCGGGCAGTCCGCTGGCGCAATCCCTCGGGCGCGAAAAACTGCCGCTCTTCCTGCCTGGGGGAATTCTACCGCCGGACCTGGAACCGGAAGGAGCCAGGCTTTCGCTGTTGGGGGCGCAGTTGTTCGTCCCGCTGCCGGGCGGGGAACGGCTTTTGGGGTGGCTGGCTCTCGGTCCGCGCCGCTCCGGGGAGAATTACGCTTCGCAGGACCTGACCTTCCTCGACCTGCTCAGCGACCAGGCGTCGGTGGCCGTCGAACGCGCCCAGGTGGTCTCCCGCATGGAGCGCCGCGTGCGCGAGATGAATATCCTTGCGCGTGTGGCGCAGGGCGTCAACGTGACCGTCATCTTCGACGACATCCTGGAACTCATCTTCGCCCAGACCAACCAGGTCATGCCGGTGGACGATTTCCACATCACGCTGTACAACGAACAGAACAAATATTACTACTTTGCCTTCTGCCTGGAAAAAGACGAACGCCTGACGGGGCGCGAGAACATTCCCCTGCCGCCGGGCGTGGGGCTGGGACAGCAGGTGGTGCGCGGCCGGCGCTCCATCCTGGCGGCGGACTACGAGCGCGAGTGCCAGGCGCGCAGCGTGACCCCCTCCTCCTCCGGCGTATACGCCTGGATGGGTGTCCCGCTCAACGCCGGGGCGGAGACCATCGGCGCCCTGACCATCAGCAGCCGGGACCCGGCGGCGGCCTACACACAAAGCCAGATGGAACTCCTGCAGGCCATTGCCGACCAGGCCGCCGGGGCCATCGTCAAGACGCGCCTGCTCCAGGAGACGGAACGCCGCGCCCGCCAGCTGGCGACCCTGAACGACATCACCCGCCAGTTGACCGGCACCCTGGAACTGGAACCCCTGCTCGCCAACATCCTCGAGAGCGCCGTCGGCATTTTGAACTGCGAGGCCGGCACGCTGTTCCTGGTGGACGAGCAGACCGACGAACTGGTTTTCAAAGTGGTCATCAGCCCGGTGGCCGAGAACCTCGTCGGCCAGCGCCTGGCCCCCGGCGCCGGCATCGTCGGCGAGGCGGTGCGGACCCGCGCCCCGGTCATCTCCAACAACGTTCAGCAGACCTCGGCCTGGTACGCCAGCACCGACGAGAAGACGGGCTTCTCCACCCGCTCCATCCTGGCGGTCCCGCTGCAAGTCAAGGAGCGCGTCATTGGCGTGCTGGAGGTGATGAACCGCAAGGACGGCATGCCCTTCGACGCGGATGACCAGACGCTGTTGGCGGCCTTTGCCGGGCAGGCGGCGGTGGCCATCGAGAACGCCCGCCTGTACACCCTGACCGACCAGGCGCTCAACGTGCGCGTGGAGGAACTCTCGGTCATGCAGCGCATTGACCGCGAACTGAACGCCAGCCTCGACGTGGCGCGTGCCATGCGCATCACGCTTGATTGGGCGCTGCGCCAGTCTGCCGCGGAGGCCGGGCTGATTGGCATCCTGGATCCGAAAGGCATCCGCATCATGGCCCAGAAGGGGTACGATGCCCTGGAGGCCGAGTTTGGCGAAGCGCCGATGCCGCTCGAACAGCAGCCGGTCCTGCGCGCCGCAGTCGAGACCGGCCAGCCGCAGCGCGCGGACCTGGCCGGCGGCGGCCTGCTGCCGGAGGCGCGCAGCCAGATGGTGATCCCGATCCGCCGCGAAGCCGACGTCATCGGCCTGGTCGTGATGGAGAGTCTCGCTCCCGAGTTCCCCGCCGAAGCGCTCTCGTTTATGACCCGCCTGAGCGACCACGCCGCCATCGCCATTGCCAACGCGCAACTCTATGCCGAAGTGCAGGCCGCCAGCGTGGCCAAGAGCGAGTTCGTCTCGTTCGTAGCGCACGAGTTGAAGAACCCGATGACCTCCATCAAGGGCTACACCGAACTCCTGTCGGCGGGCGCGGTCGGCGTGATCAACGAGAACCAGGCCAACTTCCTGAACACGATCCGCTCGAACGTGGAGCGTATGTCCACGCTGGTGTCGGACCTGAACGACAATTCCAAGATCGAGGCCGGACGCCTGCGTCTGGAGTTCAAGGGCGTGGACATGGCCGAGGCGGTGGACGAAGCGGTCAAGTCTACCAAGCGTCAGCTGGACGATAAGAAGCAGACCGTCACCGTCAGCCTGCCGGACGACCTGCCGAAGATCTGGGCCGACCGCACGCGCCTGGCGCAAATCCTCATCAACCTGGTCA
Organism: Anaerolineaceae bacterium; assembly: GCA_009772985.1. Lineage (GTDB taxonomy): Bacteria > Chloroflexota > Anaerolineae > Anaerolineales > Villigracilaceae > UBA877. The sequence continues at coordinate 31,350 of WOUS01000007.1, forward strand.
GCAACGCCAACAAGTACACGCCCGAAGGCGGGCAGGTGACCATCAGCGCGGAGCGGGCCGCCAACCAGTGGGACCCCGACGGCGCGGCCGACGTGGCCCACATCTGGGTGAAGGACACCGGCATCGGCATCAGCCTGGAGGACCAGAAGAAGATCTTCCAGAAATTCTTCCGCTCCGACGACCAGAAGGCGCGCGAAGCGTCCGGCACCGGCCTGGGCTTGAATATTACGAAGAGCCTGGTCGAGATGATGGGCGGGCGCATCTGGTTCGAGAGCGAGTTCCGCCAGGGGACGGCCTTCCACTTCACCGTCCCGGTGGCGCAGGGATGAACAAATCTTTGGAACCGCGCAGACGCGACCCCCAAAAACGGGGGCAGGCGAGCGCGAAGAACTCATCGAGGCCGCAAAGAAACCGGTAATGGCGCAAAGTACATGATGTAGGGCGAGATACTATCTCGCTCTACGGTGAGCGCGAAGAACTCATCGAGGCCGCAAAGAAACCGGTAATGGTGCAAAGTACATGATGTAGGGCGAGATACTATCTCGCTCTACGGTGAAAATCATGTAACTCGACCCACTACCAAGAAACCCTTCGCGTTCCCACAAATTCTTCGTGCGCTTCGCTTCTTCGCGGTGAATCTTTGAGACTTCGGCTGGAGATCACGTTATGTCTTTACTCGCAGCAGTTGGACAGGCGCGCGCCCTCGACGGGCGCGAGACCGGCCTGCAGGCCACCCACCAGGCGCTGAACGCGCTGGGCAGCGCCGCGCCTATCCTGGGAGTGGTGATCGCCTCGTACCAGTACGAGGCCCAGCAGGTCATCAACGGCGTTGCCAGCCTGACCGGGAACATGCCGCTCATCGGCTTCAGCGCGCCGGCCGGCATGACCTCCGCCGGGCTGCATCCGCATTCGGTCGTGGTGGCGCTGCTGGCCGCCACCGACGCCCGCGCCGAGGTCCAGTGGCTGGCCGGGTACACCCAGGGCAGCCGCGAGGTTTCGCAGCAACTGGCCGACCTGCTCAAACGCAAGCCCAAACAGCCGTCCATCCTGTTCGTGGACGGGTTCAACGCCGACGCCGAACAGTTGTGCGCCAGCCTGCCGGCGGGCGTGAACCTGGTCGGGGCGCTCTCCAGCGGCGACCTGCACAGCGGCAACGCCTACCAGATCGGCGGGACGCAGTCCGGCGCGGGCGGGCTGGCCCTCGCCCGGCTGGAGGGGCAGATCCGGGTCGGGGTCGGGACCGGGCACGGCTGGCAGCCGGTCGGCACCCACTTCCGCGTCACCCGTTCGCGCGGCTTCTGGGTGCGCACCCTGGACGGGCGTCCGGCTTCGGAATCGTATGCCCGGCTGTTTGGTTACCCGGCGCGCGAGTGGGCCTTCCCGCCGCTCAACCACCTGGCGCGCCTCTATCCGCTCGGGCTGGAACAATCCGACCACGCCTTGCAGGTGCGTTCCCCCCTGCGCATCGAGGCGGACGGATCGTTCCGCATGAACGCCGCCGTCAGCGATGGCTCGGATGCCTACCTGCTGACGGGCAGCCTCTCGGCCTGCCAGGCCGCGGCGAAGGAAGCGGTTCAGCAGGCGCAGGCCGCGCTGGAGGGGGCGCGCCCCGTCCTGGCGCTGGTGCTGACCGACGTGGCCTGGCAGATGCTCTTCGAGGCCCAGCCCGGCGCGGACATCGCCGCCGTGCAGGAGGCGCTCGGTCCCGGTGTGCCGCTGGCCGGAGGCTACACGCTCGGCCAGATCGTCCCCGGCGGCAAGGGTGTGCCGCAGTTCCTCAACCAGCACATGGTCGTAATCCTGATCGGGGAGCCGGAGGAGAAGCAAAAGTAAGCCCGGCTTTATCATAGCGAACCGGAGGCCCTCAATTCGAGGCCTCCGGTTTTCTTCGCGCCATTCGTGCAATTCGATGCAAACTTCTACGCCCCCGCCATTTCCATCTACGGCAAATTCTCGCGTTGCTTCGGTCATGCCGGATGGGTAATCTGTCAATGGTCGTGCAACTTGCGCTCGCCTCCCTCCGCGTCTATAATTCATCTTGCCAACTTTCCAACGTTCCAACGTGCAAACCTGCCAACCTGTAAACTTTCCAACCTTCCAACTTTCGAACAGAATCCTTCGAACAGAATGACCCAACTCGACGAAATCAAATCCCGCCTCGACATCGTTGACCTGGTCGGAGAAACCGTGAAACTGCGCCGCGCCGGGAAGAACTATTCCGGCCTGTGCCCGTTCCACAACGAGAAGACGCCCTCGTTCATCGTCTCGCCCGACCGGCAGACCTGGCATTGTTTCGGCCAGTGCAGCGAGGGCGGTGACGTGTTCAAGTTCGTCATGAAGAAGGAAGGCTGGGACTTCAAGGAAGCCCTGCGCTACCTGGCCGCCAAGGCGGGCGTCACGCTCGAAGCGTACACACCGCAGCAGCAGGAGGAAAAGGACGCCCACGAGCGTCTGCGCGGCCTGCTCGAGGAAACCGCCGCGTTCTATCGTCACCAGTTGCTCCAGACCGAGGCGGGCAAACCGGCGCTGACGTACCTGCTCGAAAAGCGGAAACTGACCCCGCAGACCATCGAGACCTTCGGCCTGGGCTACGCTCCGCAGGGCTGGGACAACGCCCTCAAACACTTCACCGCCAAGGGCTTCACCGAACAGGAAATGATTGACACCGGCTTGGTCTCGGTGCGTGAAGAGAAACGTGACACCGGAACACCGGAACACCGGAAAACGTTCGACCGCTTCCGCCAGCGCATCATGATCCCCATCCGTGACGAGCAGGGACGCATGACCGGGTTCGGGGCGCGCATCCTCAACCCCGACGATTTTCCCAAATTCATGAACTCGCCCGAAACGCCGCTCTTCTCCAAGAGCCGCATCCTCTACGGCTTGGATCGGGCGCGCAAAGCCATCCGCCTCGCCGACCAGGCCGTCATCGTGGAAGGCTACCTCGATGTGATCGCCGTCCACCAGGCCGGGTTCGAGAACGTCGTCTCGCCGATGGGCACCGCGTTGACCGAGGAACAGTTACGCCTGCTCAAGCGTTTCTCGCGCCGCATCGTCCTCGCCCTGGACCCGGACGCGGCCGGCCAAAAAGCCGTCCTCTCCGGGCTGGAGGCGGCGCGCCAGTCGCTCGACCGCGAGACCGAACTGCGCTTCGACGCCCGCGGCCTGCTCCGTCACGAAGCGCGCCTGCAGGCCGACCTGCGTGTGGCGACCATGCCCGACGCCCTCGACCCGGATGAGATCGTCCAGCGCGACCCGGCACAGTGGAAAAGCCTGATCGAAAAAGCCCAGCCCATCGTTGTCCACGTGATGGAGACGCTCGCCGCCGGCCGCGACCTGGAGGATGCCAAAGTCAAGTCCGAGATCGCCGCGCAGGTCTCGCCGCTCATCGAGGACCTGCCGAACCCGGTCGAACGCGAGACCTACCGCCAGCGGCTGGCGCGCTTCCTGAAAGTGGACGAACGCGCCTTGAGCGGCGGGCAGGTTCCCGGTCCGAGAACGAGGCGGCCCAGGCCCCGGGTCCGGGAAAATATCCCGGCGCAGGAAGTCGCGCCTCCCGCCGCCGCGCCTCCGGTCACGGCTTCCCAAAAAATCGAAGCGCACATCCTCGGCCTGCTCCTGCTCCGTCCCGGCCTGCTCTTCCGTCTCGACCGTGCCTTGCAGGAGGCCGCGCTGGCGCGCATGGCCGCCGAGGATTTTGGGTATACCGACCACCAGATGATCTTCCGGCTGGTGCGCCAGTCGCTCGACCAGGACGCCGCCGACGCCGACCGCTACCTGGCCGGAGCCATGCCCGAGGCGCTCGCCCCCCTGGCCGCCAGCCTGCTGGCCGGCGTGGGGAAACTCGACCCCGTGGACGACCGCCTGCTCGAAGACCTGTTCCGCGGGGTGGTCAAGATCCGCCGCGCCATGCTGGCCGAAAGCATCAACCAGCTGCGTTTCCTCCAGGAGGAAGCCCAGCAGACCGGCGACCTCCCCTCCGGGGATGATATGCGCGCCGCCTCGTACCGCGCAATGGTGCAGCAGCATTCCGCCTTCCTGCTCCTGCTCGACCAGGCGCAGATGAAAAAGAACGGACGCCGTTGAAAGAGGGAAGATGACCCGCAAAGCGACCCCCCGCCCGCGCCCTCCCCGCCGCCCCGGCCCGCCGCCTCCCGGACCGGCAGCCGGTCCCGCCCCGCTCCGGCCGGACGAGGTCCCCGAACTGTCCCTGCCCGAGGCCGACGCCGCGGACCCGGAACTCAGCGAGAACCTCGACCTGTCCGCCGAACCGGGCGAAAATGGCTTCCCCTCCGTCGAGGAACTCAACGGGCTGGCGGTGGACGAGTCGCTCGAACTGAAGAGCGCCGAACTGGCCGCCGAACTGGCCGAGGACCCGGTGCGGCTGTACCTGCGCGAGATTGGCCAGGTGAAATTGCTGGACTCGGAAAGCGAATTCCGCCTGGCGACGATGATCGAAGCCCGGCGGCTCGTGCTGGCGCTCGGCCATCGCCGCGAGGGGCGCTGGGCCGAAACCCCGCTGGAGCAGGTTATCTATCACTGCGTACTGGGCGAAATGTCCACCGCCTGGGGTCGCCTGGTGGAGGACGCCGGGCGCATGGAGGTCGAACTGCCGGACCTGGCGCTGATGCTGGCCGAGGCGCAGGATTTGCATCAGGCCTGGAAGCGCGACACGCCATCGTACCTGCGCGCCTACCTCGACCGGGAGATCTGGGGCAAGGACCCGCTCTGGGACCGGCTGGCGGTCCACGGCTTCAACGTGTTTTTATCCTTCTACCTTTTATCGCCCTCCTACGCCGGCTGGCTGCTCAAACATATCCAGGCGCACCACGCCCTGCCTGCCCAGCGGACGCTCTACCGCAACCTGCCCGACGTGGAGGCGCTGCGCGCCGAGATCGAGGCCTCGCGCGCCCGCACACTGGAGGCCAACGCCGCGCTCATCCGCGCCAACCTGCGGCTGGTGGTCAGCGTGGCGAAGCGTTACCTCGCACGCGGTATCTCGTTTCTGGATCTGATCCAGGAGGGGAATCTCGGCCTGCTGCGGGCGGTCAACAAGTTCGACCCGCGCCGCGGCTTCAAGTTCAGTACGTACGCCACCTGGTGGATCCGCCAGTCCATCAACCGCTCGATTGCCGAACAGGCGCGCACCATCCGCATCCCGGTGCACCTGTTCGAGTCGATCACCCGCCTGCTGCGCGCCCAGCGCACCCTGACCCAGCAGTTGGGCCGCGAACCGACCAACGAGGAACTGGCAGTCGAGGCCGGCTTCCTGTCCGAGCCGGACATCCAGTCTGTGCTGCGCGCCCAGGCCGAGGACAAGCCTCTCGAACCGGAGGTGCATCGCCGCTGGGTCTTGGCGGCCGTCAAGGTGGAACGCATCCTGCGCTCGTCCGAGGAGCCGATCTCGCTCGAAGGCCCGGTCGGGGACGAGGACTCCAGTCAACTGGGCGACTTCATCGAAGACGTGGACGCCCTCGAACCGATGGACGCCGCCGCCCGCGAGATGCTGCGCGAGCAGGTGCAGCACGCGCTGCTGGCCCTGTCCGAACGTGAGCGCCAGGTGCTCGAACTCCGCTTCGGTCTGGTGGACGGCAGGGATCATACGCTGGAGGAGGTCAGCCGGTATTTCAATGTGACGCGCGAGAGGATAAGGCAGATCGAGGCGAAGGCGCTGAGGAAGTTGAGGCATCCGACGAGGAGTAGGTATTTGAGGGATTATTTGGGGTAGAGGATTGGTAAACAAAAAAGAGCCGCAGAGGCCAATCTCGCGGCTCTTTTGCTTTTTTATGGGATTTACTTCGCCATCTCCACCGCCCGCGTCTCCCGGATGACCGTCACCCGGATCTGACCGGGGTACTGCATGGTCTCCTCGATCTTCTTGGCGATGTCGCGGGCGAGACGGGCGGCCTCGAGGTCGTCAATCTCTTCGGGTCGGACAATGATGCGGACTTCGCGTCCGGCCTGGATGGCGTAGGCCTGGCTGACGCCCTTGAAGGAGTTGGCCATATCCTCCAGCGTCTTGATGCGTTTGATGTAGGCTTCCAGGTCCTCGCGCCGCGCGCCGGGACGCGCGCCGGAGATGGCGTCGGCGGCCTCAGTGATGACGGCCTCCAAACTCTCTTGTTCCACTTCGTGGTGGTGGGCGGCGATGGCGTTGACCACCTGCGGGTTGACGCCGTAGCGCCGGGCGAACTCCGCGCCCAGGCCGGCGTGCGTGCCTTCCTGGTTGTGGTCCATGGCCTTGCCCAGGTCGTGCAGGAAGCCGCCCGCGCGGGCGATGTCCACGTTGGCGCCCAGTTCGGCGGCCAGGATGCCGGACAGTTTGGAAACTTCCACTGCGTGGGCCAGTTGGTTCTGGCCGTAGGAGGTGCGGAATTTGAGCCGCCCCATCATGCGCATGATCTCGGGATGGATACCGGCGACGCCCGCGTCGAAGGTGGCCTGTTCGCCTGCCTCGACGATAATTTTCTCTATTGCCTTCTGCTCGTCTTCTAGCACTTTTTCGATGTGACCGGGATGGATGCGCCCGTCCAGGATGAGGCGCGCCAGGGTGCGGCGCGCGATCTCGCGGCGGACCGGGTCGAAGCAGGAGATGGTCACGGCCTCGGGCGTGTCGTCCACGATAACGTCCACCCCGGCGGCCTGCTCGAAGGCGCGGATGTTGCGTCCGTTGCGGCCCACGATGCGGCCTTTCATTTCCTCGTTCGGCAGCGGGACCAGCGAGGTGGTCACTTCCACGACCTGGTCGGAGGCCACGCGCTGGATGGAATCCACGATGAGTTTGCGGGCGCGTTTCTCGCCTTCTTCGCGCGCCTCGGCCTCGATCTGGCGGATGATGCGCGCCATGTCGCCGCGGGCTTCCTTTTCCACTTCGCCCAGCAGGATGGTGCGCGCTTCGGCAACGCTCAACTGGGCCACGCGCTGGAGTTCCTGCACTTGCTGCTCGTGCAGTTTTTCGATTTCGTTGGCGCGTTTGTCCGCGGCGCTCTGGCGCTTGTTGACCGCCTGCTCGCGCTGCTCCAACTTCTCGACGCGGCCGTCCACTTCGGCGCGGCGCTTCTGCAGGCGTTCCTCCTCGTGGTTTAGTTCGCTGCGCAGGCGGTTGATTTCTGCCTCGGCGGACTGGGTGATTTTCAGCGCGGCGTCGCGCGCCTGCAGTTCGATCGTCTTGGCCTGTTCGCGGGCGCTGCTGACGATCTTATCGGCGCTTTCGCGCTGTTCGCGGCGGGCCTTTTCGGACTGCGCCCGGCTGATGAAAAAGCCGATGACGAGACCCAGGATCAGGGTCAGGCCGGCAACAACGTAGACAATTGGTTGCATGGTTATTCCTCTTTGTCGAATGTACTCCCGGCGTCCGCCGTCTGGAATTCCTTCCAGACTTCAGAGACGACCGGGGCAAGAATGGTGTACGAGAAGCCGCGCCGGGCGAGAAACCCGCCCAGTTTCTGGCGGAAGTCGGGCCATTCCAGACCGGCGTACCGCCGCGCCTGTTTGCGGGCGGCCGCGTAGGCCAGGGCTTCCTCGTCCACATCACGGTCCAGCACGGACCCGATCACGTCTTCCTCCAGCCCCTTCCGGCGGAGTTCCATCCGCAGGGCGGATTTGCTGCGCGGGCGGAAGGCGCTGCGGTTCTCCACCCAGGCCTGGGCGAAGGAGGCGTCGTTGAGCAGGTCGGCTTTCTGGAGGCGGCCGACCGTTTCCTCGACGAGCGCCTCGTCACAGCCTTTCTTGAGAAGGTTCTGGCGCACTTCCTGCGAAGAACGCGGGCGGTAACTCAGGAAGTGCAGGGCTTTCTGGTAGGTGACTTCCCTGGCGTCTTCGGCCTGCAGGGCGGCGATCTTTTCCTCGCCCAGTTCCTGCCCGGCCGTGAGCCAGGCGGCGGTGAAACGGGCCAGCCCGAAGGCGAAGTCCCCGTCCAGGTAAACGTTCACCCGCCGGGGGTTCTTCTTCTGGGGTTCGATGGCCGTGATTTTTCTCATGCTGCTCCCGCCCTCACCCCCGGCCCCTCTCCCAAAAATGGGAGAGGGGGGAGCGAGTGAGGGTTTAAACACACACAGCCGCAGGCCGCCTTGCGGAGGTCACGGCTGTGGAAACTGTCCCTGGATGGAACCGGCTCCTGCGCCCGCCCGGAGCAGGAAAACCCAGTTTGGCGGAGTCCGGCAACGGGTCCGTTACCGGCGGCGGGATGGGTTTGGTGAAGTCGTCAGTCGCTCGTTTTCGCCTTGTTCGTCAGTTGCTCTAATTCAGACTTCCCAGATGTGCCCGCGTTTTGGGTCGGGGGCGTACCCGGATTTTCCAGGAGTTCCAGTTTCAAGCCGTGGCCGCGGATTCGATGATGGTGTTGATGAGCGGCTGTTCCAATTATACTTGAAAATGGCCGCGCGTGGCGGATTCCGACTTGTTCAGGCGGCTTGTCACCAGGAATAAGGTCAGGCGTTCGTCTGAAAACGTGACAAAAGGAACTACCGATGGATGGAGGACTCGTGCCATAATAGAGCATCCATTTTCAGCCAATTTCCACTGGAGGTTTCTATGCCTAAAGTCACTGATGATGAAGCCCGCGAGTATCACCGTCTCAAGGGCAAACCTGGGAAGATCGCCGTTATCCCGACCAAACCGATGGACACTCAGCGGGACCTGAGCCTGGCCTACACGCCGGGCGTGGCGGTCCCTGTACTGGACATCGAGAAGGACCCGGAGGCTGCCTACGAGTACACTTCGAAAGGCAACCTGGTGGCAGTGGTCTCGAACGGGACGGCCATCCTCGGCCTGGGCGACCGCGGCGCGCTGGCGAGCAAGCCGGTCATGGAGGGGAAGGGCGTTCTGTTCAAGAGGTTCGCTGACGTGGACGTGTTCGATATCGAGGTGGATAGCCACGACCCGGACGAGATCATCAACGTGGTGCGCGCCATCGCCCCGACCTTCGGCGGCATCAACCTGGAAGATATCAAGGCTCCGGAATGTTTCTACATCGAAGAGACGCTCAAGGGGATGCTCGACATTCCGGTCTTCCACGATGACCAGCACGGTACGGCCATCATCTCGTCCGCCGCGCTTGCCAACGCACTTGAAATACTGGGCAAGAAGCACGGTGAGATCAAGATGGTCATCTCCGGCGCGGGGGCCTCGGCCATTTCGTGCGCCAAACTGGCCATGCGCTGGGGCGTCAAGAAAGAGAACATCATGATGCTCGACAGCAAGGGCGTCATCTACAAGGGCCGCACAGAGGGCATGAACAAATACAAGGAAGAGTTCATCGTGGATACCGACCGCCGCACCCTGGCGGACGCGGTGCGCGGCTGTGACGTGTTTTACGGGCTATCGGTTGCCAACGTGCTGACTCCCGAAATGGTCAAAACGATGTCGGAGCGCCCGTTCATCTGCGCCATGGCCAACCCGGACCCGGAAATCAAATACGAACTGGCGAAGGAAGCCAACCCTCACGCAATCATTGCCACCGGCCGCTCGGACTATCCCAACCAGGTCAACAACGTGCTGGGTTTCCCGTTCATCTTCCGCGGCGCCCTCGACGTGCGCGCCAGGGCCATCAACGAAGAGATGAAATTCGCCGCCTCGCAGGCGCTCTATAACCTGACCCGCGAAGATGTGCCCGATTACGTTATGCGCGCCTACGGTGTGGAAAACATGAAATTCGGCGCCGAGTACATCATCCCCAAGCCGCTGGATATGCGCGTCATGCTGTGGGAATCCACGGCGGTCGCCAAGGCCGCCATGGAGACCGGGGTGGCCCGCAAGAAAGTTGATATTGACGAGTATCGCGAGCAGTTGGCTTTCCGCCAGGGCATGGGCGCCCGCGTGCGCTACTTCTTCATGAACAAGGCCAAGACCGCCAAGCCGAAGAAGCGGATTGTCTTTGCCGAGGGCGAGGAGATCAAGATCATCCGCGCCGCCGCCCAGATCGCGGACGAGGGCATTGCCGCCCCGATCCTCATCGGCCGCCCGGACGTGATCAACAGCAAGAGCGGCGAACTCGGCAAGACCTGCTGCGCAGACATCGTTGACCCGGCCAACTTCAAGAAGATTGACGAGTATGCCAGGACCTATCTCGCCCTGCGCGAGCGCAAGGGCGTCACGCTGGCCCAGGCCTACAAGCGCGTGCGCGAACCCAATGTGTTCGGTCCGATGATGGTCAAGATGGGCGATGCCGACGCCTTCGTTTCCGGCCTGACCTACGATTACCCGGATGTCATCCGCCCGGCGCTGGAGATCCACCACACCCGCCCCGGCGCGGAACGCGTCACCGGCGTGTACATCATGATCGTGGACGACCGCGTCTTCCTGTTCACCGACGCCACGGTCAACATTGACCCGACCGCCGAGGACCTGGCCGAGATCGCCTGCCGCGCCGCCGAGTTCGCCAGGCAGATCGAACTGGAACCGCGCGTGGCCTTCCTCTCGTTCTCCAACTTCGGTTCCACGCCGCACCCCTTGCAGGCGAAGGTCCGCAAGGCGGTGGAACTGGTCAAGGCGCGCCATCCCGATTTTGCCGTGGACGGCGAGATGCAGGCCGATACCGCCGTGGTTCCCGGAATCACCGAGGAACGCTATCCGTTCAGCGCGGTCAAGGACGCCAACGTGCTGGTCTTCCCGTCGCTCGAGTCGGCCAACATCGCCTACAAACTGCTGGCCCGCCTGGGCAACGCCACGGCCATCGGCCCGATCCTGCTCGGCGCCGGCGCCCCGATCCACGTCCTCCAGACCGGCGATGAAGTGGACTCCATCGTCCAGATGGCCGCGGTGGCCGCCATGGATGCCATGAGCCGCAAATAGTTCCTCTCACAACCCAACCCTGTTTTGGGGACGGTCTCCCGACCGTCCCCGTTTTTGTGCTAGAATAGAGACATGCTATCTCCCGACTCTCCAACCCTCCGCGCCCACAAGCGACAAGTTTGGTGGCAGATTCTTATTCCGATGATTTTCGTCGTCTTGCTGGGATTGGCGGCCGGCGGGCTGACCATCGCGGCCGGCCTTTCCGAAGCGTCCCGGACCCGGGTCTGGGCCGACGTTTCGATCATCTGGATGCTCGCCCCGGCATTGCTCTTTGCCCTGGCAGGAGTCGCTGTTTTGGCGGGCATGATCTACGCCGTTGCCCGGCTGACGCGCGTCACGCCGCGCTTTACCTCCCGCGCGCAGCAGGTTGCCGGTCAGGCTGCCGCCGCGACGCGCAAAGCCGCCGACGGGATCACAAAACCCTTCGTCTGGCTCCAGCAGGCCGGGGCAGTGCTTAAATCCATTTTCAAATTGTAGAGACGGAAAGGTTCATCGTATGGACGAAACAGAGATCATCCCGCAGCCTGAAGTTGACAATTCCTGGAAAACCAAGACGCTGGTCATCGGCGGCGTGATCGGCGCGCTGGTCGGCGTCGGCGGGGCGTTCCTGCTCGTGCGGCGCGCCGAACAGCAGGGCAAGCCTCTCGCCATCTCGACCGGCAAGGGCGTGCAACTGGGGATGCTCATCGCCGGCCTGCTGCGCTCCATCCTTTCACTCGGCGACGGCTAGACGATCAGCAATAGACGCTAAAACGACCGGGATTGTCCTTGGTCGTTTCGTTTTAAAAACTGTAAACTTGCAAGTCGTCTGCCCGGCTTGTAAGACTTGTCAGACCTTATGACATACCAGGCCTTTTAAATACGCCCCCTCGGGGAAATTCAGCGCCACAGGGTGGTCGGGACCCTGGGCCAGGCGCGCCACGATGCGCGCTTCTACGCCCGCGTCCAGCGCCGCGCCCGCCACGATCTTCTGGAACAGGGCCGCGTCCACGCCGCCGGAACAGGAGAAGGTGACCAGCATCCCGCCGGGGCGCAGGAGTTTGAAGCCGAGCAGGTTGATGTCCTTGTAGCCGCGGGCGGCTTTTTCGGCTTGGGCAGCGGTGGGGGCGAACTTGGGCGGGTCGAGGATGACCATGTCGAAGGAACGGCCTTCGTCGCGGAAGGTGCGCAGGAGTTGGAAAACGTCGCCTTCCAGAACAGAATGACGAGAAACGGGTAATGAGTTTAAAGAGACATTCTCTTGACATAGCGATAACGCGTCCGCCGAGGCGTCCACCGAAAGCACGGACTTGGCCCCGCCCGCCAGCGCGTTGACCGTGAACCCGCCGGTGTAGCAGAAACAGTCCAGCACGTCGCGGCCCTCGGCCATCCCGCGGACCGTCAGCCTGTTTTCGCGCTGGTCGAGGTAGAAGCCGGTCTTGTGGCCGGTTTCGAGGTTGACGTGAAATTTCAGGTTGTTTTCGGTGATAGTGAATGGTGAATGGGGAATAGCCCCGCGCAGGGGGCCGACGCGCGGGGCCAGCCCTTCGAGTGTGCGCACATCCGCGTCGGAGCGTTCGTAGATCGTCCCCAGGCCGGTCTCTTCGAGCAGGGTGTCGGCGATGGTTTCTTTCCAGAATTCCGCCCCGGCGGTCAGGGATTGGAGCACGAGCACTTCGCCGTATCGGTCAACGATGAGGCCGGGGAGGCCGTCGGATTCGGCGTGGATGAGGCGGAGAGCAGAGAGTGGAGAATAGTGAATAGAGAATAGCGCCTGGCGCACAGAGACAGCGCGTCGGATACGTTGGTGGAAAAAGGACGCGTCCACCGGTTCGGACGGGTCGAAGGTCCAGACGCGGGCGCGGATTTGGGAGGCGGGGCTGTAGGCGGCGCGGGCAAGGAACTGCCCGTCGGCAGCCAGCAGGTCCACGGTCCCGCCCGAAGCGGGGTTGCCATCCACGCGCTCCACCGCGCCGGAGAAAATCCACGGGTGGCGGCGCAGGAGCGATTTTTCGCGTCCGGGTTTGAGGGTCAGTGATGCCATAGTATTCTCCTCACCACAAAGGACACAAAGAGCACAAAGGAAGAACCCTTGTGCTCTTAACTTCGTGTCCCTTTGAGCCCTTCGTGGTTAAGAAATGATGCCGATTTCGCGCCCGGCCTGCTCGATCACGCCCAGGGCGTACTCGATCTCCTTCGGCTCGTGCGCGGCGGTGACGGTGGCGCGCAGGCGCGCCAGTCCCTCCGGCACGGCGGGGGAGACGACCGGCAGGACGAACAGGTCTTTGTGCTGGCAGGCTTGGGTCAGTTTGAAGGCGCGCTCGTCGGACCCGCACAGCACCGGGACGATGGCGGTGGTGGTCAGCAGGGTGTCGAACCCGGCGCCTTTCAGGCCGTTGATGAACTGCTGGCCGTTGGCGTTGACTTTTTCGATGCGCCAGGGTTCGTCGAGGATGACTTTAAAAGACTCGTTGGCGGCGGCGGCCTGCGCCGGGGGCAGGGCGGCGGAGAAGATGTAAGCCCGGCTGGCGTGGCGCAGGTACTGGATGAGTTCCTTCTTGCCGGCCACGTATCCGCCCACCGATGGGATGGTCTTGCTGAGCGTGCCCATTTTGATGTCCACGCTGTCCCACATGTCGAAGTGCTCCTCGATGCCGCGCCCGGTCTTGCCGAGCACGCCCAGCGAGTGGGCCTCATCCATCATCAGCCAGGCGTTGTACTTTTTGCATAATTCCACCACGCGCGGGAAATCAATCACGTCCCCATCCATGCTGAAGACCGCGTCGGCGATGACCATTTTGGCGACGCCCTCCGGGACCTGCTGGAGGCGGTGCTCCAGGTCGGCCATGTCGTTGTGCCGGAAGCGGCGAAACTCCGCACCGGACATCAGGCAGCCGTCCACGATGGAGGCGTGGTTGAGTTTGTCGGACAGGACGTAGTCGCCGCGCCCCATCAGGGTGGAGATGACGGCCAGGTTGGTGGCGTAACCGGACGAGTAGGTGATGGCCGCCTCGGCGTGCTTGAACCCGGCGATGGTCTCTTCCAGTTCGGTGTGGATGGTCAGCGACCCGGCCAGGGTGCGGACGCCGTTCGTGCCGGTGCCGAACTTGTCCACGGCGGCTTTGGCGGCGGCGTTGATGCGTGGATGGCCGAGCAGGCCGAGGTAGCCGTACGAGGCGTACATGCCCATTTCCCGCCCTTTGACGACAACCCGCGACCCGCCTTTGATCTCCTCGACCGGCTGGTTGTAGAAATACAAGTCGTTCTCGCGCAGCATTTTCTCGCGGTCGGTGAAGAATTTGATGCGGCGGGTGACAGCATCATCGGTGTGGTGGAAGTCCATGGGTGGCTCCTCTTTGTCGGGAATGTGCGAAGTATAGCACAGACTTCCGAAGTCATTCTGCTTCGGAAGTCTGTCGCTTCTTTCTGGACTTCGAGCCTGCGCGCTGTTACCGGGCCGGGCGCGGCGGGGAGGAGGCTTGCCGGTTCGCGGGAACGGGTGTATCATCATTGTAGATACAAGGAGAACGATATGAAAACTCGCGTTCAGAAATGGGGCAACAGCCTGGCAGTGCGGATTCCCCAGCATGTTATCCGGGAAGCCGGGCTGGCATATAACACCGCGGTTGAAATGAAGGTGGAAGAAGGAAAACTGGTTATCCAACGGACCGATGAGAATCCCACCCTTGAAGCATTGCTGGCAAAAGTCACGCCGGAGAACATCCACAAAGAAGTGGAAACCGGCGAATCAGCCGGGAATGAGGTGTGGTAATGGCCTACGTCCCGGAGCGCGGCGACCTGGTCTGGTTGACATTTAATCCGCAGGCAGGGCATGAGCAGGCTGGCCGCCGCCCGGCAGTGGTGCTCTCTCCGGCTGCTTATAACGGGAAAGTGGGGCTGGCGCTGCTCTGTCCCATCACCAGCCAAGTCAAAGGCTATCCGTTCGAGGTGGCCCTGCCGGGGGGGCTGCCCATCAGCGGCGTGATCCTCGCCGACCAGGTCAAGAGTCTGGACTGGCAGGCGCGGGAGGCGGAGAAAATCGCCAGGTTGTCTGATCCCGTCATGCAGGATGTGTTGTCCAAAATCGGCGCACTGTTGAAATGATCGAGGCCGCAGAGAAAGACTTCCGAGGTCCCCGGGACTTCGGAAGTCTGCCATTAAAACAAGCGCGCCGGAATTCAAACGGTTTTCTCAAAACGGTCCTTCTGGATCAGAGATCGTCAATGTCCCGGATCTGCAACTTCAGCGCGTCGATGGAGACGAACAATTCCAGCAGCGACAGTCCCAGCGAGATCATCAGGCTGATGAGGCTGGCCCCAAAGAGGTATTTGCCAGCCAATTCCAGCCCGGCGAAGAGCATAAACATGCACAGGGCGCTGCCGAAGAAGGAAAGTACGCCGAAAATTTGCATGTGCCGGATGATGGCGATGCGGTAGCGCAGGTTGTGCAACTGCCCCTTGATCTTCGCGTCTGGTTCGGTTTTGTAGCGGGCATAGAGTTCACGCGTCAGGTTGGCCAGGGTCAGGAAGCGGCTGGTGTAGGCCAGGAAGAGCAGGGAGATGGCCGGGAAGAGCAGGGCCGGGGTGGTGAGGGTGAAGTCCATTTCAGCCCAGGATTTCCTTTACTTTGGCGATAAATGTCCCGGCTGCCTCGAGGATTTCCTTTGCCCCCTCGCCGCTGACGGGTGCGAACGGCGCGTAGTCGCTTCGTTCCCGCGCCGACTGCGCCTGTCCCAAGTAGTGAAGATACTCGGCATCCACCTGCCCTGTGATGACGAACAATTCCCGGAATTTTGCGATGGAGGCTGAATGCCTGCGTAAATCCAAGCCTTTCGAGAGCAGGGCCGCTTTGGCCGCGTAGAACATGGCGTAATAGGCGCGGGAGATGGCATCGTCGAACAGGCCGATGGCGAAAATCTGGCGGGCGTGGTCGAGTTTCATCTCGGCCAGTACCAGCCAGGTTTTCGGATCCTTCATGTCCGCGGGAGCGCCCATAGCAGCCTTCCTTCGTCTTTTGCTTCTTCCGCTACAGAAAATCCGCTGTTGAACAAGTCTTCTCCCACAACCAGCACCGAAATAAACGGTCCGCCGGTGACCATTGAGTCCATCGCCGCGTTGATCAGTTTCCGCCAGCGCGAGTCGCCTGGGCCGCCCAGATAGCGCCTTGGGGTGTGCCACCTCCCGACCACCATCACGTCAACGTCTGAATCGGGGGTCGCTTCGCCGCGGGCGTACGAGCCATAAAGAATGATCTGGCTGATCTCGCCGGGAAACAAAGCCAGTGCGCGGCGCTGAAATTCGGTCAGCGTACGCCGGACAGCGTGCGGAAGACGGGCACGCAGCGCCTGGCCGGTTGATGTTGAGCGGGTAACAGAAACGGAAGATGGCTGAACCATATTCCAATTATACACACATCTTGCGTAATTCTTCTTCCCCTATCACTTTCACTCCCAAATCCTGCGCCTTCTGGTATTTCGACCCCGGCGCTTCGCCGAGCACAAGATAACTGGTGTTCTTGCTGACCGAGTCCGTCACTTTGCCGCCGTGCTGTTCGATGAATTCCTTCACGCCCTCGCGGCTGAAGGTGGGCAAAGTCCCGGTGACAACGAAGGTCAGGCCGGAGAGCGCGCCGGACGATGGACCGCGGACGGTGGACGGTGAAGCAGTTGGCCAAACGCCCGCGGATTTGAGTTTCGCCAAAACAGCCTGATTGCGTTCGCGGCTGAACCAGTCCACGACGGCCTCGGCAATATTTGGGCCGATGCCTTCGATCATTTGCAAATCGTCGGCAGAGGCTTTGGCAAGCAGATCCAGCGACGGGAAATGACGCGCCAGGTCTCCGGCAACCACTTCGCCCACACCGCGAATGCCCAACGCGGTAACCAAACGCTGAATTGGCTGATTCGCTGACTCGCTGATTCCTTTAAGCAGGTTGTCCGCTTTTTTATCGGCGAAGCCCTCCAGCGCGAGCAGTCCTTCCCTCGTCAGCGTGTACAGGTCGGCGACATCTTTGACCAGTCCCTCGGCGATCAACTGCTCGACAATTTTGATGCCCAGCCCGGTGATGTCCATCGAGCCTTTCGAGACGAAATGCTCCATGTTGCGGACCAACTGTGCCGGGCACGCCGCGTTGACGCAATACCATGCCACCTCGCCCTCGAAATGTTCGGCTGGCTGTCCGCAGGCGGGACAGGCGGACGGCGGCTGGTAGGGCTGTTCCGCGCCGCCCCGGACCTCGGTCACGGGGCCGATGACGTATGGGATGACCTCGCCGGCGCGCTTGACCAGCACCCGGTCGCCGACGCGGATGTCTTTTTCGGCGATGTAATCAAAATTATGCAGGGTGGCATTCTTGACGATAACGCCGTTGATTTCCACCGGTTCGAGGGCGGCGCGCGGCGTCAGCACGCCGGTGCGGCCAACTTCCACGTCAATGCCGAGCAGTTTCGTCGTCACCTCGCGCGCCGGGAATTTGAAGGCGATGGCCCCGCGCGGGTCTTTGCCCACGAAGCCGAGGTCCGCGGCGAGACGCAGGTCGTCGATCTTGATAACCATGCCGTCGGCCTCGTAGGGCAGTTCGTCGCGGCGTTTGTCCCACGTGACGGTGTAAGCGAGGGCAGGCTCGAGGTCCGCGAAGCGCCGCGCCACGTCAGTGACCGGGAAGCCGAGCGCTTTCAACCATTCCAGTAGTTCCCACTGGCTGGCGGGCACGTCCCCGCCTTCGGAATAAACGACCTGATAGACGAGCAGCGTCAGCGGACGGGAGGCGGTGATGGACGGGTCGAGTTGCCGCAGCGACCCGGCGGCGGTGTTGCGCGGATTGAGATAGGTTTTCTCCCCGGCCTCTTCCAGTTTCTGGTTCAGTTTGTCGAAGTCGCGGGTGGTGATGAAGGCTTCGCCGCGCACAACAAGATAATCAGGGAGTAGAGGATCAGAGAACAGTGAAGGCTGACCGGCGGATTGACTGCTCTCCACTCTCTGTTCTCTGCTCACTGGAATGTGTAGCGGGATCGCCTTCACCGTCCGCAGGTTGGCCGTGATATCCTCCCCAATTTCCCCGTCGCCGCGCGTCGCGCCCTGGACGAAAATCCCGTCACGGTAATGCAGGACCACGCTCAGCCCGTCAATCTTCGGCTCGACGACGAAGACGGCTTTCTCGACGCGGTCATCCACCTTGCGGACGCGCTCGAACCAGGCACGCGCGTCGTCCGCGCCGAAGGCATTCGCCAGCGACAGGATCGGGCGCGGGTGGCGGACCTTCTCGAACTTTTCGGAGGGCGCCGCGCCAACGCGCCGGGTGGGGGAGTCGGGCGTGACCCAGTCCGGGTGCTCGGACTCGATGCGGCGCAGTTCGATCACCAGTTTGTCGTATTCGGCATCGCTGATGACCGTTCTATCTTCCACGTGGTAAAGACGAAAATGGAAGTTGATTTCCTTGCAGAGTTGGGCGTAGCGTTCGCGTGTGGACATAAACGTATTATACAACGCACGGGCGGGGATAAACCCCGCCCCTACAAAATCATACTTTTGGCGCGGGCCTGCGCTCGCGCCGACGCCGGTACTGCTCGTGAATCTCAGCCACGTGTTCCACTTTTTCCTCGATTGCGACTTTCAGCCAGTACTCGCCTTTCTCTTTCGTCCCCAGCGACCCGGCTCCGTACGCGCCGGTCTCGGTGTCGTCGTCCCAGGGCGGATTGGCGACCAGCGCGCCGCCCTCGATCCAGTCCATGTAATACGACGGCGTGGCGATGAAGACCGTCTCGTCCACGGCGCGGTCGAGGTGGATGAGTTCCGGGCGCAGGGCCAGGATGAGCGAGGTCTCCAATTCGCAGGCGTGGCCCATCCCGCCGATGGGGGACTGGCGCTTTGCCTCCAGCGCGGCGGCTCCCTTCGGCCCGTTGAGATAGAGGCCGGTCGTGGCGCAGAAAATGTACGGATGCCGTTCGCCCGCGTACTTGACCGCGTTGGTCAGGAACGAGCAACTTCCGCCGTGACCGGAGAGCAGGTAAAAGCGCGTAAACCCGCGCCCGACAAGCGTATCCACGACGGCGACCCAGAAATCCTCGAACGCCCGCCCGCCAACGTTGAACGTGCCGGGGAACGAGCGCCGGTGCGCGCTGACCCCGTACGGCGTGACCGGCAGACAGACCGCCTGCTCCGGCGCGGCTTCCGCCGCGCCGCGGCCAATCGCCTCGATGATGAGCGTATCGGTCGAGAGCGGCGCGTGGAAGCCATGCTGTTCGGTGTGGCCGATGGGGATGATGACGACTTTTTCGCGGTCGTCGTCGGCGGGGAGGTGGGGGACTTTCCGCCGGTCGGGCAGGACGACCTGCGGTACGTCTGCCTCGAGCGCCGACTCGGACGGGACGACGGCGACGGCATTGGTGAACCCGTCTTCGAGCAGGTTGCCGATGAGATTCCGCGCCAGCGCGCTGAAAACCGGGCGCGGCGTCTCCAGCCCGCTGCCGGGCCAGCCGAACGGGATGGCCGGCAGGAGCCAGGCGTGCGCGGGGCTGCCGAGGCTGGCTGCCAGGGCTGAGGGGTCAAATCCACAGGTTGCAGGGAGGACGATCCGGGTGTCGCGGGGCAGGGCCGCGACCTCCGGGTAGGTCAGTTCGTCGAAATGCAGGAATTCGGTCATGGCGGCATTCCTTTCCCAGGAACGGACAACAGGAATTCTGTCACACTTCCGGGCGGATGTCAAACCGGGGCGCAATCCGTCCGCCGAATCAGTATAATGGGGGGGAGGCAAATCTTACATAACTCTTACGTGCCATTTTCGGCCTGCCGACGCGTGCTTTGTTATAATCGTCAGCGTAGGACAAATTGTAAATTTGTCCCCAAAAGGATTTCACTATGATGCGATTTGACCGCTTTACCGAACGAGCACAGGAGGCCGCCCAGCGCGCCGCCGAGATCATCCAGCGCTACGGCCACAACCAGATAGACACCGAGCACATCCTGCTGGCGCTCATCGAGCAGCCCGGCGGGGTGATTCCCCAGATCCTCGAAAATCTCAAGATCAACGCCGCGGCGCTGGCCGAGCGCCTCGACCAGACCCTGCGCATGACGCCCAAAGCCAACATCTTCGGCGGCGGGGCGGGACAGATATTCATCACCCCGCGCGTCAAGCGCATCATTGACCTGGCCAACGAGGAAGCCAACCGCCTGAAGGATGAGTACATTTCGACCGAGCACATCTTCCTCGCCATTATGAGCGAACGGAACACGTCGGCGGCCCGCATCCTCGAGCAGGCGGGCCTGACCCGCGACCGGGTGCTCGAAGTGATCCAGCAGATGCGCGGCGGGCAGCGCGTCACCGACCCGCAGGCCGAGGCGCGTTACCGCACGCTGGAGAAATATTCGCGTGACCTGACCCAGCTGGCGCGTGAGGGCAAACTGGACCCGGTCATCGGGCGCGACACCGAGATCATGCGGCTCATCCAGATCCTTTCGCGGCGCACCAAGAACAACCCGGTGCTGATCGGCGAGGCCGGGGTGGGCAAGACCGCCATCGTGGAAGGGCTGGCGCAGAAGATCGCCACCAACGACGTGCCGGAGATCCTTTCCGGCAAGCGCGTGGTGTCACTCGACCTGGGCGCGATGATCGCCGGGAGCCGCTTCCGGGGTGAGTTCGAGGAACGGTTGAAATCTGCCATCGAAGAGGTCCAGCGCTCGGCCGGTGAGGTCATCCTGATGATTGACGAACTGCACACGGTCATCGGCGCGGGGGCGGCGCAGGGCGCCATGGACGCCTCCAACATGCTCAAGCCGGCGCTGGCGCGCGGCGAATTGCAGTGCATCGGCGCGACCACGCTGGACGAGTATCACAAACACATCGAGAAGGACGCCGCCCTCGAACGGCGCTTCGCTCCCGTCTACGTGGAGGAGCCGAGCGTGGACGATACCATCAAGATGCTTCATGGCTTGCGCGACCGTTACGAGGCGCACCATAAAGTCCGCTATTCGGATGATGCACTGGCGTCAGCTGCCCGTCTTGCCGACCGCTACGTGACCGACCGTCACCTGCCCGACAAGGCCATTGACCTGATGGACGAGGCCGCCGCCAAACTGCGCGTGGCGCTCTATTCCCTGCCGGCCGACTTGAAGGTCCAGAAGAACGAGATCGAAAAACTGCGCGCCGAAGAGGAGCAGGCCGGTTTGGAGCGCGACTACGAACGCGCCGCCCAGAAGAAGGCCGAGCGCCTGCGCATCGAGCAGGACTTTGCTGCGAAGCGCGAGAAATGGGAGATCGAACACCATATTGACGAAGTAGTGGATGTCAACGACATCGCCGAGGTGGTCCACCAGTGGACGGGCATTCCTCTCAGCCAGATGATGGAGAGCGAGTCGGAGAAACTCCTGCAAATGGAGACGCGCCTGCACGAGCGCATCATCGGGCAGGAAGAGGCCATCCACGCGATTTCGGATGCCATCCGGCGCGCCCGCTCCGGCATGAAGGACCCGGCGCGTCCGATCGGTTCGTTCATCTTCATCGGCCCCTCCGGCGTGGGCAAGACCGAACTGGCGAAGGCGCTGGCCTGGTTCATGTTCGATGACGAAGACGCCCTCGTCCGCATTGATATGTCTGAGTACCACGAGCAGCACACCGTCTCGCGCCTGTTCGGCGCGCCGCCGGGATATGTGGGCTACGAGGAAGGCGGCCAACTGACCGAGGCCGTGCGCCGCCGCCCGTACCGCGTCCTGCTGTTCGACGAAATCGAGAAAGCCCATCCCGAGGTCTGGAACGCCCTCCTGCAAATTCTGGACGACGGGCGCATGACCGACGGCCAGGGCAACGTGGTGGACTTCCGCAACACGGTGCTCATCATGACCTCCAACCTGGGCACTGAGTACGTCCGCAAGGGCGGCACGCTCGGCTTCCTCCAGCGCACCGAAACGGATGAGGACCGCGAGTCCCACGAGAAGATCGAGAAGGCGCTCAAGGGCGCGTTCCGGCCTGAGTTCCTCAATCGCATTGACGAGATCATCATGTTCTCGCCGCTCTCGGTGGAGCAGATGGAACAGATCGTGGACCTGCAAATGAAGGAGATCCAGGAACGCTTGAACGAGTTCGGCGTCCACGTGGAACTGAGCGCGGCGGCCCGCAAGTGGCTGGCCAAGACCGGCTACGACCCGGCCTTCGGCGCCCGTCCACTGCAGCGCGCCTTGCAGAAGTACCTGGAAAGCCCGCTGTCCATTGAATTGCTCGGCGGCAAGCTCGCCCAGGGACGCGTCATCGCGGTGCATGTCAACCAGGAGGAGAGCGGACTGGAGTTCAAGGAAAAAGAAGGAAAGAAGAAATAGCAACATGTCCCCGGCACATCGAATGTGCCGGGGACATTCGTCAGTGGGGGAATTGACTAAAGCCTCTCTTATTAGTGACAAATATCACTTGTGTCAATTTGCGCGGGATAGCACAATCAGGGGCAGGTGTCCCAATCTCGTACCTAGGAGACGGTAGAGGTGTCCATTTTGTCGTTGCCCAGAGGAAAGGAGATTTCAGTATGATATCCTCGTCGCGCACGTCGACGAAGGGTCCGCTTCGCGTTGGTGTTTACGTCTGCCATTGCGGGACGAACATTGCCGCCACGGTGGATGTGGCCGCAGTGGCCGAGTTTGCCAAAAGGCTGGAGGGGGTGGCAATCGCCCGCGACTACACCTACATGTGCTCGAATCCCGGACAGGACCTCATCAAGCAGGACATTGCCGAACACGGCCTGAACCGGCGGGCTGAACCCGTTCTTCTTCCAGATGGCGAACATTCGCGAACACTGCGCGTGGGTGGTGGATGACCGGGAACGGGCGACGGAGAAGGCGCGGGCGCTGGTGGCGGCGGCTGTCCGACGGGTAAGGATCCACAATCCGCTATCCAAGCGCGAGGTCCCGATGACGCCCGCTGCGCTCATCGTCGGCGGCGGGATTGCCGGCATCGAAGCGGCCATAAAACTGGCCGACGCCGGGAAGCAGGTCTACCTGGTCGAGCGGGAGGCGAGTATCGGCGGGCACATGTCCCAGCTGTACAAGACCTTCCCAACGCTCGACTGTGCGGCCTGAATACTCACGCCGAAAATGGTGTCCGTTGGACGCCATCCCAATATCAGGCTCCTGGCCTACAGCGAAGTCGAGTCCGTCTCCGGCTATGTCGGCAATTACCAGGTGCGGGTGCACCGCAAGCCGCGCTACGTGGACGAGTCCAAGTGCGCGGGCTGCGGCAACTGCGCCGAAGTCTGCCCGGTGGACGTGGTCAATGTGTTCGACCGCGGCCTGAGCAAACGCAAGGCCGCCTACCGGGTCTCGGCGCAAGCCGTGCCGGGGGCGTACACCATTGACAAACAGGGCATGGCCCCCTGCCGGGCGGCCTGCCCAACCGACCAGCGCGCCATGGGCTACGTGGCGCTCGTTCGGCAGAAACGCTACGCCGACGCCTACTGGGCCATCCGGCGCGAGCATCCGTTCCCCTCGGTGTGCGGACGGGTCTGCAACCGCAACTGCGAAGCGGCCTGTTCGCGCGGCAAGGTGGACGAGCCGGTCAACATCATGGGCATCAAGCGTTTCGTGGCAGACTGGGCGTATGCCCACCGTGACGAATTGCCGAACATGCGTGATAAGTCCATCGTCGGGACGCCCTTCCAGCACAACCCGAAACCGACCGGGAAACGGGTCGCCGTTATCGGGGCCGGACCGGCCGGCCTGACCGCCGCGCTCGACCTCGTCCGCCTCGGGCACACCGTCCAGGTGTTCGACGCCCAGCCCGTAGCGGGCGGCATGATCCGGGTCGGCATCCCGCCGCACCGGCTGCCGTATGAAATGCTCGATTGGGAGATTCAGCAAATCCTGAACGAGGGCGTTGAATTGCAACTCAACACCTGGATTGACGATATTCCCGGTTTGATGGAACAAGGGTACGATTCCGTCCTCGTTGCCACCGGCGCGCACGTCGCCAAGAAAGTGGACATCCCGGGCAAAGACCATCGCGACAACTGGCTCAGCCTGCCGTTCCTGAAGCAGGTCTGCCTCGGCGCCCCGCCCGACCTGACCGGCAAACGCATCGCCGTCATCGGCGGCGGCAACGTGGCCCTGGACTGCTCCCGCTCGGCGGTGCGCCTGGGCGCGCAGGAATGCCGCATGATCTTCCGCAAGCCGAAGGGCGAGATGACCGGCTTCGAATGGGAAGTGGAGATCGCCGAAGAGGAAGGCGTCGAGATGTGCGGCGCGACCATGTTCAAGGAGATCCTGGTCGAGAACGATAAGGTCGTCGGCGTGAAATGTGTGCGCACGGAATATCACGGCTATGACGCGAAGGGCCGCATCCTGATTGACGAACTGCCCGGCACCGAGCATGTCCTGCCGGCCGACATCGTCATCTGGGCCACCGGCCAGGGCTGCGACCTGTCGTTCCTGCCTGAGGATGGACGCGTCAAGCAGGCCAAGTCTGGGATCGATTCTGACGGCGACATGATGACCAGCCTGCCGGGCGTCTTCGTGGCCGGCGACGTGCACCGCGGCTCGACCTTCTACGTGGTGGACGCCATCGGCGAAGGCCACCACGCCGCCCGCTGCATGGACCGCTACCTGCGCGGCAGCGAAGGAATCCCGGAGCCGAGCATGCCGCCGGTCGCCGAGGTGGACGAGTCCGAGGTCCGGGCGCGCATCGCCCGCGGCGAAGCCAGCGAGTCGCACCGGGTCAGCATCCGCACTATTCCTCTGGCGGAACGTTACCGCAATTTCCACGAGGTGGACCTGACCCTGACCGAGGAGGAGGCCGTGCTTGAGGCCGAGCGCTGCGTCCGCTGCGGGACGTGCGCCGAGTGCCTGGAGTGCGTGGCCGCCTGCGAACAGGGCGCGATCAACCACGACATGCAGGCGCAGGTCGAGGAACTGACCGTCGGGACTGTCATCCTGGCGACCGGCTTCCGTGACTTCGACCCCGCCCGCATCCCCGAGTTGAACTATGGCAAACTAGACAACATCCTGTCGGCGCTGGAATTCGAGCGCCTGATCAATGCCAGCGGCCCGACGAGCGGGAAGGTGTTGCTCAAGAACGGACAGCCGCCGAAGAGCGTGGCGGTGGTGCACTGCGTCGGCTCGCGCGATGCCAAGACCAATGAATACTGCTCGCGGGCCTGCTGCATGTACTCGCTCAAACTCTCGCAACTCGTCCACGAATACGTGGGGGCCGAGGTGTATGAGATTTACCGCGATATGCGCTCCTTTGGCAAAGGCTACGAGGAGTTCTACAACCGCACCGTCACGATGGGCGTGAATTTCTACCACGGGAAAGTGAGGCAAATTGACAATTTGCCCAACGGCGGCCTGCGCGTGACCTGGGACGAAGCCTTCCACGGCCAGCCCGACCACGTGGATGTGGACATGGTCGTCCTTTCGACCGGCTTCGAGCCGCAGGACGATGCCGGGGATGTTGCCTCCCGCTTTGGCATCAGCCGCAGCCGCGACGGATTCTTCCTGGAACGCCATCCCAAACTCGCCCCGGTGGAAACCGTCAGCGAGGGCATCTACATCGCCGGCGCCTGCCAGGCCCCCAAGGATATTCCCGACAGCGTGGCCCAGGCCGGCGCGGCGGCGGCGGCGGCGCTCTCGCTCATGGATCAGGGCGTCATTGCCCTCGACCCGTCCATTGCCGAGGTCAACATCATCCGTTGCGCGGGATGCGGCCAGTGCGTGGCGGCTTGCCCATATAAGGCGATTGAGCTGTGCAAGGATGACCCGCTGAGCCGTCTGCATGCCCGGGTGAACGGTTTCCTGTGTAAGGGCTGTGGGACCTGTGCAGCGACCTGTCCGAATAAGGCCATGTCCCTTATTCATTATGATGACCGTCAGATAGTGGCTGAGATAATCGGCGCCTTGACAGTTTAATTGCATCTGCAATTTTGTCATACCATGTGATTGTGAAACCAATGACAAAACGTACTTGCAAATATTGAGAAGATTTAGCACAATTAGTAATATTTTTCTCAAACCCCGCCAAGGATGAGCATGATATCTCATTCTCCGTCAATCTTTAGTACCGCAAAGGAGGATGTTGGATGAAGCAACCTGTTGGAGGACCGGCGCACGGATGCGCGCGCGTCGGCGTTTACATTTGTCACTGCGGCACAAACATCGCCGGCGTGGTGGACGTGGAGGCAGTCAGCAATTACGCCGCCACGCTCGACAACGTGGTTGTCGCCCGCCACTATGCCTACATGTGTTCCGATCCAGGCCAGTCGCTCATCAAGGAGGATATCAAGAACGAGGGACTGGACCGCGTTGTGGTGGCCTCCTGTTCGCCGCTGATGCACGAACCGACCTTCCGCAAGGCCTGCGCCGAAGGCGGGCTGAACCCCTTCCTGTTCCAGATGACCAACATCCGCGAGCACTGCTCGTGGGTCACCGCGGACCCGGCGGCTGCCACCGAAAAAGCCGAGGCGTTGGTGGCGGCGGCTGTCCGGCGCGTCACCTGGCAGAATCCGCTGGAGATGCGCCAGGTCCCCGTAAAACAATCCGCGCTGGTGGTCGGCGGGGGCATTGCGGGCATCGAGGCGGCTCTCCGCCTGGCAGACTCGGGCAAGCACGTCACCCTGGTGGAGCGCGAACCTTCCATCGGTGGGCACATGTCCCGCCTGTATAAAACCTTTCCAACCTTAGACTGCGCGGCCTGAATACTCACACCGAAAATGGTGTCCGTTGGACGCCATCCCAACATCACACTGATGAGTTACAGCGAGGTCGAGAAAGTCGCCGGATATGTCGGCAACTTCACTGTGACCGTGCGCCGCAAACCGCGCTACGTGAACGAAGACCTGTGCACCGGCTGCGGGACCTGCATGGAAAAATGCCCGTGGAAGAAGATCCCGTCCGAGTTCGACCTCGGGCTGGGCAACCGGCCAGCGATCTATTATCCCTTCCCGCAGGCTGTGCCGCGCGTCCCGGTCATTGACACGGTCAATTGCGCCTATTTCAAGACCGGCAAATGCCGCGCCTGCGAGAAGTTCTGCACAGCCAATGCGATTGATTTCGAGCAGAAGGAACAGCACGTTGACATCGAGGTCGGGACCATTATCCTTGCCACCGGCTTCAGCGACTTCGATCCGGCGCGTACTCCGCAGTATGGCTACGGTGTCCTGCCAAACGTTGTGACCGGCATGGAGATGGAACGACTGATCAACTCCGGCGGGCCGACAACCGGTAAAGTGCTGCTCAAGAACGGCGAGAAGCCAAAGAAGATTGCCATCCTGCACTGCGTTGGTTCGCGCGGCAAGGAACACGAGTATTGCTCACGCGTCTGCTGCATGTACTCGCTCAAACTGGCGACGCTCATCCGCGAATACGTGGATGCCGAAGTGGTCGAGTTCTACCGCGACATGCGCGCCTTCGGCAAGGATTACGAAAGATTCTTCCATCGTGCCGAAGGGCACGGTGTACAGTTCGCCCGCTTTGATGGAGATATTCGCGTCGAGCAGAAGAAGGGGAATCTGGTTGTCCTGGCCACCGACGTTTTCACTGGCAAGCCGGTCAAGACCCCGGTGGATATGGTGGTGCTCGCCACCGGCATGGAAGCCCAGCCCGACCAGCACGAGGTCGGGGCCTGCTTCGGGGTTAGCCGCAGCCCGGACGGGTTCTTCCTCGAAAAGCACCCAAAACTGGCGCCTGTCGAGACGACCACTGACGGCGTTTTCCTGGCCGGCGCGTGCCAGGGACCAAAGGACATCCCCGACAGCGTGGCGCAGGGCGGGGCTGCTGCGGCGGCAGCGCTTTCCCTGATGGACCACGGCTCCGTAGAACTGGAGCCGTTCACGACCCATATTGATGCCGAACGATGCGGCGCGTGCCGCACCTGTGAGGGACTGTGTCCCTACGGCGCCATCGCGATGGTGGAATGGAACGGCAGGACGGTGGCGCAGGTCAACGAGGTGCTGTGCAAGGGCTGCGGAGCCTGCGCGGCAGCATGCCCGGCCGGCGCGGCCATGCAGAGCGGCTTTACCGATCGTCAGGTATTGGCCGAGATCGAAGGAATGTTGACTGCTCTGTCCCTGAAGCGAGGGGTGAGGGAGGAGGTTGTATGAACCGGTCAAAAATCAAAACCGGCGTCTACGTCTGCCACTGCGGGACGAACATTGCCGCCACCGTGGATGTGGCCGCAGTGGCCGAGTTTGCCAAAGGGCTGGAGGGGGTGGCAATCGCCCGCGACTACACCTACATGTGCTCGAATCCCGGACAGGACCTCATCAAGCAGGACATTGCCGAACACGGCCTGAACCAGAGGGCGGGCTGAACCCGTTCTTCTTCCAGATGGCAAATATCCGCGAGCATTGCTCGTGGGTGGTGGATGACCGGGTCCAGGCCACGAACAAAGCCAGGGCGATGGTCGCTGCGGCTGTGGAGCGCGTCCATTATCACCACTCGCTGGACATGCGCGAGGTCCCGATGACGCCCGCTGCGCTCATTGTCGGCGGCGGGATTGCCGGCATCGAAGCGGCCATAAAACTGGCCGATGCCGGGAAGCAGGTCTACCTGGTCGAGCGGGAGGCGTCCATCGGCGGGCACATGTCCCAGCTGTACAAGACCTTCCCAACGCTCGACTGTGCGGCCTGAATACTCACACCGAAAATGGTGTCCGTCGGACGCCATCCCAATATCAAACTCCTGGCCTACAGCGAAATCGAGTCCGTCTCCGGCTATGTCGGCAATTACCAGGTGCAGGTGCGCCGGAAGGCGCGCTATGTGGACGAAACGAAATGCACCGGCTGCGGTACCTGTGCAAGCGTGTGCCCGATTGAGGTGAGCAATTCCTTCGACCTGGGGCTTTCGACCCGCAAGGCGGCATATCGTTTCTCGGCGCAGGCGGTGCCGGGCGCATACGTCATTGAGAAGCGGGGCATCGCTCCCTGCCGGGATGCCTGTCCCACTGACCAGCGCGCCCAGGGCTACATCGCCCTCATCCACCAGAAACGCTACGCCGACGCCTACTGGGCGATCCGCCGTGAGCACCCGTTCCCGTCGGTGTGCGGCCGGGTGTGCAACCATCGCTGTGAGGATGCCTGCTCGCGCGGCAAGTATGACGACCCGGTCAACATCATGGGGTTGAAACGATTCGTCTCCGACTGGGCATATGCCCACCGTGACGAACTGCCGGACATGCGCGACAAGTCCATCGTCGGGACGCCCTTCCAGCACAACCCGAAACCGACCGGGAAACGGGTCGCCGTTATCGGGGCCGGACCGGCCGGCCTGACCGCCGCGCTGGACCTCGTCCGGATTGGGCATAAAGTTACAGTGTTCGACAGCCTGCCCGTGGCGGGAGGCATGATGCGGGTCGGCATCCCGCCGCACCGTCTTCCCACCGAGTTGCTGGATTGGGAAATCCAGCAGATCGTGGAAGAAGGTGTGGAATTGAAACTCAACACCTGGGTGGATAATGTCCCGGGACTGTTCGAGCAGGGGTACGACTCGGTGCTCATTGCCACCGGAGCGCACTCGGCCAAGAAACTTCCCATCCGTGACTGCAACCACCCCGACAACTGGCTCAGCCTGGATGTGCTGCGCAAGGCCTGCCTGGGCGAAAAAGTTCCGGTAAAGGGCAAAAAAGTGGTAGTGCTTGGCGGCGGAAACGTAGCCATTGATACGGTGCGGACGCTCCTGCGCCTCGGCCCCGCGGAAGTCAGCATGGCTTGCCTCGAACCGCGCGGCGAAATGCCCGGCTTCCAGTGGGAGGTCGGCGTGGCGGAAGAAGAAGGCGCGAAGATGTTCCCCGGCCGGACGTTCAAGGAAGTTATCGTCAAGAATAACAAGATCACCGGCGTGCGCTGCGTGAAAATCGAATTCCGCGGCTTCACGCACGGACGTCCCAACATCACCGAGAAGCCCGGCACCGAACACATCCTCCCAGCCGACATTGTCGTGTGGGCCATCGGCCAGGCGCCCAATTTCTCCTTCCTGCCAGAGGATGGTTCGATCAACACCCGCTTCCCCGTTGGCGTGCAGAGCGACGGGAACATGATGACCACGATGAAAGGCGTCTTCGTGGCCGGGGACGTGCACCGCGGCGTGACCTTCTTCGTCGTGGATGCCATCGGCGAGGGGCATAAAGTCGCCCGTTCGATGGACCGCTACTTGCGCGGCGAGAAGGGATTGCAGGAACCACACAAATTGCCTGCGGTTTCGCTCAAGCCCGAAGATATTGAGAACAAGTTTGCGCTGGGCGAAGCCTCCCGCGCGAAGCGCATCCCTATCCGGAGCATCCCGCTCGAGCAGCGCGTCAATAATTTCCGCGAGGTTGACCTGGCCTTGACCGAAGAGGAGGCCAGCGCCGAATCGGAGCGCTGTCTGCGGTGTGGGGTGTGCTCGGAGTGCCTGGAATGCGTGGCGGCGTGCGAACGCGGCGCCATCAATCACGACATGCCCGACGAGAATCTGGACCTGCAAGTGGGCACCATCATCCTGGCGACCGGCTTCAAGGACTTCGACCCGGCGCGCGTCCCAGAATTGAACTACGGCAAACTGCCCAATGTGCTGACGGCCATGGAGTTCGAGCGGCTCATCAACGCATCCGGTCCCACCAGCGGCAAGGTGCTGCTGAAGAACGGCAAGCCGCCCAAGTCGGTGGCGATCATCCACTGCGTCGGGAGCCGGGACGACCGTTACCACGAATACTGCTCGCGAGCCTGCTGCATGTACTCGCTGAAGTTTTCGCAGTTGGTGCATGATTACGTGGGTGCGGAAGTGCACGAGATCTACCGCGACATGCGCTCGTTTGGCAAGGGCTACGAGGAGTTCTACAACCGCACCGAGAAGATGGGCGTGCACTTCTACCACGGGAAAGTGAGGCAAATTGACAATTTGCCCAACGGCGGCCTGCGCGTGACCTGGGATGAATCCTTCCATGGACAGCCCGACCAGGTGGACGTGGAGATGGTGGTGCTGGCGACGGGCTTCGAGCCGCAGGCGGACGCCGGGGCTGTGGCGGGGCAGTTTGGCATCAGCCGCAGCCGGGACGGGTTCTTCCTGGAGCGCCACCCGAAACTGGCGCCTGTTGAGACGACCAGCGAGGGCATTTATCTCGCCGGAACCTGCCAGTCGCCGAAGGATATTCCAGACAGTGTGGCGCAGGCAGGCGCGGCGGTCGCGGCGGCGCTGTCGTTGATGGACCAGGGTGTGATCGCGCTCGACCCGTCGATCGCGGAAGTGAACGCTCTGCTGTGCGCGGGGTGCGGGCAGTGCGTGGCGGCCTGTCCGTACAAAGCCGTCGAGTTGGAGAACAATGTCGCCAAAGTGAACGGCTACCTGTGCAAGGGTTGCGGCACGTGTGCGGCGGCTTGTCCCAACAAAGCAGTGTCCCTTATCCACTATGATGACATCGAACTGGTCGCGGAAATTGTCGGCGTTTTAACCGTGGAACCTGCGGAGGCAGCATGAACTACGAACCAAGAATCATCGCTTTCCTTTGTACGTGGTGCTCGTATACCGGTGCGGACACTGCCGGGATCGCGCGCATGAAATCCCCGGCCAACATCCGGGCCATACGTGTACCTTGCTCAGGGAGGGTTTCACCGGAATTGGTCATGCGTGCCTTTGACCAGGGCGCCGATGGAGTGCTGGTGCTGGGCTGCCATATTGGCGAGTGCCATTACGAAACAGGTAACCACCGGGCGGCCAAACGCCTGCCCATCCTGCGCAGTCTGATGGTCTTTGCCGGATTGGAGCCTGAGCGCCTGCACCTCGACTGGGTCTCGGCTTCGGAAGGTGAACGGTTCTCGAAAATCGCCACCGAGTTCACCGATAAAGTCAGAGGATTGGGCCCGGTTCACTGGCATATCCAACCAGCTGATAGACAGGCGCTTGAGGCGAAACTGGCAACAGTGGGCGAATCCATCCCCTGCCCGGAAATGAATTGCGCGGATAAGACCGATGCCATTCGGGCGAAGGCCAGGGAATTGCTGGAAAAGGATGAAGTAGGTGTTGTTATCGGTTATGAGGTGGGTCCGCGCGGCCGGACGCGTCCGTACTTCGCGTATACGCCGGAGGAAACGGAACACCTGGTCTGGAATCCCGACTGCTCCCATAACCTTACCCGTTACCTGCCCATTAAACTTCGCCCGGTAAAGGGGAAGGAGAATCCCAAGCCGGTGGCAGTGGTTGTCAAGCCGTGCGACAGCAAGGCGATCAACGTGATGATGGCAGAAAACCAGTACCGCCGCGACCAAGTGCATGTGCTGGGGGTGACCTGCGAAGGCATCCGCACCCTGGATGGGAATCTTCAAACCCGCTGCATCGCCTGTCAGGAGAGTGTTCCGATTGTTTGCGATACGCTGATCGGAGAAGCCACCACGCCCCGCCCCCCGCTCCAGGTTTCCTGCTGTGAGACCGCCATTGCAGAATTAGAGAATACCACTCCCACTGAACGGATGGAATTCTGGTTGAGCCAGTTCGATCGCTGCATCCGTTGTTATGCCTGCCGCCAGGCTTGCCCGATGTGCAATTGCCCGATCTGTCTATTTGATCGTGACGAATCGACCTACGTTGGCTTGGGCATCGGCGTAAATGAGAAGCGCACTTTCCATCTGGGGCGCGCCTACCACCTGGCCGGGCGCTGCATCGGGTGCAACGAGTGCGAACGTGCCTGCCCAATGAATATCCCGATCAGCCTGTTAAACCAGAAATTGGCTGCTGAGATCGAAAAATCCTTCGGCCACCGTGCCGGCCTGAAAGCAGTCCCGTCCCCGATTGTGACTGTCCTTTCGGGCGAATACAAGGAGGGTTGAGATGACCACACCGAAAGCCGAAAGGACATACTGGCTCATCTCGCAGGCCGAACTGGAAGCCTGGCTGGATGGCATGGCTGCCGTTCGAACGCTGGTTGCGTTGCGCGATGTGGCGGGTGTATTGCTGTACCGCCAGGTGTCGAGCAGCGGCGAGATTGCCTGGAGTGAAGGGAAAATGCTCCCGGATGGAACCCGTCTTCATGCGGCTCCAACCGGACGATCGAAAATGTCGATGAAGGAGATCTGCTTCCCGCTAACCGAGCGCATGTTTACCATTCGAAAAGACGGTAAAGACATCTCTCTGGAAGAAACTTTCCCGGACAAGGAGAACATTGTTTTCGGCATCCATCCGTGCGATGCGCGGGGTATCAAACTGCTGGATGCCGTTTTTCTGGATACCAACCCGGTGGATGCTTTCTATGCCCGTCGGCGGGCGAATACCACTTTGATTGGCCTGGCATGCAAAGGGCTGGGACCGACCTGCTTCTGCACCTCTGTAGGCGGCGCGCCGGATGACCCCCGCGATGTGGATATCATGTTCTACGAGACAGAAAATGGCTACCTTGTCCAGGTTGTGACAGAGAAAGGCCGCTTTCTGATCCTTGCCGGTGAGTGGCGGGAAGCAACTTCGAGCGAGATTGCCCTGGTGAAGGATCAACCCAAAACAGGCGAAGGACAATTCCGGATTCCTGAGAGAAGCAAGTGGCCGAAGCACTTTGACGATGCCAACTGGTTGAAAATGGCGGAACGTTGTCTCTCCTGCCGGGCGTGTTCCTATGTATGCCCGTCCTGCCGATGCTTCACGGTGCGGGATGAAATGCTTGCCCCCGGCGAGTTCGAGCGCCTCCGCTGCTGGGACGCCTGTGCCGGCCCCAACTACCGCCGCGTTGCCGGAGGTCACAGGCTGCGCCCCGAGAAAGGCGAGCGCCTGCGCAACCGCTTCTTCTGCAAGTTTGTCTATTTCCCGGAACAATACGGCTTGGGTGATGGCTCTGCCTGCACCGGTTGCGGCCGCTGCATTGACGTGTGCCCGGTGGGGATGGACATCACCGAGATGTTGACGGATCTGTGGAGGGTATCATGAACCATAATCCGATGAAGCCTTATTTGGGCAAACTGGTCGAAGTACGTGATCTGGCCACCGAGATCAAACTGTTCCGCGTTGAAATGTCGAATGGCGGGAGTGAGGCCTTCCGAACCTTCCAACCCGGGCAGTTCGCTTTCATCTCTTCCTTTGGGCAGGGCGAGGCGCCCTTTGGGATCGCCAATATAGCGGAGCGCGGACCAGGCCTCGATTTTGCAGTCGCCCGCCTCGGGTCCGTGACGAGTGGCCTGCACGAGCTGGGCGAGGGGGATACCGTTGGTGTGCGCGGTCCGCTGGGGAACGGCTTCCCGATGGACAAATTCAAGGGAAAGAACCTGGTTGTCCTGGGCGGCGGGATCGGCGGCGCGCCCCTGCGCCCGGTCATCCAGCATGTTTTGGATCACCGCTCCGATTACGGGGCGCTGACCATCATCTGGGCGGCGCGGAGGCCGGACCTGCTGGTCTTCACCGAGGAGTACGACGAGTGGCGCGCCGCCCCCGATACGTCCCTGCACCTGACCGTGGACACCCCGGACGAAAAGTGGGACCACAATGTCGGCCTCATCACCCAATTGCTCGAAAAGGTAGCGCCCGCGACGGAGAACGCCGTCACCATCACCTGCGGCCCGCCGGTCATGATCTTTCACACCACGCGCTTGTTGGAGAAGATGGGCTTCCTGCCGGCGTGGAACTATGTCACGCTCGAGGCGCGCATGCACTGCGGGCTGGGCAAGTGCGGACGCTGCAACCTGGGCGAGAAATACGTCTGTGTGGACGGCCCGGTGTTCAACATGGTTGAGGTGGGCAGTTTGCTGGAGACGTTCCTGTAATTCTGTGGCCGGAGTACGAAGTCTCCAGACTTCGTCAACAACGACTGGAGTCGTCTGACTTCGGGATGCAAGTGCGCGAGAGCGCGGAGAAGCCATTGCTGCTCCGCGCTTTTGTTATCGAAACTCCGCCAACGAATGATCAACGAATAAGCGGATGAGTATGCATGTGAGAAATTCGTTTATTCGTTTCAAATTCGTTGGCGGGTCTTTGAACCTGGTACATCCGGTTCCCCTCCATTTCCCGCCCATCCTGCCCAACTCGTAGTAGAATGCCTGCATCCTTTTACTGGGAGAAGCCATGAAGAAAAACAATACCCTCCTGATCGTTCTATCGGTGGCACTTGTCTTGTGCTGCTGTGTGATCGTCATCCTCGGCGGCGCGTATTACGGGCTGCGTGAATTCCAGAAATTCCTGCCCACGCTGGCAAGCGGAATTACGCCCTACGCGTCGGACCCGCTCACGCCGACGCCGTTCGAGATCACCCGCCAGCCGGTGGAGGACATCCCCGCCGACACGCTGACCGTGCTCGAACAGACGATCGTGCCGGAAGCCGACCTGCCCGCCATCGTCTGCCGGCTGAAGGGCGTGTGCAACGTCCCGTTGACGGTGGCAGGCCCCACGGTCCCGCTGGCGGTCGGGGAGCAGCAGACGTTCTGGGTCACCGACACGGATACAAACGATGATTTCCAGGTCACGGCCACGCTGCGCTACGTCACCGACCACGTCTACTTCTGGGCCGAGAACGGGGCGCGCTACAACAATACCGACATGAAAAACCTGTTCGATACGTTCGAGAACAAGATCTATCCCACCAACCGCGAGTTCTTCGGCTCCGAGTGGACTCCCGGCGTAGACGGCGACTCGCATATTTACGTCCTCTACGCTGGAGGCATCGGTTCCAGCGTGGCCGGCTATTTTTCCTCCGGCGACGCCTACCTGCCCGCCGTGCGCGAACATTCCAACGCCCATGAGATGTTCGTCATCAACGCCTCGCAGAACCTGGGCGACCCGTACACCTACGGCATCCTGGCGCACGAGTTCCAGCACATGATCCACTGGTACCAGGACGGCAACGAGGGCGCTCTGCTCGACGAGGGTTTCGCCGAACTCGCCGTTTTTCTCAACGGATACGACGTTGGCGGCGTGGACTGGTATTACTCCACCGACACCGACCTCAACCTGACCGACTGGCTGCCGAGCGCCGGCCAGAACACCGCCCACTACGGCGCGAACTTCCTCTTTACCAATTATTTCCTCAACCGCTTCGGCGAGCAGGCCACCCAGGCGCTCGTCCATAACCAGTTGAACGACCTCGAGAGCGTGGACGATACCCTGCTCCAGCGCGGCGTCACGGACCCGCTCACGGGCGCGCCCATCACCGCCGACGACTTCTTCCAGGACTGGACCATCGCCAACTTCCTCGTGGACGCCTCGGTTGGCGACGGGCGTTATACCTACGCAAACTATCCCGCCGCGCCGCAGGCGCAGGCCACCGAGACCGTCTCTGCCTGCCCGGTTGGCGGCGCCACCCGCACTGTCAACCAGTACGGCGCGGACTACATCCGCATCACCTGTCCGGGAACGTACACCCTGCGCTTCTCCGGCGCCACCCAGACGCCGCTCCTGCCCGCCGATCCTTCGAGCGGAGCCTACGCCTTCTGGTCGAACAAGGGCAACAACTCCAACATGACCCTGACGCGCGAGTTCGACCTGACCGGCGTCTCCGGCGCGGTCGAGTTCTATTACTGGGTCTGGTACGATATCGAGACCGATTACGATTATCTCTATCTCGAAGCCTCCACCGACGGCGAGCGCTGGCAGATCCTCACCACTCCCTCCGGCACCTCGGAAAACCCCACCGGCGCTTCCTACGGCTTCGCCTACAACGGACAGAGTTACGGCTGGCTGCTCGAAACGGTGGACCTCTCGCAGTTCGCCGGGCAGAAGGTCTCCCTGCGCTTCGAGTATGTGACCGATACGGCTGTCATCGGCGAAGGACTCCTGCTGGACGATGTGTCCATTCCGGCCATCGGCTACTCGACCGACTTCGAGACCGACGACGGCGGCTGGACCGCGGCCGGCTTCGCCCGCGTCCAGAACGTCCTGCCGCAGACCTTCCGCCTGGCGCTCATCACCCGCTCCTCCAGCGGGACGACGGTCCAGATCATCCCCGTGGCCGCCGACCAGACCGCCGACATCCCGCTGACCGTCGGCCAGGACGGCGTGACCGAGGTGGTGCTGGTCGTCTCCGGGACGACGCGCTTCACGCGCGAAACGGCCGCGTACCAGTTCGAGATACGGTAGTCAGTATCCAGTGTACAGTGTACAGTGTACAGTTGGTTGCGGCGGCAGAAGATTGCCGCGGATTCCCGAAAGAAGTCACCCCAGGGACGGGCATTTGCTCGTCCTTGACTTTTCCCGGCCTGTGATAAACTTGGCCTCTGCAACCAATCCCTTCAGGAGAACCCCTCAAAGATGTGCGGAATTTTCGGCATTGTAACCAAAGACGAACAACCCCTCGGCCCGATTCTCATCGAGGCGGCCAAACGATTGACCTACCGCGGCTATGACTCGGTTGGCGCGGCGACCATTTCCGGCTCGAAGATAGACCTGCGCAAAGATGTTGGCCGTGTGGACGAGGTGGCCGCCAAATACAACTTCGCCGAGATGACCGGCTCGCGCGGCATCACCCAACTCCGCTGGGCCACCTTCGGCGAACCGTCGCAGGTCAACTCCCAGCCGCATATTGATTCTGACGGCGACCTCGTCGGGGCGCACAACGGCAACGTGGTCAACAACGTCGAACTGCGCCAGCAGTTCATGGCCGAAGGCCTCACCGTCCGCTCGATGAACGACGGCGAGTCCTGCGTCCACGCGGTGGAGCGCTACGTGGACAAGGGCTACGACTTCATTGACGCCATCCGCCTGGCCTACGGCGACCTGGAGGGCGACTACGCCTTCGTCATCGGGCGCATCAACGACGACAGACTCTACGCCTTCAAAAAAGGCTCCGGCCTGGTGGTGGGACTGGGCGACGGCTTCACCTGCGTTTCATCCGACCTGCCTTCGATTTTGCCATTGACCCGGAAAATCGTCCGCATGAATGACGGGGAGATCGTGACCCTGTGGGCCGACCGCGTCGAACTGCGCTCGGTCAAAGACGGCTCGTCACTGGACCGGGAACCGGAAACCGTTACCGAGACGATGGACGCCGTCCAGAAGGGCGGGTATCCGCACTTCATGCTGAAAGAAATCCACGAACAGAGCCAGGTGGCGCGCGAACTGCTGCATCTGCTGGATGGCTCGCCGGAAGTCGAGACCATGCTGGCGAAGATGAAGTCTGCCCGCCACCTGTACTTCATCGGCTGCGGAACCAGTTACCACGCCTGCCTGGCGGGGGCGGTCTACTTCGCCCAGATCGCCGGACGGGCCGTCATCCCGGTGCTGGCCCCGCAGTTCGTCCCGCAGTATGCCCCGGCGGTCAACCATGAGGACGTGGGACTGTTCGTCAGCCAGTCGGGCGAGACCAAGGACGTGCTGACCGCTCTGCAGATCGCGGAAGAGAAGGGCATGACCACGTTCGGGCTGGCGAACGTGATCGGGTCCACGCTGACCAAGGCCACGGCCTGCACCCTGCCGCTGTGTTGCGGGTACGAGATCTCGGTCCCGGCCACGAAGACGTTCACCAACCAGGTGGTGGCCTTCCTGTACCTGGCCTATCGCCTGGCCGGGCGCGACACGAAGGAACTGGCGGTCATCCCCGACCTGATGGACCAGACGCTGGAGATGGTGGCCCCGCAGGTGGAGGCCATCACGCCGTCGGTCAACGAGTGGAACGACCTGTACTGCCTGGGCTACGGCGCGACCTACGCGATGGCGCTGGAGGGGGCGCTGAAACTCAAGGAGATCACCTACGCCCACTGCGAAGGCATGCTCTCGACCGAGTTCAAGCACGGCCCGCTCTCGGCGGTGACAAAGGGCTTCCCGATCCTGTTTGCCGCCGGGCCCACGGACGTGGGACTCATCGTCAGCGGGATCAACGAAGTGACTTGCCGCGGGGCGCGTGCCATCGCCATCGGCGAGGAAGATGCCCGCCTGCGCGCCAACGCCACCGACCTGATCGTGCTGCCCAAGGCCGCCCCGGAGATCTCGTCCCTGCTGGCGGTGCTGCCGCTGCAACTGCTTTCGTACCACATGAGCGTGATGCGCGGCTTCGACCCGGATTTCCCGAGGAACCTGTCCAAGACGCTGACGGTGGATTAACGCCGGTCTTGGCGCGCTCCGGCAGGGATGCTATAATTCCCGCCGCGCCCCGGTAGTTCAACGGATAGAACAGAGCACTCCTAAGGCTCTGATGTGGGTTCAATTCCCGCCCGGGGCATCGAAAATTCTCACAAAACTTTAAGATTTTTTTCCTTGCCTTTTTGCTGGGTTTCGGTTAATATACCGGCGCAAACACTTGGGTGCCCCCCTCACCCAGGTGTTTGCGCTTAATTACGGGGTAAATGTTTTCCCACTAACCGGCGATCTTTTTCAACACATCCCCCATCCGTTCGATTTCATCCAGCGTGTTGTAGTGCGCCGCGCCGACGCGCACCATTCCGCCGCTTGCCTCCAGCCCCAGCCGCTCGGTAACCGCCAGGGCGTAGTAGTTCCCATCCCAAACGTAGATGTTCTCTTTTGCCAGCGCCTCGGCCACGGCGCGCGGATATTTGCCTGCCAGCGTGAACGAGAAGGTCGGCACGCGCCCGTCCAGTTTGCGCGGGTCGGCGGGACCGTACAACTGCAGGCCGGGGATGCCCGTCAGCGTTTGGAGCAGGGCGCGGCTGAGTTCGAACTCGTAGGCGCGTATGGCGGTGAGCGCCTTCTTCAGGTCCAGCCGCCGCCCGGTGTAGCCGCGCTCGCGCAGGCCTTCCTCCTGCTCGCCGCCGAAGGTCTTCCCCACCCACTCGAAGTATTCCAGCGTGCCCAGCGCCCCGGCGATGCCCTCGTGATTCTGCGTGCCGGTCTCCCACTTGCCGGGAATCGAATCCGGCGCGGGGCGGACTTTGTAGGCTGTGAGTTCCTCCAGCAGTTCGGCGCGCCCGTAGAGCGCCCCGGTGTGCGGACCGAAGAACTTGTACGACGAGCAGACCAGGAAATCCACGCCGAGCGCCTGCACGTCAATCGGTCCGTGCGGGGCGTACTGCACCGCGTCCACGTAGACCAGCGCGCCGGCGGCGTGCGCCATTTCGGTAATTTTTCTCACCGGGTTGACGGTCCCGAGCGCATTCGAGGCGTAGCCGAAGGCCGCCAGTTTGGGCTTGCGTTCGAAGGCCTTCTCGAACTCATCCAGTTTTAGCGTGCCGTCCTCCACG
Organism: Anaerolineaceae bacterium; assembly: GCA_009772985.1. Classification (GTDB taxonomy): domain Bacteria; phylum Chloroflexota; class Anaerolineae; order Anaerolineales; family Villigracilaceae; genus UBA877. Next base: position 71,152 of record WOUS01000007.1, read on the forward strand.
TCGAAATCAATCCACGTGACCTTGCAGCCGCGGTCCTCGGCAACGAGCAGCCAGGGTGAGATGTTGGCGTCGTGGTCGAGGCGGGTGACGAGGATCTCGTCGCCGGGGCCGAACGTGCGCGCCAGCGAGCGGCTGATGTGCAGGGTGAGCGTGGTCATGTTGTTGCCGAAGACGATCTCCTCCGGGCGGGCGGCGTTCAGGAAGTCGGCCATTGCCGCGTGGGCTTCGTTCAAGATTTCATCAGACTGGCGGCTGGTCTCGAAGGCGCCCTCGTGGTTGGCGTTGCACTCCAGCAGGTAGCGCTGGATGCGTTCGGCGGACGGACGGGCGATCTGCGTCCCGCCGGGGTTGTCGAAGAAGATGGCCGGACGGTCGAGCGAGGGGAATTGCTGGCGGATGAGGTTCGGGTCGAGGGTCATGTTGGCTCCTTGCCCTGATTATATCTTGCCTCCTGTCATTGCGAGCCGCGTTCTGCGCGGCGAAGCAATCTCCGCGCCCGCCGGGGGACTGCTTCGTCGCTACGCTCCTCGCAGTGACACGGCTCTTTTGGTGTATGATTAAGGCATGACCACCCTCGCCTCGCTGCTGGACCGGTTGACTGCTCCCGCCGAACTGGCCGTATCCCAGGCCGACGGCTCCGCGCGTTGCACTGCCTGCGCGCACCGCTGCCTGGTGCGGGCGGGACGGCGCGGCGTCTGCCAGGTACGCTTCCACGACGGGCAGGGACTGCGCGCGCCGTGGGGCTACGTTTCCGGTCTCAACGCCGACCCGGTGGAGAAAAAGCCGTTCTACCATTTCCTGCCTGGTTCCGTCGCGCTGACCTTCGGGATGCTCGGCTGTGACTTCCACTGCGGCTACTGCCAGAACTGGCTGACCTCCCAGACCCTGCGCGACCCGGCCTGCGGCGAGGCGGCCTGCTTTGTGCGCCAGGTCTCCCCGGAGCAGATCGTGGAGGCCGGCGTCCGGTCCGGGGCGGACGTGATCGCTTCATCCTACAACGAGCCGCTCATCACCAGCGAGTGGGCCGCCGCCGTGTTCAAGTTGGCGGTGCGGGCCGGGATGAAGTGCGTGTTCGTGTCGAACGGCAACGCCACGCCGGAAGCGCTGGAGTACCTGCGCCCGTATTTGTCCGGGATGAAAATAGATTTGAAATCCATGCAGGACAAGAATTACCGGCGGCTGGGCGGTGTGCTGAAGAATGTGCTGGATACCATCCGGCGGGTCAGGGAGATGGGATTGTGGCTGGAGGTGGTGACGCTGGTCGTGCCTAACTTCAACGACAGCACCGAGGAACTCTGGGATGCGGCGCGCTTCCTGGCCTCGGTCTCGCCCGACATCCCCTGGCACGTGACCGCGTTCCATCCCGACTACAAGATGACCGACGCCGAGGCGACGCCCGCCCGCACCCTGCTGCGCGCCGCCGAGATCGGGCGCGAGGCCGGGCTGCGTTACGTCTACGCCGGGAACCTGCTCGGCCGCGTGGACGAGTACGAGACCACCTTCTGCCCGAAGTGCCGCGCCGCGCTCGTGGAGCGGAGCGGCTACACGGTCCGCGCCGTGCGGGTCACGCCGGAGGGGAAATGCCCGCAGTGCGGGGAGAAAATTGCCGGGGTGTGGGGCTGAAATTTCCCAAAGCAGATTAAATTTTCTGTTGCCTTTTCGAGGAATAATTGTATAATGAGTGGTACGTGAATCTATCATCACGAGAAAGGAGGCATCTCTCGGGAGATACACCCTCTGAAGTTGTCGCTGTTTCCATACCCGAAATCCAAAACCATAAAGTCTTGAATATCTGGAGGAGAAACGTGAAACGCAAACTGTTCGTTTTGTTGGCCCTGTTGGTGGTCGCTAGCATGGTACTGGCTGCCTGCCAGCCCAAGCCGACGCCCCCCCCGGCGACACAACCGCCCCCCCCGCCGCCTCCGGCGGCTTTCGAGCCGAAGAAACTCGAAGCGCCCAACTGCGATTATGGTGGGTTCTTCAAGTCCATTGAAGCCACTGACCAATACACGGTGACCTTCACCCTGTGCAAGACCGACGCGGCCTTCCTCTCGAAGATCGCCTTCAGCCCATTCGCCATCTATCCGGAAGAGTGGATCGAGGCGACCGCTGGCGCTGAATCCCGTACCAGTGACGGCCTTGAGAAACCCATCGGCACAGGCCCATACATGGTCACTGAGTGGAAGCGCGGCGAGAGCCTGACCCTGACCGCTTTCCCGGACTACTGGGGAGACGCCCCCTATGCCCAGACGCTGGTCTTCCGCTGGTCAACCGAATCCGCCGGCCGCCTGCTCGAACTGCAGTCCGGCACCATTGACGGCTTCGACAATGTCGGCCCGGAAGATTTTGCAACCATTCAAGCAGATCCCACCCTGCAAGTGGCTTATCGCCCGGCCTTGAACGTATTCTACGTCGGCATGACCAATACCTTCCCGCCGTTCGATAACGTGAAGGTGCGCCAGGCAATTGCCATGGGCATTGACCGCCAGCGCATCGTGGATACCTTCTACCCGGCGGGTTCCGAGGCCGCTTCGCATTTCACACCGTGTGCGATCCCCAACGGCTGTGTGGGCGATGCCTGGTATGAGTTCGATCCCGTTGCCGCCAAGGCTCTGCTGGCCGAGGCCGGTTATCCGGATGGATTTACGACCAAACTCTACTACCGTGATGTCGTGCGCGGCTACCTGCCGCAGGTCGGCAACGTGGCCCAGGATATCCAGGCACAACTGCTTGAGAACCTGAACATCAATGCTGAGATCGTCGTCATGGAATCCGGCTCCTTCATCGAGGCGTCTGGCTCAGGCCAACTGGAAGGCTTCCACCTGCTTGGTTGGGGCGCGGACTACCCGCACGTCACCAACTTCCTCGACTATCACTTTGGCAAGGATGTCAAGCAGTTCGGAGCCACCTTCCCGGAGATCTATGATAATTTGATCGCCGGCGGCCAGATCGGCATCCCGGCAGACGCCGAGGCATACTATGTTGCTGCCAATAATGCCATCCGCGAATTCGTTCCGATGGTACCGATCGCCCACGGCGGTTCCGCCGCGGCCTATCGCAGTGACGTGACCAACCCGCAGGCCAGCCCGCTTACCACCGAGTTGTTTGCCTACTCTGATCCGGGCGGCCGCGATCTCTTTGTCTGGATGCAGAACGCCGAACCGATCAGCCTGTTCTGCGCCGACGAGACCGACGGCGAATCCCTGCGCGCCTGCGAGCAAGTCACACAGGCCCTGTACGGCTACAAGATCAACAGTACCGAGGTCGAGCCGCACCTGGCCGAATCCTGCACCCCGAATGCAGACTCGACCGTCTGGGTCTGTATACTGCGCCAGGGCGTCAAATTCCATGATGGCAGCGGCTTCGATGCCAACGATGTCGTGATGACCTTCACAATGGGTCTGGACGCTTCCTCCCCACTGCACAAGGGCAACACCAACCTGTGGGAGTATTATGACTATCTGTGGGGCTTGATGAACAAGCCTGCCGAGTAGTCACATCCAATCTTTAGTTAGACGATACGGGATGGCGGATTCCCCGCCATCCCGTATTCGAAAGGTGAACGATGATCCAGTATATTTTGCGGCGTATTCTCTCATCCATCCCGGTGCTGTTTGGCATCCTGCTGGTCACCTTCGCGCTGGCGCGCCTGATACCCGGCGACCCCTGCCGGGCAATCCTGGGGGAAAAGGCTACACAGGCGGTGTGTGACCGGTGGATTCAGGAGAAAGGCCTGGATAAGCCTATCCATGTGCAATTCTGGGTTTATATAGGCGAGATCGCCCGCGGCGATTTTGGAACCTCCATTCGCTATGGAATGCCAGTGACACGCCTCCTGATCGAACGGCTGCCAACAACAGTCGAACTAAGTTTTTCTGCACTTTGTATCAGCATCATTGTCGGTATTCCCCTCGGTGTTATCTCGGCTGTTAAACACAATTCCTGGATTGATGTGACCACCATGCTCTGGGCCAACACGGGCGTCTCCATGCCTGTATTCTGGCTCGGGTTGATGCTGGCTTACGTCTTCTCTTTGCTTCTAAAGGATACACCGTTCTGGCTGCCGCCCTCCGGCCGCATCACCCCCGGAATCCCATCCGTCCCTTTTTACGAAGCCTGGGGGCTGGCCATCCCGGATGCAGGTATCATGCACTCTATGTTCAAGTTCATAAGCAATCTCTATATCCTCAACTCCCTGCTGACCGCCAACTGGACAATGCTTGGCAGCGCGATCTCACACCTGATCCTGCCTTCCGTGGCGCTTAGCACCATCCCGATGGCGCTGATTGCCCGCATGACGCGTTCCAGCATGCTCGAAGTGCTTGGGCAGGATTACATCCGCACAGCACGCGCCAAAGGTGTGCCGAAAAGAACGGTTGTGCTTAAGCATGCTTTTCGCAACTCGCTTCTGCCCCTGGTGACCGTAGTCGGACTTTCGCTGGGCAGCCTGCTGGGCGGCGCAGTACTGACCGAGACAATTTTCGGACTCTCTGGCGTAGGCCGTACGCTGTATGATGCTATCACTGCCCGCGATTATGGCATCGTTCAGTCCTTCACCGTGGTTATCGCGGTCTTTTTCGTCGCCCTGAATCTGATCGTAGACATTTCCTATGCTTACCTGGATCCCCGCATTCGACTGGATTAAACCCGACTCATGAACAACAAACAAAACACAATCGCCAAACTGGACAGCGACAGTCTCTCACTCAGGCCGTTAAGCCTGTGGCAGATTACCTGGCGGCGTCTGTTCCACCGCAAGTCGGCTCTCATTGGCCTGGGCATTTTGGGGCTTTTGGTCCTTATTGCCCTGACTGCCCAGTGGATTGCTCCTTACGATCCCTATAATGTGCTAATCGGGAAGGAAGATGTGGTGCGGCGGCAGAAACCCTGCATTCACCTGCTCGGCTGTCCCGAGGATCAGCCGCAGCACATCATGGGCATTGACGGCAACGTGCGCGACGAGTTCAGCCGTTTGCTCTATGGAGCGCGGCTTAGCCTGATGATTGGCTTTTCAACTGTCACCTTTGCCATCATCATTGGAACGGTCCTGGGCGCGCTGGGAGGTTACTTCGGCGGCTGGGTGGATACCGTCATTATGCGCACCATGGATGTGCTTCTGGCGTTCCCATCCCTGTTACTCGCGATTGCCATCGTCACCGTGCTTGGCCCCGGTTTGATCAACGCCCTGCTGGCGATCAGCATTGTCTCCATCCCGGCCTATGCCCGCGTGGTGCGCGTCAGTGTGCTCTCGGTGCGTGAAATGGATTATGTCTCTGCAACCCGCGCTCTGGGTGGAAGCGATATGTACATCATCTTCCGGCGCATCCTGCCCAATGCGCTCACGCCGCTCATTGTTCAGGGCACCCTGGGAATCGCCACTGCCATCCTCGACGCCGCTGCCCTCTCGTTTCTCGGCCTGGGCGCCCAACCGCCGACACCCGAATGGGGCTCGATGCTCGGCGCGGAACGCAATCAGGTCTTCACCGCGCCGCATCTGGTCTTTTTCCCCGGCTTTGCGATCATGCTGACCGTGCTGTCGTTCAACCTGCTCGGCGACGGGTTACGCGATGCCCTTGATCCGCGCCTGGCGCACATGAGCGGGTAGGGAGAAGCAGTGCAGCCTGTCTGTAATTCAAAGGCCGTATCCTTCGCACCGATGTGCCCGGCAGGCATATACCAGCCTGCCGGGTTTTGCTATAATGACAGCGTGCAAACCAGGAGGCTCCCATGAAAAAACATTCTGCGCTCTGGCGGACCGGCATCGCCGTCCTGCTCATCCTTTCGGCCTGCAACCTGCCCGGCGGAACGCCCGCCGGCGCCCCGCTCCCCGCGCCGGAATCCCTCCCACCCATGCCCCCGGCGGTCATCGAGACGATCCCCCCGGCCGGCAGCCAGGTCCCGCTCAACACTTCCATCACGTTCTACTTCAACCAGCCGATGGAGCGCGCCTCGGTCGAGGCCGCGTTGACGGTCGAACCGGCGCTCGCGGGACGCCTGACCTGGTCTGACGATTCGATCATCGTCTTCACCCCCGACTCCGCCCTGCCACCCGCCTCCACCCTGACCTTCACCCTGGGCGCGGACGCGCGCGCCGCAAACGGACAGGCGCTGGCCGCCCCGCTCACCCTGGCGTTCCGCACCGCCGACCTGCTGGCCCTCGTCCAGACCCTGCCCGAGGACGGCAGCGCTGACGTGGTGGCCACCTCCGCCGTGGTGGCCGCCTTCAACCAGCCGGTGGTGGCCCTCGGCGCAGACGCCTCGGCGCTGCCCGCCGCGTTCACGCTCGAACCGCTGACCGACGGCCGCGGCGAATGGCTCAACACCAGCACCTACATTTTCTACCCCGACCCTTCCCTGGCAGGCGGGATCACCTACACCGCCCGGCTGAACCCCTCCCTGGCCGCCATCTCCGGGGGGCCGCTGGAGACGGCGCAGGGCTGGTCGTTCACCGTCGGCAAGCCCAAAGTCCTCTCGCTTGAACCAGATGATACCGAACCGCTCGCCCTCGACGCCGCCCTGACGCTCACCTTCAACCAGCCCATGGACCCCGTCAGCGTGCAGGCCAACCTCACCTTCACCGGCCCGGACGGGAGTCCGGTACGCGGGCGCATCAGTTGGAGCGCGAAGAACACGGTGCTGACCTTCTACCCGTCGGCCCTGCTGGCGCGCAACGCCGACTACGTGCTCACCATTTCGGCCCGGGCGCAGGGACGCGGCGGCACGCCCATCGGCCGCGCAACATCCTACAGCCTGCATACTTATCCGGGATTCTACGTTCAGGAATCCAAACCGGGCGAGGGCGCCACAATGAGTTATTATGCCAGCCCGGTCGTCACGTTCAGCGCGCCGGTTCAGGAAGATGACGCCGCCGGCCTCGTCACCGTCTCGCCGGAGACGCCCGGTATGATCGTGTACGCCGACGGAACCGACCTGCGCATCAACGCCGACTTCGCCCCGCAGACCAAATACACTGTCACCATCTCCAGCGATTTGAAGGATCGCTGGGGGCAGTCGCTCGGCGAGGATTACACGCTGCACTTCACCACCGCTGCGGTGGAACCGCGCCTGACCTTCCCGCAAGTCGGAGGGGACGCGTATTTCCTGCGCGCCGACGATCCCGTTTTCTACGTCCAGGCGGTCAACGTTTCTTACGTGAACCTGCGGTTCGGCGCGGTGCCGCTGGAGACCTTCCTGTGGCTGAACGCTTCGGGCAACTGGGAGGCGAAATCCAACTACACTCCCGAAGATGCTTCCTCGTGGCAGCAGCCCATCCGGCACGCCACCGTCAACCAGATGGAGCCGGTGCAGATCGAATTGCCGCAGGGAGGCGGTCCGCTCACGCCCGGCATCTATCACCTGACCGCCTCCGCCCCCGAGTCTGACAGCCGCCCGGCCCGGGATTTCCTCGTCGCCAGCAACGTCAACCTGACGCTCAAAACCGGCGCCACCGACGCGCTGGTCTGGGCGGTGGATTTGCGCACCGGCGCGCCGGTCGCGAACGCCCCCGTCCGCCTGTATCACGCGGACGGGACGCTGGTTGCCTCCGGCGTGACCGACGCCCAGGGTCTCTGGCACACCGACATCCCGCCCCGCGCCAACCAGTACGAGTCGTATTACGCCATCCTCGGCCAGCCCGGCGACGACTTTTTCGGCATGACCGGCACGGAGTGGGACCAGGACATCTCTCCCTGGAATTTCGGCCTCAGTTATTATTCCCAACCCGCGCACACCGACGTGTATTTCTACACCGACCGGCCCATCTACCGCCCCGGGCAGACGGTCTCCTTCCGCGCCGTCCTCCGCCGGGCCTTCGACGGCCAGTACAGCGATGCCGGTCTCTCCAGCCTGCCGCTCCTCCTGGACGGCCCCACCGGCCAGACCTGGGGCTTCGACCTGCCGGTTTCCGAGTTCGGCACCGCGAACGGCGAGTTTGCCATCCCCGCAGACGCCCAGCCCGGCTCCTATACCTTCCAGAACAGCGACCTCGACCTGTACTTTTCCTTCTCGGTGGCCGAATACCAAAAACCGGCCATCAACCTCACGGTCCAGTTCGAGCCGGACGAGATCCAGAGCGGGCAGCCGCTCCAGGCCACCGTCAGCGCCCGCTACTTCTTCGACGTTCCGACCGCCGAACTGCCGGTCGAGTGGACGCTCTACGCCGCCGGGGATTCCTTCCGCCTGCCGAATTACCGCGTCGGCGCCTTCACCGACCAGTGGCTGAACCCGGAGCGCTACTGGGGCTACTATGGCGGTTTTGGTGAGCCGGTCGTTTCCGGCCAGGGCATGACCGCCTCGGACGGGACGCTCACCATCGAAATCCCCGCTGACCAGTTGCCGGAATTTGGGAACCGCCAGACGCTGACGCTGGAAGTGACCGCGCAGGACGAGAGCGGGCAGCCGGTCTCGGCGCGCGCCGCGCTGGACCTCCATCCGGCCGCGTTCTACGTCGGCATCCGCCCCGACGTGTGGGTCGGGCAGGCCGGCAGCCCCATCGGCTTCGACGTGCTGACCGTGGACTGGGCCGCCGACCCCGCCGGTCCGCGCACGCTGACCGCCGCCTTCAGTTCGGTCACCTGGCAGCGCCAGGATTATGTCAGCGCCTACGGCGACCGGACCTACCGCTTCACGCCTGTTTATACCGAGATTTCCAGCGCCGATTTCGCCACCGGCGCCGACGGGCAGGCGCGCCTGGAATTCACGCCGCCCTCCGCCGGAACCTACCTGCTCGACATCTCCGGCGGCGGCGCGCACAGCCAGACGCTCGTCTGGGTGGGCGGGGCCGGGCAGGCCGTCTGGCCCAACCTGCCGCTCAACCAGGTGAGCCTCACCCCCGACCGCGAGTCCTACCAGGCCGGCCAGACCGCCAAAATCTTCATCCCCAACCCGTTCGGCGAAGAAACCCTGGCGCTGGTCACGACCGAGCGCGGCGACATCCATGGTTACGAAGTCCTGACCCTCGGCCCAAGCGGCGCGGTCTACTCCCTCCCGCTGACGGAGGCCGACGCGCCGAATATCTACGTCTCCGTCACGCTGGTCGGGGCGGACGCGTTCCGGCTGGGGTACGTCAACCTGAGCGTGGCGGACCCGCAGCGCGTGCTGAACGTCGAACTGACCGCCGCCCCGCAGCGCGCCGGACCCGGCGAACCGGTCACATTCAGCCTGCGCGTCACCGACGCGGACGGCCAGCCTGCCCAGGGCGAGTTCTCGCTGGCGGTGGCCGACCTGGCCGCGCTGGCGCTGGCGGACCCCAACTCGCTCCAGATCGTCGAACGATACACGCAGGAACTGCCGCTCGGCATCGGCACTGCCCTTTCGCTGGCCGCCGACCCGCTGCGCGGCACCTATTTCTTCGGCGGCCGCGGCGGGGGCGGGGGCGGGGGGGAGGCAGCGCCCACGGTGCGCGAGGACTTCCCCGACACGGCTTACTGGAACGCGCAGATCGTCACCGACGCCGACGGGCGCGCCTCCGTCAGCATGACCCTGCCCGACAGCCTGACCACCTGGCAGGTGGACGTGCGCGGCCTGACCAAAGACACGCGCGTCGGCCAGGCGCAGATGCAGGTCGTCGCCACCAAGGACCTGCTCGTCCGCCCGGTGACGCCGCTCTTCCTCGTTGCCGGCGACCACGCCGAGGTCGGCGCGGTCGTCCACAACAACACGGCGGACAAACTGGTGGTCAAGGTTACGCTCCAGGCCATCAACTTCAACCTCGACAAGGATTCCAAACAAACGCAAAAAGTGACCATCCCCGCCGGCGGGCGGATGCTCGTCACCTGGCGCGGCACCGCCCAGGACGCCGACTCCGCCGACCTGGTGTTTTCCGCCGAGGCGGGCAGCCTGTCGGACGCCTCGCGCCCGGCAAACGGTCCGCTGCCGATCGTGCGCTACGTCACCCCGGCCACGTTCAGCACGGCGGGCATCCTTTCGGCTCCCGGCTCGAAACTGGAAGCCGTCAGCCTGCCGCGCTCGTTCGACCCCTCCGGCGGCGGCCTGAGCGTGGAACTCTCGCCCTCGCTGGCGGCCGACATTCTGAGCGGGCTGGACGCGCTCGAAGACCCGCCCGCCACCGCCAGCAACGAGTACCTGCTTTCGTACCTGCTGCCCAACCTGGAGGTCTATCGCGCCCTGCAAAGCGCCGGGCTGGAAGACGCCGCCCTGAGGGCGCGCGCCGACACGAAACTGCAGCCCGCGCTCGACCGGCTGGCCTCGCACCAGAACTACAACGACGGCGGCTGGGCCTGGTACACCGCCGCCGCCTACCAGTGGGACTACAACCAGCCCGAAAGCGACCCGTACCTGACGGCCTACATCCTGTTCGGCCTGTACCGCGCCGACCAGGCCGGGTTCGAGGTCAGCGACGATACCTTCCAGCGCGGGCGCGAGTTCCTTGCCAAAGCGCTGATCGCCAGTACCACCGCCGGTTCCGACCCCGACCTGCAAGCCTTCATCGTCTTTGTCTTGCAGGAAACCGGCGGCGTCAATCCTTACTATCTCACGGGTATGTTCGCCAAGCAGGAACGACTCAACCCCTGGGCGCAGGCGCTCTTGGCGCTGGCCATCGAAGACGCCTATCCCGGCAGCCCGGAGGCCGCCACGCTCATCACCAACCTGGAGACCACCGCCATCCGCTCGGCCACCGGCGCCCACTGGGAGAGCGAGGCGCGCGGCTGGCGCTTCCCGTCTGACACGCTGGTCACCACGGCGATGGTCTCCTACGCCCTCGCCCGGCGTGACCCGGCCTCGCCGCTGCTCGCGGACGCCGTGCGCTGGCTTTCCATCAACCGCAGCGCCTCCGGCCTGTGGGGCACGTCCTACGAATCGGCCTGGGTTGTCCTGGCGCTCAACCAGTTCATGGTCGGCACGGGCGGATACGCCGCCGATTACGCCTTCAATGCGACGCTGAACAACCTGCCGCTGGCGCAGGGACAGGCCTCCGGTCCGGGCGCGCTGACGCCGGTCCTGGCCACCGTTCCCGTCGCCAATCTCCTGCCCGACTATCCCAACGCGCTGTCCATCAACCGCGGCGCGGGGACCGGCAGCCTGTACTACCGCGCCTTCCTGCAGGTCTACCAGCCGGTGGAGACGGTCCAGCCGCTCGACAAGGGCATCCGCATCGAGCGGAGTTATTACCCCGAAGACTGCGGCGCGGACTGCCGGGCGATCCACTCCATCCAGTTGGACAACGGGACGCGCCTGACCGTCCGCCTGACGCTGACGCTGCCGCACGATGCCTACTACCTGCGCGTGGAGGATTTCTTCCCGGCCGGGGCGGGGGCGCTGAACACCTCGCTCAAGACCAGCCAGCAGGGGGAGGGGAGCGGGACCGGCGTGGAGGTTTACGACCCGTCCAATCCCTACGCCGACGGCTGGGGCTGGTGGTATTTCTCCAGCCCGGTCATCTACGACGACCACATCACGTGGAGCGCCCCGTTCCTGCCCGCCGGGACCTACGTGCTGACGTACACGCTCATCCCGATGCACGCCGGCGAGTTCCGCGTCATCCCGGCGCGCGCCTGGCTGACCTTCTTCCCTGAAGTGCAGGGCACGAGCGCAGGAGAGATATTCGAGATCAAACGGTAACGAAAATCCGGCCCGAGGAGAAAATTCCTCGGGCCGGATGATTGGGGAGAGTTAACGGTTTGGCTCACCCGCCGCCGGGCTTATCACTTTGACTTTCAGCCGCGCCGTCCCCGCCAGCCGGGTGCAGCGGATGTTCGGCGTGCGCGCCGAGCAGACTGTCGAACGCTGTCGCAAAATCATCGCCGTCATAGAGAAAACTTTTCGCATCTTTCCCCGCCCACTTTTTGACACGCCAATGCTTGAGAACCGGGGAGTAGAACATGGTGCGATTCTCCATGCCCACCTGCATCGCTTCACCCCATTGCATCAGGGCTTCTTTGATGATTTCCATATTGACTCCTTTCGAGCCGCCCGCGTATTGCCTGCCCCCGTTCTTTGGGGGTGCGGGGGGGCCGGTGTTGGGCACTTTTTTGCTAAAACTACTCCGCGGTGGTTGAAGTCCGTCTGCTGCAGGTAGATGGTTAGAACCTTTTGTTAATAATCGGCCAATTATCCTTGTATGGTTGTAGATCGGATTGGATAACGGCACAATGTAATGAGTCAAACTTTTTAGGTCTCACGCCACCGTGAGTGTCGAGCCAGCGGGTGTAATTGGCAATCACTATGTCTTGGACCTTTGACCATTCAAGCACGAAGAATTGATCTTCGCCATAATTGTCAGCAGTGATAACAAATACACAAATAAGTTTGGGGATAGTTAGGGGTTTCCTATCTCCAATAATTTGCTTCATTCCATCGAATCTGATTTCAGCAAACTTGTCGATTGAAAATTGCCAGGAGCCCCCTTTGACGGTCTTTACTTGAATAGGGCACGAAGAACCCTTCAGGTCGGTGGCAATAATATCAAAATCAGGGACATTGCCAGAAAAAGTCGCAACAAGAAACCCTCTTCGTGCAAGCTCACAGGCGACAAGGTACTCGCCTATTTGTTTGATAAGCATGTTGCTACGACCAGTTGCCATTGTTATGAACTCCTTTCTGGGTCTCTAGCGCCCAACGGTTTGCGTTCGCGAAGCATGGCGCTGGGGTGAGCGTGGACTCTGCTTGGGAGCAGGAAAAACTCGAAGCCAGAAAAATGCTTGAAAATGCCGCAGAATCCCCAGCGTCCAGCGCACGCTATGTTGGGCATTTAATGGAGTGCGAGTCTTTTGTCAATTAACATGAGTTAGCCATTCAAAAGCCCATACCCATCGTCCGCCATCAGCGTCAATATAAGCACCTCCTTGCTCTTTATCAATGGTTACTATTTTTACTGTCTTACCGCAATATTTATCCATATCCTCAGCCCATCCAATCGATAACTTCGTGTACGATTGAGGAACAGATATGATTGTTACAACACCCCCAGGCTCAAAAGTTGGTTTTTTCTCTTTTTTCTCTTTTTTCTCTTTTGCCGCTTTTGCCGATTTTGTTATTCCTTTGTCATCAGCAACGGGCTTCCCAGATAATTTCTTTTTCAACTCGTCATAATACTTGTCTATTTCGTTTATATCCCGTGCCAAATAATTATTTATTGGCTGCGGTATATCGTTTGCGCCTAGATACAATAAAATAACAACAACTCGCTTTTTGAGGGCTAAAGCACCACCGAGTTCAATCAATACCCACTGACTTTTTACAGAATCAGGACTCAATAGCAACAAAAAATCGTCACTTTCAAATAAGTGGCTGTGTATTGTTTCGTCTATGGATTCACCCGTTTCAATATCTTTTTCATCAAGAAAGGTCTTACAACCCAGACTGTTAATTTCTTCGGACAACTTTCGCGCAATCCATTTATCACGGCTTGAGTGACTGATAAATACTTTCATTTTATTCCTCCGAATTGCCCAACAGGGGTTATACGGCGACCGCATAACGGCTTATAGACGGCCACCGTATAATACCCCAAAACGGGACGTTATGCGGCCTCAGGCCGCATAACGCGAAATCCGCTGCAAATATTATAGCACCCCCGTCAAGCCCCTACGGCCTCGCGATGATCACGTTGTCACCCTCGCGCGCCCACTCGTACAGCCACTTCGCGTCGGCGGGCGAGAGATTGACGCAGCCGTGCGAGACCGGCGTCCCGAAATCGTCGTGCCAGTACGCGCCGTGGAATCCCAACTCGGCGGCATAACTCATGAAGTTTGGCACCCCTTGCAGGTAGTACACGCTGAGGGCCCCCTCCGGCGGCGTGAGTAGCGTATTCTCCTCCTTGTGCAGGATGGCGAACCGCCCCGGGAACGTCCAGGCCGGATTCTTCCCAGTCGAGACCAGCGTGGCGAAGACGAGATGACAGTTGTCGTAGACGCGCAGCGTCTGCTCGGACAGGTCCACGTACAGGAAGCGGCACGTCACCGCATCCTCCGGGACCTGGGAACTGGTCACCGCCACCGCCTCGTCCGGCAGCCACTCGTCCGGGCCGACGGCGAACCAGCCCGGCTTCTCCGTCACCGCCGGCACCTCGTGCACGATCTCGTAGCGGGAGTAGGTCCGCACCGGCGCGCCGGCCGCGTTGACCGACTGCGTCTCCGCCAGCACCCAGCCGAAGCGGAAGTCCACCGGGCGCGTCAGCCGGATGCCGCGGAACGCGGACGGCGTGACCAGCTGCACGTCCGCGGCGGACATCCAGCCGAGCGGGTTGTGGTAATAGGTCTTCCCGTCACGCGTGGACTCGTCGCCGATGGCCACGTAGGCCGGGGCGTTGGGCAGGTGGCCGTAGTTGCCGTTCTGCGCCACGGCATCTTCGATGTTGACGTACACCTTCGCGGCCGGGCTGCTGACCAGCCCGTAGCGGTACTTCATCACGCCGTTCGCGGCGTCAATTTGCTGGAACCATTCCGGCTCCGGCGTGAGCGTCGGCGTCGGGAGCGGGGTGGGCGTGGAGGTTTTGGTCGGCGTGGGGGTGGGGAGGGCGGTTTGCGTGGCGGTCGCGGCCAGCGTGGGCGCGGGGGACGATCCGCAGGAGGCAAGGAAAAAAGCGAGCGCTACAATCAAACCGTAGTAACGACTTAAGTCGTTACTAAATTTTCGGTTGTGGCATAGAAACAAGTGACGCAAATTCGTAGTAACGACTTTAGTCGTTTTTTGCGGCGTAAGAGCGACTAAAGTCGCCACTACCGCTTGACCTGTCACTTGTTTTGAACCACCACCAAATTTTCTAATCATCCCAACCTCGGCCAAAATCGTTCGTTGGTGGAGCAGACTTCCACCGCTCGCGAAGCCATTCGCGTCCGTTGTTTTCGTAATACAGATAAAGGCTGGACCATGGCCATTCATAAGCATCCTCAGTACATCCGTGTTTTACCGGGTTGTAATGAATATAGTTGAAAGTCTGATGCAACTGTTTTTCATTGCGCATCAGCCTATCTGAAAACTTATACCAGACACGGCGTTTTTCGGTGAGGCCATCGTCAATATTCCATTGTCGTGAGGTGGATCCATGTAAATGTTTCAAGGCGGCAGAAGCGAGATCGAGAGATTCTATATCAACCAGGATATGATAGTGGTTTGGCAATATTACCCAGGCAATGATCTCTGCCTTGATTTCTTTCATTACTTTGATTAGACCCGACTCAAATTCAGAACGTCTGTCTGGCGCGGCCATAACAGGTACGTGTTCAAAGTTCGCTGCCGTGAGCAAATAGTACCCTGCTTCCCGATAAGGGTGCGGTGGCGCGTGCAGGGGATAATCTCGTTCACGTCGTAGGCGAACAATTTCTTCTCGTTCTTGGGGAGAGAGTCTTCGATAATCGTATGGCATAGGACTCGTAGTAACGACTTTAGGCGCTAATAATCAAGAGGACGACTGAAGTCGTCACTACAATGATTTCGGCAAATCCAGCAAGGTGACTTCCGCCAGCAGGCGGGCGTTGACGTTTTTCTCCAACTGCTCCACGGCCTTATCCGCCGTCTCGACCATCCGCCGCGCCCCGGCCAGCCCCAGCTGTTTTGCCAGCGACTCAACCTGCGCGGCGCGGTCCACGTTGACCAGCGGGGCGGACGAACCCGAGGCGCTCACCAGCACGTCGCGCCAGAAGGAGAGCCAGATGAGCAGGGTATCGCGGAAGCGTTCCTCGGCTTCTTTCTTGCGGTTGGTCAGTTTCTCGGCAAAGGCGAACTTCTCCACCCGCGTGGCGGATAATAATCTCTGCAAATCGTCCAGCCGCTCGTTGCGGAAATCCAGCGCGGACGGGTCGCCCATCATGCGGAAGGCCGCGCCGGGCCGCCCGCCGGAGAGATGCGCCAGCAGGCGGGATTGTGCGTCGCCGGAACCTCGTCCCTTCAAAGCGGCTTCCACCGCCTCCACCGGCAGCGGGCGCAGGCGCAGGATCTCGCAGCGCGAGACGATGGTCGGCAGGAGTTGCTCGGTTGTATCCGCGGTCAGGATCAGGATGGCGTGCGCCGGGGCTTCCTCCAGCGTCTTGAGCAGGGCGTTGGCCGCGTTGGCGTTGGCCTCCTGGAAGCGCAGGAAGAGCGCCACGCGGTACTTTCCCTGGTACGGCTTGAGCGCCAGGCTATGCTGCACCTCGCGCACCTGCTCCACTTTCAGCACGCCGCCCTCCTTCTCGGCCTGGATGACCGTCAGGTCGGCGTACTGCATGGCCTCGATCTGTTTGCAGGTGCGGCACGCGCCGCACGGGATGGCCGGCGCGGCGGGCGCGGGGCACGTCAGCGCCTGGGCAAAGCGCAGCGCCAGCGTCCGGCGTCCCACGCCGGGAGGCCCAACAAAAAGATAGGCGTGGCGGGCGGAATCGTGCAGGATGTGCTGGCGGAGCATGTCCACCGCCCACTCGTGGCCGAGCAATCCCCAGTTGTTCGTGGTAGTCCCGGTTCCAGCACGGGACGTCATTCGTCCTTCGTCACTCGTCATTCTTCTCCGGCTCTCAATCTCAAATACGACTCGTACCGTTCCGGCCGCACCTTCCCGGCCTCCACTGCCGCCTGCACCGCGCAGCCCGGCTCGGACCGGTGCGAGCAATTGCTGAACTGGCAGTGCGCCACCAGCGGCGCGATCTCGCGGAAGTAGCCGTCCAGTTCCTCCGGCTCGGTGTCCCACAGCGCCAGCGAGCGCAGGCCGGGCGTGTCGGCCACGTACCCGCCGCCATCCAGCGGGAAGAGTTCGCGCACGGTTGTGGTGTGGCGGCCCTTGTGGAACGCTGCGCTGATTTCGCGCACCGCCAGCCCCAGCCCCGGCTGGACCGCGTTCAGCAGGCTGGACTTGCCCGCCCCGCTCGGCCCGGCCAGCGCGGACACCTTGCCTGCCAGCCGTTTGCGGAGCGCGTCCACGCCCAGGCCGGTCTTCGCCGAAGTGTAGAGCACGGGGTAGCCGAGCGCGGGGTAGAAGCCGAAGAGCGCCTCCGCCTGTTCCTGCCCGGCCAGGTCCACTTTGTTTGCCACGATGAACGCCGGGATTTCCTGCTTTTCGGCGATGACGAGAAACCGGTCCAACATGCGCAGGTGCGGACTGGGGTTGGCGCAGGCAAAGACGAACACCGCCTGGTCGGGATTGGCGAGCAGCACCTGCTGGTACACCCCCTTCGGCCGCGGGTCGAGCCGGACCAGGGAGCGGGCGCGCGGTTCGACCGACTCGATCGTGCCTGTGCCGTCCGGCTGGCGCGTGACCTGCACCCGGTCGCCGACCGCGGCCAGGTCGCCCACGTGTTTGCCCTGCTTGAGCCGGCCGCGCAGGGAGCAGGTCCGCACGCCGCTTTCGGTCTGGACGGTAAAAAATCCCGACTGGGAGCGGATGATGAGACCGGGTTCGGTGGGCGGCTGCGGCATGGCGTTGGCAGTTACGGGTTCGTGGGGGTGGGGGTTTCCGTCACGCCGATGCTTTCCTCGAACCAGTAGGGGGTCTGCGGGTGGCCGGAGAAGTAGATTTCCACGATGCGGCGGAAGACGGGCGCGGCGTAGTCGGAGCCTTCGCCCTTTTGATAGACGAAGACGACAATGGCGATGTCGGGCTTGTCGGGGCGGTTCTCGCTGGTGTAGCCGGCGAACCAGGCATGCGGGTAGCCGGGGATGCCCGATTCGGCGGTGCCGGTCTTGCCGGAGACGGCGTACGGCAGGCTGTTCAGGCGGAGCCAGGCCGTGCCGCGCCGGTTCGTGACCACTTCGTGCAGGGCGTCCTGGATGATCGCCAGGTTCGCCTCGGAGACGGGCAGCGTGCCGCGCACTTCCGGCTGGAAGGAGAACGTGACCGTGCCGTCGGCGGCGGTGATCTTTTCCACCAATTGCGGGCGGTAGAGCGTGCCGCCGTTGCCGACCGCGGCCATGAAGTCGGCCACCTGGAGCGGCGAGACGAGCACGTCGCCCTGGCCGACGGCGATGTTGGTGGCCTGCTGGCCGTCGCCGGGATTCGGAATGTTGCCGGCGCTCTCCTCGATCTGGATGCCGGTTTCGCTGCCGAGGCCGAAGCCGCGCGCCATGTCGGAGATGTTGTCGCCCATGCCGGCGTTGTAGAGGCCGAGGCCGATGTGCCAGAACCAGGGGTTGCAGGAGCGCATCAGGCCTTCGGGCAGGGTCAACATGCCGCTGGGCTGGGTGCAGGTGGACAAAGTTTCTTCAGGGTCGGTGAGCATTTCATTCTGGCAGTGCTCCCAGGTCCAGTCATGCAGAATATTACCGCCCAGCGGGACCAGTTCGGTGAAATCGTACTGGCAGTCGTAGGTGCTTTCCCTGGTGAACTGGCCGCTTTCGAGCGCGGCGGCGGTGGTGATGACCTTGAAGACCGAGCCGAGCGGGTAAGCGCCCTGCGTGGCGCGGTTGTAGAGCGGCTGGTTGGTGTCGTTGAGGATGATCGTCCGGCCGCCGGTGTTGAGGTTGTCGGGGACGAAGAAATTCGGGTTGTAGCCGGGGGAGGAGACCAGCGCCAGCACGCGGCCGGTGTCGCGCTCCAGCACCACGATGGCGCCCTGCATCCCGTCCATGGCCGCCTCGGCCTGCTTCTGCAGGTCGGCGTCAATGGTCAGGGTGATATTCGAGGCGGGCTGCTCGGGTGCCGTGGCAAGCGCCGGGTAGATGACTTTCCCGTCCGTCCCCAGCAGGAGCAGGGTGGCGCTCTCCCTGCCGTGCAGGATGTCCTCGCCCCATTTTTCGATGCCGGCGCGGCCGACCAGCGCGCCGCGGCTGTAGCCGCGCCGCCGGTAATCGTGGATGTCGTCGGTTTCCAGGTACCCCAGGTAGCCGACAGTTTGGGAGGCGATCCCGCCATCGTAGTAATAACGGGCGGTATATTCAGTGCCGCGCCAGCCCAGCAGAGGAGCCAGGGCGCCGTGGTAGACGCGGTAGTCGGCGGCGGTCGTCTCGCCGATTGGCACGTACTGGTCGGCGGGGTAACTCTGGTAGATGGCGCGGATGGTGTCGGGGCGCAGGCCGGTCAGCCGCCATAAGATTTCCATCAGCGAACCCTCCTGCTCGTTGACGATCTCCGCCGGGACGAGCGCCAGCGCCACCGCGTAGGTTTCATTGACGATCGGGTTCCCGTTGCGGTCGTAGATGCTGCCGCGCGCGTGAACAGCGTAGTTGGTTGTCAATGTGTTGCCGCCAGCCATTTCGGGCAGGATCAGGCTCCTGTCCCACTGGACGCGCCAGTCGCCGCCCTCCGAGGCCAAGGTCACGTTAAAATCGCGGGCGATGCCGCCGAACAGGGTGGTGTGATAGACGAGGCGGTAGGCGGCCTGCGCGTCGTTGGCGTTGACCTGCACGCTCAGGATGGAATACTCGATTGTCTTGACCGACATGCTGTCCAGCGAGTTCATATACATGTCGGTGAAGGCTTCCTGGGTGGTGTTCGCCTGCCCGGCCTCGGTGATCAGCGCGTACATGGCGGCGAAATCCTCGGCCGCGTAGGCGTCGAGGTAGGTTTGCAGGATGGCGTCGGCTTTGGGGGCGCGGGTGATGCCCACCACGGGGGTGGGCAGGTTGCCGGTCCCGCCGGGGACGGTGGCAGCGCCGTCCGCGCTGCGTCCGCAGGCGGCCAGCAGGATCAGGGTGGCAACGAATATCAAGACGCGGGAGTGTTTCATTCTCTACCTTTCTTTTTCATCCAATCGTTTCGCCGTTCAGCACGGCGGAGTGGATCGGGCAGTCGTACTGGAGGCGCGCCTGGCACGCCGCCGGGACATCTGCCAGTGGAACGATGCCCATCTTGCGGAGCGTGCGGACGAGATGGCAGAGCGGCAGTCCCATCACGCTGGCGTAGCAGCCGGAAAATTTTTCGACGTGGTAGTCCCGGTTCGAGCACGGGACCGGGTGGAAACCGGCGTGCTGGATGGCGTACGCGCCGGCCTTGTCGAGCGGGTCGCCGCTGGCGACGTAGGCGTCAATCTCCTCGTCTGAATAGGGACGCATCGGCACGCCGGTGGCGCACAGGTCGGTGAGCAGGAGGCCGCCCTGCTTCACGCCGAGGCCGGTGTGGACCGTGTGCCTGCGTCCGCGTAACCGGCGGAGCATCTCCACCGCTTCGGCCGCGTCGCGCGGCTTGCCGAGCATGACCCCGTCAATGGCGACGGTGGTGTCGGCGGCGATGACGGTCCCGCCGGGGCAGGCCTCTGCCTTGCTTTCGGCCAGGCGCAGGACGCAGGTCCCGGGCGCTTCGCCGGGGAGCGGGCTTTCGTCCACGTCCGCCGGGCGGACGGTGAACGTCCAGCCGCCGAGGGCCAGCAGTTCGCGGCGGCGGGGGGAGTTGGAGGCCAGCACCAGGGGGGCGGTCGCGGTCACGCAGGGATTCTAACATATTCCACTGGCGCGTTCTTTCCGCCCGTTGTAAAATGTCTGGAACACGTTTCTTCCAAACAACTTATTTGTGTCGCTGCGAGGCGGTGCTCTCCCGCCGACATCGTACCCGAAGGGTAAGCAGTCTCCCAGCCCGCGAGGGGGTTGCTTCGTCGGGCACCCTTGCCCAGACCGCAAGGGCTGGGAAGCCCGCCCTCCTCGCAACGACACATATTTCATTTGGAGGCCTTTGTGAAAGAACTCATCGAACGCATCCGCCGCGAGGGGAAGGTGCTGGACGGCGGCATCCTCAAAGTGGACAGTTTCGTCAACCACCAGGTGGACGCCGGCCTGATGGACGCCTGCGGGCGCGAGTTCGCCCGCCGCTTCGCGGGCATCGGCGCCACCAAGGTGCTGACCGCCGAGATTTCCGGCATCGCCCCGGCGCTCGCCGCCGCCCTGCATCTCGGCCTGCCGGTGGTCTACGCCCGCAAGACCAAGCCCATCACCATGCCCGACGCCGTCCTGCTGACCGTCGCCCCGTCGCACACCAAAGGCGTGATGACCGAACTCATCGTCTCGCCGGAATATCTCGGCAAGGGCGAGCGCGTGCTCATCATTGACGACTTCCTCGCCTCCGGCGCGACCATCATGGGCCTCGTCCGCCTGGCGCAGGCGGCGGGCGCGGCCATCGTCGGCGTCGGCGCGCTGATCGAGAAGTCCTTCGAGGGCGGGCGCGCCGTCCTCGCCCCGCTCGGCGTGCCGGTCGAGTCGCTGGCGGCCATCAAGTCCATGGAAAACGGTAAAATCGTCTTTGATGAATAATCTTTACCGTTTTTTGCGCCGCCCGTTCTTCTACCGGATTTTCACCTGGATGCTGAACGCCATTCCCTTCGCCATCCCTGTCAAACGCCTGCGCGAGACGGACTCGCTGCTGGCCTTTTTCCATCCCAAACCGGATTACCCGTTCCACGTTATTCTCATCCCGAAGAAGGCCGTCCGCTCCCTCCCGGACCTCGATCCTGCCAGCCCGTTCCTGGCGGACCTTGTGGCTGCCGCGCAGAGTCTGGTGGCCGAGTACCGCCTGCCCGCCTACCGGCTCATCGTCAACGGCGGGGAGTACCAGGAATTCCCGCATTTGCATTTTCACCTTGTATCCGACTCACTGGATACTGAACACTGAACACTGAACACTGAATACTGTACACTGAACACTGTATACTGGATACTGATGACCGACTCCATCGCCATCCTCGACTTCGGTTCCCAATACGCCCAACTGATCGCCCGCCGCGTGCGCGAGGCCCACGTTTACTGCGAACTCTTCCCCTGGGACGCGCCGCGCGAGAAAATCCTCGCCCTCCAGCCGCGCGGCTTCATCCTTTCCGGCGGACCGGCCTCGGTCTACGCCGAGGGCGCGCCGACCCTGCCGGGCTGGGCGCTCGAGTCCGGCCTGCCCATCCTCGGCATCTGCTACGGGATGCAATTATTGACGCATACGCTGGGAGGAAAAGTTAATCCGTCTGCAGAGCGCGAGTACGGCCCGGCCAGCGTAGAAACACTGCTCTCCAATCCTCTGCTCTCTGCTCTCTCTTTTCCCGCCTGGATGTCACACGGCGACCGCATCACCGAACTGCCGCCCGGATTTGTCGCGCTGGCGAAGTCTGCCAACAGCCCCTGCGCGGCGATGGGCGACCCGGCGCGGAAATACTACGGCCTGCAATTCCATCCCGAAGTCAAGCACACAGAAGGAGGCGCGAAAATCCTGCGCCGGTTCGTGGTGGAGGTCTGCGGCTGCGCGCCGGACTGGACGCCTGCCTCGATTATCGAGGAAAGCATCGCCCGCGTCCGCGCCCAGGTGGGCGGGGAGCGTGTGCTGGCGGCGGTCAGCGGCGGCGTGGACTCGTCGGTGGCGGCCGCGCTCGTCCATCAGGCCGTCGGCGACCAGATGGCTGCTGTCTTCGTGGATACCGGCCTGTTGCGGAAAGACGAGCCGGAGCAGGTGGTGAAAACGTTCCGTGAGCAGATGGGCGCGGAACTGGTCACAGTCGACGCGGCGGATGAGTTTTTCGCCGCGCTGAAAGGCGTGACCGACCCGGAGCAGAAGCGCAAGATCGTCGGCGAGAAGTTCATCCGCATCTTCGAGCGCGAGGCCAAGAAACTCGGCGCGCCGCGTTTCCTTGTTCAGGGAACGATTTACCCGGACGTGGTCGAGTCCGCCGCGCCGGACCGGAACAAGGCCGCCCGGATCAAGTCGCATCACAACGTGGGCGGATTGCCCGAGGATATGGAATTAACGCTTGTCGAGCCGCTGCGCTACCTGTTCAAGGACGAGGTGCGGGCGGTGGGCGAAGCGCTGGGGCTGCCGGAAGGGATGGTCTGGCGCCAGCCGTTTCCCGGTCCGGGCCTGACCGTGCGCGTGCTCGGCGAGGTGACGCCGGAACGCGTCGCCCGCATCCGCCTCGCGGACGCCATCCTGCTCGAGGAACTGTCCGCCGCGGGGCTGATGGGGAAAGGAGCAGAAACGTCGCAAGCGTTTGCCGCCCTGCTGCCGGTCCGTTCGGTGGGCGTGATGGGCGACGAGCGGACGTACCAGGAGGCGTGCGCCATCCGGGCGGTGGTGACGGACGACTTCATGACCGCCGACTGGGCGCGCCTGCCGTACGATGTGCTGGCAAGGGTGGCTAACAGGATCGTCAATGAGGTACACGGAATCAACCGAGTGGTGTATGATATTACCAGCAAGCCGCCCGCAACGATTGAATGGGAATGAGGCGATTTACGATTTACGGTTTGCGACATCGTACCCGAAGGGTATTGACGATTGAAGATTGGAGATTGAGCGATGACCAACGAGATTCAGCCTGTCGAACCGGCGTCTTCCGAACCCCGCCATCCCATCCCGCCCGCGCCGATCCATCCGCTGGCTGCGCTGGCGACGATCGTGCTGGACAACCTGTTCACCCTGCCAGAAATCGGCGGACCGGCGGTGTGGGCGATCAGCATCCCGGTCATCGGCGGGATCGGCTTCGTGACCACGCTGTTCGTCCAGCGCTATCTTGCGAAGGACGGATGGGGGGCGTCTTTTGCCAAGGCACTGGTGATGGGCATCATTTCGGGCGTGCCGTTCTCGGTGACCGGGTCGGCGGCGGGAGGCATCCTGCTGGCCTGGGCCGGGCTGCACGAGTGGGTCAAACTCTCCCCGCCGAAGCGCCAGCCGAAGCCGCCGTCGGAGGAGATCGTGGACGCGGAAGCGAAGGACGCGCAGTAACCCATCCAATTCCAGATTCGAGGAGGAAAAAATGAACTACGGTGAAATATTTGTCAAAGCAGCAAAGATCACTTGGAAGCACAAAGTGCTGTGGCTGCCGGCCATGTTTCTGAGCATCTTCACGATAGCATACAGCGTTGGCACAACCTGGTGGTCTGAATCCATGACCGCGATGTCAACAGAATTGCAGCAAAACCCGGAGAGAATGCCTTCTTCCTTTTTGAGTTCCATGGGATTGTTTTTTCTGTTCGCAATCCTGATGATGATAATTTCATCAGTTCTTGGAGTGTTCAACACGATCATCGTCAGCCGGGGCGCATTTAAAGCCGAGCAGGGCGAAGAGCGTTTGACGATTGCCGGGTTGATCCGCGACAGCCTGCCTTTTTTCTGGCGCGTGTTCGGCATGTCTCTGTTCATGGGGCTGGCCCTGATGATTGCCATGATCCCCATCGTATGTTTTCTCTGGGTGGCCGTCTTTTCCATTGCGTTATCGTCCATCCAAACAACAGGAACAACAACAGGATTGTGGCTGGCGTATATTCCCATGCTGCTGTGTGTGATCCCAGTTGTGCTGGCGTACACGGGCTTCGCCGAACAAACCTTCCTTGCAATCATCGTGGAGAACGACAGTTTTGGCAATGCCCTGTCACGCGGCTGGAATATTTTCAGACGCAACCTCGGGGTCAACTTCTTGATGGCTTTCCTGCTCGGTCTTCTCACCTGGATTGTGTCGTATTTGGTGGCCCTGCCAATGCAACCTCTCGCGACGCGCCTGTTGTTCACGGGCGGCAATTCGGACATTCTGACAACACTTTTATATCTGGGGCTTTCGCTGATCTATGTTGCCGTGTTCGTGATTGTGCAAGGCGTTATATCCGCTTTTTACCAATCCGCCTGGACGCTTACGTTCCTCCGTCTGACCAAACCGTCCGTTCTGTCCGAACCGGCTCCGGCAGAGAATGTGTAAAGCCCAAGATGGGATAGTGAGGAGCCATATGCCATGAACATGGTCATTTGCCCGGACTGTAAAATGCGGGTCATCCCAAAAGCGGATGGCTCATGTCCCAGTTGTGGAGCGAAACTCAAGGGCAGGGCAAGAGCCGCCGCGCCCGCGAGAGTTGCCCCGGCAGCAGATAGACGACAACCTGTCGCGACGCGCCCTCGCGCCAGGAGGAAAGTCCTCCACTACGGGGAGGTGTTGGGACGCGCCTGGGAGATCATCTGGAAGTTCAAAATTCTGTGGCTGTTTGGAATCTTGTCGAGTTGCGGGGGCAATTACAGTTCCTCGAGCAACAGTTACCGGACGACTTCCGGCGAACTCCCGCCGGGCCTTCAGGAGTGGATGGAACGGTTTACTGCTCTCTTAAAGAATCCGGGTTTTGTTGCCGGGTTGGTCGCGGTTGCTTTGATATACCTGGCCGCTGTCGTCTTTCTTGGATATGTGGGGTCCATCGGCTTGATCCGGGGGGGCTATCAGGCCGAGCGCGGCGCAAAGCAGTTGAAGTTTGGCGAGTTATTCAAGGGCAGCCTGCCTTATTTCTGGCGCGTCTTTGGCATGAATTTCCTGGTGATTTTTATTTTGCTTGTACTGCTCATCGTTCCGATGATTTGCATGATCGGCGCGGCCAATCTGCTATATCCTCTGTTCTGCGTTTGGGCATTTGTATTCATAGTTTTAGCCCTTGGCGTTGGGATGGTGCTGACCTTTGCCACACCTGCAATCGTGATCGAGAATCTCGGCATCTCCAAAGGCTGGAAGCGTGGTTGGGATTTGGTTCTCGACAATTTTGGAGCGATCCTGGTCATGACGCTCATCATGTTTGCCATTGGCTTGGGAGTGGGGATTGTGTTGATTGCGCCGATAGTTGTTGCGCTATATCCGGCGGTGATGGCGATCCAGGCAGGAAGCACCGATCTCAGCCAATTTAACACCGCCGGGATTATTGTCCTGATTTACCTGCCGGTTTACCTGCTGGTCAACGGCATCCTCACAGCTTACTCGTGGTCTGTCTGGACGCTTACCTTCCTCCGCCTTGCCCGGCCGGTTCGAGCCAAAGCATCGAATGCGTAAACTTTCGGCCTTCCTCCTGCTCGTCTTGCTCCTCGGCCTGCCCGGCATGGCCTTGTCCGCCCGCGCCCAGGGTGGGACGCAGGTCACGCTCTACGGCTTGCAGGCAGGCTCCTTCCCGGCCATCTCCGCCAGGATGGACGTGTACGACGCGGCCGGGAACTTCGTCACCGGGCTGACGCCCGCCGACGTGACCCTGCTCGAGGACGGCCAGCCGCGCCCGCTCGATACGCTGGAGGAACTCCAGCCGGGCGCGCAGTTTGTAGTTGCCATCAACACCGGCCCGGCCTTCGCCCGCCGGGACGCGTATGCCGTCACCCGCCTCGACACCGTCCGCCAGGCGCTGACAGACTGGACCGCCGCCCTGCCCGCCAGCAATGCCGACGACTTGAGCCTGGTCGCGGTCGGCGCGGCGGACCTGGCCCACGCGAACGCCGCCGGCTTCCGCGAGTCCCTGGCGGCCTACCAGCCCGACCCGCGCACCCTCCCCCCGTCCTTCGACACGCTCGCGCGCGCTCTCGACCTGGCGGCGGTCTCCGACCCGCAGGGCGGGCAGAAATCTGCCGTGCTGTTCATCTCCTCCCTGCCGGATACAGACGAGTTCGCCGCGCTGCAAAACCTGACGGCGCGCGCCGTCCAGTTGAAGGTGCGCGTCCACGTCTGGATCGTGGCCGACGAGGACCAGTTCACCATCGCCGGGGCGACGGCGCTCAAGGACCTCGCCATCCAGACCGGCGGGCAGTACACGCTCTTTTCCGGCCCGGAACCGCTTCCCTCGCCCGAAACATTCCTCGCCCCGCTGCGCCACACGTATGCCCTGGCGTACACTTCCGCCGTTGCCGCGACAGGCAGCCATTCCGTGACCGTCACGGTCAACGCGGGCGGGAAGGTTGCCGCCGCCGAGCCGCTCTCCTTCGACCTGACCGTCCAGCCGCCCAACCCGATCCTGGTCTCGCCGCCCAGCCAGATCCTGCGCCAGCCGCCGGATGAACTGACCGCGGACCTGCTGGCTTTCGTTCCGTCGGCGCAGGCCATCGAGATGCTGGTCGAGTTCCCCGACGGACACCCGCGCCCGCTCGTCCGCACGGCGCTGTACGTGGACGGGCAGAAGGTGGCCGAGAACACCTCCGCGCCGTTCGAGAAGTTTTCGTGGGACGTGAGCGCCTACACGACCAGCGGGCAGCACATCCTGCAAGTGGAGGCCGAAGACAGCCTCGGCCTGAGCCAGGTGAGCCTGGGCGTGAAGGTCACGGTGACGGTGCTCCAACCGCCGCCCGGGTGGGAACTGAAACAGAACGCGGCCTGGATCGCCGGCGGGGCGGTGCTGCTGGCCGGTGGCATCCTGGCCGTGGTGCTGACCGCCGGGGGGCGGAAACGGCCTCCGAAACGGCGGACAGGCTCCCGGTCCCGGAACGACCCGCTCACCCAGCCCGTGCCGGGGGCGGGGCAGGAACCGCACGCCCGCTCCACGCGCTGGGCGCGGCGCGTCAAGCCGTCGCCTGCCTATCTCGTCCGCCTGCGGGCAGACGGGCAGGCCGTCACCTCGCCGCCCATCCCGCTGACCGGCGACGAGGTCACGTTTGGCAACGACCCGACGCGGGCGACCAACGTGCTGGACGACCCTTCGGTGGCCGCGCTGCACGCCCGCCTCGCCCAGGGACCGGACGGCGGGTTCACGCTGGCGGACGAAAAATCGGCCGCCGGGACGTGGGTGAACTTCGAGCAGGTCAGCGCCCCGCGCCGCCTCCAGCACGGCGACGTGTTCCACATTGGGCAGGTTTCGTACCGCTTCATGCTGCGCACCCCGCCGGAAAAGACCGGTCCGCGCCTCACCCCTGTGAAGAAATGATCCGCACCGAACGCGCCCACCTGCTGGTTGCCGCGAACACGCACCCCGGCATGACCGGCAAACAGAACGAGGACCGGTTTGCCGTCACGGCCTACCGCGTGGGCGTGAGCAATCCCACGCCCTCGGTCTTTGCGGTGGTGGCCGATGGCATCGGCGGGCACCGCGCCGGCGAACTGGCGGCCGAGATGGCCGTCAACGCGGTCAGCCACATCGTGGCGCAGAGCGACGCATTCGAGCCGCTCGCCACGCTCCAGCGCGCCATCCAGGAAGCCAGCCAGTCCATCGCCTCGCAGGCCCAGGACGACACCCAGCACCTGGGCATGGGCACCACCTGCGCCTGCGCGTGGGTCATCGGGCGGCGGCTGTACACGGCCTCGGTGGGCGACTCGCGCATCTACCTGCTGCGCGGCGCCACCATTCGCCAGTTGACCACCGACCATACCTGGATCCAGGAAGCGATTGACAAGGGCATCCTGAACGCCGAACAGGCGCGCGAGCATCCCAACATCCACGTCATCCGCCGCTACCTCGGCTCGGCCAAACCGCCGCAGGCCGACCTGCGATTACGCGTGCGCGGCGACGAGACCGACACCCAGGCGGAGGCCAACCAGGGCTTCCTCCTGCATTCCGGCGACCGCCTGCTCCTGTGCACCGACGGCTTGACCGACGAGGCGAACGATGAAGAGATCCGCCTGGCCGCATTGGAGCGCGGTCCTTCCGGCGGCCCGGGGCGGGACCGTTCGGCTGGACGCGCGCGCCGCCGCCTCGCGCCGGCCGCGCAGAGGCTGGTGGACCTGGCCAACTCGCGCGGCGGGCACGACAACATCACCGTCGTCCTGATGCAGGTGCCGGGGAGACCGTCCAGGCCGCCGCGCCGGCGTCCCTGGCGGTGGGTGGCGCTCATTGCTGCGGCGTTGCTGCTCCTGCTGGCGCTGGCGGCGGGGCTGATCGTTCTGCTGCTCCAGCCGGAGGTGACGACCTGGCCGATTGTCATCTCCCCCGGGCTGACCGGCCCGACCCCATGACACTCGGACAACGAATGGTAAACGGATAAACGAATGCGAATGGATGACGCGTGAGAATTTGTTTATTCGTTCCAAATTCGTTGTCAGATTCCTGAATATCAAAACTGCCCTCGCTCTGGCGAGGGCAGTCCGATTCCTAATTGATGTTTTGCGAGTCATTTTCTTTGCACATCCACCCACATGCGCGTGCCGTCGGTCGAGATCTCGATCCAGCCGTTCCGGTCGGTGCGCAGGAGCGTGGCATCCCGGATGGACTCCAGCACCGCTTCCGACGGCCTGCCGCGCAGGTCGCCGGCCGCCACGCTCAGGATGACCACCTGCGGGCGCAGGTTGGCGATCCATTTGGAGGGGTTCACCGTCGCCAGCCCCGATTCTCCCAGCAGCAGGACGGTCACCGGGCCGATCTCCGCGCCGTAGTCTGACTCGTCCAGCGAATCGAAATTCTGGCCGATGGGCAGCAGCAGGCGGAACCCGTCCCACTCGACCAGCAGGATGGCGCCGCGCGTCGTGACGCTCTGGACCGTAAGCCTGGCCCCCGCGCCCAGGTCGAGGGTCATGCCCGCTTCGGCGCGCGTGACCGGCACGGAGCGGTCCGCCAGCCAGCGGTCGAGGCTGGCGGACGAGTACGAGGCTTCGACATTCCCGGCCCACAGGACGTCCCCGGGCGGGACCCGCTCCAACGTGCGCGGCAGGGCCGCCACCTGGTCCTCCTGCGTGGAGGCCACGATGAGCCAGTCGAGGTGACGGTCGAAGGGCGGGAGCCGCCGGCCGAGGGCGTCAGACAGGGCCGACGGGCTGGCTCCGCCGTTGACGAGGATGTTCCTGCCGGAGGGCGTCTGGATCAGCACCGCGTCGGCGGAACCGACGTCGAGGAAGGTGACGTGCAGATTGCCGTCGGGGACGGCGAAGGCCGCGCTCCAGGTCAGGAAGGCAAGCACGCCCAGGGTGACGATGATGACGGCGGGAGTCAGGGCGGCGCGTAATGCCTGTTTGACGCGGCCCTGGCTGAAGGTCCAGCCGAAGAGGACGGCATAGAACAGGAGCGCGAACAGGGGTGAAAAGTCGCCCAGGATGATGACGCCGTGCGGGAGGCTGTCGAACAGTTCCACCGCGCGCACGGTGTAGGCCGGGAACGGCCAGGCGATCCAGGCGAAGATCTGTCCCAGCGGGAGGTAGAGAAAACTGACCAGCACCGCCAGCCCGCCGAGGATCATCACCGGCGGCTGGGCAGGCAGGATGAACGGGTTGGCGATGAGCGAGACGAGCGAGATGCGCCCGAAGTGCCAGGCCATGATGGGCAGGGTGGTCAGTTGGGCGGCCAGGGTGAAGAGCACGTATTCGGAAATCGGTTTGGCGATCTTTTCGGCGGTATCGGGCAGCGAGAAGCGCGAGATGATCCTGACCGCCCATTCCTGGAAGGGCTGGGCGTACAGGACCAGGCCGAGGGTGGCGAAGAACGAGAGTTGGAAGCCCACGTCCCAGGGAGTGTACGGGTTGACGGCGGCCATGACCGCCGCGGTGGCGGTGAGGGTGTTGAGTGCCGTCTGGCGGCGTCCCACCTGGCGGGCGAAGATGGCGAAGGTGCCCATGATGGCGGCGCGCACAACCGAGGCGCTGGCCCCCACCAGGATGGTGTAGACGACGATGCCGATCACCGCCGCCACCGCGCCGCGGCGCGGTCCGAGCAGGCGGCTGAAGAGGGTCACGAACAGCCCGGCGATGATGGCGATGTTGAAGCCGGAGATGGCGATGATGTGCGCCGTGCCGGTATTTTTGAACGCCTGCTGGAGGTCCGCCGGGAGGCCGTTGTCGTCGCCAAGCAGGATGCCTGCCAGGAGCGAGGCCTCGGGGTCCGGGAAGATTTCGTAGATGTTGGCAAGCGCCCGGTCCTTGGAGTCGTAGACCCAGCGCAGGAGCGGGTTCCCGGCGCGCGCGAAGGGCAGGCGCGTGACCGTCGCGTTCGACATGTACGAGAGGATGCCTTGCCGGGCGAGGTAATCGCGGTACGAGAATTCCTCGTCCTCCGGCGGGGTCGTCATCCTGCCGCGCAGGCGGATCACGTCGCCGTAGCGCCAGGTCTCGTCATTGTCCACGCGCGCCAGCACCAGCCCGCTGGCGGGCAGGTCGCCTTTGCCGGTGTCCACCGCGCTGACGCGCACGCGCAGGTTGGTGTAGGTGTCGCGCACGTCGGGCGGCGCGTCCACCGTGCCGGTGAGGAGCAGGTCGTACTCCCGGTCGTTGTACCAAGCGAGCGTGAACGCGTCCACGGTGGGGACGGTGGCCTGGTAGCGCGCCGCGCCGAGGCACAGGCCGAGCAGGGAGAGCGAGACGAGGAAAAAGTAGGGGGAAAGTTGGACGGAGAAACGCGGCAGGAGCAGGCGCAGGACGAGCGCGGTCACCAGCGCCGCGCCAGCGGCAGCCAGCCAAATCCACCACTCCAGCGTGACCCGGCTGGCGAGCAGGATGCCGGTCAGGAACGCCAGCGCGATCCACGTCAGCGGGAGGCGCGTGAGCAGGTCTGCGAAACGGTTGGGGGCAGGGGAGGCGGGAGTTTTCATGTTACCCTGTCTGATTGTACTTTTTCCGGCGGGTTGGGGCAAGGGGCAGGCCTCCGGGCGTGGATTCGGAAAACCATTCTTTGGCAGCGGATTGCGCGGATTTTCGCGGAAGAGGAAGAGAAAAATCCGCGTCATCCGCGCCATCGTACCCGCAGGGTAAAATCCGCTGCAAAGGTTTTGGAAAACCTGTTGCCTGAACCCACTTCGTATTTCGCGGCGCATTGACGATTCCCCCCGGAGCGCATACAATAGCGGCACAACTGAATAATGGTCAGGGTGCCTCGCCCCCGGATGGGCAGGCCCAACGGCGAAGCCGGTGTAAGTCCGGCGCTGTCCCGCAACTGTGAGTTTAGTTGGGTAGTTCAGTAGTTGAGTAGTTAGGTAGTTGGATGGTTCACCGGCCAACTACAAAACTAACAAACTACAGAACTAACAAAACTACCCAACTAACAAGCCAGGCCGCCCGCCCCGACCAGTTCTCCCCCGAATTGCGGGGGCTTGCCACACTCTCGCGGAAAGGAGGTGGGGAACGGCTGCTGGACTGCCAATCCTCCCTCCCCTGCCACGCGGCAGGGGATTTTTGTAAGGGCGCAATCTATTGCGCCTACCCATCCTATTACTTTGGAGAAACCATGTTTCGCAAACTATTCGTTCTTTTGATGGCTGTTTTGGTATTGACTGCCTGCAACCCCGTAAAGGTGGATATGACGCCGACCGCGCAGCCCACCCTCGCCTCCATCACCCTGACCGACGGGCTGGGCCGGACCGTCAGCCTGCCCGCGCCCGCCCAGCGCGTCGTCTCGCTGGCGCCGTCCAACACCGAGATCCTGTTCGCCGTCGGCGCGGGAGCGCAGGTGGTCGGCCGCGACATGTTCTCGGACTATCCCGCCGAAGCCGCCTCCGTGCAGGACATCGGCGGCTCGATGGGCGAGTACAACCTCGAGGCCATCGTCGCCCTCCAGCCGGACCTGGTGCTGGCCGGCGGCATCAATCCGCCCGAACTGGTCGCCTCGCTGGAGGGCCTCGGCCTGACGGTTTACTTCCTGCCCAACCCGGCCACGCTGGAAGAAATGTACGCCAACCTGGAAACCGTCGGCGCGCTGACCGGACGCGGGTCCGAGGCCGCCGCGCTGGTCGAGTCGCTCACCGCCCGCGTCGCCGCAGTGGACGCGGTCATCCTGCCGCTCAGTTACCGTCCGACCGTTTACTACGAAATTGACGCCACCAATCCGGCCAGCCCCTACACCTACGGTCCCGGCACATTTGGCGACCTGCTCATCCAGCGCGCCGGAGGCTTCAACATTGGCTCGCAACTGGAAGGGCAGTGGGCCACCATCAGCCTGGAGAAATTGGTGGCGGATAATCCGTCCATCGTCCTCCTGGGCGACGCCGCCTGGGGAGAGACGCCGGAGAAATTCGCCGCCCGTCCCGGCATGGACGCGCTCGACGCGGTGAAGAACGGCCAGGTTTACCCCTTCGACGACAACCTGGTCAGCCGCCCCGGCCCGCGTCTCGTGGACGGGCTGGAAGCGCTGGCGAAACTGCTGCATCCGGGTTTGTTCAAATAAAGGATCGAGAGCAGGGATATGGAGAACAGAGAGTAGTCATTGTTTTTACAAATCTCTGTTCTCTGCTCTCCACTCTCTTTACTGCCATGCGCCGCATTTCCCCTCACCTTTTGTCTTTGTTCGTTTTGCTTTTGGCGATTCTCCTCTCTATCGCCATCGGCTCGGTTTTCATTCCGCCCGCGGACCTGTGGCGCGTGCTCACCGGCCAGCCGCCGCAGACGGTGACCCGGGCCGCGGTCATCGTGCTGACCCTGCGCCTGCCGCGCACCGCCCTCATCCTGCTGGCCGGCGCGGCGCTGGGCGCGAGCGGCGCGGCCTACCAGGGCGTCTTCCGCAACCCGCTGGCCGATCCGTACCTCATCGGCACGGCCTCCGGCGCGGGGCTGGGCGCGGTGCTCGCCATGAGCGTGAACTGGCCGTACACAACGGCGGGACTGCTGGCGATCCCGGCGGCGGCGTTCGTCGGCGCGCTGGCGGCGGTGTTCCTCGTTTACCTGCTGGCGCGCGTCGGCAAGACCGTCCCGACCACCAACCTCATCCTGGCGGGTGTGGCGTTCTCGGCCTTCGCCACCGGCCTGACCGCCTTCCTTATGCTGCAATCCACCGGCGAACTGCGCCGCGCCATCGCCTGGCTGTTGGGCGGCTCGACGTTCACCGGCTGGGGACCGGTGCTGGTCATCCTGCCGTTCCTCGTGATCGGCCTGGGCGGACTCCTGCTTGCCGGGCACAGCCTGAACGTTTTGCAGTTCGGCGACGACCAGGCCCGGCAGATGGGGCTGCCCGTCGGGCGCGCCCGGACCCTGATCCTGCTGGCCGCGTCCCTGGCGACGGCCTCGGCGGTGGCCTTTTCCGGCATCATCGGCTTCATCGGACTCATCATCCCGCACGTCATGCGGCTGTGGTTCGGCGCGGACTACCGCCGCCTGCTCCCGCTGGCGATGATCGGCGGCGCGGCCGCCCTCCTGCTGGCGGACGTGCTGGCGCGGGTGGTGATGGCCCCGCAGGAACTGCCGGTGGGCGTGGTCACTG
This sequence comes from Anaerolineaceae bacterium, assembly GCA_009772985.1. Lineage (GTDB taxonomy): Bacteria > Chloroflexota > Anaerolineae > Anaerolineales > Villigracilaceae > UBA877. The sequence goes on from WOUS01000007.1 coordinate 104,800, forward strand.
CGCTGGCCGGCGCGCCGTTTTTTGTGTGGGTGCTGCGGCGGGCGAAGAATCAGGGATATTGGTGATTTTGTAGGGGCAGACCTGCGTGTCTGCCCAAAAGGGCGACCACACAGGGTCGCCCCTACCACGGATGAAAAATGTTGCGAATTGAAAATCTCTCTGTCTCCTACGGCTCCCGCCGCGTGCTGCACGGCGTCTCGCTGGAGGTGCAATCCGGTGAAGTTGTCGCGCTCATCGGTCCGAACGGGGCCGGGAAGTCCACGCTGGTGCGGGCCGTCAGCGGCGTGATCCCGGTCGACGCGGGGTCCGTCCGCACGAACGGGACCGACCTGCTGGCGCTGCCGTCCATGCAGCGCGCCCGGCGCCTGGCCGTTGTCCCGCAGGCGGTATCCATGCCGCCCGCCTTTTCCGTCTGGGAGACGGTGCTGCTCGGGCGCACGCCCTACCTGAACTTCCTCGGCCAGACCTCCGCCGCGGACGAAGAGACCGCCCGCCGCGCTCTCGTCCGCGTGGACGCGCTGGATTTGGCGGAGCGGCGCGTGGGCGAACTTTCCGGCGGCGAGCAGCAGCGCGTCTTGCTGGCGCGGGCGCTGGCCCAGTCCACGCCGATCCTGCTGCTCGACGAGCCAACCTCGAACTTGGATCTGCATTACCAGGTCAGTTTCATGGAAATGGTTCGCTCGCTGGCGAAACAAGATCACCTGGCCGTGCTGGTGGCCCTGCACGACCTGAACCTGGCCGCCCGTTACGCGGACCGCGTGGCGCTGATGGTTGCGGGGAAAATCGAAGCCGCGGGGACGCCGCGGCAGGTCTTGACTCCGGAACTAATCTCGGCGGCGTATCATCTGCCGGTGCAGGTGGTCCCCCATCCTTTTGCGGATGCGCTGCTGGTGCTGCCGGGAAACAAATAGGGGCGGCGTTTCGCCGCCCCTGCTGTGCGTTCTGTTTTACGAGGCGTACTCGTCGAGTGAAACCGCGATGCGGGGGAACTCGTTCAAAATTTGTTTATCAACCGTAACCAGTGGAATTCCCAAATCCTGCGCCAGCGCCACGAATTCGCAGTCGTAGGCGGAACACGTGCTTTCGGCCACCCGCGCTAGAACCTGGAGCGATGGCACTTCGTACTCCTGTCCCTGCATCAGCAAGGCTGCTTCCTCCATGATCCGGCTGGCGTCTTCCAGGGAAAGGAGTCCTTTGCGGATATAGGACGCCAGCACATTGCGGAACTCGCTCCGCCAGAGCAGGGGAGCCGCCCAGTGTGGGTCTTTGTGCAAAGCCTTTTCTGCCTGTGCGGAATGTTCGCCGGTGAGATAGAGATAACCGATGACGTTCGTATCCACCACGATCATGGCCGGCCATCCGTCTTCGCCCGGCTGAACTCGGCATCCGTGACGGAGTAGGCGGCCGTCTTCTCGCGCAGCGTCCGCGCGGTGGACAGGAATCCCTCCACGTCCGCTTTCCGGCTGCGGACTGCGCGTTCGATGCAGAAGATGATCTCACTGTTGACGCTGCGGCGGTTGACCTGGGCGCTTTGTTTCAACTGCGCGTACAGGTCGTCGGGGATGTTTTTCAAAGTGATCGCATTCATATCTTTTCTCCAAACGGTTCCAATATGGAACCATTATGACACCGTCGAAAAAAATCGTCAAGCCCCAGCCTTGCCCGCCTACAAAAAAGGACTCGAAGATTTCCCTTCGAGTCCTTCGTGATGGATGCGGTTCGGATCTATTTCCGGATCATCGTCAACAGCATCTTGAATTTCTTCGCCGCCTTCACCGCGTGCGGATCGTCCGCTGGCATGACGATGGCGTCGCCCGCCTTTAGCGTGTAGGGTTTTCCGGAGATGCGGATCTCCGCCTCCCCGTCCAGCACGTGGACGAGGGCGTCGAACGGGGCGGTGTGCTCGCTCAGTTCCTGGCCTTCGTCAAAGGCAAACAGCGTCACGTTGCCGGCTTCCTCTTTGGTGATTTGCCGCGAGACGACCGCGCCTTCCTGGTATTCGGCCAGGGCGGCCATATTCAAGACTTCAGACTTGGGGGCAGTGGACATGGGTTCTCCTTGGGCAGACACTGAATACTGAACACTGTTTACTGTTTACTGACCTCTTCCGGCAGCCAGCAGCACAACACGAGTTCGCGCGCCGCCTTGACCTCGTCCATCCGGCCAAAGGGCGTTTTGTGCGGGGCCTCGTGGAGCAGTTCCGGGGCCGCTTTCGCTTCGTCCGCGATCTTGATCAGAGCGTCGGCGAAGGCGTCCAGCGTATCCTTGTTCTCGGTCTCGGTCGGCTCGATCATCAGCGCCTCGTGGACGATGAGCGGGAAGTAGTTCGTCGGCGGGTGAAAGTCGTAGTCCATCAGCCGCTTGGCGATGTCGAGTGCGCGCACGTCGCTGCCTTCGACTTTTCCCTCGGCCACGAACTCGTGCATGCAGATGCGGTCAAACGGGACCCGGTACGTGTGGCGCAGGCGGGCCAGCAGGTAGTTGGCGTTCAGCACGGCGTACTCGGCGATCTGACGCAGCCCATCCGGGCCGTGCATGGCGATGTACGTGAACGCTCGGACGAGCATCCCGAAGTGACCGTGGAAGGCTTTGACGCGGCCAATCGTCTGCTTCGGCTCGATGAACCCGAACAGCGGAGGTTCGCCATCGGTCGCTTCTTCGACGATGCCGACGATGGGCGACGGGAGGAACTCGGCCAGTTTTTCCGTCACGCCCACCGGACCGGAACCCGGTCCGCCGCCCCCGTGGGGGGTGGAAAAAGTCTTGTGCAGGTTGAAGTGCATCACGTCTATGCCCAGGTCGCCGGGGCGGAGGATGCCCAGCAGGGCGTTCATGTTGGCGCCGTCGCCGTAGATCAGGCCGCCGCACTCGTGGACGATCTGGATGACTTTCTCGACATGCTCATCGAACAGGCCGAGCGTGTTCGGGTTGGTCAGCATCAGGCCGACGACGGTCTCGTCGCAGGCGGCTTTCAAGGCAGCCAGGTCCACGTTGCCGCGCGCGTCAGACGGGATCTGCACGATCTCCAGTCCCGCCACGCCCGAGGAGGCCGGGTTCGTCCCGTGCGCCGAATCGGGGACGAGCATCTTGATGCGTTTGGCCTCGCCGCGCGACTTGTGATAAGCGCGCATGATCAGGACGCCGGTCAGTTCGCCGTGAGCGCCCGCGGCTGGCTGGAGGGTCATCGCGGCAAAGCCGGAGATTTCCTTCAGCCATTCCTGGAGCGTGTACATCAACACCAGGTTGCCCTGCACCGTCTCGATGGGCTGGAGCGGATGCGTGAACGCAAAACCGGGCAGGCGGGCGGTATCCTCGTTGATCTTCGGGTTGTACTTCATCGTACACGACCCAAGCGGATAGTAGCCGCCGTCCACGCTGTAGTTGAATTTCGAGAGGCGCATGTAGTGGCGCACCACGTCCACTTCGGCGAGTTCGGGTAACGGTAAATCGCTGCGGAGTAGATTCTCCGGCAGTTTAACGCGCGGCACGTCCGGGTCCGGGAATGCCACGCCGGTGCGTCCGGGGGAGGAGAGTTCGAAGATGGTTTTTTCGACGATGCTAGTCATGGCTCGCCTCCGAAAGAACGTCCACCAGGGCGTCAATTTCGTCTTTCGTGTTCATCTCGGTGACGGCAATCAGCATGTGGTCCTTGAGCGCCGGGTAATCCTGGCCGAGATCGTAGCCGCCGAGGATGCCGTGTTCGAGCAGGTGGGCGTTGAGTTCGGCCACCGGGCGGGGACAGCACAGCGAGAACTCGTGGAAGTACGGATCGGCGAAGCACAGGCCGAAGCCGGGGATTTTGCTGAGTTGCCCGGCGGCATAGTGCGCCTTGTGGTAGCACAACTCGGCCACCTGGCGCAGGCCGGTCTTACCGACCACGGACAGGTAGACCGCCGAAGCGAGCGCCATCAGCCCCTGGTTGGTGCAGATATTGGAGGTGGCGCGCTCACGTTTGATATGTTGTTCGCGGGCGGTCAGGGTCAGCACGTAAGCGCGCTGGCCGCGGTTGTCCACCGTCTCGCCGACGAGGCGTCCGGCCATCTTGTGGATATACTGCTTGCGGGTGGCAAAAAAGCCCAGGTACGGGCCGCCGTACGAGAGCGGGATCCCGAGCGGCTGGCCTTCGCCGACGACGATATCCGCGCCCATCTCGCCGGGGGATTTCAGCAGGCCGAGGGCAATCGGGTTGGCCGCCACGCAGACGAGTGCGCCCTTGCTGTGCGCAGTCTCGATCAACGTTGTGTAATCGTAGATGCGACCGAAGAAATCGGGATACTGGACAACGACCAGCGCGGTGTTGGCGTCTATCAGGGAGCGCAGCGAGGCCGGACCCGTTTCCAGGTCCGCGCCCGGATCGTCTCCCGCCAGTTCGAGTCCCATCCCCTGGGTGTACGTCCGCAGAACGGCGCGGTACTGCGGGTGGACGGCCGGCGAGATGACAACTTTCGTCCGCTTGCCGCGGAACTGGGCGTAAGCCATGTTGACGGCTTCCGCCACGGCGGTCGCGCCGTCGTAGTGGGAGGCGTTCGCGACCTCCATGCCGGTCAGCGCGGTGATGAGCGACTGGTACTCGAAAATGGCCTGGAGCGTGCCTTGCGAGACTTCCGGCTGGTAGGGGGTGTAGGCGGTGTAGAATTCGCCGCGCCGCAGGATGTGGTCTACAACCGAGGGGATGTAGTGGTTGTACGCGCCTGCGCCGAGGAAGGAAACCATTTCGCGCACGGATTCGTTTCCGGCGGAGAGTTCGCCGAGTTCGGCCGCGGCCTCCATCTCGGTCAGCGCCGGAGGCAGGTCAAGGTCCGGGAAGCGATGTTTGGCAGGAACGTCCTTGAAGAGGTCTTCGATCTTCTTGACGCCGATGGTCGCCAGCATCGCCTCCCGTTCGGAAGGACTGATGGGGATATAAGTCATTTTAGTTTCCTGGTTTTGCAGTTTCGTAGTTGAGTAGTTCTTGTGACAACTACAAAACTACCGAACTACGGAACTACCAAACTAATGCGCCCGTTCTTCGCAGTACTTGGCGTAAGCGGCCGCGTCCATCATACCGGAGGCGTCCGCGCCTTCGACCTGGATCATCCAGCCCGCGCCGTAGGGGTCGCTGTTCAGGACCTCGGGAGCGCCGCCCAGGCCATCATTGACAGCCACAACCTTGCCCTTGACCGGGGCGTAGATCTCGGCCGCGGCTTTGACCGACTCGACCGAGGCGATTGCCTTGCCCGGCTCGACCGCGTCGCCTGCGCCGACAACGATTTCCACGAAGACGATATCGGAGAGCTGGCTCTGGGCGAAATCGGTTACGCCGATCTTGCCGGTGGCGGGGTCGAACCACTCGTCAGACTTGGAGAACTTGAAATTGGCAGGAATGTTCATTTTGGATCTCCTCTAAAGAAATAGGATTTTGGCGAAATAAAAAGGCGCACGATTCAGCCTCGCGCGCCTCTGTGATTGACCTGAGAGATTCGTCTGTTAGTTTGTTAGTTGTGTAGTTGATTAGTTTTGTAGTTGTTTGCGCTTGCTTTCCAGGGTATCCGACTACCCAACCGACAAACTACAAAACTACGGAACTATAAAACTATCAAACTAACCAGACTTGCCCCGTCGGTGTCCCTGTGAAGGGACTTTCCAGAGGGAACTGGCGCAGGGTCCTTTTTACCTGAGAGTTTCGCCGGTTAGTTTTGCAGTTACTTAGTTCTTTGGTTGCATAGTTACGTGGTTGCGAAGTTAACAATGTTCAACTACTCAACCATCGAACTACCCAACAATCGAACTAACCAACTACCCAACTAACCCGGTTTGCCCCTTCGGTGTTCTGTGTCCCGGCTTGCGCCAAGCGCAGAATCTCTTCCCTGCTGCCATTTGGTTTTACAGTGGGGTTCATTGTACGAGCAAGGCGGATGAGAGTCAAGTTAAAAATTCATTTTAAACGATAAGAATCATCCAGAATGCGATTGCCCGGAAGGGCAGTCGCATTCTGGATATTTTGTTTGTGATTTTCTACCCGGTCAACGTACCACGCGTCCAGTCGCCTACGCTTGGCCGTTGATGCGGGCAAAATAGGCTTTGACTTCGGGGTCGTTATAGAAGACCAGAGCCAGGATGCCGGCTGTCAGCGAGAACGGGTTAAAGAAGAGTATCTCGCAGATTTCCATAACGGCTAGATAGGTGGCTGGCTTAATGTTGCGAGGATTGCTGCCAAGCAACTTGGCGGCATAGATAATCTCAAGAACGCCGAGCGTGATTGGGTAAGCACCAATCGGCCAGCAAATGATCGTTGCCAGCAGCGAGATGGTCCAGATTAGCCCGTAAAAGATGCTGACGATCCCGCTGATAAGGGTGAGAATGGCAATGGCCTGGATCTTGCCGGGCTTTGTGATGGCCTGCGGAAATACCGGCGGAGGCGGCGGAGCGAGCGGTGCGGGCGGGATCGGGGCAATGGCTGCCGGAGCCGGGGCAGGCAGTTCCGCCGGGAGCGGAGCGGCAACAGGTTCAACTGGCTCGATTTCCGGGGGTGCGGTTTTCTTGGTGGGCATTTTATTCTCCTCGTTCTATCGAATGTGCGACCTGGCAAGTCTATCACAACCTACGGATTTTTGGGGCGGGCGTTGCGGGTTAAATCAAAGAAGCCTGCGCGCGGCAGGCTTCTTCTTGTTCGGATGGTGGTTACACCCAGCCTTGCTTCTTGATGAAATCGCCAATCCACGGCAGGGCAAGGTACTTGCCATTGTAGGCTTCGATCGCAGGCCACAGGGTCACGAACCAGAGCAGGCCCACCAGACCCGCTCCCGCGCCGGCGATGAAGAAAGTGATGGCGCCGAGGATGCAGCCGAGAATGATTTCTGCAATGATGAGCACCACCGTCAGCGCAAGCGACTGCACGGCATGGTACTTGATGAATGGGCGGTTCTTCTTGCCTTCGATCAGCAACATGATCAGCGCGATGAGCGCAAACGGGTATCCAAGCGCTGCCCAGATCTTGTCGTCACTGGTGATTTCGGGATTAATGGGTTCTTGGGTCATTTCTTTCTCCTTGAGAATTGATCTTGGAATTTGCGGTATTGTACAACCAAACCGGACAAAAATCAACCGATTTGTGAATGCAAAAGTACTACCAAAACGGTGCGTTAACCTTTTCCCCGAATCGAAGTAGAATAAGCGCGTGACCCAATCCCCTCGCATTGTTTTTATGGGATCGCCGGACTTCGCCGTCCCCAGCCTGGACGCGCTCGCCGCGCGTTATCCCGTCGCCGGAGCGGTGACCCAGCCCGACCGTCCGGCCGGCCGCGGCGGGACCGTGCGCCTGCCCGCCGTTAAACAAGCCGCTCTCCGCCTCGGCATCCCCGTCATCCAGCCGGAGAAATTGCGCCAGCCCGAAGCGATGGCCCAACTCCGCGCCTGGGCCCCCGACCTCATCGTGGTGGCCGCCTTCGGGCAGATCCTGCGTCTCGAAGTGCTGGGACTGCCGCGCTTCGGCTGCGTCAACGTCCACGCGTCGCTCCTGCCGCGCGGACGCGGCGCCGCGCCCATCCAGGCCGCCATCCTCGCCGGGGACGCCGAGACTGGCATCACCATCATGAAAATGGATCCGGGCGTGGACACCGGCCCCATTCTCAGCCAGCGCGCCATCCCGATTGCTCCCGATGATACCGGCGGCTCGCTCTTTGAGAAGATGTCTGCCCTCGGTGCGGAACTCCTGCTCGAAACCCTGCCGCGCTACCTGAACGGCGAACTCGTCCCACAGCCTCAGCCCGCAGACGGCGCGACGTACGCCCCGATGCTGAAAAAAGAAGACGGCCTGCTCGACTTTAGTCAACCCGCCATTGCGCTGGAGCGCCGCGTGCGCGCTTTCAGTCCCTGGCCGGGAACTTCGTTCAACTGGAACGGAGCGCCGCTCAAGGTGCTGCGCGCCTCCGTCAGTGAGGCGAAAAGCCCCGGTGCGGGGACCCGGCTCACGGTCCAGGGCCGACCGGCGGTGGGCACGGGCGAGGGAATCCTCGTGCTGGAAGAAGTCCAACCGGCGGGCAAAAAAACCATGCCAGGGAAAGCATTTTTGTCCGGGGCAAGAGAGTGGACATCATAGACCTGTAAGACCTGTCAGACTTTTAGACCTGTAAGACTTTTAAACCAGGAGACTTTTATGCCAAAGTACGTCGCCGCCATTGATCAGGGCACCACCAGCACCCGCTGCATCCTGTTCGATCATGCCGGGAATATCGCGGCTGTTGACCAGAAGGAGCACGAGCAAATCTACCCGAAGCCGGGCTGGGTGGAACACGACGCCCTCGAGATCTGGGAACGCACCCAGCGTGTCATCCGCGGCGCGCTGGAAAAATCCGGCGCGGACGTGGCCAACATTGCCGCCATCGGTGTCACCAACCAGCGCGAGACGGCGGTCGTCTGGGAGCGCGAGACTGGGCGGCCGGTTTACAACGCCATTGTTTGGCAGGATACGCGCACCGACGCCATCTGCAACGAACTGGCTCGCGAGGGCGGGCAGGACAGGTGGCGCGCCAAAACCGGCCTGCCGCTGGCAACCTACTTCTCCGGGCCGAAGATCAAATGGATTTTGGACAATGTTCCGGGAGTGCGCGCAAAAGCCGAAGCCGGAGAACTGTTTTTCGGCAACATGGACACCTGGCTCATCTGGAACCTGACCGGCGCGCACGTCACGGACGTGACCAACGCCAGCCGCACGCTGCTCATGGACCTGAAAACGCTCGACTGGGACGCGGAAATCCTGCGCGTCCTCGGCATTCCCCGCGCCATGCTTCCCAAAATTTGCTCATCTTCCGAAGTCTACGGGACGGCACGCGGCTCGCTGGGCGGCGTCCCGGTGGCAGGCGACCTCGGCGACCAGCAGGCCGCGCTGTTTGGGCAGACCTGCTTTGCTCCAGGCGAAGCCAAGAACACCTACGGCACCGGCTGTTTTATGCTGCTCAACACTGGCGAGAAACCGGTGCTCTCCAAAAACGGACTACTGACCACGCTCGGTTACAAGATCGGCGACCAGCCCGCCGTCTACGCACTCGAAGGTTCGATTGCCATCACCGGCGCGCTGGTTCAGTGGCTGCGCGACAACCTCGGCATGATCAAGAAATCTGCTGAAGTGGAGGAACTGGCCTCCAAGGTCGAAGACAGCGGCGGCATTTACTTTGTCCCCGCGTTCTCCGGATTGTTCGCGCCCTACTGGAAGTCCGATGCGCGCGGTGTCATTGTCGGCATGACCCGTTACGTCAACAAAAGTCACATTGCCCGCGCCGTGCTGGAAGCCACTGCCTACCAGACCTGTGAAGTGCTGGATGCAATGGAAAAAGATTCCGGCGTCCGCCTGACCACTCTGAAAGTGGACGGCGGCATGGTCTTCAACGAACTGCTCATGCAATTCCAGGCGGATATCCTTGATGTGCCCGTCATCCGCCCGAAAGTGGCCGAGACGACTGCCCTCGGCGCGGCTTACGCCGCCGGGCTGGCGGTCGGCTTCTGGAAGAATTACGATGAACTGCGCGCCAACTGGGGCAAGGACAAGGAATGGAAGCCGTCCATGCCCGCGCAGAAACGCGACCATCTGTACGCCGGATGGAAGAAGGCCGTTACGCGCACGTTTGATTGGATCGAATAAAAAAGTTGTGTCGTTGCGAGGCGGCGCTCTCCCGCCGAAGCAATCCCCTCGCGGATTGGGAGATTGCTTCGTCGGTCTTCGTTCGCTCCGCTCACTCATACCTCCTCGCAACGACACGATCGAGATGGTTTTATGAGCAAAGAATACTGCGTCTACATCATGACCAACAAATACAACACCGTTCTCTATACCGGCGTGACCAATGATTTGATGCAGAGTGTCTGGGAACACAAGGAAGGCTCCGGCTCGATATTCACAAGCCGTTACCGTGTCACCAAACTCGTCTATTACGAGAGTTATGAAAACATCAATCTTGCCATCGCCAGGGAAAAGCAAATCAAAGGTGGTTCACGGAAAAGGAAAATAGACCTCGTAAATAGTCTCAACCCAGATTGGAATGATTTGCACGAGGAGATGCTCACATGAACCGACAAGACACCCTCACCTCCCTCAAGACCCACTCCCCGGACGTTCTCGTTGTCGGCGCGGGGATCAACGGCGTCGGGGCATTCCGCGACCTGGCTCTCAATGGCGTGGACGTGCTGCTCGTTGACCGCGGCGACTTCTGCTCCGGCGCGAGCGCGGCCTCCTCGCACATGGCCCACGGCGGCATCCGCTATCTGGAAAACGGCGAGTTCCGCCTCGTGCGCGAAGCCGTGCAGGAGCGCAACCGCATGATCGGGAACGCCCCGCACCTCGTCCGCCCGCTGCCCACCACCATCCCGATGTTCAAGCTCCTGTCCGGCCTGCTCAACGCCCCGCTCAAATTCCTGGGCTGGCTCGACAAGCCCTCCGAACGCGGCGCGCTGGTCATCAAGATCGGCCTCATGTTCTACGACGCTTTCACGCGCAAGCAGGGCACGGTCCCGACGCACGTTTTCGACACCCGCAAAAAAGCCCTCGCAAAATTCCCGCGCCTCAACCCGGAAATTCGCTACGCCGCCACCTATTTCGACGGCTCCATCTTTTCCCCCGAACGCTTCACCGTCGAACTGTTGCTCGATGCCGAAGCCGAAGGCGCGCACGCCAAAGCCTTGAACTATGTCAGCCTCATCGGCGGGAACGGCGACACGGTCACACTGCGCGATGAACTGACCGGTTCAACTTTTGACCTGCAACCGAAATTGCTCGTCAACGCCGCTGGTCCGTGGATTGACTTCGCCAACCGGACCCTCAACCTGTCCACCCATTACGTCGGCGGGACCAAAGGCTCGCACCTCGTCCTCGACAATCCCGACCTGCGCGCCGCCATCGGCGGTAACGAATTCTTCTTCGAGAACAAGGATGGGCGCATCGTGCTCATCTTCCCGCTCGGCGACCGGGTCATGGTCGGGACCTCGGACCTGTCGGCCGACGACCCGGACTCTGTCCGCTGCACGCCGGAGGAGGAAGAGTATTTCATCGAGATGGTCGCCCGCGTCTTCCCGGATATCAAGGTGACGCGCGAGCAGATCGTCTTCCGCTTCTCCGGCGTCCGCCCGCTGGCGTACACCGGATCATCCAAAACCACCGGCCAGATCACGCGCGACCATCACATCCAGGAAGATAAATTCGGCAACGTTCCCGTCTACTCGCTGGTCGGCGGCAAATGGACCTCGTACCGCGCCTTCTCCGAGCAGGTCGCGGACAAAGCCCTGGCCTTCCTCGGCCGCGCACGCAACCGGGATACCAAGTCCCTGCCCATCGGCGGCGGGAAGGAATATCCGCACACCGGCTGCGCCCGGTTGCAGTTCTTCAACGAGGTCAGCAAAAACACCGGCCTGGACAAACCCTGGCTAGAACTGTTCTTCGACCGCTACGGCACGCGCCTGCGCGACCTGGCCGCGTTCGTCATGGAACAAAAAGACGCGCCGCTCGAGCATTACCCGGAGATGACGCGCGCCGAAATCGCCTTCCTGGCCGAACGCGAGAAGGTTGTCCATCTCGACGACCTGCTCCTGCGCCGGACGATGCTGGCGTATCTTGGCCGGCTCACCCTTCCGCTGGTGGAGGAACTGGCTGACGTGCTCGCCGAATCCCTCGGCTGGACGCGCGCGCAGAAACAGGCCGAGGTGGCGCGTGCTGCCAGAATATTGGCAGACAGGCACACGGTCCGGTTGTGAAGCGGGCGAGAAAAAGCCGCGTGGTAAAATCATCCTGCCATGAATATTTCCGTTGTCATCCCCGTTTATAACGGCGCAAAAACCATCGAGCCGCTGGTGCAGAGACTGGCGGCGGTATTGCCGTCGCTGGCGGACTCCTACGAAACCATCCTGGTCGTGGACGGCAGTCCCGACAACAGTTGGGAAGTGGTCGAGCGGCTGGCGCAGGCGTATCCGTGGGTGCGCGGCATCTGCCTGATGCGCAACTTCGGCCAGCACAACGCGCTGCTGTGCGGGGTCCACGCGGCGCGGCACGAGGTCATCGTCACGATGGACGACGACCTCCAGCATCCGCCGGAGGAGATCCACCGCCTGCTGGAAAAACTGGACGAAGGCTGCGACGTGGTCTACGGGATGCCGCGCAAACGCCCGCACGCCTGGTGGCGCGTGCTGGGGTCGGTCCTGACCAAGTGGGCGATTGGGCTGGTGGCCGGGAACAAGGTGCTGCGCAACGTGCAGGCGTTCCGCGCTTTCCGCACACACCTGCGCCTTGCCTTCGAGGGTTACCAGGGGCCGGAGATCATGCTGGATGCCATGCTGCCGTGGGGCACGAACCGCTTCGCCTCAGTGGAGGTGGACGAGTCGCCGCGCACGGTGGGCGTGTCGAATTACAACCTGCGCAAACTCGTCCGCATGGCGCTGCTGGTGCTGACGAATTTCAGCACCGCGCCGCTGCGGCTGGCTTCGGTGGTCGGATTCTTTTTCACGCTGTTTGGGTTGATCGGCCTGGCCTACGTGGTGTTGGTGTATTTTGCCGAAGGGTCGGTGCCCGGCTTCCCGTTCCTCGCCTCGGCCATCTTTATCTTTGGCGGGGCGCAGTTGTTCGCCCTCGGCATTATCGGCGAATACCTGGCGCGGCTGTTCGAGCGTTCGTCGGGACGCAAGCCCTACGTCGTCCTGCGCACCACGGATGGGGAGGGGGACGCGGAGCGTCCATGAACGTCGTCATCCTCCAGCCTTCATACATTCCGTGGCGGGGATATTTTCATCAAATCTACAAAGCGGACACCTTCGTCTTCTACGACGATGTGCAGTACGACAAGCACGGCTGGCGCAACCGCAACCAGATCAAGACCTCGCAGGGGAAACAGTGGCTGACCATCCCGGTGCACAGCAAGGGCGTGACCGAGGGCCTGCCCATTCACCAGGTGCGCGTGGACTGGAGCAAACCGTGGGCCGCCTCGCACTGGAAGGCCATCACCTACGCGTACGGACGCGCTCCTTTTTTCAAACAGTACGTGCCGTTGCTGGAGCCGTTCTTCGAGCGCCGCGACGAATTCCTGGCCGACTTCACGATTGACCTGACCGTGGCGCTGGCGCGGGCGCTCGGCATCACGCACACCCACTTTGTGCGCTCCTCCGAACTGACCGGCATCACCGGCCAGAAGACCGACCGGCTGATCCAGATCCTCCAGAAAGTGGAAGCCACGCATTACGTCAGCGGACCGTCGGCGCGGGATTACATCGAGCAGGAAAAATTCGAGGCGGCGGGCATCACGCTCGAATACATGGCCTACGACTACCCGGAATACCCCCAACTTTACCCGCCCTTCGAGCCGCAGGTCAGCGCCCTCGACCTGCTCTTCATGACCGGCGGCCGCGCGCTGGAGTACATCCTCGCGCCCGGCGAGCGTAGGACAAGTCTATAGACTTGTCCCACTGACATGGTTTGCGTGCACGCGGATGATTGTGCGGGCAGGCCGGCGGGGAAACTTGTGATATTATCCGAAGGACGCTCTGACGAAAGCCTTGCGAAGGCCTGCCCTGAACGAAGTGAAGGGTCAGAACCTTCGCAAGGGTGAGAAAACAAATGACAGAAACCATCCTCGTTGATTTCAATAACCCCGTCGTGGTCGGCAATGAACTCCAGTACATGGCCGAGGCCATCGCCTTTGCCAAAACCTCCGGCGACGGCCCGTTCACCCATAAAGCCTCGGCCCTGCTGGAGAAGGAACTCGGCGTGCCGAAGGTATTGCTGACCACTTCCTGCACCCACGCGCTGGAGATGTTCGCCCTCCTGCTCGACATCCAGCCTGGCGACGAGGTCATCCTCCCGTCGTTCACCTTCGTCTCGACGGTCAACGCCTTTGTCCTGCGCGGGGCAAAGCCGGTCTTCGCGGACGTGCGCCCGGATACGCTCAACCTCGACGAGAGCAGACTCGAAGCGCTCGTCACGCCGCGCACGAAGGCCATCGTCCCGGTCCATTACGCCGGGGTCGGCTGCGAGATGGACGCCATCCTCGACATCGCGGGCAGGCACGCGGTCCCGGTGGCGGAGGACAACGCCCACGGCCTGTTCGGCAAATACAAGGGAAAATATCTCGGCACGTTTGGCGCGCTGGCGGCGCAGTCCTTCCACGAGACGAAGAACTTCTCCTGCGGCGAGGGCGGGGCGCTGCTCATCAATGATCCGAAATATATCGAGCGCGCCGAGATCATCCGCGAAAAAGGCACCAACCGCAGCCGCTTCTTCCGCGGCCAGGTGGACAAGTACACCTGGGTGGATGTCGGCTCCTCGTACCTGCCCTCGGACATCCTGGCCGCCTACCTGCTCGGCCAACTGGAACAGCGCGAGAAAGTCCAGTCGCACCGCCGCAAGGTCTGGGATTTTTACGACGCGGCGCTCAAGGATTGGGCGCAAACCCACGAGGTGGGACTGCCGCACATCCCGGCGCACGTCGAGCAGGCCTATCACATGTTTTACATGCTCCTGCCCACGCTCGAACTCCGCCAGGCTTTCATCGCTCACCTGCGCCGGCGCGGCATCCTCAGCGTCTTTCACTACCTGCCTCTGCATCTCTCGGACATGGGCCGACGCTTCGGCGGCCAGCCCGGCGACTGCCCGGTCACCGAGCGTGTCAGCGACCAACTTGTCCGCCTGCCGTTCCACAACGCGCTGGCCGAGTCCGATCTGCAAAAAGTTGTGGACGCGATCATGGAGTTTGATTTTTGATGAAAAATATCCTCATCACCGGCGGGGCCGGATTCATCGGCTCGAACTTCGTCCGCCACCTGCTGCGCCTCGCGCCGGACCTGAACCTGGTCACGCTCGACGCGCTGACGTACGCCGGCAGCCTCGAAAACCTGCGCGGCCTGCCGGACGAGGCACGCCACACGTTCGTGCAGGGCGACATCTGCGACGCGGCGCTGGTGGAGAGAATCCTGCGCGAGCATCAGGTTGACACCATCGTCCACTTTGCGGCCGAGAGCCACGTGGACCGCTCCATCCTCGGCCCCGCGCCGTTCGTCCAGACGAACATCGTCGGCACGTTCACCCTGCTCGAAGCGGCGCGCCAGGCTTGGGATGGAAAATTCGAGGGCAAGCGCTTCCACCACGTCTCCACCGACGAGGTTTTCGGTTCGCTCGGCCCCGGCGACCCGGCGTTCGAGGAAACCACTCCCTACGAGCCGCGCTCGCCGTATTCGGCGTCGAAGGCGTCCAGCGACCACCTCGTGCGCGCCTACTTCCACACCTACGGCCTGCCGGTCACGCTGACGAACTGCTCCAACAATTACGGCCCGTACCAGTTCCCCGAAAAACTCATCCCGCTGATGATCCTGAACGCGCTGGCGGGCAAGCCCCTGCCGGTCTACGGCGACGGGAAACAGGTGCGCGACTGGCTGTACGTGGAGGACCACTGCGAGGCCATCCGCCTCGTGCTGGAGCGCGGCCGCGCGGGCGAGACGTACAACGTCGGCGGCGGCAACCAGCCGCATAACATTGACGTGGTGACCGAACTCTGCGTCCTGCTCGATGAACTCCGCCCCGGGCCCGGACCGTATGCCGGTCTCATCATCCACGTCCCCGACCGGCCCGGCCACGACCGGCGGTACGCGATGAATATCGGCAGGATCCAGTCCGAACTCGGCTGGAGTCCGCGCCACGATCTCAAGCGTGGACTGCGCGCCACCGTCCGCTGGTATTTGGAAAACGAGGCCTGGGTCCGGGCGGTTTCGGCGCAGAACGATTACCAGGCCTGGATGGACAAAAACTACACCAAGCGAGGTGCGAAGTGAAAGGCATCATTCTGGCAGGCGGACGCGGCACGCGTCTCTACCCGCTGACGATGGGCGTCAGCAAGCAGCTGCTCCCGGTCTACAATAAGCCGATGGTCTACTATCCGCTGACCCTGCTCATGCTGGCGGGCATCCGCGACATCCTGGTCATCAGCGCGCCGGACGACCTGCCCCAGTTCCCGCGCCTGCTCGGTGACGGGAGCCAGTGGGGGGTCCGGTTCGAGTACGCTGCCCAGCCCGCGCCGCGCGGCCTGGCGGATGCGTTCCTGGTTGGGAAGGACTTCATCGGCCGCGAGCGTGTCTGCCTGGTGCTCGGCGACAACATCCTGTACGGCACCGGCCTGTGGGACTCGCTGCGCAAGGCGGCGCGTCTCACGCGCGGGGCGCGCATCTTCGCCTATCCGGTGCGCGACCCGGAGCAGTACGGCGTGGTCGAATTCGACGCGAACGAGAAGGTCCTCAGTATCGAGGAAAAACCGGCGCACCCGCGCTCGCACTTTGCCGTACCGGGACTGTATTTCTACGACAACCGCGTGGTCGAAATTGCGGAAAATCTCAAGCCCTCGCCGCGCGGCGAAATCGAGATCACCGATGTCAACAAGGTCTACCTCGAACGCGGCGAGTTGACGGTCCAGCAGTTGGGGCGCGGCGTGGCCTGGCTCGACGCCGGAACGCACGAGACGCTCATCCAGGCCGCCAATTTCATCCAGACGGTCGAAGAGCGGCAGGGCTTGATGATCGGCTGTCCGGAGGAAGTGGCCTACCGCGCCGGCCTGATTGACCGCGCGCGGCTGCTGGCGCTGGCGAAGAAACTGCGCCACAACGGGTACGGAAAGTACCTCATGCAGATTGCCGAGGAAGGCTAGGCCATCCCGCCCGGTGGTAAAATACCCATCCCATGAGCGACGCCCCCATCTACCACATCACGTTCCTGCGCCACGGCGAGTCGGTGGGCAATGCCGAGGACCGTTTCCAGGGACAGGCCGACTTCCCGCTGACGGAAAAGGGACGCGCCCAGGCGCGTGCCCTGGCCGAACGCTGGGCCGCGGCGGGCCGGACCTTCGACCTGTGCCTGGCCAGCCCGCTCCTGCGCGCCCGCCAGACGGCGGAGATCATCGCCGGGGCGCTGGGCGTGCCGGTCGAGTTCGACCCGGTCTGGATGGAAATCCACAACGGCAAACTGGCCGGGTTGACGGATGAGGAAGCCGCGTCCGTTGCGCCGCGCCCGAAGTTCATGACTCCCTACACGCGTTTCGGCGAGACGGGCGAGAGCCGCCTCGAAATCCTGCTGCGCGCCGGGAAGGGAATCCAAAACCTGCTCGACCGTCCGCCGGCCCGCTGCCTGGTGGTGGCGCACGGCGGCATCCTGAACAACGCGCTTTTCATCGCGATGGGCATGACGCTCCATGCCGACGGGCAGGGTCCGCGTTTCATGTTTTTCAACACCGGCTTCGCCGACCTGACCTACGATCCGGAGCGCCACGCCTGGCGGCTGTGGGGGTTCGATAATTCGGGAGACTTGCCGGAATGACAGAACCCCTGAACATCCTCGTTTTTGGCGCGGGCGCCATCGGCGCTTACATCGGCGGGTCGCTGGCGCTGGCCAGGAACCGCGTCACGTTTTTGGAACAGCCGGCGGCAATTGCAGGATTACAAGAGCGCGGCTTGCGCCTCGAATTGCCAAAAACAAAAAGCAAAAAACAAAAGCCGGAGTATTCATCTTTCATCCTTCCGCCTTCATCCTTTTCCTGCGTTTCCAGCCTGGAAGAAGCCCTCGCCCGCGGCCCGTTCGACTTCGCCATCTACGCCCTCAAATCCTTCGACACCGCGGCCTTCCTCCTCTCCCTTTCTCCTTTTCTCCCCTCTCCTTCTCTCCCCTCTCCTCTTCCCCCCTCTCCTCTCCCCCCGCTCCTCTGCCTCTCCAACGGCGTGGACAACGAACCGGACCTGGCGGCTGTTCTCGGCGCGGACAACGTCATCGCCGGGACGGTCACCTCGTCCATCGGGCGGCGCGGCGTGGGCGACATCGTGCTGGAGCGCCTGCGCGGCGTCGGCGTGGCAGACGGGCATCCGCTGTCGCGGTCCGTCTGGCAGGCGCTGAACGCGGCCGGGCTGAATGCGCGTCTCTTCGCCCGGTCCGCGGACATGAAGTGGTCGAAAATGCTGACCAACCTGCCCGCCAATGCGACCGCCGCCATCCTCGACATGACCGCCGCCGAAGTCTTTTCCCATCCCGGCCTGTTCCGGCTGGAGATGCGAATGTTACGCGAGGCGCTGGCCGTGATGCGCGCTCACGGTGTCCGCGTGGTGGACCTGCCCGGCACGCCTACCCGTCTGCTGGCGCTGGGCATCCGGCTCCCGGCTTTGATCTCGCGTCCGCTGCTGAAGAAAGCGGTCGGCGGGGGGCGCGGCGGGAAGATGCCGTCCTTCCACATTGACCTGCACTCGGGGCGCGGCAAGTCGGAGGTGGAGTGGCTGAACGGGGCGGTGGCCCGCTACGGTCGGCAGAGAGATGTCCCAACGCCGGTGAATCAATTTTTAACCGAAACACTGATGTCGCTGACGCGCGGCGAAATTCCGCTCGAAACATTCGCGCGCCAGCCGGAGAAGTTGCTGGAAGAAGTGAAAAGGAAGAGACGTTGATGTGTCGTTGCGAGGAGGGCGCTCGCCTGCCCCCGCTTTTTGGGGGTTGCCCGACGAAGCAATCCCCTCGATGGTCGGGAGACTGCTTCGGCGGGAAACCACCGCCTCGCAGCGACACGATAGAGTGTATTTGCAACTAAGCAAGTCTGCATCCCTTTGTGGTGAAAAACTATGAACGATAAAATCCAACCCGTTTCCCCGCGTGATACCGTCGAAGTCCACCTGCCGGATGGGCGCGTACTGTCTGGCCCGCGCGGCGCGCCTGCTGCGGATTTTTTGGAGGCAGGCTACGGGTCCGGCCCGGCGCCGCTGCTGGCGGCCATCGTCAACGGCGACCTGCGCGAGTTGAACTATCCAATCAAAATGGACAGCAGCCTCGCCCCGGTCACCATGGCCGACAAGGACGGGGCGCGCGTCTACCGCCGCTCGCTGACCTTCCTGCTCGAGACGGCGTTCATCTCGCTCTTCGGTGACGCGGTGCTCATCATTGACCATTCCATCACCAGCGGCGGCTACTATTGCCACGTGAAAGGACGCCCGCCGCTCGACCGCGTGGAACTCGACCGGCTGGAGGCCGAGATGCACCGGCTCATCAAGGCCGACCTGACCTTCGAGCGGCAGGAGTTCCCGGTGGCTGAGGCCATCGCCTTTTTCGAGCAGGAGAATTATCCCGACAAGGTGCAGTTGCTGCGCCACCGCCGCAAGCCGTACGTGACCCTGTACCGCATCGGCGACCACCTCGATTATCACCACGGCTACATGGTGCCGTCCACCGGCTACCTGAAGTGGTTCGCGCTGGTCAAGGCCGAAGGCGGGTTCACCCTGCGCTTCCCGCGCCGCCGCGCGCCCACCACCATCGCGCCGGTGGAGGATTACCCGAAACTGCTGTCGGCCTTCCGCCAGTATGGCGAATGGCTGGAGCGGCTCGGCATTGACAATGTCGGCGCGCTGAACGATGCCATCGAAGCCGGGCGCAGCCGCGAGGTCATCCTGGTGGCGGAGGCCCTGCACGAACAGCACATCGCCGGGATCGCCCGCCAGATCGCCGAACAGCGCGGCGAGACGCGCCTGGTGCTCATCTCCGGGCCGTCCTCCTCGGGCAAGACGACTTTCTCGCGGCGGCTGGCGGTCCAGTTGCTGGCGCTCGGCCTCTCGCCGTTCGCCCTCGAACTCGACAGTTATTTCGTGGACCGCGAAAAAACGCCGCGCGACGCCGACGGGCAGTTCGATTTCGAGACGCTCGAAACCCTCCACCTCGACCAGTTGGGCGACCACCTGACGCGCCTCGTGGCCGGGGAGCGGGTGCAGTTGCCGCGTTACAATTTCAAGGCTGGCAAGCAGGAGACCGGCGACGAGATCCAGTTGACGCCGGACCATCTCATCATCTTGGAAGGCATCCATGGCCTGAACCCCCGGCTCGTCCCCGGACCGTTGGCCGGGCGCGGCTTCCGCATCTACGCTGCGGCGCTGACGCAGTTGAACCTCGACCGCCACAACCGCGTCTCCACCACCGACACGCGCCTCATCCGGCGCATCGTCCGCGACGCGCGCGAGCGCGGCTACACTGCCCAGCAGACCATTTCCCGCTGGGAGTCGGTGCGGCGCGGCGAGGAGCGCAACATCTTCCCCCACCAGGAGAACGCCGACGTGATGTTCAACTCGGCGCTGGTGTACGAACTTTCCGCGCTCCAGCCGCTGGCCGAGCCGCTCCTGCGCCAGGTGCCGCACGGGACGCCGGAATTCATCGAGGCCAAGCGCCTGCTGGCGTTCCTGGAATGGTTCCTGCCGGTGGAGATTGACCTGATCCCCGACAATTCCATCCTGCGCGAGTTCGTGGGCAAGTCCATTTTGCAGGATTTCAAGATTTGGAAGGCATAATTTTGTAGGGGCGACGCATACCCTCCGGGTACGATGTGCGTCGCCCCTACAAAAAAACATTATGACCATCATCGAAACCCTCCTGATCTCCTTCAGCATGTCCATGGACGCGTTCGCCGTCTGTCTCGGCGCGGGGACGACCGGGCAGGCTGGCGGTGCGCGGCCGACGTTCCGGCTGGCGTTCCATTTCGGGCTGTTCCAGTTCATCATGCCGGTCATCGGCTGGCTGGCCGGGACGACCATCGAGCGCTACATCGCTGCCTACGACCACTGGATCGCGTTCGGCCTGCTGGCTTTCGTGGGGGCGCGCATGATCCGCTCCGGTTTCGACAAGGACGGGGAGGAGAAAAACGGCAGCATTTCGCGCGGCTGGACGATGATCCTGCTTTCCATCGCGGTCAGCATCGACGCGCTGGCGGTTGGCCTGAGCCTGGGAGTAGTCGGCGTGTTCGTCTGGTACCCGGCCATCGTCATTGGCGTGGTGACCGGGCTGATGTCGCTGCTCGGCTTGCAGATCGGCAACCGGCTGGGGCGAAGGTTTGGCAAGACAATGGAGATCATCGGCGGGCTGGTGCTGGTGGGGATCGGGGTGAGGATTCTGGTGGCGCATTTGATGGGGTAAAACCGTTTTTTTTTTGCGGCTTGTTTTCCGTGCGGGGATTATGCTATACTGATTGCAACCTAATGCCCTAATCGAATTTGGGATGTTAGGCGGCCTGTAGACCGTCCATAAGCCGTTAGGACGCCAAATGGCGGCTGAACACATAGTTCGGCGGCTGTCAGGCAAATCGTTGTTGGCTCTTGAAGTTCACATTCGGTTGAGCGTGGTGTCTTTTTTCAGCCAGCGAGTCTCGCGCGCGTAAGAGCCGCCGAACACCCCGTGCAGCGGACGGTGGGGATTCTGTGGCTTTTGGGGCTTTTTCTACACCCGAGCGGAATCCTGCTTTCGGAGCGAATCCACGCCCGCCCCACCGCCGCTAACGCATACCGTTAGCCCGCTTGTTAGATCCCATATGGAGACCTAAGATGAGCAGCATACTGGTAATGCTCAAACGCATCTTTCGTGTCGTTGTTTCTTTATCAATATGGATATCTAGATTAATCTCAAGGCTCAAGGGGTTCATTTACGAACACCCATTTGCCCATGATGCAATCTACGACTCTGATTACTACGCGAGTACTGTCGAAGGCCCAGCAGTAAGCAGCGCCGAAGCCATTTCGCAGTCAATTCTACTCGACCTCCGGCCTAACACTATTGTGGATGTAGGCTGCGGCACGGGGGCACTGCTCGAAGCATTGCGAAGAAGGGGTTGTCAGGTTCTTGGACTTGAGTATTCTGAGGCGGCCCTTCGATATTGCCGCTCGCGGGACCTTGATGTTAGGAAATTCGATCTCGAAAGGGATACTCTTGCGGATGATGGGACCTTTGATGTCGCAATCAGCATAGAAGTTGCTGAGCATCTTCCAGAGAAGATTTCAGGTCGCTATGTGGCCTTGCTTGCCCGGTTGTCAAGTGTGATCGTGTTCACAGCGGCACCACCAGGCCAGGGAGGGCACGATCACGTTAACGAACAACCTCCGTCATATTGGATCTCCAAATTTCAAACTCTGGGTTTCGCATACGATGAAGAACTGTCACGACTCTGGCGTGAAAGCTGGCGAGAAAAGGCTGTCGTGGCTTGGTGGTACTTCCAGAATCTGATGATTTTCCGCCGAATGGGGTCTAACTTATAGATTATAGGAGATTGTTAAGGACATGATCGCATACCTCATCTTGGTGCATCGGTATCCCGGCCAGTTCAAAAGACTCTTTAGGGCAATTTACCATCCCGCCAACTACTACTTGGTACATGTGGATAAGAGATCAGGCGTTGGATTACAGACGGAGATACAAGATTTCTTGTCAAGCTTTGCCAACGCATCCTTGCTGAAAAGCCAAAGCAATTCTTCATAAACCTTAGCGGACAGGATTTCCCCCTAAAATCGCAGGCGCACATCCAGGACTTTCTTCGCCGCAATAAAGGTAAAGATTTCATCAAAGTGTCTAACCAGAGCAAGGTCCGTCCTGATACACTATCTCGAATACAGAACTACGTTACCGAGTCTGGCGATAGCATACTAAGCACTCCTATTATTAAGCGGACGTATCTTCGAGGTGTGACTCCTTATATTGGAAATCAGTGGATGATCTTGAGCAGGAAGTTCTGTGAATTTGTATGCTACAGTCCTGATGTCGAAAGGTTCAAGAAATTCTATCGGCACACCTTCATCGCTGATGAAGGATTCTTTCAGACGGTAATAATGAATACAAGCTACAAGGGAACTATCGTGAACGACGATAAAAGGACAATTGACTGGGTGCCGCTAGGAACAATAAAGTTACGTCCAAGAGACTTCACATTCAAAGACGCCGAATTCTTGCTAGCAAGTCAAGGCTTGTTTGCCCGCAAATTCGACGAAACCGTTGATGCAGGAATCTTGAGTATATTGGAGTCGAATCTATCGTAGCCATTTTGAGTTATCACGGAGCGCGGGCTAACACGGCGTGCAGCGGACGGCTGGCAGGTCGCGGCCTCAAAGAGCATTTTTCACGCTTGGAGAGAATCCGCCTCTCAAGTAGAATCTTCGCCAGCCGCCGCTGCCGCTGAGCCATTCCGTTATCCTAAACAATACGCCCTCCGGAAATTTCCGCAGGGCGTTGTGATTCAATCGAGCTGCTCTTATGCAACCAGCGCCAGCGCCACCATCACCGCCGCGCCCATCAGCGCGCAGGCCAGGTTGACGAGATCGTTGTTCAGCCATCTCCAGCCGCGGACTTGCACCGTCCGCGCGCCGCAGGTGTGGACGGGATGCTTCTCGGTCTCCTTGTCACATTGCGGACAGTGGTAGATGGCCTGGACGGTCGCGCCGAGCAGGGAGTCGAAGAGAGAGCCGAGGAAGCCGGAGAAAAGCAAAAAGACAAAAAGCAAAAGGGAGGAAAGTAGAGGGGAGGAGGAGAAGAGGAGAGGAGGAGAAGAGGGGAGATGCAGGGAGGGGGTGACGAGGACTGCCAGCAGCGCGATGAACGCCGCGCCGCCCGCCGCGGCCAGCGTCCCGTAGAGCGAGACTGCGCCGGATGCGCCGCGCTCGACCGGTTTCCCGTTCGTGATGAGGCGCGGCATGGACGGGTTGAGCACGCCCAGTTCGGTGGCCCAGGTATCGGCGTTGACCGCCGCCAGCGAGGCGGCGAACCCGGCCCAGGTCCAGGAGGCGGCGGGGAAAAAGAAATGCAGACCGGCGAACAGGGCCGCGATCCCGCCGTTGGCCAGCACCTGCCCGATGTCGCGCACGCCGCCCTTGTCGAACTTTTCGTTCAGCGCGGCTTTCTGTTTCCTGAAGAGGCGCGTCAGTACGCTGGACGAAATGAAAAAGCCGAGCAGCAGGACGGCCCACTGCCAGCCGCCGAGGCCGAAGATGATCGTCCCTTCGAGCAGCGCGCCCAGCGCGCCGGACTTGCTCAGGCTGTGGGCGCGGTACGCGGCGTAGGCGATGAGGACGGCGAAGAGGAAACCGAGGAGGAGTTGAGTCATAAAAAGCAAAAAACAAAATGCAAAATCAGACCGGAGTCGTGACGATGAATAGCACCGCGACGAGGAACAGCACCGACATGAGCAAACTGCTCGCCCAGACGATGTGCGCCAGCAGACGCTGGCCGGGCTGGCGATAGAAGACCAGTCCCGCCAGCCAGCCGAGGGCGTACAGGGCTATGCTGATGACTGGGAGCAGGATCAGCCCCACCGCCGGGACCGGGTCGCCGGGCGCGCCGGAAGCCAGGAATCCCAGCGGGACGCGCCCGAGCGAGGGGATCATCAGGCTGACCCACGCCAGCAGGCCGATGTTGACGAACAGTCCCGCCAGCCACAGGTAGCGCGCCAGCCGGCTCTGCCACGCCTCGCCGACGATGAATGCCGGGTAGACCGACTGCGCGGCGGCGGGCGCCAGGCTGCCCATCTCGATGGCGCGCTGGATGGTCTGGACGAAAGTCTGCGGGTCGGACGGTGAGATGGCGAAGACGCGCTCGCGCACCGCCACCAGCAGGAGCGGGGCAGATTCGGATGCCAGGAACTCCACCGGACCGAGGTCCGGGGCGCGGCGGGAGCCGAGGATGGAGCCGGGCAGTCGCAAGGATGGCAGCGGCAGGGGCAAGGGTAACGCGGCGGGCGGGCGCACCCATTCCACCTCCGCCACCGGGATGCGTTCCACGCGCAGGCCCCAGGTGAGCGTCAGGCTGTCGCGGTCGAGGCGGTAACTGGCGCGCATCAGCGCCCAGAGACGGTAGGCAAGGAGGGGGAGGGGGAAGAAGGCGAGGGCTGCCAGTAAAACGTAAAGCGTAAAACGTAAGCCGATCGGCTCGCGGGTCGCCAGCCACGCGCCCAGCGCGGCGATGCCGGTCAGCGCGGCGATCAGCGCGATGTGGATGGCGGCGCCGCGCCGGCGCGGGGGCAGGAACTCGGTCGCGTTCATCCGCGTGCGCCTTTAATCTGAATTTGTTGAGCCATCAGGATTTGCCGTTTGCAGGGGCGGACTCGCCCGCGGCCTCCCCCGATTCGAGTCCCAGGTCCACCGCGTCTTCCATGCGGATCTGGCCGCGCAGGAACGCGCCTTCCTCGGTGGCGAAGCCGGCGGTGACGATGTCGCCCCAGACGCGCCCGGTCGAGCGGATCTCCACTTTTTGCGCGGTGATGTTGCCCTTGACCGCGCCCGCCACGATGACGTTGGCGGCGCGCAGGTTTTCGCAGGTCACTTTGCCGGTCTCGCCGACGACCAGCAGTCCCTTCAGGGCGATCTGCCCCTCGAACGTGCCTTCCACGCGCACGCCGCCGGAGCCGGTGATGGTCCCCTGCCAGATGACTCCCGCGCCGAGCACCGACGTGATGCGTTCGACAGCCTGCACGGTCTGGGGAGGAGTGGTTGGGTTGTTTCGTTTGAACATAAATTTTGGCCTCAATCGCCCTATTTTATCATCTTCCAGAACTCCCCTCCCACTTTAGGGGAGGGGTCCGAAACCGCCACGGTATGGACTTCCACGGCTCGGGGACGGTGTACAGCCCGACGCGCGGACCGGTCACCACCGCCTCGTCCGGGACCGGTGTGCCTGCCTCGATCCACAGGCCGGACTCCTGCGTGCAGAGGTCCGCGCCGTTCAGCGACCCGTCAATGCCGAGGGCCTGCGCCAGTTTCCCGGGACCGAGCGTGTCGCGTCCGCCGCGCCGCTGGAGAATGATTTCCACGCCCTCGACCGGTTCGATGGCCCGGATCAGCGCCGCCGCGGGGAATCCTTCCCGCTCGGTGACGGCGTTCAGCATCCAGTGGTTGCCGTAGGTGAAGTAGACGTACGCGTGCCCCGGCGGACCGTACATGGCCGCGTTGCGTTTCGTCTTCCCGGATTTGGCATGGCATCCCAAATCTTCCTCGCCAACGTAGGCTTCGGACTCCGTGATGATGCCCGCCAGCCGGACGCCGTCCAGGATGCGCACGAGCCGCGCGCCGAGCAGTCCGCGGGCGACGGTCAGGGTGGGGCGGTTGTAGAATTTACGGGGAAGGGGTTTGGACATTAGTCGATTGTGACAAAGTTTTGTACAAAGATCGGCTGACGATAAATCCCACAGCAACATAGATAACGCTTGGAACAATGATTAACCCTGCTGTAACTATCACAGAGTTTTGAAGGTGACCATTCCATAAAAGCACTGAAAAGAAATCAAGTGGATTATTGTAACTCGAGATAAAGCCTACAAGAGTCAAAGTTGAAACGGCAACAGAAATCACTGCACAGATTAAAGTACACACGAGGAGATATGCTTTGTAAGACAATTTGAATTTTTTGAAAATGAATTCAAAGCCTGCTCCCGTGATGGCTCCAATTAGCATAGGTAAAAAAAGCCAAACTATTGATGATCCCAAAAGCTCCGGCAGAATGAATTTCATGCCTTCAAGTGTGAATATCACAGTGACTGACGTTTCAGGAATGGGCAAAAGAAGCTCAGCTGCCACCAAAAAGAACACCGCATAAACAGTCGCTGATAACGCACCTGCAATTGCTCCAACTTTCGCGCCTTTGGAAGTTGCCCTTTTCATCTCTGTGTTCTCCGTGTTCTTATCACCCCCGAAGGGGACTGTAGTGAATATTACTTTTTAAATCTCGCATCTCGTTGCAGCGTCAGCCGCAGCCCCTCTTCGAGCGGGATGGACGG
Source organism: Anaerolineaceae bacterium (assembly GCA_009772985.1). GTDB lineage: Bacteria > Chloroflexota > Anaerolineae > Anaerolineales > Villigracilaceae > UBA877. Next base: position 131,328 of record WOUS01000007.1, read on the forward strand.
TTTGTAGTTAAGTTTCTTCTCAGCCAGGGCGATGTTGGCGCACATGCGCGAGACGCCGCCTCCGGTCTGGGCGTTGGCCACCAGGTTGGACCCGCTCCCGGCGACTTTCAGCGCCAGCCGCGCCAGGTCACGTACGCTCGTCTCGACCCCGGAGCCGACGTTGAGCACCAGTCCGTTGATGCCCGGCGCGGTGGCGGCGGCGATCATGGCCGAGACCACATCGTCCACGTAGACGTAGTCGCGCGTCTGGTTCCCGTCGCCGTGCAGAACGAGGCTCCCGCTGCGCGTGGCCTGTTTCAGGAAATACGGCACGACCGGCGGCTGGGAAGGCGGCAGGTGCTGTCCGGGACCGTAGGCGTTGAAGATGCGCAGCGCCACCGTCTCGATGCCCCACAGCGAACCGATGGTGCGGACGTAGTACTCGGCGGCCAGTTTGGAGACCGCGTAGGGCGAGCGCGGGCGCGGGGTAAGTCCCTCTGCCAGCGGCTGGACTTCCTGCTCGCCGTAGATGGCGCCGGAGGAGGCCAGCACCACGCGCCGGATGCCGACGTCGCGCATCGCCTCCATCAGGCTGACGGTTCCGCCCACGTTCGTGGCGTTGTACTCGCGCGGGTACAGGATCGATTCCGGGACCGAGACGCGCGCCGCGAGATGGTAGACGCAGTCCACTTCCTGGAGCAGGGTCCACAGTTTGGGGCGGTCGTTCACGTCGCCGCGCGTAAAGTGGACGTCGGGTGGGAGCGCCTGCGGGTCGCCGGTGGACAGGTCGTCAAGCCCGCGCACCTGGTGGCCTTCGCGGGCGAGTTGGTTGGCAAGGGTGGAGCCGAGGAACCCGGCCGCGCCGGTGATGAGGAAGTTCATGGCCGGGATTATAACGCGATTGCCGGTGGATGAAAAAAGTCATACCCCGCAATGCAAAAAATACCAGCACGACGGGAAGAAAGGCATTAGCCGCGCGCCGGGTTCTGAATTACAATCAAATCAAGAAACCCAATCAACCTTTTCACCAGATGGAGTCAATCGCATGATCAAAATGCTTTCAGGCAACGAGGCGGTCGCCCGCGGCATGTGGGAAGCCAGTGTGGGCGTGGCCTCGGCCTATCCGGGGACTCCCAGCACGGAGATCCTGGAAAACTACGCCATCTCCCCAAATGTCTACGCCGAGTGGGCGCCGAACGAAAAAGTGGCTGTGGACGTTGCCATCGGCGCGGCCTACGCCGGGCGGCGCGGCATGGCCGTCATGAAGCACGTCGGCCTGAACGTGGCGGCGGACTCGTTCATGTATGCTTCCATGACCGGCCTCGAAGCCGGGCTGGTCATCGTCACCGCCGACGACCCGGCCATGCACTCCAGCCAGAACGAACAGGATAACCGCACGTTCGCCAAATTTGGGCGCGTCCCCTGCCTCGAACCGAGCGACAGCCAGGAAGCCAAGGATATGGTCGCGGCGGCCTTCGAACTCAGCGAGCGCTTCGACACGCCCGTCCTGCTGCGCCTGACCACCCGCATCTGCCACTCGATGAGCGCGGTCGAACTGGGCGAACGCGTCGAACTGCCGGCGGAGGTCAAGCCCTTCCCGCGCAACCCGGCCAAGTACGTCATGGTGCCGGGCAACGCGGTCAAGCGCCATCCGGTCATCGAACAGCGCATGAAGGACGTCGCGGCCTTCGCCGAAACCTTCCCCTTCAACCGCCTCGAAGCGGGCGGCCGCGCCCTCGGTATCGTCACCTGTGGCGTGGCCTATCAATACGCTAAAGAAATCTTTCCGAACGCCTCCATCCTGCGTCTCGGTATGACCTGGCCGCTGCCAGAGAAAATGATCCGCAAATTCGCGAAGTCGGTGAAGCGGCTGATCGTCATCGAGGAACTCGACCCGTTCCTCGAAGAAGCCATCCGGCTGATGGGCATCCCGTGCGAGGGGAAGAGCATCTTCCCGATCACCGGCGAATTCGACCCGCGCGTGGTGCGCGAATCGGCGGTGCGCGCGGGACTTTTGCCTGCCTCCGCTTCCGTGCCGCTGCCGGACCTGGATCCCGGTCCGCTGCCCGGACGCCCGCCGGTGCTGTGTCCCGGCTGCCCGCACCGGCCCACGTTCTACATCCTGAACAAACTCAAGGTCCCGGTCAACGGCGACATCGGCTGCTACACCCTCGGCCTCATCCCGCCGCTGAGCGCCATCCATACCTGCGGCTGCATGGGCGCGGGGATCGGCGTGGCGCACGGCGCGGCGCAGGCCGGGAGTCCGGAACGGCACGTGGCGGTCATCGGCGACTCGACCTTCTTCCACTCCGGCATCCCGCCGCTGGTCAATGCCGTCTACAACAACAGCCCCATCGTGACCGTCATCCTGGACAACCGTGTGACCGGCATGACCGGCCACCAGGAAAATCCCGGCACCGGGCGCACGCTGCTCGGCAAGGAAACGGTGCGGATCGAACTGGAGCCGCTGGTGCGGGCGTGCGGCGTGAAGCACGTGCAGACCGTGCCGGCGTACAATGTGAAGGCCATCGAGAAGGCGCTCAAGGAATACGTCAAACTGGACGAGCCTTCGGTGCTGATCGTGGTGGAACCGTGCGCGCTGCTGCCGGAGGCGCGCAAGCGCTGGGTGCCGCTCGAAGTGCTGGCGGACCAATGCAACGGTTGCACGCTGTGCTTCCGCATCGGCTGCCCGGCCATCCTGAAGAGCGAGGAGCTGGACGAGAAGACGCAGCGGCCCAAGGCGCTGATTGACGCCGGCATGTGCACCGGCTGCGAGGTCTGCGCGCAGGTCTGCCCGCGCCAGGCGATCACGTTCCGCCCCGTGAAGGTCGAGGCAGGTGAATGATGAATACATCAATAAACTTCCTTCTTGCAGGCGTGGGGGGGCAGGGGACGATTTTGGCGAGCGATGTGCTGGTCAACGTTGGGCTGGCGGCGGGGTACCAGGCCAAGCAGGCCGAGGTGCATGGCATGTCGCAGCGCGGCGGCAGCGTCACCAGTCACGTGCGCTGGGGGAAGGTTGTATATTCCCCGATCATCGGCGCGGGCGAGGTGGATGTGCTGTTGGCGTTCGAGCAACTCGAAGCGCTGCGCAGCCTGGGAACGCTGCGCCCCGGCGCGCTGGCCGTGGTCAACGCCCAGGTCATCAAGCCGCTGACGGTCATCACCGGCGGGCAGGTTTATCCGGGCGACGAGGCAGTGCGCCAGGCGTTTGCCAAAGTCACGCATCAGGTGGAGTTCGTGGACGGGGAGCAGATTGCCGGGTCGCTTGGCAATCTGCGCGCAGCCAATATTGTCTTGCTGGGGGCGCTCTCGGCGCTGCTGGAACGCGGACAGGCTGCCGGTCCCGGACTGACCGCCGAGGTCTGGTTGAAGGTCATCACCGAGCGTGTCCCGGCCAAACATGTGGAATTGAACCGCAGGGCTTTCCAGGCCGGGCGGGAGGCGCTCCACAAATAAAGACGATTTACACCAGGCCGTAAAAAAACAGGAGGCGGGAAGATCCGCCTCCTGTTGGTCTATTTGGACTGGGGAAAATCAGTTTTCCTTATCGCCGTGCGACATCATGTCCACTGCGACGGTGACAGCCAGGATCAAGACATCGTCCTCGCCGGGGGCAACTTCCACGCCATACGTGTCGGTGAAGCGGAACCACTTTTTGGAGATCTCAGCCACCTTGCGGCTACCCTCTTCGATCTTGTATTCGTAGTCCAGAATGTTGCCGGTCACCTTCATGTCCGGTCCATCCTTGATGCGCACCGTGTAGCGATCCCGGAACGGGGCGATCAGCGCCTTCTTGACCACGGCCACAGTTTTTCCCTTTGCATCCTCGACCGCCATCGTATCTTTGATGCGAAGCAGCCTCTCCTGGATCTGGCAGAGTTTGTTCCCGCTCATGTCCTTGAAGTCCAGGGTCTTGCGGATGCGCAGGACCTTGCCGTCTACCTTGAACACCTTCCCGCCTTGTTCATTCTCGATGGTAAAGTCATCCCCGATCGAGATCAGCCTCTGCCGCATCTTGTAGCGCGTGGCTGTGCCTTTGCGACCAAAGATCGCTCGTTCTTCACGCCGATTGCTGGCCATGGGTTCTTCCTCTCGTTTTCTTGCCGATATCGGTTGTGCGGTTTTCCGGTCACTTCGCCTTCCGTGCGTGTTTCTTCGCGTACTCCGCCCCGCGCTTCATCGCCTCCACGTTCTTGGGCAGCAGGTGCTTGTGGCGGCCCGGCATGTGCGCCTTCAAAGCGACTTCGATGTCTTTCAGCGTCTGCGCCGGCAGCAATTCCAGCAGCGCGCCGAGCGCGACGATATTCGCCATGCGCTTGTCGCCGGCTTCTTCCGCCATCTCATTGCAGGGCAGCGAGACCCAGGTGATATCCTTGCGCTGCACCTCGCGGTCCACCATCGAGGCATTGACCACCAGCACGCCGCCCGGCTTGACCAGCGGCTCATATTTTTCGAGCGAGGGCAGGTTCATGACGAGGATGGCCGGGGGATGGTTGACCAGCGGCGAGCCGATCTCTTCGTCCGCGATGACGACGGTGCAGTTGGCCGTGCCGCCGCGCATTTCCGGGCCGTAGGAGGGGATCCAGGTCACTTGCTTACCGTTGTCCATGGCGGCATATGCCAGTACCTGTCCGGCGAACATGACGCCTTGTCCGCCAAAGCCGGCAAAAAGGAATTCAGTTTGCATGAGGGTTCTCCATTCATTGTGTCATTGCGAGCCGTTCTTTGGCGAAGCAATCGCCTCGCGAGTCGGGGATTGCTTCGCTCACTTGGTCTCGATACGCCCCGAAGAACACGGGGCTACTCGACCAGCGTTCGCTCGCAATGACACATGAAATTATATTTTCAACGCCGCCACCGACGGCGCGATCTTGTAATCGCCGAGCGGGAAGGCCGGGATCATGTGCTCTTCCAACCACGTCAGCGACTCGACCGGTGAAACGCCCCAGCCGGTGCTGCAGGTGGAGAGCAATTCCACCATCGAGAAGCCCAGGCCGTGCACCTGTGTCTCGAACGCCGTGCGGATGGCCTTCTTGGCCTTGCGGATGTTGGCCGGATCGTGCAGCGAGCGCCGGACAACGTAACCGGCTCCGTCGAGCGTGGCCAGCATCTCGGCCATGCGGATGGGATAGCCCTGCGTCTCCACGTCGCGGCCGTTGGGCGAGGAGGTGGTCTTCATGCCGGGCAGGGTGGTGGGGGCCATCTGGCCGCCGGTCATGCCGTAGATGGCGTTGTTGATGAAGATAATGGTGATGTTCTCCCCGCGCGCCGCGGCGTGGACGGTCTCGGCCATGCCGATGGAGGCCAGGTCGCCGTCGCCCTGGTAGGTGAACACGACCCGGTCCGGCCAGACGCGCTTGATGCCGGTGGCCATCGCCGGGGCGCGCCCGTGGGCGGCCTCGACGAAGTCAACGTCAATGTAGTTGTAGGCAAACACCGCGCAGCCCACCGGCGCCACACCGATGGTTTTATCCAGGAGGTTCATTTCTTCCAGCACTTCGGCCACCAGGCGGTGCGCCGTCCCGTGCGTGCAGCCGGGACAATAATGCGAGGGCGTGTCGGTGAACCCTTTGGGGCGGGCGTAGACCAGGTTTTCAGGATTGATTATCGCGGTTGCAACCATTGTGGATACCTTTCGTTGGTTGATTGTGGGACAAATCTGTGGGACAAATCTGTAGATTTGTCCTACTCATCGGGCCATCATCCGCTGATACCACAGGTCGGCGGGATCGTCTTCCGGCTTGCCGGGATTCTTGATCATTTCCTGGATCTCGTGGACGAATTCATCCGGGAAGGGCATCACGCCCCCCAGCCGCCCGTAGAAGCGGATCGGGACCCGGGTCCGGACTGCCGTTTCCACATCCTTGAGCATCTGCCCGGTGTTCATTTCCACCACCAGGATGGACTGGGCCTGTTTGCAGAGTTCCTCCACCCGCTTGTAGGGGAAGGGGTTGACGCTGATGGGACGGAACAGCCCGACCTTGATGCCCAGCGCGCGGGCGGCGCGCACCGCCGAAAGCGCAATCCGGCCTGCGGTCCCGAAGCCGATAACGATATATTCGGCATCCTCCAGGAAATATTCCTTGAAGCGGATCTCGTTGGCCTGGGCTTCGCGCCAGCGTCCGAGCAGGCGCAGGTTGACTTTTTCCTCGGTCGGAACGTCGAGGTAGATCGAACTCAGGACATGCCGCTTGCGTCCCTTCGCCCCGCTCACAGCCCAGTCGTACTCTTTCCGGACGACCGGCTGCATCTCCGGCAGGATGACCGGCTCCATCATCTGCCCGATGGAACCGTCAATCAGGATGCAGCAGATGTTCAGGTATTTGTGAGCCAGATCGAAGGCAACCGGCATCAGGTCCACCGCTTCCTGGATCGAGGCCGGGGCCAGCACGATGGGATGGTAGTCGCCGTGGCCGCCGCCCTTGCAGATCTGGTTGTAGTCGCCCTGCGAGGGGGCGATGTTGCCGAGGCCGGGGCCGCCGCGCATCACGTTGACCAGCACCATCGGCACCTCGGTCCCGGCGATGTACGACAGTCCCTCCATCATCAGGCTGATGCCCGGGCTGGAGGAGGAGGTCATCACGCGCGCGCCGGTGCAGGCCGCGCCGTAGACCATGTTGATGGCCGCCGGTTCGCTCTCGGCCTGGACGAAGGCGCGTCCCAGTTCGGGCATGCGACGGGAGAGATACTCGAGCACTTCATTCTGCGGGGTGATGGGGTAGCCGAAATAGGCCTCCACGCCGGCGCGGACGGCCGCTTCGGCGATGGCTTCGTTGCCTTTCCACATTTCGCGGGCCATGTTAGTCGCCTCCTGCCGCCGCGGGGGCGGGCGCTTTGATCACTTCGCGGTAGACGGTGATGGCCGCGTCCGGGCAGACCAGGGCGCAAATGGCGCAGCCGGTGCAGCCGTCCTTGAAAATATGCGCCGGGTGGTAGCCCTTGGAAGTTAACTTTTCGCTGTCCAATTCCAGCACTTTGGGCGGGCAGGCCGAGACGCACAGTTCGCACCCCTTGCAGAACAACTCATTAACTTCGATCCAACCTTTTGCAGGCATGCAGGGATCTCCTTTTGAGAAATCGGACAATCTTGGGAGTAATTATACCGCCTTTCGATTATGGCGGGTTCCGACGCTGGCGGCTAGTGCCATGCGTCATCATACCTACAATACAAAAATCAGCACTTTTCGCAGCGGATTAGCGCGGATGACGCGGATTTCTTTTCCCCTTCCGCGAGAATCCGCGCAATCCGCTGCCGAAGAATGGTTGTCCGAATTCATGCCTGAACCCCGGAACTCCTTGTTGACACTCCAGCCCGGCATGGTTTAGAATGAAACCGCTGGTTATCTTTGATTACAAAGGAATCAAAATGTCCGAGACCACTATTCCCTTTCAGATTGTCATTTTCACGCACCAGCATTCCATCAGCGGGGGCATCTTCCTGCGCGACCAGCGGCTTTCCGATTTCCTGAACGACCGGCGCGACAAGAATGTTATGGTGCGGAATGCCAGCGTGGCGCGGCTGGAGAACCCCGCCAAGGTGGTCGAGAAAACGTTGTTTGCCGTCGTGCCAAAATCCGGCATCGTGCTGGCCTTCGAACCGCCGCAGAAGGTCTTTACCACCCAGCGGCGTTTCATCAAGTACCCCAAGAGTAAACACGAAGTGTTTCTCATCATGGATGGGATGGAGGCGCGCGGCGAGATCCACGTGCAGGGTCCGCTGGACCTGCTGCATGTCCTGACCGACGCGGGCGAATCTTTCCTGCCGCTGACGCAGGCCACCGTTTCCATCGAGGCCAACCCGAACTTCCTGCTGCGCCGCGAGGCGGTGGTGGTCAACACCCAGCGCATCCGCTTCATGGGCGAGTTGGAAGCCCGCCAGCCGACCGAGCCGAGGCCGGCGAATCCATAGACCTGGAGCGCTGATCCGCCCGCCGGACATCATCGGCGCCATCCGTACCGCCGATAACAAAGTGTGCTACACTTAACCTATGAACGCCCGTTTTGACGAATTGCGCTCCAAGATCGAACCTTTGCTGAAACCCTACGTCCGGCGGATTTCGGTTTTTGGCTCGTATGCGCGCGGCGATGCAGACTCTCAAAGTGACGTGGATTTGCTGGTGGCCTTGAAGCCGGCAGGGAAACGCCCCCCGCTCGGCCTGTTTCAGGTCATCCGGCTGGAAAAAGAACTTGAAGGAAAGATTGGTTGTGAGGTGGACCTGGTGACCGAAGAAGGCCTCAGCCCGCGCATCCGCTCGAATGTCGAGAAGGACAAGGTGGTGCTTTATGAGGAAGGCTGATGACGCCACCCGGCTCGGCCATATCTTTGATGCCATTTGCTGTATCGAAACCTATGCGGGCGGGGTGGACAGGTCTGCCTTCTTGGGGAATAAAATGATGCAAGACGCGATCATGCGACAGATCGAAATCATTGGCGAAGCATCCGGGCATATCTCCGAAGAGTTGCAGGAGAAACATCCCGAAGTGCCGTGGTTTGAAATGCGCGCCATTCGCAACAAGATTGTCCACGATTACATGGAAATCAACACGGACATCATCTGGGATACCATTCAAAATGATCTTCCCGCTTTGAAACCTGTGATCGAAAAGTTGCTGGGGGAGTGAACTGGCCACTGAACACTGAAAACTGACCACTGAAAACTGGAGACTTTCCCATGCCCACACCTGTCATCATAGACGCCATCCGCACGCCCATCGGCGCGCTGGGGGGCGCGCTGTCTGCCGTCCGCGCGGACGATTTGGCCGCGCACGTTATCAGGACGATTGTCGAACGCAGCAAACTGGACCCGGCGCTGGTGGAGGAAGTCTACTTCGGCTGCGCCAACCAGGCCGGGGAGGACAACCGCAACGTGGCGCGCATGGCGCTCCTGCTGGCGGGACTGCCCGTCGAGACCGGCGGCGTGACCGTCAACCGGCTGTGCGCCTCCGGGCTGGCGGCGGTCAACTTCGCGGCGCGCGCCATCCGCTCCGGCGAAGGGGATGTGTTCATCGCCGGGGGCGTGGAATCCATGTCCCGCGCGCCGTATTCGCTGCCCAAAGCCGAAAGCGGATTCCCGTTCGGCAATCTGACCGCCTACGACACCGCCCTCGGCTGGCGCTATCCCAACCCGAAGATGAAGGAAAAATACGGCACCGAGCAGATGGGCGAGACCGCCGAGAATATCGCCGCCATGAAGCCGCACATCACCCGGCAGATGCAGGACGAGTTCTCCGTCCGCTCGCACCAGCGCGCCCTCTTGGCGATTGATGCCAAAAAGTTTGCCGAGGAAATTGTCCCGGTAACAATCCCGCAGAAAAAAGGCGACCCGAAAGTGGTGGATACGGACGAACGTCCGCGGCGCGACACGACGCTGGAATCGCTCGGCAGGCTAAAGCCTGCCTTCCGCGAGGGCGGGACGGTCACAGCCGGGAACTCGTCTGGTCTCAACGACGGGGCGGCCGCGCTGCTGGTGATGAGCGAGGAGAAGGCCAGGGAACTCAAGTTGAAGCCGATGGCGCGCATCCTTTCGTCGGCAGCCGCGGGGGTCCCGCCGCGCATCATGGGATTGGGTCCCGTTCAGGCGGTGCAGAAAGCCCTCGTCCGCGCCGGTCTCACGTTGAAAGACATCGGCCTGATTGAATTGAACGAAGCCTTCGCCATCCAGTCGCTGGCGGTGATCGAAGACCTGGGCCTCGACCCGGAGATCGTCAACGTCAATGGCGGGGCGATTGCGCTCGGGCATCCGCTCGGATGCTCGGGGGCGCGCATCCTGACCACGCTGCTGCACGAGATGAAACGCCGCGCCGTCGGCAGCGGCAAGTCTCAGACTTGCCGCCACATCGGCCTGGCGGCGCTGTGCGTGGGCGTCGGGCAGGGCGAAGCGACGATTGTGGAATGGATTGGATGATTCCATGAAGCTCAAACTCATTTTCAACCTCCTGCTGCTTGCCGCGCTGACCGCCTGCGGGCCGTTCGGGAATGTCACGCTCCAGACTCCCGGTCCGGCCGCCGCCAGCGGCACACCGTTCATCATCGTACAGACGCCGCCTCCGCCGACCGGCACGCCGGTCATCCTCCTGCCCACCGACACGCCCATCCCGCCGACGAGCGCGCCGGCCAGTCTGGTTGTCGTCCCCGAACCGCAGATCATCTCCTTCCACATGACCGACGCCCTCAACGGCTGGGCGGTTGGCGGGAGTTATATCCTGCGCACGATGGACGGCGGCCTGACGTGGTACAACGTCACGCCTGCGGAACTGGCTCAAACCGGCGTGAACGTGACGGGCAGGTATTTCCTGAACGCCTCCACCGCCTGGCTGGTTAACCTGGGCGTGGATACCGCGCAAGGCACGCTCTACCGCACCGCCGACGGCGGCCTGACCTGGAGCAGCGCGGCGGTCCCGTTCGGCGGCGGCGAGATGAAATTTCTGGACGGCCAGCGCGGCTACATCCTGACCTCGCTGGGCGTGGCAGCCGGTTCGCAGGCCGTCTCCATTTACCAGACTGCCGACGGCGGCGCGACCTGGACGCGGATCTACACCAACGCGCCGGGCGACCCCGCCGCCGCCGACACCCTCCCGTTCGCCGGGCAAAAATCCGGCATCACCTTCCTCGATGATACGCACGGCTGGGTTGGCGGCAACGTCCCCATGCCGTCCAACGTTTACCTCTACGCCACGCAGGACGGCGGCGCGACCTGGACACAGCAGTCGCTCGCCCTCCCGCTCGGTTTCGAGAGCGCCATGACCGAAGTGGACGCGCCCGTCTTCTTCACCGCGCTCGACGGCGTCCTGCCCGTCCGCCTGGTGGCCGAACCGCTCTCATCCGTCTTCTACGTGACCCGCGACGGCGGCCTGACCTGGACCGCCACCTTCCCGCTCAACGTCACCGGCCGCTATTGGATGGCGAACCTGCTCGACCTGTTCCTGTGGGACGGCGGCCCGTCGCTGTACGTCTCCCACGACACCGGTCTGACCTGGGACCTGGTCGCCACGAACGTCAACGTGGCCGACACGCTGATGCAGTTCGAGTTCGCCGACGCGAGCATCGGCTGGATGCTGACCCGCGACGCGGCCGGCCACGCCGCGTTCTACAAGACGACCGACGGCGGCGCGACGTGGAACGTACTCATCCCGTGAGCGAGGCGCGGCGGGCAAACCAGGTGCAACTTCTTTGCGGCGGACGCATCTAATTGGAGTAGCGATATCCAATTCAATTATTTGTCAAAAGGAGATTGAAAATGAAAATCAACGAAGGCCCCATTGACCGCATCATCCGTGTCATCGTCGGTATTGCCCTGCTGGCTCTCGCCCTGTTCGGCTTCGTGGGCGGCGGCTGGCTGCTGTGGGTGGTGTCTATCCTCGGCGCCATCCTGCTCGTGACCGGCATCGTCGGCTTCTGCGGGCTGTACGCCCTGCTCAAGATCAACACTGCCAAGAAGTAATCATTCCTGACGGCAAAAGAAAGTGTCACGCACGTTCGCTGTGCGTGACACTTTTTGATTCCCGCAACGGGTGCAGCGGCGGCGGAATAGAATTCCGCCCTACATTTTTCCCTTCCCCTCCGCTTTTGCCACAAACCTCGCCTCGTCAATCACAAACCGCTCGTGGACGGCTTCGCCGATCAACTCGGCCTCGTCCCAGGCCTGGATGGTGAAGACGAGTTTGCGGCCCTCGACGGCAGTCAACTCGGCCCGGGCGCGGACCTGCATCCCGACCGGCGTGGCGGCCAGGTGGCGCACGTCAATGCGCCCGCCGACGGTCGTCTGGCCGGGGGGCAGGGCGCCGCGCAGCGCGATGACGGCGGCGCTTTCCATCAGCCCGACCAGCGCCGGGGTGGAGAAGACGTGCACGCCTCCGCTGCCCCAGTGCGAGGCGGTGTCGGTTTCGGTGACAAGGTGCTTGTGTTCGGCGGAAAGGCCGGGGAGGAGTTCGCTCATGGTCAGTCGCGTTTCCGTGATTGCAGGGAAAAAGTTTCCTCGCCGCCCAGCGCTTTGCCCAGCGGACGGGCCTCCAGCGCCAGCACGCGGCTGTTGGCAAAGAAGCCGAAGTCGAAACTGGTGGCGTCGCCGGCCTGTTTGCCAGGGACCGGCATCAGGCGCGCGGTGAGCGGCTTATCCAGCCGCAGGGCCAGGGCGGAGAGGTCGAGCAGGAGGGCGGTCAGTTGTTCGCGGGTCACATCGCCGGGCAGCGGGACCGTGTCCAGCCCGGCGCCGCACACGGCGGAATAGAGCAGCAGGTCTTTGACCGTCAGCGTCCCTTCGGCGGCGCGCTTCGCCAGGACGGCATCCTCCAGCACGGGCATAAACAGTCCGCTGAAACCGGCGCGCGGGAAACGGGCGCGTTCGATGGACTCGGTCAGGATAGCGGCGGCGGCCAGCGAGCCGTGCAGACCCACCGCCGGCACGCCCATCCGCTCGAAGGCCGCGCCGAGCGATCTGCTCTCTTCGGGGAACGGGGCCAGGGAGTAATCAATGCCGCCGAAGCGGATGTGATGCTTGAATTTCAGGAAATCGGCAACTTTTGTCAGGCTGCGCGCGTTTTCTTCCAGCGTCTCGATCAGCGCCGCCCGCCCCTCGTTAATCGTCTTCGCTCCGGTGAACGCGCTGACGGCCGCGTCCGCCGCTTCCATCGCCAGCGCAAAGGCCGGTTCCCCGCCCTCGTGGTAGGCGGCCGGGAAGAACGGCGCGCCGGGCGGGACGTTGGCGAGCGCGGCAAAGTTCAGGTTGGCGAAGCCGTTCGGGTCGAGCGGGGCGGTGCGGATAATCACGTCGGCGCAGGCGCGCGCCGCGGCGAGTGAGAGGCCGCGCTTCGGGTCGGCCATCACGCCGGAGAAGAAGACATTTTTCGAGGCAGCAATCGCCTCGGGAATGACCGGGTAACTGCCGGGGAATTCGGGGAGCGCGGGACCCAGCGCGGCGTAGGCGATGCCGGTTTCGGGCAGGAGCAGGCTGACGGTCCGGGCGAGTTCCGGGGTTTTATCCAATTCCTTCAAAAAATGGGGGAACGGGACGGTGGCGAGGCGCGTGGTCTGGACCTCGTACCCGGCCTGCTCGAAGGCGGTTTTGGCCTCGGCGAGGAAATCGCCGGCCAGACGCAGGCGCTTTTCGTCCAGCGGCCAGCCGGGGTTGCAGAAGTAGGTGACCGAGCGGATTTTCATTTGGGGCTAAATAGCCTGAGTGAAGGATGCGGAATTCGTGTCTTTGCGAGGAGGGCGTTCTTTGCCCGACGAAGCAATCTCCCATCCAAGGAGGGGATTGCTTCGCCGCAAAGAACGCGGCTCGCAACGACACAGACTTTTCTTTTTTAATTGATATTGATGCTAGATCAGGCCGACCTGTTTGCCGACCTTCTCGAAGATCTCCAGCACGCGGCTCATCTGGTCGTCGGTGTGGGTGGCCATGTAACTGGTGCGCAGCAACTGGCGGCCTTCGGGGACGGCGGGGGCAAGGACGGGGTTGACGAAGACGCCGGCATCGAAGAGCGCCTTCCAGACGGCCAGGGTGCGCATGTCGTCGCCGATGAGGATGGGGATGACGGGCGTTTCGGATTTGCCGATGTCGAAGCCGAGACGGCGGTATTCGCGGCGCATCCGGGCGGCAATCTCGGTGAGACGGACGACGCGCTCCGGTTCCTCGCGCATGACCTGCAGGGCGGCCAGCGCGGCGGCTGCGTTGGCGGGCGGGATGCTGGCGCTGTAGATGAGCGAGCGGGCGTGGTGCTTGATGTAGTGGATGACCGGTTCGTCCCCGGCGATGAACCCGCCCAGCGAGGCGAAGGATTTGCTGAAAGTGGACATGATGAGGTCCACGCCTTCGGTCACGTTGAAGTGCGCGGCGGTGCCGCGTCCGCCGCCCAGCACGCCCATGGCGTGGGCGTCGTCCACCATCAGGCGCGCGCCGTATTTCCGGCAGACCGGGATCATTTCGGGCAGGGGGGCGATGTCGCCCTCCATGCTGTAGAGGCCGTCCACCACCACCAGCCTGCCCTTGTCGTCGGGGATGGATTTCAGCACGCGTTCCAGGTCGGCCATGTCGTTGTGGCGGAAGCGCTTCGTCTCGCCCCAGGCCAGGTAGGCGCCGTCCACGATGGAGGCGTGGTCCTGCTTGTCTAGCACCACCACGTCCTCGCGTCCCACCAGCGCGGAGATGGTGCCGAGGTTGACCTGCATGCCGGTCGAGAAGACGAGCGCGGCCTGCTTGCCGGTCCATTCGGCCAGTTCCTGCTCCAACTGTTCGTGCATTTCCAGCGTCCCGTTCAGGAAGCGGGAGCCGGTGCAGGAGGTGCCGTAGCGCTGGATGGCGTCCAGCGCGGCCTGGCGGACCTTGGGGTGGGTCGTCAGCCCGAGGTAGTTGTTCGATCCGCACATGATGAGACGGTGTCCGCGGAAGACGGCCTCGGTGCCTTCGTTCTCCGTCAGCGGGATGAAGTAGGGATAATAGCCGCCAGCGATGGCCTCTTTGGCGGCGGTGAACTTCGGGCATTTCTCGAAAATATCCATCAGATTCTCCGTTTACAGGATTGGTTTTGAGCCACAGATTACACAGATGAGCCTACTGCAAAAAGTCAATCTCACCGCGAAGGGGCGACCCCCAATACCCAAAGAACGGGTACACGAGAACGGGGGCAGGCGGCCGCGAAGGAAAGTTTAAAAATCGCGAAGGTTTTTTTTGCAGATTCTCAATACGGATATTTAAATTCTTTGGTTTTTCTTCGCGTTCTTTGCGGTCTTCGCGGTGAAAAAGGTTTTTGCAGTGCAGTCACAGATTTCACAGATTTTAAAACGAATGGCGATGAACGTTCGGGGTTCTCGAAACGATCACTTTTTCTTGCGGCTCCCCGAGGCGGCCAGCGTATCGAGGATGGCGAAAACGAATCCTTTCGGCAGTTTCGTCGCCATGAGGTAGAGCAGCCGCGCGTCGAAACCGGGGAAGATGAGGTACTGCCGGCGCGCGGCCTGTTTCAGGATGTCCCCGGCCACCTTGCCGGCTGGCAGGGCTTTGGCCAGGCCGGCGATGGCTTTGGTCTCGGCGGGCTTGAACGGCTCTTCGTAGGCCAGTTGCGGCGTATCGGTGTCGGGCGGGAAGGCCACCGAGACGCGGATGCCGTGCGGCTTCATCTCGGCGCGCAAGGCTTCGGAAAAACCTGTCACGGCAAACTTGGACGCGCAGTAGGCCGTGTAACCGAACGCGCCCTGGTAACCGGCCATCGAGGAGATGTTGACGATGTGGCCGGAGCCGCGCGCCAACATGCCCGGCAGCACAGCCTTGACCACGTGCACCGTGCCGAAATAATTGACCCGCATCAGGCTCTCGAATTTTTCCAGCGGCAGTTCCTGCACGTAACCCGGATGTGTGATGCCCGCCGAATTGATGACCACGTCCGGCACGCCCGCGGACCGGGTAACGGTCTCGACCGCCCACGCCGCCTGCTCCGGGTCTGCCACGTCGGCGGCCGCCACGCCGAATTTCTGCTCCGGCGAGACGCGGCGCGCTTCCACTTCTTTTAGCGCGGCGTCCAGGACCTCGCGCCGGCGCGCCGTCAGCCAGACGTGCGCGCCGGCCGCGGCCAGCAGTTTCGCCGCCGCCAGCCCGATCCCGCTCGATCCGCCGGTGATGAGAACGACTTTGTTTTCCCAGTACGTTTTTTTTGTCATGTGTACCTCTACTTTTGTTATTTTGTTCTCTGCCGAACCACTTCGAACAATAAGATGGCTCCGGCGATGGCCGCATTGAGCGACTCGCTCCCGCCGGGCATGGGAATGCTGATTTTATCATGCGCCAGGCTGCGCGCCTGTTCGCTCGCCCCCTCGGCCTCCCCGCCGACGACCAGCGCCAGCGGGACGCGCAGGTCGGTCTGCCAGCAGGATTCCCCGTCCATGTCGGCGAGCAGCGCCTTCAACCCTGCCGACTCGCAGATCCGCCGAATCTCGCTCCAACCCGCCGCGTGGACCGGCAGCCGGAAGTGCGCCCCCATCCCGGCACGCACGGCTTTCGGCGCGAAGGCGTCGGTCGTTTCGGGCGGCAGGAGCACGGCCTGCACACCGGCCGCGGCCGCGGTCCGCAGGAGCGCGCCCAAGTTGCCGGGGTCGCGCACCTGGTCGAGGATGAGGACGAAATCCGGTGATTGGGGAATGGGTAATGGTGAATGGTCGAGGACTGCGAGGATGCCCTGCGAGGTTTCGGTTTCCGAAACAGACCCCAGCAGCGCGTCAGTGATCCGCTCCACCTCGACACTTTTTGCTTCCAACTTTTTTACCAATTCCCGGCCGCGCTCGCTCAACGTTTCCCCGGCCAGCACGAACCGGAACGGCCAGCCCGCCGCCAGCGCTTCCTCCACCAGGCGCACGCCTTCCGCCGCGAACGCGCCCGCCGCGCGGCGTTCTTTTGGACGCCCCATCAACGCCCGGACAAGTTTAAGTTTGGGGTTTTGCGCCGAAATGATCATCCCACACTTTTGAAAAAGATGTGATGGTTGCCTGGTCATATAACACCAGACGGACGAGTTTGATGCCCGAACCGGGCGTCTCTTTGAAGTATTCCTCGATGGATTTCAGGATGATGTCGGCGGCGCGCTCTTTCGGGAAGCCGAAGATGCCGGTGGAGATGGCGGGCAGCGCGATGGACGCGAGGCGCAACCCGTCCGCGGCGCGCAGGGACCCGGTCACGGCTGCGGCCAGTTTGGCGTCCGCGTCGTCCGACTCGCCCCACACCGGGCCGACCGCGTGGATAACGTAGCGGCAGGGCAGGGTCCCGCCCGAGGTCCAGGCCGGTTCGGCGTGGCTGACGGGGCCGCGCCTCCGCACCCACGCGTCGCTTTCCTGCTGGATGACCTCGCCGCCGGTCCGCACGATGGCCCACGCCACCCCGCCGCCGTGCTGTAAATGTTCGTTGGCGGCGTTGACGATGGCATCCGTCGTCTCGGCGGTCAGGTCGCCCTGCACGAGTTGGAGGGTTGCGCCGGAGGGGAGGCGGGTTTCACTTACGATGGCGTTCATGGGAACATTTTACCCCGAAACAAAAGATGGGACGGCAGTCCAACTGCCATCCCATCTTCCTTGTTTCCCTGTCTACTTGTGTACCTGTTTCCCTGCCTACTTGCCCGCTTGCGACACGACGGCGGCGAACGCCTTCGGGTCGCGCACGGCCAGGTCGGCCAGCATCTTGCGGTTGATGGTAATGTTGGCCTTTTTCAGGGCGGCCACCAGGCGGCTGTACGTGATGCCGTTCAGCCGGGCCGCGGCGTTGATGCGGACGATCCACAACTTGCGCAGATCGCGCCGGCGGACGCGGCGGTCGCGGGACGAGTACCACATGCTCTTCAGCCTGGCCTCGTTGGCGCGCTTGAACAGCAAATGCCTCGAGCCGCGCTGGCCCTTGGTGTATTTCAAAATTTTCTTGTGACGCAGGTGACCCTGCGGTCCACCTTTTACACGTGCCATTTAATTTGCCTCCTGCGAACCTCCGGGCGCCGGTGCAGGCTTTGCCTGCCATCCAGTTGTTTGCACCCGGGAGCCGCAAACGAAAACGGATATGATGCTCGGCCAGTTACGGCTTCATGTGCGGCGCCAGGCGGCGGATGCGTTTGATGAAACCGCGGCCTTTGACCGGGATCATCTCGCCGAACAAGGCCTTGACGCGGTGCGACGCTTTGCGTCGCAGGTGGGCCTTGCCGCCTTTGGTGCGCACGATCTTGCCAGACCCGGTCACGCCGAAACGCTTCGACGTGGCTTTGTGGGTCTTCAGTTTGTACTTTCCATCTCTCGGCTTTTGCGGCACAGCAATTACTCCTTTACAGATAATTACGCGGGATCACTCCCGCGCTGGTTCACTTGGTTCCGGTTCCTTCTCAGCGTCATCTTCCTTTTTCTTCTTGACGACGACTTTCGCCGGCGCCAGCAGCATGGACATGTTCCGTCCTTCGATGGCCGGGGCCTGTTCCACCGTGCCGACCTCCGCCAACTGCTGGGCGATTTCCTTCAAGTCTTCGAGCGCGATTTCCGGGTAGGTAATCTCGCGGCCGCGGAAGCGGATGGTCACACGCACTTTCATGTTGTGTTCCAGCCAGCGGCGGGCGTCGTCCACTTTGAAATCCCGGTGGGCCTCGTTGGTCTTGGGGCGCAGGCGGATCTCCTTGATCTCGATCTTGGTCTGCGCCCTGCGCGCCTCGCGCTCTTTCTTTTCCCGTTCGTAGAGGAACTTGCCGAAATCGGTGATGCGGCAAACGGGCGGCGTGGAGTTGGGGGCAACCTCCACCAGGTCGAGTTCCGCTTCGCGGGCCATTTTCAGGGCGTCGCGGGTGGAAACCACTCCCGCGTTTTCACCCGTCGGACCGATGAGCCGCACTTCGGGAACCCGGATGGACTCGTTGACTCGAAAATCGTTGGCGCTGATACGTCTCTCCTTACAAAATAATGAAGTCCAGCCGCAGGGCTGGTTTAAGCGGGCTGATGATACCATACCCTTGCGGGAATCGTCAACGAAATGTTAGACAAATTGCCAATTTGCCCTACCGGACCCCGGTCAGGCCGCGCGCCGGTAAACAGTCTCCCCGCCGACGATGGTCATCTCCACCTGCCAGGCCTCGTCGAGCAGCACGAGGTCGGCGTCCGCGCCGGGGAGGAGTTGGCCTTTGTGGCCGGGCAGGCCGAGGGTGCGCGCCGGAACTTCGGAGGCGCAGACCGCCGCATCGGCGGGAGACGCCGGCGGCGGGGATGACCTGGCGGGGCGTGCAGAGTTCGATCTCGGTAAGGATCAGCATGGGATGATCCTGCTGCGAAAGCGCCCGGGCGTTGCCGCGGGCGCTTTCGATTCTTTCTCTTTCAGCCGGATTGGAGTTTCGCCAGCACGATTTTGTAGTCGGCGACATTGGGCGGGTTCATGGCGAGGATGGCTTCGATGGCCTGTACGGCCCCGTCCCTGTCGCCGGCGTCCAGCAGGAGGTTGCCCAGGGTGTCCAGTTGGGCGACCGCCTCGCCGACCTGCCCGGTCTGGCGGTATTCTTCGGCCAGGGCGCGGCGCAGGGTGGCCTGGCCGGGGTTTTCCTGGACGAGTTCCTCGAGGAAGGGGACGGCGTCGGCGCGCTGGCCGGAGGATTCGAGGGAATTGATGAAGTTCTCCAGTTCGGCGGCGGCCTGGGCTGGCTGGTTGAGGCGGATGTTCAGGTCCATCAGGTTCTTGCGGACGGACATGTCGTCGGGGCGCAGGGTGCGGATCTGTTCGAAGACGCGCAGGGCCTGTTTCCAATCCAGGTGCTGCATGTCAATGTCGGCCATGCGCTGGAGGATCTTGATGCTCCACTCGCGGTTGTTGCTGGAGTGCTGGGCCTGGCGTAGGGCGGCGGTGTAGGTCTTGCGCGCCATGTCCAGTTCGGCCAGGCGGTAGTGCATGTCGGCCAGGTCGAGATATTCGCCGAGCGCCTCGTCCACCTGGCCGCGGGCGATGAGGTGGTCAATCAGCCGGGAGCGGACGTTGAGGTCCATGGGGGCGATCTGCATGATGCGGCGCAGGAGCGTGGCCGCCTGGGCGGCTTCGCCGCGCACGCTGTAGGCCTGGGCCACCACGGTGTATTTGGCGATGGCGTCCTGGATGCGGCCGTTCTGGATGAGCAGGTCGCCGATGAGCGTGTGCAGGGGCAGGTAGGTGGGGGCGAAGCGCAGGGAGTAGAAGGCTTCGTCCATGGCCGAACGCAGGTGCCCGGCGCGCGCCAGTTGATGGACGCGCCCGATGGCTTCGATGACCTGGCTGCTCTGGGCCTGGGTCAGGATCTCGGCCAGCGGCATTGGCGGGGAGCCGTCCGCCGTCTTGGGCAGTTGCTCGCGGGCCTGCTTGACCCGGGCGCGCCAGCCGGGGTGGAGCAGCAGGCCGCGGATGTTTCCGCACAACTGTTTGCGGCTGGCTTCGTCGGCCTGGGCGGATTGCGATTCGATCAGCGGTTCGTACAACTGGCGGATCCCGTCGGCCTGCTCCGGCGGGACGACGGCAGCGTCGGCCAGTTTCAGGGCTTCCATGTATTCGATGGAGGCGGCCGGCAGGCGGCCCATTTGTTCCAGCGCGCCGCCCACCAGCAGGCGCGCGCCGAGAGCGTAGTCGTTGTGCTTGACCGCATGTTGCAGGTGGCGCAATCCATTTTCAGCGTGTTCGCCTTTGACGCGCAACATGCCGAGATCGAAGTACACCGCCGGGTCCTTGAACCCGGCTTCCAGCGCGCCTTCGAGTTCCTCGGCGGCCTGCTCATCCTCCCCGCGGGTCTGGGCGTCAATGGCCTGGCTGAGGTGGAGCAGGATCATCGTGCGGGCGTCCTGCTGGCCGAGCGGCCCCGTGCCTTTGACGATGGCCTGCAGGCCGCGCCGGGCGGAGGATGTTTCCCCGCTCCCTTCGCTGTACTCGAAGAGGATTTCCGCCAGCCGGGTGAGGGCTTTCTGGCGCGCCTCCCCCACCGGGTCCAGACTGCTCTCCTCAGGGCCGGGCGTTTCCATTGTCCGCACCTGGGCCATGCGCAGCGGACCGGTCCCGCCCTTGGGGCGCATCGGCTTGGGGAGCAGCTGCCCGCTTTTCAGGATGGACTGGGCCTGGCGCGCTTCCTGGCTGCCGGGGACGAGGCGCAGGGCGCGCCCGACCATCTCGGCGGCCTTGTCGGCTTTGCCGGAACGCTGGAGCAGGCTGGCCATGGCCAGGTATTCGGTGACGGCCTGCTGGGCCTGGCCGCGGCGTTCGTGGACCATGGCCAGGTAGGAATGGGCGTTGAGATGATCCGGGTCGAGTTGGGTGACGCGCAGCCAGTTCTCGATGGCTTTTTCGGCTTCCTGGTTCTTGATGAACAGCTCCGCCGCCTGCAGGGCCGACTGGACGGCTTGCGGCAGGTTGCCGAGCCGCTCGGAGAGCTGGGCGATCTTTTCCAGCGGCACCGGGTCGGCGGGCAAGACGCGGGCGGCGTGCTGGTAGGCGGCCAGCGCCTGCTCGAATTTCTGCAACTGGAACAGGGCCAGGCCGAGGCTGCTGAGCGCCTTGGGGTTATCCGGGGACTCGTTCAGCGCCTGCTGGTAGGCCGCGGCGGCTTTGTCCCATTGCTGGTCCCAGGCCGCCGAATGGCCCTCGCTCATCGCTTTTTGGAAACTGTCTTCGCGTCCGGGCATGGTGTTCCTCGAAACATTGGTCATCGAATTTTGCGAATGACACGCACAGGTTCGTTAAATTCGTCTTTTTCGATGCTGGTTTAGACCGCTTTCATCTCATCCCAGTCCGCGCCCCAGCGGGCATCGGTGGTCAACGGGATGGACATCGGGTAGGCGTTCTCCATCACCTCCCGCGCCACGCGCGCGGTCCCGTCCAGTTCGGCGCGCGGGCATTCCAGCACCAGTTCGTCGTGGACCTGCAGGAGCATGCGGCCATGCAGTCCGGCTTGCTCCAGCGCGGGCGGGATGCGGATCATGGCGATTTTCATTATATCAGCCGCCGTGCCCTGGATGGGGGCATTGATGGCCTCGCGTTCCTCCCGGTTCCTGAGCGCCTGGTTGAGCGTGCTCTTGAGCATCGGGAAATATCGGCGGCGGCCCAGCAGCGTCTCCACGAAACCATTTTCCTTGGCCTCGCGGCGGATGCCGTCCAGGTATTTCTTGACACCGGGGAAGCGGGCGAAATAGGCCTGGACGAAATTTTCCGACTCGGCCAGGGTCAGGTCGGTGGAACGCGTCAGGCCGAAGGCCGACATGCCGTAAACCAGGCCGAAGTTGATGGACTTGGCGTGGCGGCGCTGTTCCTTCGTCACCGCTTCGAGCGGGACTCCGAACACGGCCGCGGCCGTGGCAGCATGGATGTCCTGTCCGGCGCGGAACGCCGCCAGCATCCCCTCGTCGGAGGCCATGAAGGCCACGATGCGTAACTCGATCTGCGAGTAGTCCACCGAGAGCAAAACATTGCCCGGCTCGGCGACGAAACCGCGGCGGACGCGCCGCCCCAGTTCGGTGCGGGTGGGGATGTTTTGCAGGTTCGGATCGGAGGACGACAGCCGCCCGGTCACCGCGCCGGTCTGGCTGAAGGAGGTGTGCACGCGCCCGGTCTCCGGGTGGATCTGGAGCGGCAGTGAATCCACGTAAGTGGATTTGAGTTTAGATAGTTCGCGGTATTCCAGCACCATGTCCACCACCGGGTGCTGCCCGCTCATCTCGTCCAGCACACCCGCGGCGGTGGAGTAATGGCCCGAGGCGGTCTTCTTCCCGCCGCCGGGCGGAGACAGGCGCAGGGTCCCGAAGAGAACGTCGGAGAGTTGCTGGGTGGAGTTGATGTTGAATGTTTTGCCGACCGCGGTGTAGATGTCCTGTTCGATGGTTTTCATCCGTTCGTCGAGTTGCACAGCGAAGGCGGCGAAGAAATCCTTGTCCAACGCGATGCCGGCCATTTCCATGTCGGCCAGCACCTGGATGAGCGGCATTTCGATTTCGGCGAGCAATTCGGGCAGTTTGGGGATGCGGCGCAGTTCCTGCTCGAGGATGGGACGCAGGCGAATCACGGTCTCGGCGTCTGCCGCGGCGTAGGGAGCCGCGTCGGCGATGGACACCTCGGCCATCGAGATTTGCTTCTTGCCGGAACCGATCAGGTCTTCGATGTGGGTCATCTCCCGGCCCAGGCGGGCGGCGGCCATGGCCTTCAGCCCCAGGCCGCGCGAGTTCGGGTCGAGCACCCACTCGGCCAGCATCGTGTCAAAGCCAAGCGGGGCCACGCGGATGCCGCAGCGCGCCAGCATGATGAAGTCGTATTTGATGTGGTGGCCGATCTTGGGGATGCGGGCGTCGGTCAGCGGGGCGCGCAGGGCAGACAAAACCTGTTCGAGCGGCAACTGCCTCCCGGCCCGGTGCCCGACCGGGATGTACCAGCCCGCGCCTTCCCTGACCGCCAGCGAAATGCCCACCAGGTCGGCGGTCATCTCGTCGGTGGAGGTGGTCTCAGTGTCGAACGAAATGACGGAGGCGGCGTTCAGCGCGCTGACGAGCGACTCGAGCGCGGCGGGGGTATCCACGATGACGGTGTTCAAGTCCGTGGCGGGGCGGGACCGTGTACCTGTTTCCATTTCAGAAGACTCAACACGCCCCGGGCGGGCTTCGCGGACCTGGAGCGGGGCTTCCCCGAAGAGACTCATTTGCTGCCCCGCGGCCGGCGCGGCAGACGGAGCGCCGGTCAGTTTGTGGAGTTTGTCCACCAGCGAGCGGAACTCGAGTTCGCGGAATAGGGCCTCGATTTTGGCCGGGTCATAGGCGTCGGGTTTGGCCTGCTCGAGGTCGAGCGAAACCGGCAGGTCGGTCCGGATGGCGGCGAGCGTCTGGCTCATGTAAGCGGACTCTTTCCCGGCTTCCAGTTTCGTCCGCCAGCGCGGTTCCACTTCATCCAAATGCGCGTAAATGTTATCGAGGGTGGTGAATTTGGCGAGCAGGGACTCGGCGGTCTTTTCGCCCACGCCCGGCACGCCGGGGATGTTGTCGGATTTGTCGCCGACGATGGCCTTGTAGTCCACCACCTGCTCCGGGCGGACGTGGAGTTTGCCGAGCACGTCGCCGGCGGTGATGTAGTTCTGGTCGTCGCCGGCCAGGTAGACGATGGTGCGCTCGTTGACCAGTTGCAGCAGGTCGCGGTCGCCGGTGATGATCTTGACGCCCAGCCCCTGCGCCGCGGCCCAGCGGGCGGCGGAACCTAGCACGTCGTCGGCTTCGAAGCCTTCCATTTCGAGGCGCGGGATGTTGAAGGCGTCCACCATCTGGCGGATGCGCTCGATCTGGCCGCGCAGGTCTTCGGGCATCTTGGCGCGCGTGGCTTTGTATTCGGGGTAGATTTCATCCCGGAAGGTTTTGCCGGTATCGAAGGCCACGGCCAGGTAATCGGGCTTTTCCTGTTCGTAGAGGCGCATCAGTTCGCGGGCAAAGCCGAAGATCCCGGCGGTGGGTTCGCCTTTGGATGTCAGCCAGCGCGAACCGGCGCCGCCCGAGGTCAGGGCGAAGTACATGCGGTAGGCCAGGGCATGGCCGTCTATCAGGTACAGGGTGGGGGGCATGGTTTCGATTGAATGGATGACACGATTAATTGCGCGGAAAAAACACCGATATGCTCTTATTGGGTCTCAAGGAGACACTTCGACACGAATGGTCAACGAATAAGCGAATGAGATACGCGTGAGGAATTCGTTTATTCGTTCTGAATTCGGTGACGGGTTGCCGGTCACGGTTTGAGGCGCTGGGAGATGCCCTGCCGCTGGCGCGTCTGTTGGATGAATTCCTTGACCAACTGCGCCGGCGGGGACTGGGTGCCTCCCATGATGAGATACCCCGGCGCCCAGAAATCGCCGGAAGGATTTTCCTTCCTGAAGCGGGGGAAATCCGAGAAGATCTTTTCCGAGGTGTGCTGGCGCAGGATGCGCATCAGGTAGCCGGGCGAGGTGGCCGGCGGCACGTTGACGATCCATTGCAGGTAATCGGGGTGGACGGCGATGTGCTCCAGCCGCCAGCCGAACGCCACGCAGATCTGCGGGACCCACTCGGTCAGCCGGTCAGACAGGTCGCCGGCCAGGAGGTGCTCGGTGAAGCGCGGCACGAGCAGGCAGGCATAGGTCAGGTTGTAGACGGAGGGGGAGACCGGCTCGAGCACGATCTTGCGCGCTACTTCGTTGATCGAGCGCGGGCGCGTGTCCGACAGTTCACCGGCGGCTTCCTTTTTCCTGGATTTCCTGGCCGGCGCCTCACGCGTCTCGACCAGCGACCTGTCGGGGGGCTGGTACGACGCGGATTCTTCCTCTTCCTGTTCGCTGTATACCAGCGGCCTGAGCGGCATGGCAGGGGAAGTCTCGCGGCTGAGGCGGGGAGACTCGACCGTCTGGAGCGGCGGGCTGGAGGCGAGCGAAACCTGCGTCCCGGCACGCGGGTTCGGCGGCGGGACGTCAGTCAGGATGTCGGCAAAGGAGGGGGTGGGGACGGATTCGTCGTCCTCCCCGGCAGAGGGATTCTCGGCGGGAGGCGTGGAGGAAAGCGAGCGCACCAGTTTCCCGGCCTGGGAACGGATGGTGCTGAAGGGCGTTTCGGCGTCGAAGATGAGCGCCAGCACCATGCCCCCGGGCAGGTGGGTGGCGTAGAGCATATGCTCGGCGTTGGTCGAGTCGAGGCGGACGAAGCGCAGTAGGTCGCTTTCGCCGCGCCGGTCGCGGTAACGCCCCACCGTTTCGGCCAGTTCGCGCGCCGCCGATTGGGGCAGCTGCCCGGCATACGCCCACAGTTCGTCCTTGCGGGTGATGAGCGCGGCCTGGGCCGAGGATTCGAGCGTCAGGCGGGTGAGATGCTGGGCGGCGCGGGTCACGTCCGAAAGCCAGGGGGGTTCGCTCCCGGCTGCCGGTCCGGCCGGCGCTGCGGGCAGTTCGGCGCGCACCGTCTCATCCTTGGCGGGCGGGAAGAGTTTTTCCATCATCTCCATCAGGTCGGGCAGGTAGAATGGCTTGGAGAGATAACCGAGCGGGTTGAGTTCCTCGAGGGCGGCATGCCAGCCGCTGCCCGAAGCAATGATGAAGCGGATGTGCCGGTTGGTGCGCCGCAGGCCGCGCCCGGTCTGGAGGACTTCCTCGTCGCTCCCGTTGGTGTCGAGGAATGCCAGGCTGAAGTTCTTCTCGCGGGCCTGGCGCTCGGCCTCGCCGATCTTTTCCACCACGTGGACGATGAACCGCCCGCCCTCTTCCAGGCTGTGGCGGAGCAGTTCCCCGAATCCCGCGTCGGTGGTGACAACCATCAATGGAATGGCCACGCCAAAAGTGTATCACGGGCTGGGGAGAGAGGCAAGTGACAGGAGGGTTGCAAACCCGGAGTTTTTACGGAAGAAGCCCGCCTGTTTTGTTGGTGTTTTTGGGGAAACGCTCCTATAATTGAGCAAAATATTCGACCGGAGGAACCTATGTCTGACAAGCCTACCCTGCGTGAGCGCTTGAACTACGCGTTCGATAATTATATGTCGAAAGGCACGCTGGCCCTGATCGGCGGCCTGGCGATCGCGTCGCTGGCCTTGATCTTTTTCGCCGGAGCGATCGTGGCCATCGGCGGCAGGACGCTGGCGCCCATCCTCGACGGCGAGCGGCACTCGCTGCCTTTCTTCGAAGCCGTCTGGTGGAGCCTGATGCGCACCTTCGACGCCGGCACGATGGGCGGGGATGCAGGCTGGGGCTTCCGCTGGGTGATGCTCCTGGTGACGGTCGGCGGCATCCTGATCGTCAGCACGCTCATCGGTGTGCTGACCGCCGGCGTGGAAGGCAAACTAGAGGAACTGCGCAAGGGACGCTCGCGCGTCCTCGAAACCGGCCACACGCTCATCCTGGGCTGGTCGCCGCAGATCTTCACCGTCCTGGCCGAGCTGATGACGGCCAGCGAGAACCTGAAGAAAGCCTGCATTGTCGTCCTGGCGGACATGGACAAAGTGGAAATGGAAGACGAGATCAACGAGCGGGTCGAATTCAAGGGCCGGACGCGCGTCATCTGCCGGCGCGGCAACCCGATTGACCTGACGGACCTCGAACTTGCCAGCCCGCACACGGCCAAATCCATCATCATCCTGCCTCCCGAGGATGGAAACCCGGATACGTATGTCATCAAGACCGTGCTGGCCATCACCAACAGCCCCAGCCGCCGCGCGGGAAAGTATCACGTTGTCACCCAGATCCGCGACCAGAAGAACAAGGATGTGGTGCGGATGGTCGGCGAGCGCGACCTCGTTCAGCCGGTGCTGACCGGCGACCTGATCGCCCGCGTCACCGCCCAGACCTCGCGCCAGTCCGGCCTGTCCATTGTCTACACCGAACTGCTCAACTTCGGCGGCGATGAAATTTATTTCAAGGAGGAGCCGTCACTGGCTGGCCGGACGTTTGGCGAAGCCCTGCTCGCGTTCGAAGATTCCAGCGTGATGGGGATGCGCTTCACGGACGGCAGGGTGGCGTTCAACCCGCCCATGGACACACCCATCGCGCCCGGCGACGAGGTGTTCGCCCTGTCCTCCGACGACGATACGCTCATCCCTTCCGGTCTGGCCAGCATCCCGGTGGATGAGGCTGCCATTTGCGAGGATTGCGAGCCGCAGGAAGCCGCCCCCGAAAAGGTGCTGGTGCTGGGCTGGAACCGCTGCGGGGCCACCATCATCCGTGAACTGAGCAATTACGCCCCCAGGGGTTCACGCGCCCTGGTGGTGGCCGATCCCGACGTGTCGCCCGAAACCGCAAAGGCGGAGCGCACGCTCAAGGAAATTGCCCGCCACCTTGCCAACCTGAAAGTAACTTTCCAGGAAGGCGATACCACCGACCGCCGCCTGCTCGAAAGCATCAAGGCCGCGGATTATGACCACGTGATTGCATTGAGTTATGCGGGGATTGACGTCCAGGAAGCCGACGCAAAAACCCTGGTCACGCTCCTGCACCTGCGCGACATCGCCGAGCGCGACGAGACGCCGTTCTCCATCGTCAGCGAGATGCTCGACCTGCGCAACCGCGAACTGGCCGAGGCGGCCCACGTGGACGACTTCATCGTCAGCGACCACCTGGTCAGCCTGATGATGGCCCAGGTCTCCGAGAACAGCGATCTCCACGATGTCTTCGCCGACATCTTCGACCCCGAAGGTTCGGAGCTCTATCTCAAACCGGCTGGCGATTACGTGGAGACGGGCAAGCCGGTCAACTTCTATACCGTCGTCGAAGCCGCCCGCCGCCGCGGGCAGATTGCCATCGGCTACCGGAGAATGAATGAAGCCGGGGACAAGGGCAAATCCTACGGCATCCACACCAACCCGAAGAAATCCGAGCCGGTGATCTTCGCCCCCGAAGACCGGCTCATCGTGGCGGCGGAAGGATGAATTTGTAGGGCAGGTCTCAGACCTGCCCTTTTTCAAACATGGCAATCGCTTCGATGTGATAAGTCTGGGGGAACAGGTCGAACGGCGTGACCGAGGTCAGGCGATAGCCCCCATCAATCAGACGGCGCGCGTCCCGCGCCAGCGTGGACGGGTCGCATGAGACGTAGGCGATACGCCCCGGACCCCTCGGCTGGCCGCTCGGGGCGGCGCCGAGCGCCAGCAGCGCGTCCAGCGCGCGTTTGTCCAGCCCGGCGCGGGGCGGGTCCACCACCGCGTAACGCAAATTGTCAATTTGCGTTACCAATGCGGGCAAAATCTCCTCCGCCGCGCCCTCGTACAATTCCACGTTCTCGAACTCATCCAAATTTACGGCAAAATCCTCGCAGGCCGAGGGGGAAGACTCGATCCCGATCACGCGCCCGGCGTGCGGGGCGAGGCAGGCGCTGAACAGCCCGACGCCGCAATACACGTCGAGCACGGTCGCACCCGGCGGGAGGGACAGGCAGGTCAGCAGGTGTTCCGCCATTTTTTCGGCCATGGCCGTGTTGACCTGGAAAAACGAGGCGGCCGAGACGCGGAACGGGCGGCCGCGCACCTCGACCGTCAGGGACTCCTCCCCGGCCATCACCACCGCCTCCCCCTCGCGCAGGTGGACGACGGACAGGTCGGCCTCCAGTTCCGGCGTCTCGTCCGATTCGAGGATGAGCATGGTCTCCCCGTCCGCGCCGAGGCGCAGGGAAACGCGCTCCAGCCCGAGGCCGGGGTCGAACTCCAGCCGCGGCCACAGTTCGTTCAGCGGCGCTTCGGGCAGGTGACATTCCGCGATTGGCAGGATGGATCGGTCGTCTGCCGCAACGAAGCCCAATTTCCCCTCGCGCGTCAAATGGAACTGGACGTGGTTGCGGTAATTCCATTCCTGCGGCGACGGCACCATCGGCTGGACCGGCGGGTCTGGGATTTTCCCGATGCGGGTGAGTTGGTCGCGCAGGATTTCAGTTTTGGCCTTCAACTGGTTGGCATACGACAAATTCTGGTGATGACAGCCCCCGCACGCCCTCACTCCCGGCCCCTCTCCCGATGAACGGGCGAGGGGGGTAAAGAAGTGTTTGCATTTTGGCGGGATGCGCTCCGGCGCAGGCTCCAGCACCTCGACCAGTTCCGCGCGCACGTGGCCGCGTTTCTCCTCCACGACCCGGGCGCGCACCGTCTCGCCGGGCAGGGCAAACGGGACGAAAACGGCGCGGCCATCTTCGAGACGTCCGAGGGCCGCGCCGCCGTAGGTTAGTTTTTCCAGTTTGACGGTGAACAGGTCAGCCGGCTTGCCGTGAGCGTCCAGTCGAACGGTCATGGACGCCGGCGCAGGTCCCACAGTTGGCCGAGGGCCGTTTCGAGGCGGGCAGGTAACAGGTCCGGCTGGCCCGTGGTCACGTCGTCCTCGTTCTCGAAAACAGCGTACGGGACGCGGATGCCGCGCACGTCGAGCAATCCGCTTGCGCCCGGCGCGATCTCCGCCCAGTCGTCGTTCCGGTAGAGTGCTTCCATTTTCGTATCCGACAGGCCGTGTTCGAGGATGCTGTCGGGCCGGTCGGGGTTGAAGCGGCGGCGGTTCTTGCGCAGGGATTCGGCGAACGAGACGTTGACGTACAGGATGGCGGCGCGCCGGAGCATGTCGTCGCTGAGGTGGGGCAGGGCGGCGGCGTACCCGCCGTGTTCGGCGCCGCGCGAGAACTCCACCAGGGCGGTGGCGTGATCGTGCCAGGCCGGGTCGTTGCGCCGGCGTTTTTGGTATTCCAGGCTGAGGCGTTCGACCAGCAGGTGCCAGAGGGAGGGGTGGACGAAGTAACCCTGCTCATTGGTGTGCAGGCGCGGGCGGTTGAGTTTGGCGCTCAGGATTTCGTCTTCCTCGAGCCAGGCCCACAGCAGGGGGAAGTCGTCCAGAATGTCGAGCGTGCCGAGGTGGTAACGCCGGCGGCGGGTGCGGACCGGGAGCCGGGTCAGGAAGTCAATGATCTCGCTCTTGCCTGAGGCCGGGCGTCCGGTCAGGATGAGGATGTCGAAAATATCGTCCATCGAGGGGCAAGCCCTGTTGCTCTATTTGATGAACAGCGCCAGGATCTGGTTCTGGAAAATGGCGACGACAACGAGGATGACGATGAATATCCCGGCCAGGATGCCGATGCGGCGCAGTTCGCGCCTGGTGGCGCTGTAATCGGGGTTGAATTCGGTTCCCCGTGCGGCGGGGACGGAAGCGGCGCGCGGCGCCTGGCGTTTGTTTTTCTTGCTCATGGATTCTCCTAAGGGGTTTGAAGTTTTGCAACCACAATAAAGCGTTTGTTATCAATGCGGTACGGGTAGCAAGTGATGAGCGTCAGCGTTGCGTCGCTGGTCGGGTTCATCACGTCCACCTGCGTGGGCGGGACGATCTGGCTGCCGGTCACGACGTAGACGAACTGCCGCTGGCTGGTGTAGACGAAGACCAGGTCGCCGGGCTGGAGTTCGTCCAGCCTGCGGAAGATCTCGCCGAACACGTCATCGTGGCCGGAAAGGACCACGTTCCCAACCTGGCCGGGGTTGGCCGAGCCGATGTGCTGGCCGACGCCCTTCTTCAACTGGTCCCAGCCGTCTCCCTGCACGACCGGCGCGTCCACGCCGATGGCCGGGATCTGGATGCGGACGGCCTGTTCGGGGCCGGGCGTGGGGACGGGCAGGTTGGCGAGCGACTGCACCAGCGGGCGCAGGTGTTCGGGGATCTCGGCCTCGTTGGGCTGGGCGCCGCCGGGCGAGGTAGGGGGAGTGTGTCCCGAAGGCAGGACGACCGCCGTGATGAGCGGCGTCGGCGAAAGCGTCGGCTGCTGGAGGGCGGCGGCCACCTCATCGTTCAGCGTTTGCAGGATGCCCATGCCGTTGAACAAGACCCCGACCAGGCCGAGGATGGCGAGCACTTCGACCGCCAGCAGGGCGCGGTCCATCCAGCGGCGCGGGCGGGGCGGCGCTTCATCTGCCGGACCGTGAGCCTGTTCCGCGTTTGGGGAGCCGGTGCGCCACTCGTCGAGGGCGGCCGGCGGCAGGTCCGGGGCGAGCGTGACGGCGCGGCCGGTGCGGCGGAAACGGTCCAGCCGCTGCTGGCGCGAGACGCGCCGCTTTTCCAGCAGGAGGCGGCGCAGTTCATCCACCGATAAATCTTCGGGGCGCTTGGGCTTCGTCACGGGGGCGATTATACCGCAAGGGTTGCCATTTCCGGCTGGTTTGGTTATAATAGCGCCGCTATCCGGGCGGGTAGCTCAGTTGGTTAGAGCACTGCTTTGACATAGCAGAGGTCGTAGGTTCGAGCCCTATTCCGCCCACTGGAAGCCCCCTCGCGGGGCTTCCTGAACGAATTGAAGAGAACGGCCGCCTAGCTCAACTGGCAGAGCAATTGACTCTTAATCAATCGGTTCGGGGTTCAAGTCCCCGGGCGGTCACCATAAGAGATGGGAGTATCCAAACGGATGCCCCCATTTTTGTTTGCCGGGGATTTGCTACCGGACAAAATTCAAAACCGTCACCACAAAGAACACAACCCCCAAAGAGCGGGGGCAGGCGGGGCACAAAGGACAACCAAAAAGCCTTTCCTTCGTGTTCCTTCGTGTCCTTTGTGGTGAAAACAGCATATTTGACACACGAAAGAAAATCTGTCCGGTAGAGAATTTCCTGGCAACGGTTCGCCGCCCCCGCCAGCACTTCCTCTGTAGAGGCCAGCCGGTACGGGAATTGCGGGTTCAAAGCCACACGTTTCAACACGTTCCCAATCCCAAGCCGTATCAGGTAGTAACGCACAAACCACGGACGGATCATGCCTACCGCTGCTCTTCGTTCAGCGCCCATGCAATACCCAGAAGATGCCGCGCCATACCTTGTACTTAATAGTGGGGTTATATACCGCGAAACCTTACGGCCGTTACGTTTCAGCAACCATATAAATTAGATGTTTCCGCTTATCCGCTTTCACGTGCTATCTAGTCCTCCAATACTTCCAAAGTTGACGACCGTTCTGGCGGGTTTGTGGAAGAAATCCTGATATAAGGTGTGAAATCATGCAATTCCTGCAAAAAGTGAAACTCATACAAGGCGGTATGGGCGTTTACGTGTCCAACTGGCGGCTGGCCAAGGCGGTCGCCATGGAGAGGCCCGGCGTAACGGCCGGAACCGTCTCCGGCACTGCCTTGGACGTGGTCTACGTGCGGCTGCTACAGCTCGGTGACCCCGGTGGCCATGTCCGCCGCGCCCTGGCTGCTTTTGATGCCCAGTTCGGGGTCGTGATCGGCCGAAAGATCTGTGACCGCTACCTCATCAACGGCGGCAAAGCGCCGGCTGCCCGTTTCAAGAATTCTCCAAAGCATATTGTGCATGCGCAGAACGGGAGCGACGTCATTCCGTCACCGGGCCAGCAGGATGTGCCGGTCACACTCACCACGAGCGATGACCTCGTTGAACTCCTGATCGCCACTGGCTTTGCCGAGGTCTGGCTGGCCAAGGAAGGGCATGCCGGCAACATCTTCATCAACTTTCTGCACAAGGTCGAATTGCCCCTGATCTATGGCATGTACGGCGCGATGCTCGCCGGCGTGGACGGGATTATCGTGGGGGCGGGCAACCCCGATGGCCTGCCTGCCACCTCTTCGCGTTTGGTCAACCATGAAGCCGTCACCCATAATCTGTCGGTGTTGTATCGTGAGGCGGGTGAGGCCTTCAACATACGCTTCGATCCCCGGCGGGTGGCGGACGGCAAGCTGGCGCAAAACCCGCTGCGGCGGCCGGCCTTTTTGGCGATCGTGTCGCTGCAAAACCTGGTCCAGGCCCTGGCGCAAAGCCAAAGTGGAGCGCCCGACGGCTTTATCATCGAGCATCACACCGCCGGTGGTCACAACGCCGGTCCTCAAGGGCCGTTAAAGAAGGATAGCAAAGGACAGCCTATATACGGCCCAGATGATGAGCCTGACCTGCAAGCGATTCGACAGGTCGGCCTTCCCTTCTGGCTGGCCGGTGGCTATGGCAGTCGAGAAAAATTGCAGCAAGCGTTGGCCGCCGGGGCCGCGGGTGTTCAGGTGGGCTCAGTCTTTGCCATGACCGAGGAATCCGGCATGAAAGCCACTTACCGCAGCGCGATTCTAAATGAACTAAAAAACGGAACCGATGACGCCCCGCTGGTGCAGACGACACTGTTCTCTCCCACGGGCTTCCCGTTCAAAGTGGTACAACTGAAAGACACCGTTGCGGACGAAGCGGTTTTTGCAGCCCGGCGCCGGGTTTGCGATATTGGCGGTTTGCAGCAGCGCGGGCTCGGCAAACTGGCCGCAGATGGAACGCGCCGGCTTTTCCAGCGCTGCCCGGCTGCACCGGTCGAGGACTATGTCAGTAAACGCGGCTTACCACTCAACACCGAAGATCGGCGTTGCCTTTGTAACGGATTGCTCTCCTGTGTAGGGTTGGGGCAGGTTGGCAACCAGAATGGAGACCTGGTGGAGGAGCCGGCGATCGTCACCCTGGGCAATCACCTGGACGGCATCCGGCGACTCTCGCGCAACGGGCAGGCCCGGTATTGGGTGCGGGATGTGGTGACCGATCTCCTCGGCAAGGATTGAGTCTAGAAGGTGGCAAAGATACATTTGAGCGCAGAAGACAGAGATATTTTTGCGCCTAATGAAAACTTACTTGAGGGTAGAAACCTTTATTGTCCGCGCCGCCCAACCACGACTGCATCGGACCCTTCGACAGGGTCTCGACAATCTCGACCTGCCAACCCAGGGCAGGCAGAGGCTGCCCCCCACGCTTCGCTCCGGGGGTGCTTCGCGACGCCGCTCGGACGCAGGCGCGTTTCCTGGAGCGGCGTGATCATCGAGAAGGAGTCTCACCCGCCTCGGTGCTGAGTTCAGAGTTGGAGCGCCTGGCCAGCCACCTGAAAAAGCCCTTATTGGGCTTTTTTGTTTTGTGTTTTTCGACAAGGAAATTCAGCGTTATAAAAAGCATCGAACACCCCATTTAAGGGTTATCGTATAAAGTTCATCCCGCATAATCGAGGAGCGTCCATTGAAAAGCGAATTATCCCTAAAAGGTGCCCGGGGTCTAAAAGGGTTGACATGGCAGGGAGAGAAAGGGAGTGTATGTTTTTCGGGCGCCGATATTCACCGCGCTCTCCTGAATCTCGAGGAAACTATTTGGGCGGTCGAGGATCAGGAGAAGATCGGTTTGGCGACTGGCGGGAAAGCGTGTTCGGATAAGGATGGGGTAAATATACTGGGAATGACTCCAGCATCCCCGCTGGAACTGTTCGGGGACCGGGAGTTCTGCAAAACCTACGGGACGCAATATGCGTATTATGCTGGAGCAATGGCCAACGGAATTTCATCGGAAAATTTGGTCATTACGTTGGGCAAGGGAGGATGGATGGGTTCTTTCGGAGCAGGGGGCCTCTCGCCAGCCCGCATCGAGTCGGCCATCCAGAAAATCCGTGAAGCCTTGCCGGATGGCCCGTACCTGTTCAATTTGCTGAACAGTCCCAACGAACCCGCGCTGGAAGAGCGGACCGTCGCGCTCTACCTGAAGCACGGTGTGCGGGTGCTCGAAGCATCAGCCTACCTGGCGATGACTGCCCCCCTGGTGCATTACCGCGCCGCGGGGCTTTCCCGCGCGGCAAACGGGGCCCCGGTCATCGGCAACCGGATGATTGCCAAACTCTCGCGACTGGAGATGGCCCAGCGGTTCCTGGAACCGGCTCCGGCGGACCTCCTCAGCCGGCTGGTGGAGGAGAAGAAAATTACGCCTCTGCAAGCCGAACTGGCCCGGCAGGTTCCAATGGCGGATGATATTACCGTCGAGGCCGATTCGGGCGGGCATACCGACAACCGTCCGCTGGTGTGCATGATCCCGGCGTTCCTGGCGCTGCGGGATGCGATGCAGGAAAAGCATCATTATGCACAGCCGGTGCGGATCGGTGCGGCGGGCGGGATCGGTACACCGGATGCGGCATTGGCGGCTTTTATGCTCGGCGTGGCGTACATCGTCACCGGTTCTGTGAACCAGGCCTGTGTGGAATCCGGCGCGTCGGAGCACACGCGCAAATTACTGGCGGAGATGGAAATGGCCGACGTGGCCATGGCCCCCGCAGGGGATATGTTCGAGATGGGCGCCAGGGTGCAGGTGATTAAACGCGGCACCATGTTTGCCATGCGCGCACAAAAACTGTACGAACTCTATACGCGCTACAATGCCTGGGAAGAAATTCCCCAGGCCGAGCGCGATAAACTGGAGAAGACCGTATTCAAACGCGATTTTGGTTCCATCTGGAACGATACGGTGAAGTTCTTCATGGAACGTGACCCGCGCCAGGTGGAAAGGGGGAACGCCAATCCAAAAGATAAGATGGCGTTGGTATTCCGCTGGTACCTGGGGCTGTCTTCACACTGGTCGGCCAGCGGTGAAAAAGGCCGAGAGATGGACTATCAGATCTGGACGGGACCTGCCATGGGGGCCTTCAATAACTGGGTGAAGGGGACCTATCTGGAGAATCCACGGAACCGCCGCGTGGTGGATGTGGCAAAGCACATTTTGCGCGGCTGCGCGTACCTGTACCGGGTCCGCTCGCTGGAGATGCAGGGAATCGTTTTCCCTGAAGCAGTGCGCCGCTACATTCCCGAGCAGGCATCTTCGTGACTAGGCCATTCCGCCTGGAATGTGTTTCTCCACCAAAAGCGCGGACCGGATGTCTGCCTGCTTCGTTGCGAATCCCGCAAGGGTGATCACGAAACTGTCCCGGCGTTGCCACCAGACCTCCCAGTGGCGGCTTTCCTGCTGCAGATCGCAGGCCTGCATTTTCTGCCACTCGCCAGTGCTCTCATTGGCGGGCAGTAAACCGGTAATAGCACGCACTTCCACCTGGCGGGTATCCCAGCGCAGGCCAACGCCGAGGGCTTTGAGCATGGACTCTTTCGCGCTCCACACTAGGGTGATGGCGGTCTCTCTAGTTTCCACAGGGCAGGAGTTGACCAGTTCCCGTTCGGCCAGGGTCAGGTAATCCTCGACAAAAGCGTTCGCGCGCGGCTCGACATTTTCCAGGTCGGCGCCGGTCCTGATGGCCGGACCGGGGGCCAGCGCGCACAGTGCCAACCGGCCGCTGTGGCTGATGGACAGGCAATCCGGCGAAATGGTTCCGCCGGGCAACTGGATGTAAGGCGCTCCGTCCGGCGTGTTGCGAATTTCGATTTCATTCAGGGAGTATTGTCGGCAGGCGGGGATGCTTTTTACCAGGGATTTGGCCGCCCAGCGCCCCAGCAGCCATTCGGCGTGGCGCTTGGGGAAACGCAAAGTGGACAGTTTCCGGAGTTCGGAAAGGGAGAGGAATCCGTCCGGGTTTTCAAGCGGAGCCTGATGGGAATTGACCAGAGTCCAGTAAATAATATCTGACATGGTTTTTTAGATGGAGATCGCCCGCAGTTGGACTGCGGGCGGCTCGATTTTCGTGCAGCGGTTCAGGCGTCCCTGACCAGCGCTTCCAGGGGCGCCAGCAACGCCTTTTCCACCGCATCCGGCAGGGGGGTGGTGCGGTACTTTTTCAGTTCGAGGTAGAGCCTGCCTTGCGCGTCCACGACGCGGGCGTCGAAATGCAGGCTGCCGTCCGCGCTTTGGATGGGCTTCACCTCGGCATAGATCGCCGCGCCGTTGGCGCTCTGCCGGTAGAGGGTCAGGCTCTCGATGGAGCGCGGCAGGGCCAGGGTCCCGGTGGTTCCGATTTCCCAGATCCCGGCAGTCTGGAAACATAGTTCCACCAGGGTTGGGGCGCTCACCAGAGTATGTTCTTCGCTGGTGATGGCGGGCAGGTTCTGGTTGAGTTTGCCCAGGAGAGCGCCGCCGGAACGCTGGACTCCTTCCAATACCTGGAATGCCGGCCCGTGAAAGTACAGGCGGTAAATATCCTCTGCCTTGACCGTGTGCCTGCCGTTCCACTTCGGCGCGCGGGCGTTGACTCCCGCACGCGCTGCGCCCTGCGGTTCCAGATAAACCTTCCCGCTGAAATGCTGGATGTGTTCTACGGAACCGGTCTTGAGGAGGCGCGTCGATTCCAGGGTCACGTAGACGACCAGCCCGGCGCGTTCCCGGACGGAGCGCGCGATCCAGGTGACGCGGCGCGGTTCGTTGCGGTAAAACTTGAACGCCGCCAGGAAGCGGATGTCCTCCAGTTTGCTGACTTCCAGCCCTTTCCTGTCGGACGCCAGCACGGCGCCGATATGCCGGGCGGCCGCGGAGAAACCCTCGATGCCCATCACGCCCGGCAGAACCGGTGTGCCGTTCAGGGCATGGTCGCGCAGGAACGGCTGTTCCTGCGGGTCCAGTTCGGCTTCCAGGACCAGGCCGCGCTGGAGATCGAAATCGGTGACGTGACTGAGCATGGTGTGGACCGGTTTGCCGGCGCGCAGGGCGCGGTCGGCACGCTCCAGGTCCATGCCGCCATGCGGGCAGGACGGCTCCAGCAGCAGGCCGAGGGAACCGGCCAGGATGGCTTCGCCGGAACCGGCGAGGAGTTCGGCGCGCACCATCGGCGCGGCCTGCTCCGGCGGGAGCATGTCAATGCCGGCCATCTTCATCAGCGCGGGGATGTTGCCCCGGGTGGCCATGCCGACGCCGCCCCAAGCGCTCCAGTCAATCGCCACAGCCTTGATCTCAGGGTGCTGGCTGCGCATGGACGAGGCGATCTTGCACAGCAGGTCGTTGGCAGCGCTGTAATCGGTCTGACCGGAGTTGCCGAAGCGTCCCGCCACCGACGAGAAGAAGACCATCGCGCGCGGCAGCAGGCTCTTGCTTTCCATCGCTTTGAAGATATTGAAGAAACCATCGGCCTTGACGGAGACCACCAGCCGGAATTCATCGAGCGGTTTGCTTTCCAACTTGCGGCTGCGCTCGATCCCGGCGGCGTGCAGGAAGACGTCCACGCGGCCTTCGGCGTCCTTGACCTTTTGGATGGCATCTGCCACCGCGGCCGGATTGGTGACGTCGCAGGCGAGGTAATGCGCCCTGCCTCCCAGTTGTTCGATAACCTTCAACGTTTGCAGGGTGGCGGCGGACCGTTCGCTGGCGAGCAGGGCCTGCTCCACCTGGACGGGGGTCGCTTTTTTGCCGCCGCTGGCGAGACGCGTGATCAGGTCGTTTTTCAGCCCCTCGCGGTCGGCGGCGAGGCGGAGGATGTCCGGGTCGTCGGGCGCGGGCAGGGGGGCGCGGTCGAGCAGGTAGAAGGTCCCGCGCGTGGCGCGGACGAGGTCCTCGACGATCGGGCGGATGATCCCGCCGGAGCCGCCGCTGACCAGGAAGATGCTGCCGGTCTCCAGCGTAAAGTTGCTTTCCGCAGGCAGCGGCTCCTCGACCGCGGCGATGCCATAGCGCAGGTCGTTTTCCCAGCCGATCTCCACCGCGCCGGGGTCCCGGAGCGTTTCTTCGATCAGGCGCGAGCCGATGCTTGCGGCAGTGGCTCCGGATTCGAAGTCCACCACTTTGACAAACGCCTTGAGGCGCTCACGCGCCACGGCCTTGGCGAACCCGCTGACGGCTCCGCCCATCGGGGAGGTTGCGCCTTCGGCGGAATAACCGTGCAGCCCGCCCAGGCGCGTGGCGCAGACCAGGAAGGTCTCTTCGGGCAGGGCGCGCATGATGGCGTACAGGCTGTACAGGCGCTGGTCGAGGCCGGACTGCCAGTCTTCGGCGGTCATTTCGGCCAGTTTAGATTCGACCTCCAGGCCGGGCAGGAAGTACACGCCCCGGATGGAGCCTTCCGCCAGCCAGGCGTCCACCTTTTTGGTGATCTCTTCGGACCCGGTTCCTGCGCTCAGGCGCAGGACTTCGACCTGACGGCTGCGCAGTTTGCGGACGAGCGGCTCGCCGGTTTTGGCCTTGCCTTCCACGACCAGCACGCGCGTCTCTGCATTCAGGTCAACGCCGGTGGGGGAGCACAAGTCGAGGCGCGGACGCAGGGCCGGCACCGGCACGCGGCGCACGATGCCGGGTTGCGTTTCGCCCTCCGCGCTGACGGGGAGCGCCGCCGGGGCAGCGGGCTGGCCGGCAGGGGAGGGGGCCTCACTCCGTGACCGGAGCGCCTCTTCCACGAAGCCGATGACTTTGGCAAGCGTGTTGTAGTCGGCAAGCCGCAGGTCTTCGCGGCGCGGGATGTGGTACTGCTCGCGCAGCGCGGCGAACAACTCGGCCTGTTTGACGGTGTCAATGCCCAGATCCGCTTCGAGGTCGAGGTCCAGTTCCAGCACCTCGATGGGGTAACCGGTCTTCTCGCTGACGGCGGAGAGGAGGTAAGCCTTGATCTCTTCCGCGCTGACGGTGGAGACGGCGGACGGCGTTGCCGGTTCCTCCGCCGCGGCGGGCTGGACCGCGGGGCTGCTTTCCGTTGCCGGAGCGAGGACGGCGTTCAGGGATTCTTCCACGAACCCGATGACCTTGGCGAGCGTGTTGTAATCGGCAAGCCGCAAGTCCTCGCGGCGCGGGATGCTGTACTGTTCGCGAACGGCGGCGAACAACTCGGCCTGCTTGACGGTGTCAATGCCCAAATCCGCTTCGAGGTCGAGGTCCAGTTCCAACATCTCGACCGGGTAACCGGTCTTCTCGCTCACCGCGGCGAGAAGGTACGCCTTGATCTCTTCCGTGCCTGCGCTGGCGGCCCTGCCGGGCGTTACCGGTTGGTCGGACGCCGCGTCGGCCTGGACCGCGGGCTGAGGCGCGGCAGCCGGCGCGGCGGCTGCTCCCAGGGACTCGCTCACGAAGCCGATGACTTTGGCGAGCGTGTTGTAGTCGGCGAGGCGCAAGTCCTCGCGGCGCGGGATGTTGTAATGCTCGCGCATCGCGGCGAACAACTCGGCCTGTTTGACGGTGTCGATGCCCAAATCCGCTTCGAGGTCCAGGTCGAGGTCCAGTATTTCGATGGGGTAGCCGGTCTTCTCGCTGACCGCGGCGAGGAGGTACGCTTTGATTTCGTCCAGGTTCGCGGCGGACTGGGCCGGGAGCGTCTGTGGGACGCTGGCGGGAGCCGCGGCCTCCGGCTGGGGCGACGCGGCCCACAGCGTCGGTCCCTGCCCGTACTCCCAGCGCGACCGGCTCGGGGTCCGGGTGGGAGCGCCCTGGTCTTTGACGCGCAGGGTACGCTGCGTGATTTCCAATTCCGTCTCCGGATAGCCGGAGATATCGGAGAGCCAGCGGCCATAAGCGGTTTTGTCCACCCGTTCGCCCTGGCCGGGGATCTTGCGCAGCAGGGTCATGGCGATCTGGGAGCCGAAACCGGCGCCCAGCCGCAGGGCGAACTGGACGGGGTGTTTGCCGCCGTGCGAAAGGTTCAGGTCGCCCAATTCGGGGTCAGGCTCGAAGCCGTCTTCGATGTGGGCGATGGGCGGAACGATGCCGTATTCCAGGGCTTTCACGGCGACGATATCTTCGACGCCGACGCCCATGGTGTGACCGGTGAAGCCCTTGGTGTTGGTGATCACCACCTGGTTGGCTTTTTCGCCGAAGGCCTGGCGCAGCGCGTGGATCTCGGCGGAGGCGCTCCCGCCGCGCGCCGGGGTGTAGGTCTCGTGGGAGACGAACATGGTCTCGGCCGCGATCCGGCTGCGGGAGATCCCGAAGCGCCGCTCGGCGGTGACCAGGAGCGTTTCCATGATCCGGCTGATGTGGTTGATGTTCAGGCGGGTGCCGTGGAAGGCGCTGTTGGCAATGTGCGAAGCCAGGATCTCGCAGATGGCGCGCATCCCACGCTCGCGCACGGCATCTTCGGATTCGACCACCAGTGCGGCGGCTGCCATCCCCATGATCATGCCGTTGCGGCGGCGGTCGAAGGGCAGGGAGGCGAGGCGCAGGTCGCCCTCGGTGGTCGCCACGCCGCTTGCCAGGAGGGAAGTGCCGATCCACTGGGGCAGGCTGCCGCTGGTCACATCGTCGCCGGCGATGACGAGGACCCGGCGGGCGCGCCCGGCGCGGATCCAATCCTCGGCGATGGCGATGGCGTGGGTGGTGGTGGCGCAGGCGGCATTGACGTAGGTGTTGGGGCCGCGCGCCCCGATGCATTCGGCAAACTGGGAATGCCCCATCGCCAGGACGCGGAAGAGGTAGCGCCGGTTGAAATGATAATCCAGGCGGCTGGACTCGGCTTCCAGTTCGGCGATGCGTTTGGCAAAGGCAGACTTCAGGTCGGTCTGCCGGGCAGGGACAAGGGCGGCCATGCGGTGCAGTTCTTCGAGTTGTTTGAGCACCGCCTGGCTTTGGTAGAATCGCTCGGCCTCGTCCGCCATCCGTTCGTGGCCGGGGAAGGCCGAGCCGAAGATGATGCCGGTCTCGTCGGCCAGGGCTTCGGGGAGTTTCCAGCCGTCGGGCAGGGTGCCGCCCGTGCTGGTCGGCTTGTAGGTCATCACCAGCGGGATGCCGGCGTCGCGCAGGGCTTCGATCCCGGCGGCGATGGCGAGTTGCGTGGAAATGTCAATCGCTTCGAGACGTTCCGGTGAGAATCCGAACTCGTTGACCGGATCAAAATCGCCGCGCTGGCCTGCCAGTTTGATGGTCAATTCCATATCGTCTATCGGCTGCATCACCGCGCCGGTCTCGCTCTTCACCAGGCGGACGGGACGCTTTTCGAGCATGGACCGGCGCGTTTCAGCGGGCAGAGGCTCGATGCGCATTTCCCCGTTGAGCAGGGAGAGGATGTTGTTATCGTCGAAAACGTGCCTGCCGCGCCCGGGCAGGCCCAGCCCCGCGCCGCTGATGACCACGGAACCGGTCAGCGGCAGGCGGCCGTCCGAAACTGCTGCGCGTGAGGGAACGATTTCCACGGGAGCGGGCCGGGAGACCGAAAGCGGGTCCGGGCGCGCGGCCGGGGTCGCGTCCGGCGTCCCGGTCACTCCGGCGGCGTATAATCTGCACAGGGCTTCGTTGATGCTTGCCAGGTCGCCCTTGCGGGGATGGTTGGTGGCGAGCACCGCGATGTCCTTCTTCTCCTTGTCCTTGAGAATGTCAGAAGCCAGCCCGCTCAGGACGCGCTTCGGGCCAACCTCCACGAATATCCGTGCGCCTTCTTCGTACAACGTATTAATGCCCTGGACGAACCGGACCGGCGAGGCCACCTGCGCGGCCAGGATGTCCAGAATCTCTTCGCGGCTGGTTGGATACAGCCCGCCGGTCACGTTGGCGACGATGGGCATTGTGGGAGACTGGACGTTCATCCGGGCGATAACTTGCCGCAGCGGCTGGCTGGCCGGGGCGACGATGCTGGTGTGGAAAGCGTGCGAGACCGGGATCCTGGTCGCCTGGAACCCGGCCGCC
Source organism: Anaerolineaceae bacterium (assembly GCA_009772985.1). GTDB lineage: Bacteria > Chloroflexota > Anaerolineae > Anaerolineales > Villigracilaceae > UBA877. The sequence continues at coordinate 173,495 of WOUS01000007.1, forward strand.
AGGAACGCGGCGATGGCGGCTTCCACTGCGGAAGTCCGCCCGCCGATGACGCATTGCACCGGGCTGTTCATGTTGGCGATGACAACGTAGCCTTCGATGGTTCCGAGGATGCGCTCCACCTCCGCCAACGGGGCAGAGACGGCGGCCATGCAGCCGTTATCGTCCGAGGCCACTTTGTTCATCTCCTGCCCGCGCGCGCTGACCACTTGCAGCGCATCGGACAGGCTGAGCACGCCGGCGGCCACCAGCGCGGCGTATTCGCCGAGACTGTGACCGATGACCAGGTCTGGTTTGAAGCCGAATTTTGCCAGCACCCGCATCAACGCCACGTTGACCGCCAGGATGGCGGGCTGGGTGATGTCGGTATGGCGCAGTTTTGCTTCCGCCTGGGCCAGCGTTTCATCATCTCCGCTGACGAAGATGTAGTCCGTGAGGGGTTTGCCCAGAATGGGAGTCATGACCGCGTCGGCTTCCCGGAACGTTTCGGCAACGATCGGTTCCGCCTCCCGCAGGTCCCGCAGCATGTTGACGTACTGCGATCCCTGGCCGGGGAACAGGAAAGCCGTCTTGCCGGGTTTGCCGCTGCCGCGGTAGATCCCCTGCACACTCAAAGCCTGCCACGCCTCGGCGGCGTTGGTTTCCAGCGCCTTGAGCGCTTTGTCGGCGCGGGCGAGCAGGTCTTTCTGGTCCTCGTAATCAATCACGAGCCGCTCGGCTTTGCCCAGTTGGATCGAAGTCGGGCAGGCGGTTGGAGGTAGGCTTCCTTGTTTCGCCTGCTCGAGTTTTTCGCTCAGAGCCTGGCGCAGGCCCGCCGCCGAATCCGCGCTGACGAAGAACAGCCCGCGGTAAGGTTTCGCGATGGAAGCGGGGACCGTCTCGACCGGTTGCGCGGGGACGGCCTGTGCAGATTTCATATCAACTCCTGGATGGACGGCGCGTTCCTTGGTGAGCACGCCGGGCAGGTATTCTTCGAGCACCACGTGGAAGTTGGTCCCGCCGAAGCCGAACGCGCTGACTCCCGCGCGGCGCACTTCTCCCGGGCGGACTTCCCACGGACGCGTCCCGGTGGGGACGTAGAACGGCAGGCGGGAAAAGTCAATCTGCGGGTTTGGCCGGTGGAAATTGACCGAGGGAGGCAGGAGGTGGTCGTTCAGCGCGAGGATTGCCTTGAGCAGCCCGGCCGCGCCGGCGGCGCCCTTCAGATGCCCAAAATTGGACTTGACCGAACCGAGCGCCACGCTCCCCGGCTTGAGACCGAGTTGGCCGAAAACGCCATCGAGGCTGCTGACCTCGGCCAGGTCCCCGACCCGGGTCGAGGTGCCGTGTCCCTCGATCAGCCCGACGCTCGCCGGGGAGACATCGGCGTTCTTCCAGGCGCGTTCGATGGCGCGCTGCTGGCCAAGCGGATTGGGAGCGGTGATGCCCTTCCCCTTGCCGTCGCTGCTGGCGCCGATGCCGCGCACGACCGCGTAGATTTTGTCGCCGTCGCGCTCGGCATCCGCCAGGCGTTTGAGCAGGAAGATGGCCGCCCCTTCGCCCATCACGAAACCGTTGGCGCCTTCCGCGTACGGGCGGGACCCGTCCGGGCTGAGCGCCCCGATCTTGCTGAACTTGACGAAGGCTTCGGGACCCATGTTCCGGTCCAAGCCGCCGGTCAGGACGGCATCGAACCGGTTGGAGAGGAGGCCTTCCACCGCGCTTTGCAGCGCGGCGAGGGAGGAGGCGCAGGCCGCATCCGTCACGAAGTTCGGCCCGGAGAAATTGAACACGTTGGCGACCCGGCCGGCGATGACGTTGGAGAGTTCGCCGGGCATGGTATCTTCGGTGACGATGGGGGTTTGCGAGCGGAGGCCTGCCGTCAATCCCTCCAGCAAAGCAGATTGCGCCTCTCCCGTCAGGTTCTGGAAAGCGGGCAGGGATGAAAGGATATCGAGATATTCCGGCAAGTGGATGCGGATGGTGGTACGGTAATGGTGCTCGCCTCCCAGGGCGCTGCCCAGGATGACCGCCATCCGGTCCGAGTCGAGGCGCCGTTCCGGCCAGCCATAGTCCTGGAGCGCCTCGAAACTGGCGGCAAGCGCCCACTGCTGAACTTCGTCAACCTGGGCCAGGACGCGCGGCGGGATGGCGATGCCCATCCGTTTGGCATCGAGCTTGAATCCGCTGACCCAGCCGCCGATTTTGCTGTAGGTCTTGTCCGGCGCGGCAGGATCAGGGTCATAGAAAAGTTCCGCCCTCCAGCGTTCGGCGGGAACGTCGGAAATCGAGTACCGTCCGGCCTGGATATTCTTCCAGAACGTCTGCGCGTCCGGGGCGTCCGGAAGGATGGCCCCAACGCCGACGATTGCAATTGCAATGGGTTCGCTCATAAGTCTCCTGTTTGGCTTTCTCTACTCGAACTGTACCAGTAATGCCCCTTTCTCCACTTGACTGCCCGGCTGGACGGCGATCCTGGCGATCCTGCCGCGGCGTGGAGAGCAGAGCTGCATTTGCATTTTCATTGACTCGAGCACGACGAGGGTCTGGCCTTTTTCGACCGTGTCGCCCGGCAGGGCGGCGACATCCACCACCAGTCCGTGCATCGGCGCGGCGAGAGCCGCCGCCTGCCCGTCGGTTGCACCCGGCTGCGCATGTTTCCTCGTCCGCGTGGTGACACGGCTGACGATCCGCTTCCCGCCGAGCATGTGCATCTGATAGGTATCGGCTTCGTGCGCGCTCAGGAAAAGTTCGAGCGCCTGTTTGCCGCGTTGCAGCAGATGCAGACCGTTCCGGTTCAGCGGGACGACTTTTGCATCCACCAACTCATCGTTGACGGTGCAGCGGTTGCCGAAGATATTGACCCGGTAGGTGCGGTTTTCGATCGTGACTGTGTAGAGTGACATGGTATTTTCCTCTAGACTTTCGTCATCTGTTCTTTCCAGGCGGCCATCTGCCAGTAACTTCCCGGGCGGGCATCCGGCGCGACGTTCCGGGTGCGCTGCTGGTGGGCGAACAGTGCGGCCGCCCAGGCCAGGTCGCGCTCCAGGCCCGGCTCGGTCTTCGGCGTGGCAGGTTTGAAAGTCTCCAGGTACGTTGTGGTGACGTCGCCGCTGATGAACTGCGGGCTTTCGATGATCTGCAGGATGAAATCAATATCCGTGCTCAGGCCGCCGATCTGGTACTCGTGCAGGGCGCGCCGCAGCCGCTGGATGGCGACGGCGCGGTTCTCTCCCCAGACGATGACCTTCGACAGCAGCGAGTCATATTCCGCGCCGACGGTCATGCCCTGGTAGAGGGCGCTGTCTATCCGGACCCCGGGCCCGCCCGGCTCTTTCAGGTACAGGATCTGCCCCGTCGAGGGGAGGAACCCTGCCTGGGTGTCTTCCGCCAGGATGCGCGCCTCGATGGCCGCTCCGTGCGGCGTGATCTCTTCCGGGAAATCACGCATCGGCTCGCCCAGGGCGATGGACAATTGCTCTTTGACCAGGTCCACGCCGGTGACCATTTCCGTCACCGGGTGCTCCACCTGGATGCGGGGATTGACCTCGATGAAGTAAAAATGGTTCTTGCGGTTCAGGAGGAATTCCACTGTGCCGAGACTGCGGTAGCGCAGGGCTTTTCCCAGCCTCAGCGCGGCTTCCTGGACCTGGCGCCTGAGTTCCGGTGAGAGGCCGTGGGCCGGAGCCTCTTCGATCAACTTCTGGCGGCGGCGCTGGATGGAACACTCGCGTTCGCCGAGGCAGACAACGTTCCCCTCCCCGTCGCCCAGGATCTGCACCTCGATGTGACGCGCCTGCTGGACGAGTGATTCCAGGAAGACGGCATCATCGCTGAAAGCCGCCTTGGCCTCGCGGCGCGCCGCTTCGATCACCGCCGGCAGTTCCTCTGCGGAAAGCGCCAGGCGGATGCCGCGCCCGCCTCCGCCCGCGGCCGCCTTCACCAGCACCGGGTACTGGACCTTTTTCGCCATACCGAGAGGCAGTTCCGCGGGCAGCGGCTCGTCGGTCCCGGCGATGACCGGCAATCCGGCTTTCCGGGAAAAGCGGCGGGCGGCCAGTTTGTCGCCCATCATTGCCACCGTCTCCGGGCGCGGGCCGATGAAGGTCAGTCCCTGCGCCTCCACCGCCCGGGCAAAATCCGGGTTTTCCGAAAGGAAGCCGTAGCCGGGATGGACGGCGGTCGCGCCGCTGCGCTGGGCGGCCTCGAGGATCGCGGCGGGGTTGAGATACTGCTGTCTGTCGCCGATCAAAATCGTCTCATCTGCATAGCGGACGTGGAGCGCCGATTCGTCCACATCGGTGAAGACCGCCACAGACGGCAATCCCATCTCACGGCAGGCGCGCAGGATGCGCACCCCAATCTCGCCGCGGTTCGCAACCAGGATTTTCGTCTTCTTCATGCCATTCCCTATAGCGGGATGTTCCCGTGTTTCCGCGAGGGGGTGGGCTGACGCTTCTCGCGCAGCGCCTCCAGGGCGTGAATGATCCGCACGCGGCTCTCGGCCGGGGCGATGATATCGTCCAGGTAACCGCGGCTGGCGGCAACCAGGGGATTCGCCAGTTCGGAACGGTATTGCGCGATGAGTTCCTCCCGGCGGACGGCCGGATCGCTGGCTGCCTGGATGTCTTTGGAGAAGACGATGCTGACGGCTCCTTCCGGTCCCATCACTGCAATCTCGGCATTGGGCAAGGCAAAGTTAATATCCCCGCCGAGGTGTTTGGAACCCATGACGATGTACGCACCCCCATACGCTTTGCGCAGGATCAGGGTGACCTTGGGGACGGTCGCTTCGGAATAGGCATAGGCGATTTTGGCTCCATGCCGGATGATCCCGCCATATTCCTGGTCGGTGCCGGGGAGGAAGCCCGGGGTATCTACGAGGGTCAACAGGGGGATATGGAAAGCGTCACAAAAACGGATGAAGCGTGCTCCTTTGTCGGATGAATTGATATCCAATACCCCGGCAAGGGAAAGCGGCTGGTTGGCAACGATCCCGACCGGATACCCATCGAAGCGGGCAAAGCCGACTACCAGGTTACAGGCGTACTCGCTTTGGGATTCCATGAACTCCCCGTTGTCAACCAGCGCTTCGATCACGCTGCGAACGTCATACGGCTGTTGCGGGTTTTCCGGGACGATGTGGGCCAGTTCAGGAACGGCGCGCCGGGGGTCGTCGCCGGGCTGTACGCAGGGAGGCGGGGTGAGGTTATTGGAAGGGAGGAACGAAAGCAGCGAGCGCACATTCGACAATAAAGCCCCCTCATCTGGAGCAGTGAAATGCGCCACGCCGCTCCGGGACCGGTGAACTGCCGCGCCGCCCAGGTCGTCGAAACTGACATCCTCGTGAGTGACCGATTTGACCACTTCCGGGCCGGTGATGAACATGTGGGCGGTCTTCTCGACCATGAAAACGAAATCGGTAATGGCGGGCGAATAAACCGCGCCCCCGGCACAGGGGCCGAGAATGACCGATATTTGCGGGATGACGCCGGAGGCCTGAACGTTGCGATGGAAGATTTGTCCATAACCGGCCAGGGCACCCACGCCTTCCTGAATGCGCGCTCCCCCGGAATCATTCAGGCCGATGACAGGCGCGCCGTTCTGCTGTGCCAGTTCCAGCAGGCCGGCGATCTTCCTCCCGTGCGCTTCGCCCACCGAGCCGCCCATGATGGTGAAATCCTGGGCAAAAACATACACCAACCGGCCATCTATCTTGCCCCAGCCAGTCACTACGCCGTCTGTATAAGGATGGGATTTTTCCATACCCAATCCGCCGGCGCGATGCGTGACGAACATGCCGGTTTCCTGGAAAGTTTCGCCATCGAGCAACTGTTCGATGCGTTCGCGCGCAGTCAGTTTCTCTTTGGAGTGCTGGGCGGCAATGCGCGCTTCGCCTCCGCCGAGTGCGGCTTCTGCCCGGATTCTTTCCAGATGAGTGGACGCCTTTTGCATACGGTTCGATTTGCCTCAAAGGAACAGTTAAGAAGTGCAGACCTGACGGAAGGATGAAGGCCATTCGGAAATGGATGAAAAAAGGAACACAAAACTACCAGCTGCAGCATGTGCAGTTGTCCGAATTCCTGGGACTGTCGAATTCCTGGAATGGGTAGGGCTTACCTGATGCGCTTGTCTACAGCAACTTGCCTGAAAAGAGCATCTTGTCTATACATGAGTTTCGGTAACTCAAGGGATACAACACCCTTTTTCTTGGACGGTTACGTTTACAAAGTTGTAACTATCTTCCATGCCGCGGGCAGGGTCAGCGCCGCCGCAATCATCTTGATGGCATCACCGAGCAGGAAGGGGAAGACCCCCGCTACGAGTGCCTTTTGCGCCCCAAGATGGAGACTCAGCCACGATATGCCGCACAGATAAATAACCACCTCGCCGACCAGGAACACCAGCAGTGCGCTGCGGAAATGCCGGTCCAGGCCGCGCTCAGCCAGGAAGCCAACAACGAATGCTGCACACACGAATCCAATCAGATAACCGCCAGTCGGTCCAGCCAGATAGGCCAGGCTGCTCGCGCCGCCGGCAAATACGGGCAAGCCAGCCATCCCCAGGGTAAGATAGAACAACAGACTTGCTGCTCCCCGGCGTGACCCGAGGGCGGCTCCCACCAATAAGACGGCGAACGTCTGCCCGGTCAGCGGGACCGGGGTGAACGGGAGCGGGATTCTTACCTGGGCCATCCCTGCCACCAGCAAACTGCCTGTGACAACGAGCAGCATATCGCGGACAAGGCGGTTGGTACGCGGCAGGTACCGGGTAACGAGGGCGGGCGCAAGGGCAATATTCATGGGTTGGCGGGTCTCCTGAAGAAAGGGTGAAGGGCGGTTTTCTGTTCTCTATAACCCCCAACTCGACGTTCTGGTCGCGTAATTGCTGTGCTGAAAATGAAAAGAGCGGGCTGCCCAGAGGCAGCCCGCCTTTTTGAATTTCAGTTTGGTTTATTGTTCGATGAAGTTGAAGGTTGAGGACCAGAGGCTGGGTCCGTTGGGACCGTAGGCCCGCACCCGCCAGTAGAGCGTGCCGAGCGGCAGGTTGACGAGCGGGGTGAAGGTGGAACTGGTCACGTTCACCGAGAATACCAGGCTGGTGAAGGTGCTGTTGCGCGAGACCTGGAGGGCGTAGAACGTTGCGCCGCTCGCGTCGTTCCAGTCGAAAGTTGGGCGGCGGTTGGTGGTGGCGCTGCCGTTGGGGGGAGTGTTCAGCACCGGCGGGGCGATGGCGGTTCGGAAGTAACGCGTCAGCGACCAGCCAGTGTACTCACCAGCAGTATTGAAGGCGCGCACCCGCCAGTAGTACTTCGTGTTCGGGTTCAGGTTCGTCAGCGGCGTGTACTCGGAGTTGACCAGGCCGTACACTTTCTCGTTGATCACCAGGGCGGAGAAGGCTACATCCGTTGCTACCTGGACCTGGTAATAATCCAGGGTTGTCCCGGCGGGCAGGAAGGGGAGCGCCCAATCGAGGCGGGGGGTGTAGTCGTAGATCAGGGCGTTGATGGCCGGGGAGACCAGCACCGGGGTGCGCGGGGCGTTGGCGGTAAAGAACGTGGACGCAGTGGTCCACGGACCGAAGCCCCAGGGACCGTAGGCGCGCACCCGCCAGTAGAGTTGTTCGGGGAAGAAGAGTTCACGCGCCGGGGTGTACTGGGAGACGATTGTGGTGGCCCAGGAATGGAGCACGGAGAAGTTCGGGTAGCGCGAGACCTGCCACTGGTAGAACCTGGCGCCGGGAACGTCCGTCCAATCGAAGTCGGGGCGGTTGGTGAGCAGGTGTTCGCCGTTGGCCGGGGTGATGATGGATGGGACGTAGTTGTTGGCTGTGACGGTGATAACGAAGGTCTGCTCGAACCACAATCTGCCGCTGTCGGTCGTGCGGGCGCGGATCAGGTAAGTGTTCTTGACCAGGGCGTTGAAGACGGCCGCAGTCCGCAGTTGGTCGCCGGCGATGGAGAAGGAGGCGTTGTCGGTGTCGCCTGCTCCGGGGACGAGGGTGTAGGTGAATGTCTCGCCGGCGTCCGGGTCAACGGTCGAGAAGAGGCCGACGAGCGTTCCGACCGGCATGTTCCCGGCCACGCTGGTGTTCGACAGGTTCAGGGCGGTGGGGGCCTGGTTGAACTCGAAGACTGCCACGTTCGGGTCATGGTCGCTCGTGCCGCGCGCCACGTCGCCGGTGTAGTCGGCCGGGAAGTCGCTGTTGATGTGCGCGATGTTGTATTGCTGCAAATCGGCGAGCAACGTCTGGTTGACGAACATCTGGTCGAGGGTCTGCGCCATGCCGAGATAAACGTAACTGTAGGCGGAGGCCGGGTGTGCCGCGTTGAGCACATCCCACAGGTTGGTCAGGCCGATGGACGGATCGTAGAGGGCAGCCAGCTGGTCGGTCGCGCCGTAAGCGGTATTGTCTGGGCGCGGGTAAACGTTCAAGTCGCCGACAACGATTACACGGGCGTCCGGGTTGGCAGACTGGAGGAAGGCCACGATGGCGGCGTTGTAGTTGGCCTGCTCGGTGCGGTGCGCGACGCAGGTGTCGGGTCCGCTCTTGAAGTGGTTGTTGATTACGTACACGTCGCGGTAGTTGCTCCCGCCGATCGCGTCGCTGTAGATGCGGAACAGGCCGACATCGGGTGCGCGCGGGAAGACCCAATTGATCTCGCACGCGCTCACACCGGCTGGCAGGACCGCGTTGAGGGTCTTCGGGTTCGAGATGTCGCTGTTGGATGGCACACCCGCGCCGGCGTAGACGATGGCCGGAGTGGCACCCAAGAGCGGATCGCCAGCCGGGGAAACGAGTTGGACGCGGTCGGTGCGGTACAGGAAGGCCGGGGCAATGCCGCGCAGGTCCGAACTGTTGCGGTCGAAGGCGGCATCGTAGACCGGACCGCCGAGGGCGGCGATCCTGAGCGCCAGTTCCTGGAGCGCGTCCGGTTTGCCGTCGGCGTTATCGGTCGAGCCGCAGACGAGCGCGCCGCCGGTCACGACACAGATGTCCTGGTTCTCGACTTCCTGCACGGCGAGGATGTCGGGGCTGTGCAGGTCGTTGATGATTTGCAGGGCGATGTCGGTCAGGCGCGCCTGGTAGGTGGCATCGTCAGCCGGGACATAATCATAGGGCGGGTTGACTGCGGAGAGGAAGGGGGCCACGGCGGGGCAGCCCGTGTTGCCGGTGAAATCGCAGCCGGAGAAGGGGTTGTCGCGGAAATCATACAGGTTTTCCAGGTTGAAATCGGCGATGCTGTAGGCAAGCCCGCGGTCGAACGTCTGCGGCGGATTGTTCGCCGCCGGGTCAACACCGTCGTTCAGGATGGGCTGGGTGGTCACTTCGATGCGGTACTTGCTGTAGGAGTAGTTGACGCCGCCGACCGGGGCATTGGTGACAGTATCGAAGGTGCTGGCCGGGACGATCAGAGCCTGACCATTGCCCTCGGTCCATTTGATGCCCCACGAGCCCATCAGGATGCGATAGCCGTTGCCGTCCCAGTTAATCGGGTCGTAGTTGTCATCCAGGATGGCAGAGTCGCGGAAGGCGCGGCGCTCGTAGGGTTCGGTGCGCAAGGCAATGACGCTGTTGGGATGCGCAATCCAGACCTCGCCGTCCGTCGGGTTGAAGACGCTGCGACCGCCGAGGACAATGGCGTTGGCCGGTACCTGGGCGCGCATGCCCTGGCGGCGTTCCCAGTAGCGGTTGGCGTCTGCGAGGTCAACGGGCGGATCTGCTATGAAGGGCGGGAGTTCAGCATCCAGGTCCACGCCGCTGCGTACCACGGGCGCGATGAGGACCGGGTTCGTCAGTTCCGTCATGTTGTAGTATTCGGTGATCTTGCCTTGCAGGATCACTTCGTCCCCGACGGCGGGTGTGTAGGCGCCTCCGCCCGGTGCGCTCATGGCGCTGGTGACGTTCATGTAAACGTAGAGGCCGTCGGAGGTGTTCGGGTCCGCGTCGGCGGTCGCGGCGGTGTTCTGGATGAAGAAGCCGTAATACACCGCTGTGGAGTTTTTAATGGGTTGCAGCGTCTTTTCGAAGATAACGCCCCTGACAACGACGGTCTGGTTCTTGTAGGGGGACTGGTGTGCGGCGCCGACGTCGGTGTCCAGGATCGGACCGTTGACGGTGCCGATGGGGAGCACTGCGAGCACGGTCAGCGAAATGCTGGCGCTGCCGGTGCGGCCTTCGGCGTCGGTGATGGCGCAGGGCAGGGATTTCGCTCCGGCGGGGGTGTCGTCGCTGACGGTGGCCGCGTAGGTGAAGGTGTTGCCGCCCGCGTCCGTGAAGACGGTCGGGTTCGAGCCGCCGATGGCGGTCAGGTCACAGGTGACGCCCAGTCCGGTGCTGGTGGGATACAGGCCCGGCGTCACAGCGACCGTGAGCAGGGTGGGGGCGGTCTGCGCGACCGTGCCGGGGTCCGCCGAGCCGACGCCGGACGGGTTCGTTGGCGCGGGGATGGTGGTGGTCACTTCAGCCGAGCCGTTGTTGCTCTCGTTCGATTCGGCGATGGCATTCGACGGGTCGGCGATGGCTGTATCGGCGGGGGCCGTGTAGACGCCGGGCGTGGTGGCGGTCACGTTGACGGTCAGGATTGCCGCGTTGCTGGCGGTGATGCTGCCGCCGCTGAAGGTGACCACGCCGCCGGATTCACCGGCGGTGAAACCGTTCGAGACCGTGGCGCTGTTGTAGGTGAGACCGGCGGGCAGGGTGAACTGGACCGTGATGCCGGAGGCGGCCGCCGCGCCGATGTTCGAGACGGTGAGGGTGTAATCATAGGGAACGTTCACGATGCCGTCCGACGGGGCGGCGAGGCTGACGGTCAGGTCGGGCTGGGTGGAGACGGTCAGGCTGATGTTCGTGGTGGCGCTGCGCGCCAGGTCATCGCTGACAGTGCAGACGAGGGTCTTAAGGCCGCCGCTGGTGCCAACTGCCACGGTGGCGGTGTAGGTGAAGGTGTTCGGTGTGCTTTCGGTGAGACTCTGTGAAGCGCTCCCGCCGATGGGGGTCAGGTCGCAGGCCACGTTGACCGGGCTGGAGGGATTGACGCCCGGTACAACCTGGACTTCGAGCAGGCTGGTATCGCCCGGAAAGACCGCGGCCGGGGTGGCCGAGCCGGTGCCGGTGGGGTAGATGTTGTAGGCGGCGATTGCCCAATCACCGAAGAAGGTGGATAAACTCGTGGTGGTCACGAAGTTGTTGGCCGTATCCACGCTCCCGGGCTGCACACTCCACGGACCGGTGATGGACAGGTAGGGGCGCAGGTTGTTTTCGGGAATCGAACCAACCTCGCTTTGCTGGTACCCCAGGCTGATTTCAACCGTGCAGGTGCTGGGAGGAATTTGGTACTCGCGCGCAATTGCCAGGGGCAGCCCGCTTGGGGCGGATTTCGTCAGGGTGATCGAGAAGGGGGAACACGATCCGTCGGTTTGGATGAATGTTGTGGCATTATTGAAGTAGTAAATCCCGGCGGAGGGGATGGAAGTATGGGAGACCGTTCCCACCACGTCGCCCGCGCCGGTCACGGTAGCGGCGCTGCCCAGGTCCACCACGTTGGAGCCGGTGAACAGGTCGCCGCTGGTGAGCGCCAGGCCGCCGGTCACAGAAACGCTGGTATCCAGCGTGACGCCCAGCGCGTTGTTGATTGTCAGGGTGTTGGCTCCAGTGAGGCCGTTCCCGGCGTGCTGGGCCGCCGCGCCGCTATAAATATAGTTCGCACCGGGATCGTAGGCGCGGGTCCCGGCTGCCTGAATGTTGCCGGATGCGCCGGAAGCGGTGATGCCGTCCGGCGAGCCGATGCCCAGCGTCGCGCCGGAGGCCAACGCGAAGCTGCCGGCCCCGGTGACGAGATACGTGCCGGTGTTCAGCGTGCCGCTCACGTTCAGCGCGCCGGGTACGCTGATATCCCGCGCGAGCGTAAAGGAGTAGCCGCTGGCGATGTTGAGCGTCCCGTTGACTGTCAGCGTGCCGGGGATGGAGATGTTCTTCTGGAAGGTCAGATTGCTGTTGACGGCGACATTCTCGTTGGCGCCAAATGTGAGCGTGCCAGACCCGCTGATGGTCTGCGGGGCTGCGCCGCTGAAGGTGAGCGTTGCCGCGCTGGCCGGGGTGAAGGTGAGCGTTGCGCCGCCTGCCACCGAGACGCTGCCTTTCAGGTTGAAGGTCCCGGTCATGTTCAGGTTTAGGCGGCCGCTGGTGATGGTCAGGTTGTCAATCGAGAGGGCGCCGGTGCCGGTGCCGGAGATGTTGGCGGCGGCAAAATCCAGTTCGAAGTTGGCGTAGGTGCGTCCGGAGAAGGAGGGTGTGTTCGAGGACAGGTGCTTGTACAGGCTGCCGGTCTGGAAGACGACCACCGAACTTGGCTGGCTTGCGCCGAAGGGATTGGAGCCGGCTTGGTAGGTATATGTGGAGCCGCTTGCGAAGATGACCGAGTTGAGGTTCGCCGTCCCAAACGCGTTGCCGGAAAAATTCGTCCCGGCAGTGAAGACAGCGCCGCTCTGGAATGTGATCGGGCTGGCGGCAAAGCCGGTCAGGCGGTGCGCCGCCGAGGCAGTGCCGGTCATGGTCATCGCGCCCGATACCGTCCCGCTCGTGCCGCTGGCGAGCGCCATGGTGATGGCGAAGCCGCCGCCGAAGGTCAGCGACGAACCGGAAGCGACCGTGAGGCCGGTCCCGCCGCCGTTGACGGTCACGGTGGCCGCGGCGGACGCGGTCAGGGTGGCGGCAGCGTTGTTGGTGACGGTAAGGGATTTGATCGTGGTTGTGGAGACCGCCGTGATGGTCGGTGCGGCAGTCACACTGCCGTCAATTACCACGTCATCCGCCGCGCCGGGGACGGCGCCGCAGGACCAGTTGCCGGCGGTGCCCCAGGCGGTGTCAACCGCGCCGGTCCACGTACAGGAGGCTGCTTGTGCGTCCCCGCCAGGAATGAAAGTTAATCCGAGAACAAAGATTGCGATCAAAACCCCCGAGAGAATACGGTTGATAGTACGCATACTCCACCTCCGAAAGGGATTGGGTCCCCGCCCACTTTTTTTTGCGAGGATACTGATCTGATTATATAGAAAACAAACCCTTCACGCAAGTAACTTACGTCAATGAGTTTTGGCACAACAAATCGAGCGGACTGCCTTGAGGCAGTCCGCTCTTCTGGTTTTGGGCAAACAGGTTCGAGGTCCCGCGCGCTGCGGTTAGAGTTCAGGCGCGCGCCGCTCGATGCGGTCTTTGGCGCGGGCCACGAATTCGGCCAGCGGGATGTTGTCCTGCCGCGAGCCGTCGCGCACCCGCAGGGAAACCTGCCCGGCGCTGGCTTCGTTCTCGCCAACCACCAGCATGTACGGTGTTTTCATCAACTGTGCGTCGCGGATCTTGGCGTTCATGCGGTTCGAACTGACGTCGCTGCTGGCGCGGATGCCGGCCTCGCGCAACTGGCGGACGATGCCTTCGGCGTACCCGTTCTGGTTGTCGGTGATGGGGATGACGCGCGCCTGTTCGGGCGAGAGCCAGGCCGGGAAGTTGCCGGCGTAATGCTCCAGCAGGAAGCCGACCATGCGCTCGTGCGTGCTGAGCGGGGCGCGGTGGATGCAGAGCGGCGTTTCCTCGACCCCTTCCCTGCTCATGTATTTCAGGTCGAAGCGGCCGGGCTGGGCGAAGTCCACCTGGTTGGTGGCGAGCGTAAATTCCTTGCCGATGGCCGACCAGATCTGAACGTCGATCTTTGGACCGTAGAAGGCGGCTTCGTTGGCGGCTTCCACGAATGGGACGCTGCCGTTCGTCATGGCGCGCCGCACCATTTCTTCGGTCTTGAGCCACAGGCGTTCGTTGTCAATGTATTTCTTGCCCAGGCCTTCCTTGTTGTGCAGGCTGAAACGCATGACGTACTTTTCGATGCCGAACAGGTCGAAGTATTTTTTGTAGAGCTCGATCACGCCCATGAATTCCTGCTCGAACTGGTCTTCGGTCACGTAGATGTGGGCGTCGTTCATCTGCATCGAGCGGACGCGCATCAGGCCGAACAGTTCGCCGGATTTTTCGTAGCGGTAGCACGTCCCGTACTCGGCCAGGCGGATGGGCAGGTCGCGGTAGGAGCGCGGCTTGGCGCCGTAGATCTTGTGGTGCATCGGGCAGTTCATCGGCTTGACGTAGTATTTCGTCCCTTCGAGTTCCATCGGCGGATACATGGACTCGGCGTAGTAGGGCAGGTGGCCGGAGTGCAGGAACAGGTCTTCCTTGGCCAGGTGCGGGGTGCGGACCCGGAGGTAGCCGGCTTTTTCCTCCATCTCTTTTGCCAGTTTTTCCAGTTCCTCGATGATGACGCCGCCGCGCGGCAGCCAGAGCGGCAGGCCGGGACCGACTTCCTCATCGTAGATGAAGATTTCGAGGTCCTTGCCGAGTTTGCGGTGGTCGCGGGCTTTGGCTTCCTCGATCATCTTGAGATAATTCTTGAGTTCATCGGGCGTGCGCCAGGCCGTGCCGTAGATACGCGTCAGCATTTTGTTGTGTTCGTCGCCGCGCCAGTAGGCCCCGGCGATGGACATCAACTTGATGGCCGACGGGTTGATCTGGCGCGTCGTCTCCACGTGCGGGCCGCGGCACAGGTCCGTGAACGCATCGGACTGGTAAACGGAAATTTCCGGTTTCTCGTCCAGCGGGTTGCCGTATTCGTCCGTGCCGCCTTTTTCCAGGCCTTCGATGAGTTCCAGTTTGTAGGGCTGATCTTTGAAAACCTGGCGGGCTTCTTCGCCGGAAATGACCTTCTTGACGAAGGGATGTCCCCCGGCGATGATCTGCCGCATACGCTTTTCGATCTTCTCCAGATCTTCTAGTACGATGGGCTGGGGCAGATCGAAGTCGTAGTAGAAGCCGTTCTCGACCGGCGGGCCGATGGTGTATTTGGCCTCCGGGTAGAATTCGAGCACGGCTTGCGCCATGACGTGCGCGGCCGAGTGGCGGATCTTGTACAGTTGTGAATCTTCGTAGCGTTCTTCTTGGTCGGACATTTTTTCTCCTTGCCCTCACCCCCGTCCCCTCTCCCAAAAATGGGAGAGGGGTGCAGGGGAGAGGGCGAAATAAAAAAACTCTCGCCCGAATTCGGGGCGAGAGCGCTTGCGCGGTCACGCGGTTCCACCCGATTTGCTTTTCGGGACGACACGCAGGTCGTCCCCTACAGCATCTCATTGAGCCGATAACGGGGCCAGCCGTTCCGCTTACTAAGCGCCAATTGCTAAACGCTGTTCTGCTTCTCGCTCGCGGGTGGTTTTCGGCGGCGCTCCCCGGGGAAGGCTCTCAATCTTTGGCCTTCCTTCCCTGTCGGCTTGCGGACCGCGTACTCGTCCCGGTCAATGCGTTTTGGTGCAGTGCGGCAATTATATGCCGGTTTGGGGACTTGTCAAGCAAATTTCTGGCTCAGTACGTTTTTAACTATCATTTTCCCTGCACTCTGACTATACTTTTTTCTTCCAAAAGTATAGGACGCTACCATTCCTTGTTCCGGGTTACTATTGTATAAGTATAGTTGTGCTGGCATAGTGCCAGCCGTTCTATAATTTCAACGCTTTCGATGGAGTGATCGAAGAAAGAAAGATCATCTAATTATCCCTCGCGGGTATAACCGGGAACAGACAGGGTTTTATATCCTTTAATGGAAACCCTGTCCATTCTGGTATATTTTGCATGTTATCAATTGGAGACAGACTCATGAAACTCAATCGTACCTTGCAGAGCATCGTCAGCGTTATCGTGGCTGTGGGAATGTTCGCCATCGCCCTGATACCGGGACAATCGGTCAGCGCGGCCGGCGCGCTTTCCATTACGCCCATTACGTGGAACGTGGTCGGTCTTGACAGTAACAATGTCAATGTTGGGCCGAACAGATTCCCGGTCGGGGCGCGGGTCTGCAACACGGGCGATACGGCGGTCACGAATGTGGCCTCCGCATTTGTGTGGGATACAACCGATCCATACATTGCCCTGCGGCCCGGTTCGCTGTCTGAATATACCGTGATCAATGGCCATGCCGTGCCGAGCCTGGCGCCCGGGGCCTGTACGGATTTCTATTATGAAGTCGAGATCACCCGCAATTCTTCGGCATATGACCACATGGCGCGATATCACATCACCGCCACTGCCGACACCCTGGGTACAGTCAGCACCGCCACTCCGCGCGAAATTTATGTCGAGCATCTCATCTCGCAGAGCCGTAACTCCACCACCGATGTAAAGTTGAATGGCGTTTCCATCCCTGCCGGCGGGACCATGGCGCTGCAAGTCGGCAATACGTATAGTATCCAGTTGGTCGGTTCGACTGCCACCAACGGTTACGAGCAGATCGAGAACTTCATCAATTTCCCAAATACCATTTTCAAGATCAATAGTGTAATCAGCACTTATTCGGCTGATGGCGGCACAGACCCGAATGCAGCCACCAAACTGTATGCGGATGGTTGCCGCTGGGAGAACGATCCGAACTCGCCCAACTACAGGTCGTGTCTGAGCGTCGGGAAATACGGGGGCAACGTAACAGTCACTTACAGCGTGACCATCATCGGCGGCGCGGGAACCAACCAGACTCTCACCAACCTCATCTACGATTTCTCCGGCAGCAGTTATCACTACAATGCCGATTATTCCGTTGGGGGCCGCATTGCTGCCATCATTGATCCCGCCTCCGTCACCATTGCGAAGGCTTTCACTCCTAGCACGACCATCGTCGGCGGCACTTCCACGTTGACCTTCACACTGCACAACCCGAACGGGGTGGCGCTCACGGGCGCCAATTTCACGGATACTTTCCCGACCTCGCCGGGGGCGATGGTAGTCGCCACGCCTGCAACCTACTCCACCAGCGGCTGCGGCACGCCGACCTTCGCGCCGGTTGCCGGCGCGGCCGCCATCTCGTTCTTGAATGGCACGATCGCGGCGAACGGCAACTGTACCATCAACGTGAACGTCACCGCCCCGGCGGCGGGGACCTACAACAATACTTCCGGCCACCTGTTCATCGGCACGGTGGATACCGGCCATACTGCCAGCGCCAGCCTGACAGTCGGCACCGCTCCCCCGCCTCCCGCCTGCACGCCCGGCCTGGAACTGGCGCGCTGGACCATGGAAACCAGCCAGGGGACGGGTGTCCCTCCGGTGTATTCTTTCAAGGGAAGCAATGTCGCCAGCGCCACGGCGAGTTACACTGGCACAGGCACACAAGCCATCAGCACTACCGAAGGTAATCCCCTGAACTCATGGAGTGGCACGGGATGGGGCACTGTCGTTCCCACCTCGGCTACACAGCCCTATTTTGATCTTGTGATTGATACGAGCAATTTCACCGGGGTCAGCATCTCCGTGCAGTATTACATGAATCCTGGCGAGTGGGCAGCTCCTGGAAATAATAATATGTATGTCTATTCCAGTGCGGATGGCGGAGCGTTCTCCACGATAGTGAGTTTGGCCGCGACCAAGGGATCATGGCAGACGATTCCCGCGACCGCTGCCGCGACGACAGGTACGACAACAACTACTTTTCGAATTAACGCGAGGGGCGCAAAAACCCTTACTGACCCGCTATACATAGATAACATCATCATCACCGGCTGCGGCGTTGCCGTGCCTCCGACCATCACCAAGGCTTTTTCGCCCAACCCGATCGCGGTCAACGGCACATCCACGCTGACCTTCACTCTCACCAATGAAAACAGCGCGGCGTTGACTGGTGTGGCATTCACGGACAATTTACCAGCCGGTCTGGAAGTGGCCAACCCCACCGGCGCGGGCAACACCTGCGGCGCCACCTTTGCCCCGGCTGTCGGCGCGACAACGCTCACGGTCACGGGCGGCACCATCCCGGCCAGGGTCGGCGCGACGAACGGTTCCTGCACGGTAACGGTGAGCATCAAGGCCACCACCGCCGGCCCGCATAACAACGTCAGCGGGTATATCTCGTCCACGCAGAGCGGACAGAACACCGGTCCGGGCGGCTCCGCCAGCGCCTCGTTGACCGCCATCCTGCCGCCGGTCATCGCCAAGCAGTTTGCCCTGAACCCGATCATAGTCGGCGGCTCGTCAACGCTGACCTTCGCCATCACCAATCCTAACCCCAACAACGCTCTGGCGGGGGTGGCCTTTACGGACCTGTTGCCCCTGAACGTAAGCGTTCCGGTCGCGCCGACTACGCCCCAGTGCGGCGGTGCGGTCGCCTCCGCGCTCGTTGGAGGCCGGTATCAGATCACCCTGGTTGGCGGGACCCTGGCGGCGGGCGGGTCCTGCACCGTAACGGTTAACACGATTACGAATGTTATCGGCAGTTACGCCAACCTCACCGGCAACGTATCGGCGACCACCGCCGGCAACGGAAACACCGCGTCCGATACACTGACGGTTACTGCGGTACACCCCGGCGTGTCGGTCTTGAAGCGCGTCTCGACCAGCCCGACCGGGCCGTGGACCACCTTCGTCGGCGTGACCGCTGGCGACAATGTGTATTATCAATTCACGGTGGAAAACACGGGCGATGTGGCCCTGACCTCGGTCAATGTGACCGACCCGACCCTGGCTGTGGGCGTCCTGCCTGGCTGCTCCTGGGCCAATATGCCTTTGTACGATGTGCAGACATGTACTTTTGGCCCGGTGGTGGCTGCCTCCGGTTCCCATGCGAACACCGCCACCGCGCACGGCACGTACAGCGGCACGGTCTACAACTCGAATCCCTCCACGGCCACCTACGCGACCACAGGCCTGACGATCGCCAAAAGCGTGGCAGAGAGTTATTTCACTATGGCTGGCGACGTTCTGCACTATAGTTACCTGGTGACGAACAGCGGCTCCGCGCCCCTGGCCGGACCGGTGACGGTCAGCGACGACAAATCAATTAACGAGGCCTGCCCGGACGTGAGTACGGTGGGCGATCTCGATGCCTTCCTGGACCCCGGTGAAAGCATCACCTGCACGGCAACCTATACAGTGACGGCGGGCGACGTGACTGCCGGTTTCGTGACGAACATCGCCTCCGCCTCTGCGGGCGGGGTGACCTCGAACACCGACAGCAAGACGGTCGGCCTGAACCTGCCGGACCTGAGCGTGGCGAAGACGAACGATGCGGGCGGGACCGGGACGCTGGGTACGCCCTTCACCTGGACGCTGACGGTCACGAATACCGGCACGCTGGCCGCGACGTTCGCGGACGGGCAGACGATCGCCCGCGACCCGCTGCCTGTCGGCGCGACCTACGGTTCTCCCTCCGCTGGAAACTTCACGAATATCACCAACTCGGCGAACATCAATTGTTCGATTGACGGGAGCAACGTGCTTACCTGTACCGCCAGCGGGGCGTCGGTAACGGTCGGCGCGGCGACCGGCAGTTTCACGGTCACGGTCAGCGCCACGCCGACGGCGGCGGGACTTCTCGCGAACACCGCCACGGTGGACCCGAACAACAATGTCACCGAAACCAATGAAGGAAACAACACTTCCACGAACAACGTGACGGTTAACAAGTCCAGCCCGACCATTGCAACCACTGCCAATCCATCCACCGGCACGGTGGGGACTGCGGCGGTGACGGGCGACACGGCTACGCTCACGAGCGGCTACATCCCGACCGGTTCGGTGACGTTCACGCTGTATTCCGACGCGGCCTGCACGGTTGCCGTGCCCGGGATGAGCGGGAGCGGCGCAATCGCTGGCGGGACCGCCTCCTGGTCTGCGAGTTGGACGCCAACTGCGCTTGGCACATACTACTGGATCGCCAGTTATCCGGGCGATTCCAACAACAATGGCTTTACCACCTCCTGCGGCGATGCCAACGAGCAGATTGTCATCGGCAAAGCCAGCCCGACCCTTTCCACTACTCCCAATCCTGCAAGTGGAACGGTTGGTGTGACGCTGAATGACACTGCCATCCTGACAGGCGGATACTCCCCGACCGGTTCGGTCACATTCAAACTCTTCCCGCCCACCGATCCAACCTGCTCCGGGTCGGCATCCTATACTGAGACGGACAATAGCGCGCCATACGCGACCACAACGGGCTTTGCGTCCACCTCCGCTGGTACTTGGTCTTGGGCGGCTGATTACAGTGGCGATGCCAATAACAACCCGGCGAGCAGCGTCTGTATGGCCGAGCAAGTGCCGGTGAACCAGGCCAGTCCGAGCATCACGACTACTGCCAGCCCGACGACCGGCACGGTGGGTGTGGCGGCGGTGACAGGCGATTCCGCGACCCTGGCCGGCGGCTATACCCCGACCGGTTCGGTGACGTTCACGCTGTATTCCGATGCGGCCTGCACGGCTGCCGTGCCGGGCATGAGCGGGAGCGGCGCAATCGCTGGCGGGACCGCCTCCTGGTCTGCCAATTGGACACCCGCGGCCGCCGGAACCTATTACTGGATTGCCAGTTATGCGGGCGATTTAAATAACAATGGTTTTATCACCGCCTGTGGTGATCCCAATGAAGAGATTGTGATCGTTCTCGACCTCACGCCGGTCGCGGTCAATGACACCAACACCGCGGTCGAGAACGGCCCGGCGGTCAACGGCGACGTCTCCACGAACGACACCCCCGGCGACCCGCCGACGCCCGTCACCTCCGCGGTTGACGACGACGGCGACATCATCGCGCTCGGCGCAGCCTTCGGCACGGACGCGGGCGGCAGCCTGACGCTGAATTCAGACGGCACGTACTCGTACACGCCCCCGGCCTGGGACCTGGTTCCGTCCGGCGGCCTGATCGAAGTCTTCACCTACACCATCACCGACGCCGACGGCGACACCGACACGGCCACGCTGACCATCACGGTCACGGACAACGACCGGCTGCCGGTCGCGGTCAATGACACGAACACCGCGGTCGAGAACGGCCCGGCGGTCAACGGCGACGTCTCCACGAACGATACCCCCGGCGACCCGCCGACCCCGGTCACTTCTGCGGTTGACGACGACGGCGACCCGCTGGTCATCGGCGCGGCCTTTGCCACGGATGCGGGCGGCAGCCTGACGTTGAATTCAGACGGCACGTATTCCTACACCCCGCCCGCCTGGAATCTCGTTCCGTCCGGCGGACTGATCGAAGTCTTCACCTACACCATCACCGACGCTGACGGCGACACCGACACGGCCACGCTGACCATCACGGTCACGGACAACGACCGGCTGCCGGTCGCGGTGAACGACACCAACACCGCGGTCGAGAACGGCCCGGCGGTCAACGGCGACGTCTCGACCAACGACACCCCCGGCGACCCGGCGACGCCCGTCACTTCTGCGGTTGACGACGACGGCGACCCGCTGGTCATCGGCGCAGCCTTCGGCACCGATGCGGGCGGAAGCCTGACCCTCAACTTGAACGGCACGTACTCGTACACCCCGCCCGTCTGGGATCTCGTTCCGCCCGGCGGCCTGATCGAAGTCTTCACCTACACCATCACCGACGCCGACGGCGACACCGACACGGCCACGCTGACGATCACGGTCACGGACAACAACCGGCTGCCGGTCGCGGTCAACGACACCAACACGGCTGTCGAGAACGGCCCGGCGGTCAACGGCGACGTCTCGACCAACGACACCCCCGGCGACCCGCCGACCAACGTCACGTCGGCAGTGGATGACGACGGCGACCCGCTGGTCATCGGCGCGGCCTTCGGCACGGACGCGGGCGGCAGCCTGACCCTCAACTCGGACGGCACGTACTCGTACACCCCGCCTGCCTGGAATCTCGTTCCGTCCGGCGGCCTGATCGAAGTCTTCACCTACACCATCACCGACGCTGACGGCGACACCGACACGGCCACGCTGACCATCACGGTCACGGATCTGGTCAACAACCCGGATATTGCGATCGGCAAGACCCCCGCCAACCAGACGGTGGTGACAGGCTCGAATGTTACCTTCACCCTGACGGTTACGAACCCCGGCGACGTCCCGTTGACCAGCATCGTCATCACCGACCCGGCCTGCGACTCGCTGACGGGTCCGCTCGGCGACACGAACTTTAACGACATCCTGGAGACCACCGAGACCTGGACGTACACCTGCACGGTGAACAACGTCACGGCTGACTTCACCAACAACGTCAGCGTCTCCGGCACCCCGCCGGTCGGTCCGAACGTGACCGACAACGATTCGGCTGACGTGACGGTTGACCACCCGGCGATCAACATTGCCAAGACCCCCGCCACACAGACGGTGGTGAGCGGCGCGAACGTTTCCTTCACATTGACAGTCACCAATCCTGGCGACGTGGCGCTCAGCAGCATTGTCATCACCGACCCGGCCTGCGACACGCTGACCGGTCCCTCCGGCGACGACGGCGATGCCATTTTGCAAACCACCGAGACCTGGACGTACACCTGCACGGTCAACAACGTCACGGCTGACTTCACCAACAACGTCAGCGTCTCCGGCACCCCGCCGGTCGGTCCGAACGTGACCGACAACGACTCGGCCGACGTGATTGTCATTGGGCCGTCCGGCCTGACCAAGACCCTGGTCGCCGACAGCCTGCTGGCGACGGTCAACCCGGATGCGACGATTGGCGAGATCCTGACCTATGCCGTGACCGTCACCGTCCCGGCGGGCGCGACGATGCCGAACGCCACCCTGACCGACATCCTGGACCATGGCCTGGCGTTCGTCAACTGCGAGAGCATCACCCCATCAGCAGCGACGGTAACAACCGATATCAGCGGAGCGCCCTCGAACGACTTTTCGCCGGTCTGCAATGACCCGGTCAATCCGGTCGTCAGCGCCTATGGAAGCGCCGACCCGAGCGACCAGGGCCGCCAGATCGTGTTCAATTTCGGCAACGTGGCCAACAGCGACCCGGTCAACGACCGCACGATTGTCATCCGCTACCGCGTGGTGGTGCTGAATATTGTCTCCGTGGTGGACGGTGTGGATCTGCAGAACGACGCCCAGTGGGACTGGAGCGGCGGTTCGCTCGCCGTGGCCGGCCCGCTGGTGAATGTGGTGGAGCCGGGCATGAGTCTGAGCAAAGCCTCCGATGCAACCATCCTCCTCCCCGGCGGCACGATCACCTATACCCTGACCGTTGGGTACGTAGGCGCGGGTTCCCCCGTGTATGACGCGGTGCTGGTGGACCGTGTCCCGGCCGGCCTCGTCTATGTGCCCAGTTCGTTCGTGTTTGCGGGCGGCCAGCCCCCGGTCCTGCATGACAGCACCGCTCCAACCCTGCGGGCAACGTGGGCAATTTTCCAGAACACCGGAGGGCCGACCGTTCTGCGCTACCAGGTGACGCTGGGCAGCATCCCGTCCGGCGAGTCGGTGACCAACACGGCCAACCTGACCTGGACCAGCCTGCCCGGTAATGTCAGCGCGGCGCAATCACCGTACAACGTCAATTCGGTGGAGCGCGACTACGATCCCGGCAGTTCGGTCAACATCTATGGGACCAGCAGCAGCGCGGTCATCGTCATCGGTGGCGGCGTGGGCGGGTTCATCCCCGTCACCGGCTTCGCCCCCGGGCGCGCGACCACGCTCCCGGTCCAGCCTGCAGCCGACGCGTACGCATCGCTGGGCGATCTGTGGCTGGAGATCCCGAAGTTGAACGTCAAGATCTCCATCATCGGCATCCCGGTGAAGGGCAGTACCTGGGATGTGACCTGGCTCTCGAACCAGGCCGGGTACCTGCAAGGCACCGCCTTCCCAACCTGGAATGGCAACTCGGTCCTGACGGCCCACGTCTACCTGGCGGATGGAACGCCCGGCCCGTTCGTGGCGCTCAAGTCGCTCGCCTGGGGTGATGAGGTCATCATCCATGCCTTCGGGCAGCGCTACGTGTACCAGGTGCGCGACAACCAGCGCGTCAAGCCGGACGATGCGACGGTGTTCCGTCACGAGGAAAAGCCCTGGGTGACGCTGGTCACCTGCCAGGGGTATGACGAAGCCAAAGGCACCTACCTGTACCGCACCGCCATCCGCGCCGTGCTGATGCGCGTGGAGCCGGAAAGCAGTTCGTCCTCTGCCCGAAACCGCTGACCTGTTCAGTTTTGAACCAGCGGTCGGAGACAGAGATTCACAATGAGTTTGGAGGCTCCGATGGCATCAGAGCCTCCTGTTTTTCTGTTATTCACTTTTTAGTGAAAGCCGGTTGCGCTTTTAATCTGCCGGGATTAAACTCAATTTGTCCCGGTTTGCAGTTCCATTGTGATTCCAGACGGAGGGTTTTGCCATGTCAGCCTTGCTCACCATTGCTCCTACAAACCGGTTGATCACTCGGATTGGCCGGAAGTTCCTGTTCATCCTCGTCGCGGGACTGCTCTTCACCCAGGCGGGAACCGGGTACACGGTCCGCGCCGCACCGGACCGTGAGCCGGCGGCCGACCCGCTCATCATTGACCCGCCGACCGTCACCCCGGCCGGCCTGGGGGATGCCATGATCGGCTCGACGGTCACGTTCACGGTCACCTTTAACAACAACGACCCGGAGAGCCAGACCGGATACGGCCCGTTCATCGAGTTCGAACTCCCAACCATCGGCGCCGACGGGGCCGGGGCGGCCACCGACGACGGCCTGACCTTCGTCAGCGCCAGTTACCTGGGCAGCCCCATCCCGTCCGGCGACCTGTTCGTGACCACGCTCGATGCCGGCGGGACGGCAACCCATCCGCTCGTGCGCGACACCAGCGGCGCCTACATCACCGTCAACGGGACGGCCGGGAACCAGTACGTGGTCATCCGCCTGCCCTTTGGCAGTTTCACCCCCGAACAGCCGCCCGCCACGGTCAGCGTGACGGTGCAGATGAGCAACCTGGCCGACCTGGGCGCCCCGCTCACTGTGCGGGCGCGCGGCGGCTACCAGTACGGCCTGACCCCGCTCGATGACTGGTGCTGCGAGAACATCGTCGCCACGTTGAGCGGTTACACGACCGGCTCTGTCATCCCGACCGTGATGACCATGTCCAAGACCTATGCCGGCCCCGCCAATACTTCGGCTGAGACCGCCACCGGCCCGAACTTCACCCGCCAGTACACCGTGGCGGTGGATATTGCCAACGGCCAGACGGTCACCAGCCTGACCATCACCGATTCCCTGCCAAACAACGAACAGTACGTCCCGACTGCCAGCGCCACCCCGGGCGGATACACCCTGGTGGACGAGCCGGTTTCCGGCGCGGCCCAGAACCCGCCGAACAACGACCTGATCGTGCGCTGGGCTTCCATCACCGGCGGGGCGGGCGCGAGCGATGCCTCCACCACTTTTTCATTCTTCATCCCCAGGGACGACGCCAACGGGGCGCGGGTCATTGATCCCGCCACCGGCGTAGCGGCGCCATCCTGCAACCAGGCCGATGTTTCCGGGTCCTGGACGCCGGTCGACGCGCGCGACACGGGCCAGGTGATCACCATCGCCCCGGCCGGCTGCGAGCACATCCTGACCGACCGCTCGTTCGCCACCCAGAAGGGCGTGGCGGTGGTCGGCGGCGGCGCTCCCGCCGCGGGCAGCGCCCTGGAATACACCATCGAGGTGCAGGTCTCCGATTTCTTCGCCTTCAACGGCATCTTCCTGACCGACATCGTCTCCGACGGCCAGTCCTTCGATGCCGGCTTTACCCCGCAGATGACTGTGTCTGGCAACGGCTTCAGCATGGCCGCGGCCGGCATGACCAACTACACGGTCATCTCGAACAAGGACCTGACCGACGGCCCGCCGATTCCGCCGCTGGGACCAGAAAACCCGGCCACCGACGGCACGACGACGGTCACCTTCAACATCTCGAACGAAGTGGCAGCGCGCGCCGCCTCCCTGCCGGCTGGCGACGCCCGCACCCACGCCGAGGCCGGCCGCCTGCTGGGCGGCTGCGTTCCGCTGACCGGCAGCGCCAGCCCCGACTGCGGCGTCTACGACAACCTCGGGACGACGGTCACCATCGTCTTCCGCACCGTCATCAACGAGGACTTCACCGACAACTATCCCTCCGGCGACTGGTCGGTCGACCAGGGCGACATCCTGGGCGATGTGGAGACCGTCACCGGCCAGCTGCTCGACACCCTCACGTTCAGCCCCAGCGGCCTTCCGCTCGTGACCGACGCCGCCGCCGCCTCCCTGACCATCGGCACCGGCGTCTTGAGCAAGGATATTTATGCCATCAACGGCACGCTCTGCCCGGATGCAGTCGTCTGCCCGGCGGGCGGCCCCTACCGCATCAAGCCCGGCGACGATGTGACCTACCGCATCACCTACGTGATGCCGGTCAGCGACGAGGAGAACCTCGAATTTACCGACTACCTGCCGCTGCCGATCTTCTACGTTGCCGACCCCGACGCGAATGATTACCCCGCCCACAGCAACGGCCCGGCCTGGAGTTTCGTCCCGACCGTCAGCGCGGCGGTCCCGGCCTCCGGGGTGGCCAAGTTCGGCCCGTCCGATACCTTCTACGCCTACTCCGGCATTGCCCCAACCCTGGCGGCGAACGCCACCAACAACCGCCTGACCTTCGCCTACGGCGACTACGACGATCCGCGCAACCAGTCCACCACCGTTGACCTGCTCTTCACCGTCACGGTCTCCACCGAGCCTTTTGCCGACGGCCTGTACCTGACCAACCAGGCGCACGCCTACGAGGGCAGCACCAACGGCGGCATGGTGACAGCCGACATCATCGTTCAGGTAATCCTGACCGAGCCGGTGCTGGTCACGAAAAAATCCGTCATCTGGACCGATAATCTCAACGCCGCCTACAGCCCGGTCACGCCCGTCCCGCCGGTGACCTTCCTGGCCCCGGCAAACAGCCCGCGCTGGGCCGGCACGATCAACTCCACCAACCTGTACAGCGGCGGCGCCAGTACGATTGACCACGACATCTCCGGCGTGGACGCGGGGGACATTGTCTCCTTTGCCATCGTCGTCGAGAACCAAGGCTCCAGCCTGAATGGCGCCTTTGACATTGACATTCTCGACACCCTGCCGGCCAACTTCCAGATGCCCTCCGCCGGCTACAACCTGCAGATCTATTACGGTGACGGCACCGGACCGATTGCCTACACCCGCCCCGACGGCTCCCCGGCCACGGCCGGCGACCTCTTCACCACCGGCATCCGGCTGGTGGACCCGGTCGGCGTGGGCGTCTGCCAGGCGCATGATCCCACCCTGGGGAACAACGTCATCCTCATCACCTACGACACGCAAGTCAGCAGCGCCGTGACCCCCGGCACGCTGACCAACACCGGCGCGATCACCCACTACGCCGGCGACGAGGGCGGCCCCAGCCACGTCCCGCCCACCTCGCCCATCGAGGACGACGCCGACGTGACCACCCTCACCTCCATGACCAAGACGCTGGTCGGCACCGAGATCAATAACGCGGTCAACTCCAGCACGCAGGTCGTGATTGGCGAACTGGTGACGTATCAACTGGTTATCACCATTCCGGAAGGCGTCACTCCCGCCGCGCAAGTGGTGGACACGCTCGACGCCGGGCTGGCGTTCGTGGACCTCGATCCTGCCAGCCCGCCCGTGCTTTCCCCTGCCCTGGGCATCACCGGCAGCGCCACGCCGGTCATTACCAACACCGGCCACACGGTCACATTCAGCCTCGGCAATGTCACCAATACCGACACCGACAACACCACGCCCGAAACCATCACCATCACCTACCGCGCCGTCGTCCTCAACGTGGCCGGCAACCAGACCAACACCCTGTTGAATAACTCGGCCGTCTATTCCTGGACGGGCGGCAGCCAGCCGGCCGTTTCCGCCTCCAATGTGACCGTCATCGAACCGGATCTCAGCATCAACAAGACGATTGCCCCCAACACCGGCGACGCCGGCGACTCGTTCACCTATACCATCACCCTCTCCGGCCCGACCGTTACCGATGCATTCGATGTGACCCTGGGCGAAACCTTCCCGGCCCTGATGGAAAACCTGCTGCTGACGGGCGTTACCGACAGCGCCTCGGCGGTCACCACGGCCAACTTCAACCTGGCCGGCAATGTCCTGACCACCGTCACCCCGTGGGACATGCTCATCAGCGCCACGCCGCGCACCATCACCCTGACCTTCACCGGCACGGTCTCGTACCTGGCCAACCCGCAGCAGACGATTGACAACGTCGCCACCGTCCGCTGGACCAGCCTGACGGGCGCGCCGGGCCAGCGCTCGACCCATAATACGGATTCGACCGAGCGCACCGGCGCGGGCGGCGTAAACGACTACGCCAAATCCAACGCGGCCACATCGGCGCGCTTCACCGTCAACAGCATCGCCTCCAACAAGTATTTCATTATCACTTCCGAGGCGCACACCTCCGACCTGTCCGTTCCGCCGAGAGTGGCGATTGGCGAGATCGTCCGTTACCGCCTCGTTGTGCCGATCCCCGAAGGCACCTCGCCCAATTTCCAGATCCGCGACAACCTGCCGGGCGGCCTGACCTTTATCGGCGACGGCCCGAATCCGGCGAATTACGATAGTTCTGTGCGCATCTCCTTCATAACAAACGGCGTCGGGATCACATCTTCCGGCTACGGCACGCTGCCCATCGCGGCCGTCCCCGGCGGGTGCGTTGTCGGCGGCAACTCGGCAAATGCAACCTCCCCGGCCCGGCCCCTGACCTGCATCCTGGGAGATACGAACATCGGCAGCAGCAACAGCACCGCGGCCGACCCGGATGTCTATGCCACCGGCACGGACGTCTTCTTCAAACTCGGCACATTGCTCAACAGTGACAGCGACGGCGACCAGGAATTCGTGGTCATCGAGTTCAACGTCCTGGTGGACAACACCTCCGCCGGGAGCAACGACGCCGGCGACAACCGCGACAACAACTTTACTGTGTTCATCGGCGGCGCCCAGATCGGCGCCAATTCCACCACGGTACAGGTGCGCGTTTCCGAGCCGTCCATCACCAACCTCGACAAGACCGCCGTCCCGGCCAGCGGCGACGCCGGGGATGTCATTGCCTACACCCTGACATTCTCGAACGCCAATGGCGTGAACAACACCACCGCCTTCGACATCCACATCACCGACATAATTCCTGCCGGGATGACGTTCAACGCCGGCAGCATGAACATTGCCAGCGTTGGCAACTGCGCCACCGGCGTGACCGACAACACGGTCGCGCCCAATGTGGACATCAGCATCGCCACTGTTCCCGCCGGCTGCGCGGTCACGGTCACGTACTCAGCCACACTGAACTCCACCGTCACCGCCGCCGATGTGCTTGCCAACACCGGCAACATCACCTACACCAGCCTGCCTGGCGCAGGCACACCGGTTGGACCGTCCAACGATACCGGCTCGGTCACTCCCGGCGCCAGCGGGACCGACACCGGCGAGCGCGACGGCAGCAACGGTGCGCGCGCCTGGAACGATTATCACGACCTCGACACTGCCAGCGTCACCGTGCCGAACGTCATCATCACCAAGCAGATCACGGCCACTTCCGCCGCCCACACCAGCGGGTCGGACGTGGCCATCGGCGAAGTCGTGTCCTACGCCATCCTGCTGACCTTCCCCGAAGGCACCACCCCCGCCGACACGGTCTTTGATGACCTGCCGGCTGGCCTGGCCGTCGTCGCGGGCACGCCGCAGATGATCACTTCTGCCGCCGCCAGCGGCGGACTGCTCACAGCCGACTTCAACGGTTCGATCGGCGCCCTGAGCATCACCACCGACACCAGCGACGGTGGCAGCGTGCAATACGACTTCACCAACGTGGTCGCCACCGGCGACAACATCACCACCAACAATACCATCCTGCTCACCTTCGACGCTCGCGTGACGAACATTCTTGCCAACCAGGCCGGGACGGTCATCTCGAATGCCGCTACCAACCAGGTCAACGCCAACCCCGCCATCACGTCGAACACGGTGACGGTCACTGTTGTTGAGCCGGTCATCACGCTTGGCAAGGCCATCGTCTCCGTGCCGACCCCGCTCGATGCCGGCGGCGTGGTGCATTATCAGATCACCTACGCCAACGGTACCGGCGCAACCGTCAGCACCGCCATGGACGTCCACATCACCGACGCCCTGGCCGCGGCCCTGCTGCTGCCCTCCACCGGCGCGCCTGACCTGGTCATTACCCCCAGCGCAGGCGTCGGCGCGGTCACCAACAATTCGACCACGTCCAATATCGACATCACCATCGCCTCCGTTCCGGCTGGCGAGAGCGTGACCGTGGACTTCTATCCCGTCATTCAGGCCAGCGTCACGCCGGGCCAACTCATTGATAACGTTGGCAACGCCACCTGGACCAGCCTGAGCGGCGTGGTCGCCGGCGAACGCACCGGCGCAGGCGGCGTGGACGACTACAACGCCACCAGCCCGACCGTCTCCTTCAACATCCACGACCCGGCCTTCAGCAAGTCGTTCGATTCCTCCTCGGCGGGTCACACCTCCGACCCGGCCCTGACCATCGGCGAGGTGGTGACGTTTGCCCTGCACGTCACCCTGCCCGAAGGCAGCACCCCGGCGATCCACATTGCCGACGACCTGCCGGCCGGCCTGCAGTTCGTGCTTGGCTCGGCCGCGCTGGATACAACCGGCTTCACCGGCACCGTGCATGCCTGGTCCATCACCCCCACCATTCCCCCGGTCGGGAGCGGCGATGATCTGGCCATTGACATCGGCCCGGTGGACGTAGCCCCCGACAACAACAACACCAACAACTCGTTCACCATCCGTTTCCAGGCGATTGTCCTGAACGAGGCCGGGAATACGAGCGGCGGCACGCTCGACAACTCGGCTACCATGACCGTCAGCGGCACGGACTTCGGCCCGTCGCACGCGTTCGCCCCGGTGGTCGAACCCAGCCTCGCGGTCCAGAAAGTGGTGGACAACCCCAACCCGCGCCTGGGCGACGTGATCACCTACACAACCACCATCCGGCATACCGGCGCGTCCACTGCCGACGCCTTCGACCTGGTTATGACCGACACCCTGCCGGCCGGACTGATCGCGCCGCACAACCTGACCTTCGCAAACCTTCCCCTCGGCTGCGCCAGCGGCGTGACCAGCATCATTGCCGGCCAGACGCTGACGTTCAACATCGACTCCCTGCCGATGGGCTGCGTGGTCACGATCACCTACCAGTCGGGCATTGACACGCCCGCCCCGCCGGTCGGGACAACGCTGACCAACGCCGCGCACCTGACCTGGACCTCGCTTCCCGGCTCCGACCTCAACGAACGCACCGGGTCTGGCGCCAGCCCGAACACTTACTTCTCCGATTCCAACGCGCCGGTGGTCTTCGGCAACATTGACATGGTCATCACCAAAGACGACGGCGGCGTATCCACCGCCCCGACCTTCCTGCTGACGTACACGCTTCATTACGAGAACGCCGGCAACCTCGGCGCCACGGGCGTGGTCATCACCGACGTAGTCCCCGACTACACCACCTTCGATCTCGCCGCCAGCACCCCCGGCTGGTCTTGCACGGGAGGCGAACCGGCCGGCACGACCTGCACGTTCAACATTGCCAGCGTCCCGGTCGGCGGCAGCGGGAATGTGATCTTCGGCCTGCGCGTGGACGACTACATCCCGGCGGGCGTGGTCCTGATCCAAAACACGGCCTCCATCACCGACGACCATACGAACGGCCTGGAACCGACCCCCGCCAATAATACCGATTCAGACAACACGCCGCTTGATGCGGTCCCGGACCTGGCGGTCGTCAAGACCGACGGCATGGACACCGTCTCGCCCGGCACCACCCTGACCTACACCCTGACCGTCTCCAACCTCGGCTCCCAGGACGCCACCGGCGTGGCCGTCACCGATCACATCCCCGATAACACCACCTTCGTCTCGGCGGGACTGAACCCCAACGGCCTGGCGGCCTCCTACGACAACCCGACCCGCACGGTCTCCTGGCCGGCCTTTGCCCTCGACTCCGGCGCGCCGCCTGCCAACCAGGTCACGCTCACCGTCACGGTCCAGGTAAACGACCCGTTCCCGGTCGGCGTCAGCACGATCACGAACTCGGCGCACGTCCAGGACGACGGGGCGAACGGCCCGGAGATCACCCTGGTGAACAACGATGACGACGACACCGATAACGTGGTCACGATCGAGAACGCCGACATCGCCAAGACGCTGGACGGCACCAATCTCGGTTTCACTTCCGACCCGCAGGTCGCCATCGGCGAGATCCTCACCTACCAGATCGTCCTGACCATCCCGCCCGGCACGATGCCCGGCATGACGATCACCGACGAACTCGACCTCGGCCTGGCCTTCGTGGACTGCCTCAGCATCACCCCCTCGACCGTCGCGCTGACGTGGGAGCACCCGGCCGTGCCGCCGCCTTCGAACGACTTCTCCTCCATCTGCGCGTCGCCCACCGTGTCGGCTCTTGGCGCGGCAGGCGACCCGTCCAGCCCCGGCCGGCAGGCGCTCTTCACTTTCCACGACGTGCATAATGCCGGCATCACCCCGGCCACCCTCACCATCCGCTACCGGGCCGTGGTGCTAGACGTGCTCCAGAACCAGCGCGGCGATACCCTGGCGAACAGCGTCACCTGGCAATGGACCGGGAACACGCCGCTGTATGACATCGCCCCGGCCGTCACCATCCTGGAACCGACGATGCAGATCACCAAGACGGTCAGCCCCACCGTGGCCCTGCCCGGCTCGGTGGTCGTTTACGAGATCCGCATTTCCCACCTCGTCCCGCCAAGCAATACCGATGCCTACGATGTGGAAGTGCGCGACACCGTCCCGCACGGCGTCACTTACCTCCCCGGCACGCTGGTCTATGTGAGCGGCGTGGCGCCGACAACGCTCGACGATACGGCCGCCCCGCTCTTGCGCGCCGTCTGGGATTCCTATCCGCTCGGCGCGCCCGAGACCGTCATCCGGTTCTCTGCCCGGGTCGGGAACCTCCAGCCCGGGGTGGCGATCAACAACACCGCCTCGGTGGCCTGGACCTCCACGCCGGGCATCCCGGCCAACCCGCCGGGAGCACCTGCCGGGCAGCAGTCCATCTACAACGACTACTCCTATGAACGGCGCTACGACCCGCTCTTCCCGGCGGACATCTACGGCGCTTCTGCCGCGGCGGCCTTCACCGTCCCGGCGCTCCCCGCCACCGGCTTCGCCCCGGACCGGGTAACTGCCCTGCCCGACCGGCCCGCCGACCAGGCCTACGCCGACCTCGGCAGCCTGTGGCTGGAGATCCCCTCGCTGGGCGTGAAAGTGCCCATCGTCGGCATCCCGGTCAAAGCCTCCGGCTGGGACCTGGCCTGGCTCTCCAACCAGGCCGGCTACCTGACCGGCACTGCCTACCCGACCCACTCCGGCAACTCGGTCCTGACCGCCCACGTCTACCTGCCGGACGGTTCGCCCGGCCCGTTCGTCAACCTGTCCGGCATGTACTGGGGACAGCAGGTCATCGTCCACATGGACGGGCAGCGCTATATCTACGAGGTGCGCGAAGCGCGCCGCATCTGGCCGGATGACCTGTCGGTGATGCGCCACGAGGAAAAGCCCTGGCTGACGCTGTTGACCTGCAAGGAATTCGATACCGCTTCCGGGACCTACCGCTACCGCATCTCGGTGCGCGCGGTGCTGCTCCGTGTCGAACCTGAAAGCGCCTCCTCGGGCGCGAAGAAATAACCGCTGCGTTCGAACCATCCCCTCCCGCCAGCCAACCGGCGGGAGGGTCGTTTTATCCCCAAACCAGAATCGCGCCGCAGGCGCACTGTGCTATACTCGTGACGAGGTGACCGATGTCCGATATTCTACGCGTGACCCCGACGACCCTGCAAGACCCGCGCATGCTGAAACTCAAGGGGATCCTGATGAACACGGTCGCACAGGAGATGCAAAAACACCCCCTCCCGCAGCAGCAGAACCGGGCGATCGTCCGGCAGTGGCTGGTAGACGCTCTCGACCGCGCCGGCGTGGACAATATGCCGGCCGACGTCCGCACGCAGGTGCTGGAAAGCGCCCTGGCCGACCTGATCGGCTACGGCCCCCTCGAACTGCTGCTCTCCGACCCGTACACCAGCGAGATCATGGTCAACGGGGCGAAGCAGGTTTTCATCGAGCGCAACGGCGAACTGCTGGAAACGGACGTGGCCTTCCTCGACGATGAGCATGTCCTGCGCATCATCAACCGCATCGTCAACCCGCTCGGCCGCCGCGTGGACCCCGACAATCCCACCGCCGACGCCCGCCTGCCGGACGGGTCGCGCGTCAACGTGGCCATCCCGCCGGTGGCGGTGGACGGGCCGACCATCACCATCCGCAAGTTCCTCGAAACCAAGATGACCCTCGAGGATTTGATGGAACGCGGCGCGCTGACCCCCTACATGGCGAAGTTCCTGGAAGCGTGCGTGAAGGCGCGCCTGAACATCCTCATCACCGGCAACACCAGTTCCGGCAAGACCACCATGCTCAACCTCCTGTCTGGTTTCATCCCGGACCGCGAGCGCATCGTCACCATCGAGGACGCCGTCGAGTTGAAACTCAAACAGCGCCACGTCGTCCGCCTGGAGACGAAACTCCCCAGCGTGGACGGCTCCGGCGGCGTGACCGTGCGCGACCTGGTCCGCAACGCCCTGCGGATGCGCCCCGACCGCATCGTGGTGGGGGAGGTGCGCGGCGGCGAATCCATGGACATGCTCCAGGCCATGAATACCGGCCACACCGGTTCGCTGACCACCCTGCACGCCAACACCCCGCGCGACGCCACCGCCCGCCTCGAGACGATGGCGATGATGGCCGGGCTGGAGATGCCGCTGCTCGCCATCCGCCGCCAGATCGCTGCGGCCATCAACCTGGTCGTCCACCTCACCCGCCTGCAGGACGGGTCGCGCAAGATGACCCACATCACCGAAGTCTCCGGCATGGAGGGCGACGTCATCACGCTCTCCGACATTTTCAAATTCGAGCAGACCGGCATCTCGCCGGACGGGAAAGTGCAGGGCCAACTGCGTCCCACCGGCCTCCGTCCGCTTTTTACCCCGCGGCTGGAGGTGGCCGGGTTCAAACTCGGCGGGGAGATTTTTGGGGTTGGGATTTGATTGCCCGAAAAGCGATTGTTTTCTGGAAACCAAAAACGCCCTCTCCTCGCGGAAAGGGCGTTTACGTTTTACCGAGTAGGCCTTCGGCGCATCACGTTTTACGTTTCATCTCATCATTATTCTGGCGGCCCTTCTCCCAATCTCCACCGCAAAATTCGTCCCCCGGTCCCACGGATAGACCTGGCTCATCGAAGCGAAATACACGCCCTCCACGGGCGTCTCGATGGCCGGGATATTCTTCGAGTGATTGACCAGCGGCACCGGCTGGGCGTAAGCCGTGCGGAACAGCCAGGCTTTGCGCACCCAGTCCCGCTCGAACGCCGGGTTGAACTTCTTCAGCGCGGGCAGGAAGCGCTCCAGCAGTTCCTCCTGGCTCAGGCGGAAGAACTCGTGCTCCGGCTCCAGGTAATCGCCCATGTAGACGATGTGGTCGCCGCCGAACTTGTCCGCGCCCACGTAATTCGTGTGCTCCACCAGCGCCAGGAACGGATACCCGGCGCTCTTCGGCAGGTTGTACCAGTAGTAGCCTTCCTCCGAAAGTTGGCGCTTGAGCGCCAGCGTCATCACCACCGCGCCCATGGATTTCATGCCGCGCAGTCCGTGCAGGTAGTCTTCGGGTAAAGACGGGACGAGCCGACTCATCGCCTCGGGCGAAAGCGTGACGAGCACCTTATCATACGTCTCGACCGTTTCACTCTCGATGCTCACCGGACCGGTTGCCTGCTCCCGCCAGATGCGCGTCACTGGCGTCTGGAGCCGGATCTCGACGCCCATCTCCCGCAACCGGTCCGCGAACCGGTCGGCGAAATTCTGGAAGCCGCCCTCGAACGTGCCGAGCCGCGTCGTGCGTGCTTTGAGCCGCGCCCACATCCAGGCCATGTTGACTTGCTTGTAGTAGCGCTCGCCGAACTTGCCGATCACCAGCGGCTCCCACATCATCTTATAAACTTTTTCTCCAGCCCATTTGCGTAGCCATTCATCCACGGTGAATTTTTCGAGAGCGCGCCAGTTATTCGTCAGCCGCAGGAACACGCCTACCAGCCCGAAGCGAATTTTGTTGAGACCGTAGCCTAATCCGGGGAACAGTAGCGCCTTAACGATGGAGTCGAACGGATAGAATTTCCCGTTGTGGTACATCACCGTCAGCGGGCGCGGGAAGATGACCTTATCCTCCATGCCCAGTTCCTTGATGAGGCCGAGCATGTGCTTGTCGCTGGCGAACCAGTGGTGGTAGAACTTCTCCACTGACCAGTCCCAGCCGGGTTCCTTGAACCCGCTCGCCAGCCCGCCAACGTAGTCCGCGGCTTCGTAGATGGTGACTGCATGTCCGGCGCGGCGCAGGTCCCAGGCCGCTGCCATGCCGGAGAATCCGGCTCCGATGATCGCGATTTTCATGATTTCTCCAATGGGACGCGGATGGCCGCGGACGTGTGCCCCGAAGGGGTAGAACGCGGATATAAATTTTTTCCGCGTTGATCCGCGTTAATCCGCGTCCGATATTTTGGTTTCCGTTCTCAGCGCGTCACTCCACTTGATGCCCTCGCGCGCCATGTAGTACGCGCCCAGCACCGTGACAGGTACCCACAGGGCAAGATGTAAAACCAGTGTGTAACCGGTTGCAACCGCCTTGTCCACACCGCTGGCCGCCAGCACGGCAATGCCGGGTGCGTCGAACGTGCCGAGGTAGCCGGGCGCGGCCGGGATGGTTGTCGCCAGGTTGACCACCCCGTTCATCAGCATCAGCGTAAAGAAACTGACCTCCCCCTGCAGGCCGAAAGCGTGCAGAACGAACCAGTATTTGACCGTTTCCAACAGCCAGATGATGACCGATGTCAGGAACACCATCAGCACGTTGGCCGGCGAGCGCAGCGACTCCAGCCCGTCCAGGAATTTGTGCATGATGCCGCTGGTCTTCTCCCGGATGCGGACGGGCAGTAGCCGGTCAATGAACCACTGGCCGAATCTCGCCGTCACCTTCGGGAACATGGCCGCCAGCAGGAAGAGCACCAGCGCCCCGAAGAATGCCGCACTGCCCCACACGGCCAGGTCCTGGATGGTTACTTCCCATTTGCCCACCGGGACGGATACATCCGCCAGTTTTGCCAGTTGGGCCAGGTTGACGAACACGAAGGCCAGCATCACCACCCCGTCGAAGATGCGTTCCACGATAATGGTCGCCAGCGAAGCGGAAATCGGCACGCCTTCCTTGCGTTTCAGCACCACTGCCCGCAGGACTTCCCCGGCGCGTGCCGGGTAAATGTTATTGCCCATGTAGCCGATGCAGGTGATGGGGAACATCACCCGCGTCTTGATGGACTTGATGGGCTTGAGCAGGTAATGCCAGCGCCAGGCACGCGCCCACACGGCCACGAAATACACCGCCACGCCCGGCAGGATCCACCAATAATTGGCGCTTTGGAGCGCAAGCCAGAACTCCCCCCATTCCAGTTTGCGGACAACAAAATACAGAAATACGGCGCTGATCAGCATCCCGAGCCAGAACTGCCATTTTTTCATGGCATGATTTTACCAGAGAAGGAGGCCCTAAAGGTCTCGCAGACCTTTCGGGCCTTCGTATTGTATAATTCACCTCGTGGAACTCAACCAGCCCGCCCCCGACTTCGAACTCCCCGACCTCGCCGGGACCGTTCACCGTCTGCGCGATTCCCTTGGCCGCGTCGCCATCGTCAACTTCTGGTCGGCGGACTGTCCCTTTGTCGAACGCGTCGATGCGGACCTCCTGGCCTGTCTGCGCGAGTGGGGCGGGCGCGTGACCCTGCTGACGGTCGCGGCCAACGACGGCGAACCGGACGCCATGCTCGCCGCGGCCGCCCTCGCCCGGCGCCTGCCCGCCGTTTTGCGCGGCAGTCCCGAGGTCCGGGAGGCTTACGGGGCGCAGACCACGCCCCACCTGTTCGTCGTGGATGTGTCCGGCATCCTGCGTTACCGCGGCGCGTTCGACGATGTCACCTTCCGCCAGCGCACGCCGACGAAATCCTTTCTCAAGGATGCGGTCTCCGCCGTGCTGGAAGGCCGCCTGCCCGACCCGGCGGAAACTGCGCCATATGGCTGTGCCATTGTCCGTTTCGTGCTAGAATAAAGTATGCCGATTGAAACGCCCGACCGCATTGCTTTCCTGACCCGCATCCACTTGTTCCATGACCTGAACGAGGATCAGTTCAACGCCGTGGCCGAGGGATTGGATGAGCGGTCATTTCGCGCCGGCGAAGAGATCATCAAAGAGGGGGAGGCTGGCAACTGCTCGTACCTGATTTACAGCGGGAAGGTGCGCGTGACCCGCAAGGGGCAGGAAAAGCCGCTGGCGACCTTAGTGGCTGGCGACTACGTGGGCGAGGAATCGGTGCTGGCAAAGCGCCGCCGACGGACGGCCACGGTGACTGCCGTGGAGGATACGCTGACCCTGGCGCTGACGCGCGAATACTTCCGCCAGTTGTTGAAAGAGGCCCCGGCGTTGCGGGCGAACTTCGTCGTGACCGCCAACAGCCACCGGCTGGCGCGCCGCATCCATTTCAAGTGGCTCCAGCCTGACGAGGTGATCTACTACCTGGCACGCAAGCACCCCATCATGCTCGTACGGGCGGTGGCGGTCCCGGTTTTGCTCGGTCTTTTGGCTGCCATCGTGATGTTTGCGTCTTATTGGAATTCACTGCAATGGTCAAAACTGGCAGTTGGTGGGTCATGGTTTGCAGGCCTGGCGATTGGCGTGATCGCGGCGCTCTGGGGACTTTGGCGCTGGATTGACTGGGGCAACGATTATTACATCGTCACCGACCGGCGCGTGCTCTGGCTGGAAAAGGTGGTCGGGATTTACGACAGCCGCCAGGAGGCGTCGCTTTCTGGCGTCCAGCGCATCAATGTGCAGACGGATCTAACCGGGCAGATACTGGATTACGGCAACCTGATCGTCCGCACCATCGTTGGGAGCACGCTCACGTTACAAAATGTAGATCGCCCCTACCAGGCCGCCGCATTGATCGAGGAGCACTGGAAACGCTCCAAAGAGACCTCCCATAAAATGCAGGAGGAGGAGATGCGCAAGGCGCTGAGCGAACGCCTGGTGCCGGGGCAGGCGCCGCGCCCCAAACCGATCCTGGGAATTGTGGCGAAACAGCAGGGGAAAAAGAAGGATTACTATAAAAGCCAGCGGAGCATTATCAACCTGTTTCGGATGCGCTTCGAACAATTTACCACCGTGACCTACCGCAAGCACATCTTCGTCCTTTTTGCGCAAACGTGGAAAGCGGCGCTGGTCATGTTTCTCTTGGTTGGCATCCTTCTCTTCGAAGTATTGACCGACGCCTCATTTTTTGCCGCTCTCTTCACAAGCCTGACTGGCGAAATGCTTGTTGCCCTTTGGGTTCTCCTGTTTGTTGGGGCATTCTTTTGGTGGCTGTACGAGTACATTGACTGGAGCAACGATATCTTCCAGGTCACGCCGGACCAGATCTTGGATATTGACAAGACCCCGCTGGGGCTGGTGACCAGCGATATCGCCTCCCTCGATAATATCCTGTCCATCGAATACAAGCGCATCGGCATCCTGGAACTCCTGTTCAATTACGGCACGGTTTACATCACCGTCGGCGGCGGCAAGCAAATGGCCTTCGAGGACGTGTTCAATCCCTCCGCCGTGCAGGAGGATATCGAGCGCCGCCGGCTGGAACGGGTGGTCAAACGCGACGAGCAGCGGGTCAATGAAGAGCGCGAGAACATCGCCGACTGGTTCGCCGCCTATTATCATCACGAGCGGGGATTCCGCACTGAGGAGGAAAAGCCCGATGAAACCAAAAAAGAGGATGCTCCTGATGGCGGCGAAACCCAGGGAATGATGTAAAATAGCCCCTCGAAATCCTGACTTAATGGTGAAGCATGGCATTGCTTGAAATCGTCACCCTCCCCGACCCGGTCCTGCGCCGCAAAGCCAGGCCGGTAACAGACTTCGGCCCGTCCCTGCAAACGCTGGCCGACGATATGATCGAGACCATGCGCCAGGCTCCCGGCGTGGGGCTGGCCGCGCCGCAGGTGGGCGAGTCCATTCGCCTCATCGTGGTCGAGTATCCGCTGGACGACGAAAAGGAAGACGCCCCGAAGAAATTGTTCGTAATCGCCAACCCGGAAATCAGGGAAATCTCCGCCGAGACCGAAATGGGCGTCGAAGGCTGCCTCTCCCTGCCCGGACTGCAGGGCGAGGTGGATCGCGCCCTCGAAGTGCGCGTGACGGGCCGCACCCGGCGCGGGCAGCCCATCAAGATCAAAGCCAAAGGCTGGCTGGCGCGTATCTTCCAGCATGAGATTGACCACCTCGACGGCGTTGTCTTCACCGACCGCGCCACAAAAGTCTGGAAGCCCGCGCCGGACGAACCGGTGCTGGATAACGTGTAACTTGTCAACGTGCCAACGTGTCAACCTGCCAACGTGCCAACGTGTAAACGTGTAAACGTATGTATTTAACCCACCTCTCCCTGACCAACTTCCGCAACATCGCCCGCCTGGACCTCGATATTCCCCGGCGGGTTGTCCTGCTGACGGGCGCCAACGCCCAGGGCAAAACCAGCGTGCTGGAGGCCATCTATTTCCTGGCGGCCTTTGCCTCCTTCCAAACTTCCGCCGAGCGCCAGTTGATCAACACCCTGGCGGTCAGCGCCGCAGCGGAAGCGGAGCGGGCGAAAGATGGCGGCAGGATCGCGGTTGCCCGGATCGTCGCCCAGTTCCGCGACAACCAAGACCAACGCGCCCACAGGCTCGAGGTCCGGCTGGTGCTCGAACCGGTCGGGCCGGTCAACGGTCAGCGCCTGCGCAAGGAGGTCCTGCTGGACGGCGTCAAGCGGCAGGTCAACGACGCGGTCGGCCATTTCAATGCGGTGCTGTTCATCCCGCAGATGTCGCAGATCATCGAGGGCGGCCCGGACGAGCGCCGCCGCTACCTGAACCTGACGCTGGCGCAGGTCTTCCCCGGCTATGCCCACGCCCTGAGCGCCTACACCAAGGCCATCGAACAGCGCAATGCCCTGCTCAAGATGCTCTCGGAGCGCGGCGGCGATGCGGACCAGTTGGAACCCTGGGACCGGCTGTTGGCCGAACACGGGTCGAAACTCATCCACTGGCGCATCCAGGCCATCCAGGAACTGGAGCGGGAAGCCGCCCGTGTCCACCACCGGCTCACGCGCGGGGCCGAGGTCCTGCGTCTCGCTTACGACCCGGCCTACGACCCGTCGCCGCGGCCCGGGCGGCAGATGTCGCTGAAGATGGACGCGCCCGTTGACCGGTCCGGGCTGAAGCGGGAGGAGATCGAAAAAGGCTTCCTCGAGCGGCTGGCGCAGGCGCGTCCCGAAGAGATCGCCCGCGGCGTGACGACTGTCGGTCCGCACCGGGACGAGATGCGCTTCCTCGCCAACAGCGTGGACCTGGGCGACTACGGCTCGCGCGGCCAGGTACGGACGGCGCTCCTGTCGCTCAAACTGGCCGAGGTGGAGTGGATGAAAACCCGCACAGGCCGGACGCCGGTCCTGCTGCTGGACGAGGTGCTGGCCGAACTCGACCTCCAGCGCCGCGCCGACCTGCTCGCGTACGTGGACGGCACGGAACAGGCCCTGCTGACGACAACCGACCTGCACTTGTTCACCCCGGAATTCGTTAAAGATGCCAACGTCTGGGAAGTCGAGGGCGGGGTGGTCCGCACTCAAAAGGAGGAGTAGGATGCCCGTCAAACATTCTGCCGAGGTGCCGGCCCAGCCGGTCAAGGCCGGGGATTTCACTCATATTCAGGTTTTACTGCAAGGCCCGAACTTTGCCATGCGGCGTTTCATCATGGAGCCGGGCGGCGGGATGCCGGAGCACACCAACACGGTGGAGCACGAGCAGTACGTGCTGCGCGGCCGCGCCCGCATCGCCATCGGCGGCGAGGAGTTCGACGTGCAGGCCGGGGACGTGGTGCTCATCCCGGAGGGGGTGCCGCACTGGTATCAGAATGTGGGGGAGGAGAATTTCGAGTTTTTGTGCATGATTCCGAACAGGGAGGATGTGGTAAAGATCATCGGGAAGGAATGTTGATATGGACTACGACATTATCGTTATCGGTTCCGGAGCAGGCGGGTTGACCGCCGCGGTCGCGCTGGCGCAGGCGGGCAAGAAGGTGTTGGTGCTGGAGCAGCACGATCGTCCAGGCGGATGGACTCATTCGTTCACGCTGCAGGGGTATCGGTTCAGTCCCGGCGTCCATTACATCGGTGACTTGCACGAGGGCGGACATTTGCGTCAGATTTACGAAGGCCTCGGCGTTTCGCAGGATCTCACCTTCTGCGAACTCAACCCCGATGGGTACGATCACATCGTCGTCGGCGAGAAACAGATTGATTTCCCCAAAGGCAAGGAAAATTTAATCGAGCGGCTCAAGAGTCATTTTCCGCACGAGGCGCGGGGAATCGATTCGTACTTCGCCGATCTAACCAACATGATCGAAGGACTGCGCCGCATTGGGAATTTGTCCAACCCGCTGCAGGCGGCGCGGGGCGCGGGCAACGTCCTCAAGTGGATGCGCGCCACGGGCGCCGACCTGATCAACGCGCACGTCAGCGACTCTGTCCTGCGCGGCGTGCTGGCGGGTCAGTCGGGCGACCACGGCCT
This sequence comes from Anaerolineaceae bacterium, assembly GCA_009772985.1. Classification (GTDB taxonomy): domain Bacteria; phylum Chloroflexota; class Anaerolineae; order Anaerolineales; family Villigracilaceae; genus UBA877. Next base: position 216,092 of record WOUS01000007.1, read on the forward strand.
GCCGCCTTCGCAGGTCTCGGCGTTCGTCCATGCGGGCATTACCCATCACTACCTCGACGGCGGCTACTATCCGCTTGGCGGGGCGTTCGCGTTGCCGCGCGCATTTGTCAGGGCGCTGAAACGCGCGGGCGGCGAGATCAGGCTCGGGTCACGCGTGAAGCGGATTCTCGTCGAAGGGAAAAAAGTTTTGGGCGTGGAATTGGATAGTGGCGAAGAAATCCGCGCGGGCGTAGTCATCTCCAATGCGGACCCTGAGGTGACGTTCGGTCAGTTGATCGGGAGGGACAAACTCTCGGCTCGACTCAAGCGGAAAGTTGATTCTGTTAAATATTCGACTTCGTGCATCAGCCTGTTCTTCGCCACCGATATGGATCTTCGACGCGACGCGGGACTCGACTCGGGCAACTTCTGGTTCTACGACCACGCCGATGTGGACAAGATTTATTCCGATGGACTCACGAACGCGGCGCTGCGTGACGAGACTCCGCCCGGCATGTTCCTGACCGCGACGACGTTGAAAGACCCGTCGAAGATGCACCCCACGGGGGCAGGCTCTGGACATCACACCTGCGAGTCGTTCGCGTTCGTGGGCTATGAGGCGTTCGAGAAGTGGGCGCATACAAAATATGGCGCGCGCCCGGCGGACTACGACGCGATGAAGGAAGACCTGGCGTGGCGCATGGTGCGCGGACTGGAGAAGCACGTCCCTGGGTTGAGCAAGCACATTGTGTTTTACAGCCTCGGCACGCCGCTGACGAACGAACATTATCTCAACGCCACGCGCGGAAATTTATACGGCATCGAGAAAAGCCCGTCGCAGGTGGGACCGTGGGCGTTCTCGCCGCGCACCGAGTTCGACGGCTTGTACCTGTGCGGCGCGAGCACGCTCAGTCACGGTGTGGCGGGTGTGACCCAATCGGGCATCGACGCGGCGAAGGCTGTGCTCAACTGTCGCGCGCGCGATTTGTTGAAACAACACGGTGCAAGCCTGACGTTTTTGCCGTCGGAGGATGTGAGTGCGTGGCCTGAGAATTTGAGGAGGAAGATGGAGCGCGGGGAGGTGGCGAGGGAGGAAGAGGAGAGGGAAGTTTAGTGAATGGAGACTTTATGAACAATATTCAGCCGGATTTTTTTCGACAGATTCAAGAAGCTATCCGCTTACCCGAAGGGTCTTTTGTGTTTAAATATCATTCTCCCGATTTGCTTGATAAAAATAAAAAGGGAGGTGTTATTTTTGAGATACCATCAGGCCAGCATATATTTAAATTAGAGCGTGACGATAACTTCAAGTTAAATTTTTATCACTCATCGCCTGGAACAGGAACGCGCGTAGCTTCTATAGACCTTGCGCAAGTTCATCCAGCAGAGCATGTTCAGATTTTCCTAACCTGGGGACCCAATGAGATAAATCTTTACCTTGGCCCTATGGTTGAAGGTGGTCAATTAGTCGCCGCTACTGGCTCGCCTGCAAGTTTCCAATTGAGGGTGGGGCGTGATGGAAATATTTACCAAGTTGGCGATGATGGTGTACAAGTTATGGGAATAAGTATATTCCAAGGAAATCAACCCGTTCTCCAGCCCACTGCTGTTGATGTATGGAAAAGCACTCTACAAGCAATTGATATTCTAGGCACTGGCGAGTCAAAAGAAGGATTCATTTATGAAGTCGTAGTGACGAATTTGTCAATAGTAATATTAGTTACTGGATTTGAAGCCTATACTAAAACACGTTTTTTGGAACTGGAAGGAGAGGGTATACAACCCAATGTAGAGGCGATAATCAATGCTTTCTATTCACAAAGAGAAAGATCTGCAGGCGCAATTGCTATCTTGGATGAGGAAGCTAAAACATTAAACGTCACAACGGTAGACTTAATTGTTAGTAAACGGGTTATTGATTTTCAAAACTACGAAAAGTGTAAACTGGCCTATAACAAAGCCTATGGTATTAAATTTGGTGAAATGGGATTCGCCAATCAAGCACTTGAACAATTACAAGAATTCTTGAAATATCGCCACAGAATAATTCACATATCTCCATTACAGGCAATGCTAAATCAAGCACAAGTTCCTCTCGAAGAACCAGTTTTTTCAAAAAAAGAAACGCTCCAGGCAGCGCGGAAGTGTTTTGATGAGTTTATTAATAAACTGCATTCCACAACACTGCAACTAAGGCCAAAACGATAAATGAAATGCAAAATTGTCATACTACTGCTTGCTAAGTGAAGAACATGCAAGCAGTTGTCATCGAATGCCGTTTGGGTGGGTGAGCGAGAGTCCACGCGGGAGGGAGGCTGGTCAATGGCGCGGGGGATAAATCAGCCTTGATTTTTATCTCAAATCGAGATACAATCCCTGTATGCACATCATCACCCGCAAAACGCTGACCCAGTTTTGGGAGAAATATCCCGACAGCCAAACGGCGTTGATGCGTTGGTTCAAGATCGTGCAAAAAACCGAATTCAGCAGTTTCGCCGAATTGAGACAAGTCTTTCCTTCCGCCGATAAACTCGATCACTGGATCATTTTCAACATCGGCGGCAACAAATACAGGCTGATCACATCCATTCATTTCAATCGCGGCAAAGTATATATCCGTCATGTTCTCACTCATGGAGAATATGACCGAGGAGATTGGAAAAATGACTCTCGTACATGAAGAACTCAAAATCCACTGGACAAATATCGCTCCCCTGCTCACCATCCGCAGCGAGCGTGAATATAACGCGGCTGTAAAAAGACTCGCCGAATTACTGGATGAAATTGGGGATAATGAAAAACATCCACTTTATAGTTTACTGGATACACTTGGCACGTTAATCCACGTGTATGAGGAAGAACACTATCCGATTCCCGACGTCACTGGCGCGGAAGTGTTGCGCTTTCTCATGGATGAACACGGCCTGACTCAATCCGATTTGCCAGAAGTGGGTTCGCAAGGCGTTGTCTCTGAAATTTTGAATGGCAAACGTGAGTTGAATGTTCGCCAGGCCCGCTCATTGGCGGAGAAATTCAAAGTTTCAAGTGCGGTCTTCGTATAAGATGACGTTGGGAAAGAGATTGCGGAGGAGAAGGAAGGGATCTCACCCCCCACCCTTCCCAAATGGAGATGGGAGCGCGCGCGGGGGATTTGGTCAACGGACTCTGTCACCCCGCCACACCGTCCTGCGTTCGGTGCAGGGAAGAACAGCGGGGCAGGCGGACTCGCGGACGGGAACGGATGTCCGCTTTGGGTGGGGAGAGAGTCCACGCGGGGGGCTTGACAGACATAACGCCGTGCGTTATTATCTAGTCAATGATCAAAACCTTCGCCAGTAAAGAGACGGAAAAACTATTCCAACGCGAAGCATCCCGCGTCCTGCCTACGGACATTCAACGCAAGGCTCGTCAAAAACTGGAAATTCTCGACGCGGCGGAAAAGTTGGACGACTTGAAAGTTCCGCCTGGAAACCGATTGGAGAAATTGAGCGGTGACCGCGAAGGCCAGCACAGCATCCGCATCAACCAGCAATGGCGGATTTGTTTTCGATGGAAGATTGGTGATTGTTACGATGTGGAAATCGCAGACTATCACTAAGGAGATTGAGATGACTAACAAATTGCCTCCCATTCACCCCGGCGAAATCCTGCTCGAAGAATTTCTGGAGCCGATGGGCATCAGCCAGTACAGGCTTGCTAACGATATCAGTGTTCCCCCGCGCCGCATCAATGAGATTGTGTTGGGCAAACGTTCCATCACGCCCGATACGGCCTTGCGGCTGTCCCTGTTCTTCGGCCTGTCTGAGCGCTTCTGGATCAACCTGCAAACTCGCTATGACATCGAAGTGGAAAAGGACAGGCTGGAAGACAGGCTTGCAAAAGAAGTGCACATTTACGCGGTTGCGTAAACGACCAAACTGGCGGCGTAACAGCCGCCTTTTTGTTCGAACTTGCGGGCAGGCGAACTCGCGGACGGGAACGGATATCCGCTTTGGGAGGGGGAGAAAAGAAAGCATGAAGGCGGAAGGATGAAGGATGAATGGAGCGCGGGAAAATGGTCAACGGACTCTGTCGCCCCGCCAAGAACAGCGGGGCAGGCGGACTCGCGGACGGGAGCGGATGTCCGCTTTGGGAGGGGGAGAGTCCACGCGGGAGGGATGAGAGGAAAACGGAATCTTGACGCCAGTATCAATAGTGGTATCATAACCGCATGGCAAAGGTTGACGATTTCATTGCTGAAATGCGACGCAATCCCAAAGGGATACGTTTCCAAGACCTTTGCAAAGTGTGCGATTCCTTCTTTGGTGAGGCTCGGCAAAAAAGCAGTAGTCACCGAATCTACAAAACACCCTGGCAGGGCGACCCGCGAGTCAATATCCAGAATGATAAAGGAATGGCAAAGGCATATCAGGTAAAACAAGTGTTGAAAGCGATTGAACGCCTGGAGGCGCAAAGTGATGTTACAGAATGACCGATATACATACCGTGTAACCTGGTCAGAGGAAGACAATGAGTATGTCGGCCTCTGTGCTGAGTTTCCGAGTCTGAGCTGGCTGGAACCATCGCCAGAAGAAACCCTGAAAGGCATCCGTCAAGTAGTGGCTCAAGTCGTTTCAGACTTGGAGACAAGCGGAGAGCCTGTACCTGAGCCGATTGCTGTCAAAAAATACAGCGGGAAGTTCATGGTGCGGATACCGCCAGATTTACATCGGCGTTTGACTATCGAAGCGGCAGAATCTGGAGTTAGTTTGAATCGTCTTGCCAGTGACAAACTAAACAGGCAGGAAGCATAGGAAAGACAAAAAGGCGGCATAACAACCGCCTTTTTGTTTGAATTTGCGGGCAAATCCGGCGGGAAAAGAGAACCCCTCATCCGGATGGGACGAGGGGCTTCGTGTTTCAAAGTTGGAGTATTGTCCCGGAATTTATCTGCCCGGACCGCGTTCCACGCGCGGTTTGGCGACGTTGACTTTGATCTCGTTCCCCGCCAGGGAATAGGCGTTGAACATGCTGATGGCCTTGTCGGCCTCGGCCTGGTCCGTCATGGTGACAAAGGCAAAGCCTTTGGAAAGGCCGCTATCGCGGTCCTTGACCAGGTCAACGATGGTGACTGCTCCGGCCTGTTCGAACAGGGTCTTGATTTCGGCCTCGGTGGTTGACTTGGCCAGGTTTCCTACGTAAATTCTGATTTCCATTTTTTACTGCTTTCTCCGGCTCGGCCGGAAATTGAGATGGCCGCCAGCCCATAATAATAGGGTCGACGGCCAAGGTACGACAGAGATCCAATTATCCAACTACGCTTTCAGTGTAACATACTTTCAGCCCGCAGACGGGGCAGTTTGGTTTGGGAGCGGCGCGGAGAACAGGCCCGGAACCGCTTTTTGTCTTTGCAAGCGTGCTATAATGTCGGGCATCGGCTCGAGAAAATTATCTCCAAACAATAAGGAATAATATTCCAGAAGGATGACCCAGTGCCAAAAGTAAACTACAAACACGAAAAGCGCCAGAGAGAACTGGACAAGAAAAAGAAGAAGGCTCAAAAGATCAAGCAAAAAGAGATCAAGAAGAATATCAAGCCGGAAGAAAATCCAGTTCCTCCCTCGGAAACATAAAGACGGCTGCCCCAGCTGGTCTCCTGGCGGCGGGTGATTCCTCGCGAGTCCCCCTCACCACGAGACTTCGGTCCAGCCTGTGCGAAGTGTATCATCACCCCCTGCCTCAGATTCAGTATCTGGGGCAGGATATTTTTGCCGGTTTTCCCATGCGCCTGATTACAACGGTTTCTTCGCCGGGACCCCCGGCTTGCGCGGGTATCCCTTCGGCGTGGCGGCCACCTTTTTCGCCACCACCAGATAACGGTCCTCGGCTACGCCCGGCAGCGTGACACGCGTCAACTGCCGCATTTCCCCTCCCAGCACCTTCAGCGCTTTTTCGGCCTTGTGCGCCTCCGCCGGTCCGCTCTGGCCCTTCTGCGCCAGCATGGACCCGCCCACCTGCACCAGCGGCAGGAGGTACTCGGCCAGCACCGGCAGGTTCGCCACGGCGCGCGCCACCGCCCACTCGTACTTCTCGCGGTGAGCGGGCATCTGCCCGGCCTCCTCGGCGCGGGCGTGGAGCACTTCCACGGCGTCCAGTTTCAGGGTCCCGGCCACGTGGCGGCAGAAGTCGGCCTTCTTGCCGACCGACTCGACCAGCGTCAGCCGCATGGACGGGTACAGGATCTTCAGCGGGATGCCGGGGAAGCCCGCGCCGGTGCCAACATCAATCAGCGTCCGGGGCGGGATGCCCTTCCAGGCCAGCACGCAGGAGAAGGAGTCCAGGAAGTGCTTGGTGCGGATTCCTTCCGCATCACGGATGGCGGTCAGGTTGAACTTCTCGTTCCACGCCAGCAGTTCGCGCTCGTAGGTCATCAGCGCGATGGCTTGGCGTCCTGTCAGGTGGATGCCGAACAACTGCCTGGCTTCTTGGATGAGTTTGTCCATTGGCAAAATTATACCCCTCTCCCGGTTCCGCCGAGAGAGGGGATCTGTTCACTGAACACTGCTTACTGTACACTGTTTACTGTACACTGACTACTGCTTACTGACCTTTGCCTTCTTCACCTTGCCCCGCTTCACCAGGGCGATGATGCCCCAGACGACGAGGGCGATCGGGCCGAAGATGACGATCAGCATCGGCAGGACAAAGATCACGATCCAGATGACGAAGTCCACGAACCCTTGCAGGAAGTTGACCAGGGTCTGGACGGCGTCGCGGGCGGTGCCTTCCGGTTTCCAGCCGCCGACCTCGATGGGTTGGACGGTCTCCTCAGCGATCAGGCTCACGTTGATGAGCGAGAAGGCGGCGGATTCCTCGTAGTATTTCATCTGGCCCTTGATCTGCTCGATCTGGCCGCGCACGGCCACGATCTGGTTGTAGACCGCCAGCACGTCCTGCGTCTTGGAAGACACGCTGCTGTTGGGGTTGTTCTTCGCCTCGTCCATGATGGCCTGCAAATCCTTTTCGGCCATCTCGAGGTTGGTCAACTGGCTTTGCAGGTCCACGTACGAGGCGGTCACGTCCTGCCCGGTCTGGGTCTCGCTGCGCACCTCGACCGCGTCGGATTTGATCTGGCTGAGGGCAGTGTTCAACTTATCCGCCGGGACGCGGATGGAGATGTATCCCTCCGGAACCTGTTCGCCGCTGGGGGTATAGGTTTGATAGATATTGCTGGAGACCACGAACCCGCCCATGGATTCGGCCATCTGCACGATGGCATCCAGTTTCTTCTGTGGATCCGCGACGACGATGGTCAGGTCGGCGTTCTTGATGACCAGCCGGTCGCTGGTGGTGGCGTTGGTAGCGACGGTCACGCCGCCAGTGTCCGCCTTGGCGGAGTCAGTGTAGGCCAATGCCGGCCCCATGGTCGGGGCGGGGAGACTCTCCGGCGCGCCTCCGCCGCCGTAGCCGGTCTGGTAATCCTCGGAAGGCGAGGCGGCGCGGACCCCGCAGGCGGTCAGGGCGATGGACAGGATGACAACGATCAGGGCGATTTTCTTTTTCATGGCTTCTTCTCCTTTGAACAGGCAAATGGATTGATTGCTTTCTAGACGCTTCCCCGTCAGTTAAAGTTCCTTCTCTCGCAAATCGCTAAATGCAGACCGCTAATTGCTAACGGCTGACTGCTAACTGCCAACTCACCAGCCTCCCACCAGTCGTTCCGCGTGACGCGGCGGCAGGCCGGCGGCCAGGATGCGCTTCTGCACGGCCTTGATATCGTACTCCACCCGGTGCGGGGTCCAGGCGCGTTCCTCGGGCAGGAAAATGGCGTACGCGGCGCGCGGGTCGCGGTCGCGCGGCTGGCCGGTTGAGCCGGGGTTCAGGATGGCGCGTTCCTTGAGTTCATACATATCGCCGGGGTTCGGCACCTGGATGGTGAAATCATCCTCCTGCCGGTCATATTGGAAAACCACCTGGAAATGGGAATGTCCCACAAAGCACCACGGCGTATCGAAGAATCCCAGGTTGATGCGCGCCACCAGCGTATTCAGCACGTACTCCCAGATGGGGTCGCGCGGGCTGCCGTGCGCCATCGTCACCTCGCCGTGCGTCACGGCCTGGGTGGGGCGGGTGCGCAGGAATTCCATGTTCTCCGGGGTGAGCGCCTCCCGCTGCCAGAGCAGGGACTTGCGCGCGTCGGCGTTGAAGGCCTCCAGCGCCAGGTCGCCCGCCGCGGCATAGTCGTGGTTGCCCATCATCCAGGCCAGGTTCGGCTGGGAGCGCAGGAGCGTGATGCACTCGTTCGGGTCCGGACCGTAGCCTACCACGTCGCCCAGGCACCACACCTCGTCCACTTTGCCGGCGTTGGCCAGCACCGCCTCGAGGGCGGTCAGGTTGGCATGCACGTCCGAGATGACCAGGATTTTCGTCATTGGGTCTCCAGCAGCGCGGCAAGATGTTCGATGACCGCCTCCGCCGCCTCGTCCTTGCCCATCAGCGGCAGGGAGATCTTCCTCCCGTCCGCGAACAGCAGGGTGACGCGGTTGGTGTCCACGCCGAAGCCGGCGTCGGGAGCGGAAATGTCGTTGGCGACGATCATATCGAGATTTTTGGACTGCAACTTGGACTCGGCATTCCCGATCAGGTCCCGGCTTTCAGCGGCGAAGCCGATGACGATCCGCGGCTTTCTGGACCTCATGCCTGCCCCCGCGCCGAGCCGCGTCGAGGCGACCGCTAAAAGGACATCCGGCGCGGCCTCCAGTTCGATCTGCGGGATGCCGTCCCGTTTCTTGAGCTTGTTCCCGGCAACCTGCTTCGGGCGGAAGTCGGCCACCGCCGCGGCCATGACCAGCGCCTCGGCCCCGGCGGATTCGGCCAGCACGGCCTCTTTCATCTCCTCCGCCGTGCGGACCGCGACCACGCGCGCGCCCACGGGCGGAGTGAGCGCCGTCGGCGCGGCGACCAGGACGACGGTCCCGCCGGCATCGAGGGCGGCCTGCGCCAGCGCGTAGCCCTGCTTGCCGGACGATCGGTTCGTCAGCACGCGCACCGGGTCGAGCGGCTCCTGCGTCCCGCCCGCGGTGACGACGATCTTCTTTCCGGCCAGTTTCCCGCCGAATCCCAGCGTAAGGCGGATGTGGCCGAGCAGTTCCGCCGGTTCCACAAAGCGCCCGCGCCCGACGAGGCCGGAGGCCATGCGGCCTTCGTCCGGCCCGGCAAAATAGACGCCGCGCCCGCACAGGATGCGGACGTTTTCCTGCGTGGCGGGATGCTCGAACATGCCCACGTCCATCGCCGGGGCGACGAGGATGGGGCAGCGGGCGGCGAGGGCGGTGATCGTGGCTAGATTGTCGGCGAGGCCGTGCGCCATTTTGGCGAGGGTGTTGGCGGTGGCGGGCGCGACCACCAGCAGGTCCGCGCCCTGCCCGAGGCCGACGTGTAGGACGTGGGCTTCGCCGCCCCACAGGTCCGCGTCGGTGAAGGCTTTCCGCCCGGTGACCGACTGGAAGGTGAGCGGGGTGACGAATTTCTCCGCCGCGGGAGTCAGGATCACGTCTACCAGCGCGCCGGCCTGGGTCAGTTTGGAGGCCAGGTCGGCGGCCTTGTAGGCCGCGATGGAGCCGGTGACGGCGAGAAGAATGTGTTTGGAGGTGAGGATGGACATTTGTATGATTATACTGCCAAATAAAAAGCGGCGCTTTGCTCAACTAATGGAATTTCACTTCATATCTCTTCATCTCCTCCCCCTCATACACAAACTTCGCCGAAAAGAATTTCCCCTCCCGCATCCAGCCGAAGAAAATCTTATCGCTCGGCCACAGCGGGAGCGACTCCAGCTCCTCATCCGGCACCCAGCGCAGGTCGCCTTCGGACGAGTCAATCAACTCGCCGGTGAATTCGGCCGCGGTGAAGACAAATACGTACCAGTCGCTGCCCTTGAAGCCGGGGAACATCACCAGCCCGTGCAGGCGCGGGGACTTGATCTCCAGCCCGGATTCCTCGCGCACCTCGCGGATGACACATTCCTCCGGCGTCTCGCCCGGCTCGAACTTGCCGCCCAGGCCGTTCCACTTCCCGGCGTGGATGTCGCCCGGTTTTTTGTTGCGGTGGACCATCAGGGTCTGGCCGTCGCGTTTGAGGTAGCAGAGGGTGGCGAGGAGCATAAGACCTTTTATCCGCGAAGCAACGAAGGACGCGAAGGATTTGTTGTGGTCGCGAAGAAACCCTTCGCGGGCAAATTGTATCTTCGCGCTCGCCTGCCCCCGCTCTATGGGGGTCGCGCCTTCGCGGTGAAATTCTTGAAATTATTTGAACAGTGTCTCCAGCCCGCGCGCAACGTCGTCGCGCCAGGCGGTGTAGTTGTGCCCGCCCGAAAACTCCCGGAAGAAGACCCGGTAGCCCTTCTCCTCCAGCAACGCGTGCATCGCGCGGTTGCAGGCCAGCAGGCTTTCGAAGCGCCCGGCGTCCATCCAGATTTCGATGTCCCTTTTGGGCAGGCAGCGCACCAGGTCGGTCAGCACGAACTCCTGCTCCGAGATGCGGAACGCGCCCGACTGGCTGAGCGCCTTCCCGAAAACCTGCGGCAGGCGGACGGCGGTGTAGAGCGCCATCAGCCCGCCCATCGAAGCGCCCATCACCCCGTACGCGCCCCCCTCGGGCGGCAGCAGGTCGAGATGCTCCCTCGCCAGCGGCAGCACGCCCTCCGTCACGAAGCCGAGCGTGGCGTCGGAGCAGGCGTACTCCACCATCCGCGCCTGCCGTCCATTCTGGACGAGCGCCATGGCGAACGGGCGGACGCGCCGGCGCGCGATCAGGTTGTCGGCGATGACGGCCAGCCGGGCGCGCGTCAGGTAGTCGGGGCCGTCGTAGACGACCAGCAGCGGCGCGGGACCGTGGACCGGGGGCCGGTACAGGTGGACCGTGCGCGTTTTGCCGGTCACCAGGCCGCCGGTCGTGACGGCGTGCCGGGTCAGGGTCCCGCGCGCCGCGCCCGGTTCCCGGTCCGCGAGCGGAGTCGGTTTCCCCTTCGGCATGTAAAAATAGTGGTTCCAGCTGTCCATCCCGTTGGTGACGCGTTTCGGGTTGAACGGGTCGGGGAGGGGGGCGCCGGTCTGCGGGTCGTGGAAGACGTATTCGACGTAGGCGTTGAGCGGCAGGGTCAGGCGGGCGGTCCACAGGCCGGGGGCGAGGCGCTCGAAGGGGCGCGGCACGTCCCAGTCGGAGGCGTCGTCCAACATGCGCGGCGGCGTGCGTCCCTGCCAGACGAAGACGGCGGATTCGCCTTCGATGACCGGGTTGCCCAGCGTGCGGGCCAGGGCGAGCAGGGGATGGGCGCTCATTTCTTCTGCCTGTTTTTCTCCAGCCATTTCTCGATGTCTTCGCGATGCTCTTTGTAGTGGAAGTTCATGTTGGCGGCCACGCCCAGCCAGAGTGGACCCATCGGCCAGGTGGAGGGGTACTCGGTCTGCAACTGTTTTTCGGTCAGGCTTTCGGCCAGGGCGAGGGCGGCGCGATAGGACTCGCGGAATTCCTCCAGCGCTTCGGCGAGCGGCCTGTCTTTCACCTGCGCGTGGATCGCGGCGTTGATGCGCTCCACGTCCCAGGGGTCGGGGGTGGCGGGCGGCTGGCCGCGCAGCAGGCTGCCGGTCCAGCGGAGCATGTTCCGCTCCCAGGCGGAGATGTGGGCGAGAACGTCCTTGACGCTCCACTCGCCGTCCACGCCGGGGAGCAGCATCTGCGGGTGCGTCAGCCGGGCGAGGACTTTTTCCAGCGCGCGGCGTTCGTCGCGGATGCGCTGGAGGAGTTCGGGCTTGGTGAGGTGGTCGATTTTTTCGCTCATGGCTCAAATTCCTTTCAGCAACTTTTTTCCAAAAGCCGCCGGTTCGCTGCGCTCGATGGCGAGTTCTTTCGCTTCGTGGAATTTCATGAAGTCGCGCATGGCAGCGGCGACATCGTTCACCAATTCTTCGTCCGGTTTGACGCCCGGTTCGAGGTGGAGCGACTTGATCCGCAGCAGGCCTTCCTTGCGTTCCAGTTTCGGGTCGAGGCGGCCGACGAGCCGGTCTTTGTGTAAAATTGGCAGGCTGAAATAGCCGTAGACGCGCTTCGGGGCGGGAACGTAGCACTCCAGCGACTGGTGGAAGCCCCACAGCATTTCGTCGCGGCGGGCGGCCCAGAAGAGATTGTCGAACGGGCTGAGAAAGGTGGTGCGCTCGGCTTTGAGCGTGCCATCCGCGGCCTGTTCCAAAAGGAGAAGGTTGTCGCGGTGGATGAGGAGTTCTGCGGTTTTCCCGTCTGCCAGTTGGCCGGTAATCGGGAGCAGGATGCCATCTTTAACCAGCGCTTCGACAATGGGACGGGATTTGGTCACTTTCATCCAGGTGTAGTCGCCGGCGTGACGCGGCAGGCAGACGCCCAGCACCTTCGCGCCGCGCTCGACCCAGAACCGGTCGCGCTCGGCGATGGTCGGTTCGGTTGTGTCCACCCAGCCGGGCAGGACGCGCTCGGTCAGGTCGTAGATGCGCTGGAATTTGTCCCGCCCGGCGATCATCAAATCGCCGAACGCGTACAGGTATTCGAGCGCCACCTTGGCCGGCCGCCAGTTCCACCATGCCCCGGCGGGGTGGTCGCCGCGCTCGAAATCGCTGACTTTGAGCGCGCCCTCGCGCCGGATGCGCTCGCGCACCATCTGGATGGTTTCGGGATGCCCATTCTCGGTCAGCCAGCGGTGATACCAGCTGGAGGGATGCTCGCGCAGGCTGCGCTGGTGCGGCATCTGGCAGCGGTATTCGGTCAGCGGGATGATGCAGGCGGCGTGTTGCCAGCCCTCGAAGAGACGCCGGTCGGCGGCGGACTGGAGGGCGTCGAAGTCGGCCGGGTCGTAGGCCCCGAGGCGGCTCCACAGGACAAGGTACTGGCTGCGGCGCACCACGTGCAGGGTATCAATCTGGACACAGCCGATCTGCTCGACGGTCTGGTAAACGGTGTCACGCGTAGGCCCTTCGGCTTCGCTCAGGGTGGATTCTGCTCCGTTGGCGGTGTGCAGGTTCACGGTCCGGAGCGCAACGGCGCGCAGTGCGGAGTTGGGGTAGGTGGTCATTTTCCCTGCAGCGAGACGCGCATGGGGTGCAGTTCGGCCATCATCACGTTTTTCTTGACCGAGGGGTCGTTGAACATGAAGGCTTTGGCGGCGTCTTCATTTTCGGCGCGGAAGATGACCAGGCCGAAAGTGTCGTCGAGGCACGGGCCGGCCAGGATGACGGTCCCGGCTGCGGCGGACGGCTTGAGATATTCGAAATGTTCCGACATGACGGCTTCTTCTTCGGCGGTCGCCTTCTCGAAAAAGCCGTCACGAAAGGGGTGGATGAGGTAGACGTATTCGGGCATGTTCTGCTTTCTCCCCTCTCCCGCCAGCGGGAGAGGGGCCGGGGGTGAGGGTCTAATTCGAAAATGCTCCCGACCAGGTCTCGAAGCGCCTCCCCCGGCGCTCGCCATCCTTGAAGAAGCACAGGTAGGTGAGCACCTGGTAGGAGATGAATTTCTGCTGTTCGGGTTTGTTGACCGCCAGGTCGAAATAGGTGTGCCAGGTACCGGAGTTGATGTACATCTGGTTGGTGGGTTCCTGTTGCGCGGGGACCGAATCCAGCGGGACGATCTCGTGGTGGTGGGTGTGGCCGTAAACGACGAACTGCGCGTGTCCGTCCTGGAAGGCTTTTTCTTTCAGGGCGTGGGTGAAGAATTTGATCTCGTCGTCGGCCCAGAACTTCCTGCGGATCCAGACCACGATATCGTCAATGGCCTGGAACGAGAATTTATCAATCACGCCGATGCCCAGTTTGAGCCAGTTGACGATATCGAGTTTGAATTTCTTATCCGCCGCGCGGACGGGGTCCTGTTTCAGGAAGTCCCGGCACAGGCTGTCCCACAAATCCTTGAATGCCTCCTGGTCCTCTGCGCTGACGTCGTTCTGCCGCAACTGGCTGCTGATCCAGAGCGGGGTGGCGAGGGCAGGCCGGACGTTGACCAGTTCACTCAAACTCTCGATCAACTTCTTCGGCAGTTTGTCCTTGAATTTTTCCCTGGCTGCCACCGAGAACCGGTTCAGGATCTCGACGGCGAACACGTCGCCCAGAGAGGCGGCGTCGCGCATTTCCGGCGAATATTCCACTTTTTGGGATCTGTCTTTTTGGGACTCTTCGGGTTTCTCAGGAAAGTTGAAACTGTCGTAGAAGTCGCCGTGCCGGGCAAAGACGCCGTACTCGTCCAGCAGGGCTTTCAGTTTTTCGGCTCCCGGTTCGGTGATATCGTACGGGAAACGCTTCGGCGGGTTCGAGAGGCCAAAGGCGGCGATGATCTTGGAGCGGATCTTGTCGAAGGCCGGGCCGGGCAAATGGTAGTACCAGTCGTGGTTGCCGGTCATGTAGTGGAGCCGCACCTTCACCGGCTGTTCGGGGGCGTCGAAATCCGGACGGCCGCCGGGTGTGGCAGGCGGGATGGTCAGGCCTTTGCCGTGCGCCAGGCTGTGCAGGATGGCAATTGCCTCCCGGTTGTTTTCCAGGCAGTCGCCGGTGATGCGGTCGAGCGTGGCGGCGAAACCGGGGGTGTGGAAGTCGGTCCACGGGCGGACGCAGCCGGGCTGGCCCGGCTTGGTGTCGAGCCAGCGTACCGAGTGCAGGACCTCGAGGATGTCGCCGAGCATCAGGATGTCAATCGTCTTGATGGGCCGATACCGGTCGCCGGTACGGATCGAGGCGTTGATCGCCATTTCGCGCAGGCGGTCGGCGAACAGGTGGAAGGCCGATGTGGAGATGGATTTTCCGCACGTGCCGTCGCCCAGGTGCAGGTCGCTGACGATGACGAGCATGGGTTACTCCTCCCCGCCGCCTTCGTCGGCGGCGGCGGGCTGGTCGAAGCGGACAACCTCGCCGTGCACGTTGATGACCACTTTGAAGCCGGACATGCCGAGGTAGGCGCGCGCATCCTCCGGGATGCCGACGTTCATCAGGGCGTCGAATTGCTGGCCGATGTTCTTCAACTGGTTGAGCAGCATGGCCTTCGAGAAAATGTCGTCGGTGCCGAGCATCTTGGCGGCCTGCTCGCCGAGCAGGTCTTCGTTGCCGCTGATCTGCTGGCGCATCATCTCCAACACGGCGCGGTCCACCTGCTCGGAGGGAATGTGGCGGCGAAACCCGGCGTCATCCACCACGTAGCAGGGTTCCTCGCCCACGTAGGCGGTTTCGGCGAGACGGTCGCTCTCGTCCACGACCAGGCCGGCGAAAAGGGGCTGGCGCGGCATGGTTAGACCGAGTCCGTGGCGCCCTGGCGGGCGGCGACGACGATGGCGATTGCCAGGCCCAGGCGGCGGTCGAGGCGGCCGGCGGCGTCCCCGCTGAAGTCCACCAGCAGGTGGTGGCCGATCATCACGGATTTCTGGCGCAGTTCCGCCACGACCTGGTCACCCATGATGATGTTGACGATCTGCGGGACGAAGCCTTCCGTCAGTTGGTGGAGGATAGCCCGCCCGGCGCTTTTTTCCCGCACCCGGCCAATGATGGTTCCCTGCGCGTCGGTGATGCCCCACGCGTCCTCGAACCAATTCTTCCAGTCCACGCCGATGCCGCCCACTTTTTCGTTTCCGGCGGGGTCGGTCACCGCGTAGAAATCCGGGAAACCGCCATGCTCGCTCTCCTCGATGAGCAGGATTTCCTGCTTTTTCTTGTCATCGGCGTAGACGTGGTACGTGTTGAAGGGCGCGCTCCAGCGGGTCTTGTGCTCGATGTGGAGCGCCGGCTCGTTGTGCGGGTCAAGGGCGCGGTACTTGCCGCCGATGGAAAGTCCCTGCGGCTTGATGGTGTAGTTGTTGAAAGAGAATGCCTGGTGCATCGGGTTCCTCCACGCGGCAGCGCGGCTAACCTTGCTGTTTTCCTTCGATGATCGCCAGCAGGATCGCGCCGGCGATGCCCATGCGGCGGTCCAGCCGGTTGGACGTGTCCATGCTGAAGTCCACCATCATCTGGTAGGCGAACGGATTGAACTTCTGGCGCAGGTCGGCCACGCGCGTCCCGCCGAAGAGGATGTCGTAGTTCTGCGGCAGGAGCGAGCCGAGCAGGAAACGGCGCAGCAGGGCGTACCCCACGCTGTCTTCCAGCAGGGTGCCGAGCGGCTGGTCGTTGGCGTCCAGCACTTCCCACTCGTCGCGCACCATCGAACTCCAGCCTTTGCGCCGCAGCACGCCGATCTTCTGGCCGGTGGCCGCGTCGGTCACGTCGTAGGCGGCGGCCCAGTCAATGATCTGGCGCGCCTTGATGAGCAGGATTTCCTGGCTCTTTTGATCGTCGCTGTAGACGCGGATGTCTTCCTTGAGCCGGAACATCTTCTGTTCCACGAACAGCGCCAGCGCGCCCTGCGGGTCGTAGATGCGCAGTTTGCCGGTCAGGGCAAAGACCTGGCGTTTGAGCAGATAGTTGGAATGGGTGAAAGCCGGGTTCATTTTTCTCTCCTTATGAAGATGCTGATTGGGTGATCTGGACGCCCGTCCCCTGCCCGGGCTGGTACAGGAAACGCTCGCCGGGCGGGACCGGGGGCCGGGTCCAGCGGTAGACGCGTTTCGCGTTGGCCGGGGACAGGTTGATGCAGCCGTGGCTGCGCGGCGTCCCGAAGTCATTGTGCCAGAAAGTGCCGTGCATGGCAATCCCATTTTCGGTCAGGTAGGTATCCCAGGGCACGCCGCTCAAGTCGTACATGGAGGCGTTGTCCCCGCCAACCATGTGGGCGGTCGGCCGCTTGTGGAAGGTGGTGAACCAGCCTTCCGGCGTGCCAAACTCGCCCTTGCCGGTGGAGACGCGGCAGGCGAAGGCCAGGCGGTCGCCTTCGAAAGCCAGGAGCATCTGCGGCTCCAGCTGCACCTCGATATGCTTGTCCTTCTCCGGGACCTCCGGCGAAAGCGGGGCCAGTTCCTCCGGCGGCAGGATGCGGACGAACTCGGGCTGGACGTAATAGTAGGCGTTGTAGAGGTGGTCGTAGGCTTTGTACCACAGCCGGCCGTCCGCGTCGTCAACGGTCACGCCTGCGATCCAGTGCGCCGTGGCGTAGTACAGCCGCGCGCCGCGGAACGGGCGGCGGTTGATGCCCCACCACGATTCGGCGTACGGCACGGTCACCTCGCCGACCACGCCGGACTTCGGCAGGCTCGTGACGGCCTCGTTCAGGATGGTCTGCACCGGCTGGACGCCGCCCGAGTAGACGTATTCCGCCGCGCCGATCCGGTGCCAGCGGCGGTTATAGTCGCCCGCCGCGCCGCCGGTCACGTTGGCGGAAATGTCCAGCAGGGCGTCGCGTTTGTACTCGGCCACCTTCTTCCCTGCGCGGGATGGGGCATCGTAGGATGTTATTTTGCTGTAAGCCACGCGTCCCTGCGCGGCGGGCGCGGCCGACGACGGGCGCAGGTCGAGTTCTGCCAGGAACAGGCCCAGCAGTCCCGCGCCGCCCAGTTTCAGGAAATCGCGCCGGGTGAGGGAATCGGTCATCGTAGAGGCGGCTTCCATTCTGCCTTAATAGTGGATGTGCACCAGCGTCCCCTCCGCGGCCCAGTAATACAGCCAGGCGGCGTCGGTGGTGCGCATGTTGATGCAGCCGTGGCTCATCGGCACGCCGAAGTTGTTGTGCCAGTACGTGCCGTGGATGCCGTAGCCCTTGTAGAAATACATCGTGTACGGCACGTTCGGCAGGTCGTAGCCGGGGCCGGTCATGCGGGTGGACAGAAGTTTGAGATAGATATGGTAATCGCCGGTGACGGTTGGGTAGAGGTACGTGCCGGTCGAGACCACGAAAACCGCCGCGGTGGTTCCGTACTCGCAGGCAACCAGCCGCTGTTCCGACAAATCCACGTTGATCCAGCGCGCATTCACCCCCCCCCGGCAGGGGTCGTCGCCGGCCGGCGGCGCGTAGGGGATGGGCGTGTCGTAGGGCGGCGTATCGGTGGGGATGGGTGTGTCGGTCGGGATGGGCGTATCGGTCGGCGTGAGGGTCGGCGAGGGCGTGTCGGTGGGCGTGAACGTCGGCGTGGCGGTGGGGGTGAAGGTGGGCGTGGAGGTCGGCGTGAAGGAGGGAGTCGGCGTCAGCGAGGGGGTGTAGGTGGGCTTGGCGATGTCGGCCGCCGCGCCGGGCAAGGTGGCGGTGGCCTGCGCTCCGCCGCCGTTGCCGCGCAGGAAGGCCAGCGCCGGGGTGGCGTTTCCCGGCCAGACAGCCCAGCCGGCGGCCGCGCAGACGATCAGCAGGGCGATTGTGATGAACAGCCAGCGCCCCCTGGAAGAAGACGGGCGGCGTTCTGGACCGGCGGCCTGTCCCGCGGGCGGGCGGGCGGGCGGCGGCGCGGCAGGCATCCGG
>WOUS01000008.1:0-29286 GCA_009772985.1 Anaerolineaceae bacterium
AATGACGCACCTGGGTATGCCGCAAAGCTACAAAGTTGCCTAACCGCATGGTTCCAATGGACGGATTGCGCCTACTTCTCGATTTATGCACCAAAGCCCTTTGTCAGTGCTACTTTGGCCTCGGCCCATGTCTGTCGTCATCTGGTCGTTTATCCCAACCATCGCCCGACGGTTTATAATGAGCCACCTGTTCAGTGGCGATAGTATCGGGTCCTATGTGTAGCGGGTCGGGAACGTCAGCAGCCTTATATACGTCACGTGACCCATCCGAATGGGTGACTTCAACGTACTTTGAACTGCCACCGTCATCCTTGATTATCACTCTCTTGTCTGGCATGGTTTACTCTCCTTATCTTCACTTTCTTTGCTTTTGCCGCCCAACATCTGGTTTAACGGACGGTATAACGGTTTGCAGACCTCCCGTGTAAACGCCGAAACGGTTGGGCATTTATACGGTCTTGTATTAGAGTATGAAAAAATTATAGCACGAATTCAGCCCCTGCCAACAAAAAAGCCAGGCTCACCAATGGAGCCTGGCTTTTCCGTTTTACACGCCTTATCACTCAGCCTTTGCCGGTGCCTCCGGCGTCTCCGGCTTCCTCACCAGCGCCGAAACGATGAGCAGCGCGCCCAGCGCCAGGATGACGGCCGGCCCGATCAGGCGCACGACCAGTGGGGCGGTGGCGAGGAAAGCCGACATGGCCGCGAAGGCCAGACCCGCGAACCCGCACAGGATGATGCCCGCCAGTTTGACGCCGTCGCTCTTCTGGAACATGCCGATCAGCAGCAGCGGCAGACCCACCGCGAACGGCACCACCGTCCACAGCACGGCCCACGCGGACCACTGCCCGGTCAGCGCGCAGAATTGCAGCACCAGGCCGGTCAGCCCGACGATGCTGGCCGGGAGCATCAGCCAGACCACGCGCAGGAAGATGGCGGCCAGCACGAAGCCAAGCGCCACGCCGATCACCTCCAGCGGCCACCAGAAGGCCCACAGGCCCCAGTTCCCGGTCACGCTGGCGGCGAAGAGCAGGCCGCCCGTCACCAGCACCGGGATGCCGGGGATGAACAGCCCGCCCAGTCCCGTCTGCTTGCGGAAGAGGAACGGCGGGATGCAGAACAGCAGCCCCGCGCCGATCACGATCAGCGGCCAGGTGTTCATCCCGGTGCGCAGGGAGGGCAGGCCGGAGAAGTCGGCCAGCAGGTTGACGGCCAGGGCCAGGACGGCCAGCGCGATCAGCGTCAGGCCAAAGAGTAGGGATGCTTTCTTGTGCATGAGAACCTCCTTATGGTTCTTGGAATGTGCCACGCTGAACAGAACCGGCGGCGAACGACTTTGCCAGTGTGAAAAAACTGGATTGTGCGCGGGCGGAAATTACGAAAGGATGATTGCCATCACCAGCGAGACGAAGAACACGATGCCTGCCAGAATCAAAACCAGGATTGCCAGCCGCCGCACGAAACGGATTCCGCCGTCGGGCAGTTTCCGGGTCAGGAACGGGGCGATGATGGACGCCGCCACCAGCAGCGGTTCCAGCGGCCAGAAATACGCCCAGTCGCCCCAGCGGCCGGTCAGGGCGCAGTAGGCCAGGATGAAACCGTTGCCCATGATCATCCCGCCCGGGATGATGAACCACGCGCTGCCCGACTCGGCCATCAGGGCAAAGAACAGCACGCCCATCAGCGCCAGTTCCATCGGCCATGCCCGCCCGAACACCTCCCAGCCAAAGACGCCGCTCGCCCACAGCATCGCCATGTTGCCGGTCGCCATCAGCGTCACCCAGATGAGCGCGGCGCGGCTGGAACGGGCCTGGCCGGTTTTGGCGGATTTCGGCGGCTTGAACGTGACATCCGTGTCGCCCGCTGCGAACCCGGCGTCGGGGATCTGGCCGCGGTCTTTTCCTGAGAAGACAGGAACCGCAGCGGGTTCGGACCTTGAGCCTGCCTCCGGCTGCGGGAGCATGATCCGCTCCGGCGGCTCGACGCCAGCCTGCCGCGCCGCTTCGTCCAGCGCGGCCGCCATCTCCGCCGCGGACTGGTAGCGGTCGTCCGGGTTCTTCGCCAGCGCCTTGAGCGCCACGCGCTCGAACGGCTCCGGGATGGACGGGTCCACGGCGCGCGGCAGGGGCAGGGGATCGTTGACGTGCTTCAGCAAAATCGCCAGCGGCGTGTCGGCGTCGAAGGGCACGCGCCCGGTCAGCATTTCGTAGAAAACGATGCCCAGCGAGTAAATGTCGCTGCGGGCGTCGCATTTGCCTTCCAGCCCCTGTTCGGGGGCCATGTAGTTGAGCGTGCCCATCAGCGCGCCGGAGACAGTGTACTGCGTCCCCCCGACGATCTGGGCGATGCCGAAATCAGTCAGCACGGCCTGGCCGCGCCGGGTCAGCATGATGTTGGCAGGCTTGAGGTCCCGGTGGATGACGCCCGCGCTGTGGGCATATCCCAATCCGGCCAGGATGTCGCGCAGGATGCGCACCACGTCGCCGGGCGGTATGTGGTTATTGCTAGTGCGAAAGGAATTCAGGTGCGCCTTGAGCGTGTCGCCTTCCAGCAGTTCCATGACCATGTAATACAGGTCATCCTGCGCGTCGAAATCGAACACCTGGACGATGTTGGGATGGCGGAGAGCGGCCACGGCCCGGGCTTCCCGGCGGAAGCGCGCCAAGAACTCGGCCTCCTCCACCAGGTCCGAGCGGAGGACCTTGACGGCCGCGTAACGGTCGAGTTTGGGATGGTAGGCCTTGTAAACCTGCGCCATGCCGCCGCGTCCGAGCGGCTCCAGGATGCGGTATTTGCCGAGGGTTTGTCCTGCGAGAGTTGAGGGGGCCATGAATCTCTTCTTGAGGGGTTTTGCGGCCATGGGGTCCATCCGGTCAGATGATACCCGGCCGGCCGTTTTCCTGCCTATCCGCCGGCTAACAGGCGGCTATGCGGTTTCGATGAAATTCCAGCGCCATTGCTAAGGGGATTTGTAATCCCCGTTCGGCGGGATTGCAAATCCCGCCGGAGCATGTTAACCGCCGACCAGTTTGTACCCCAGCCCGCGCACGGTGAGCAGCAGTTGCGGATTGGCGGGGTCGGTCTCGATGCGCGTCCGCAGGCGGCGGACGAGGTTCTCGATCTGGTAGTCGAAGATGCCGCCCGCTTCGTACTCCGGCCAGACGGCGCGCCCGATCTCGTCCTTCGAGCAGACCTGTCCGCGGCGGTTGTGGAGGTACGCCAGCAGGGCGTACTCCTTCGGCGAGAGCGTCACCGCCCTCCGGTTGACGCGCACCACCCCGGCGGCCGCGTCCACCTCCAGGTCCGGCACCGGGTTCTCGCGGGTGGTCGTGTCGGGGTCGTGGAAGGTGAAGATCACCTCGCCGATGGAAATCTGGTCGCCGTCGCGCAATTCCATCGGGCGGGGGATGCGCTCGTCGTTGAGGAACGTCCCGTTGGTGGAGCCGAGGTCTTCGAGGAACCACTTCCGTCCTTCGCGGCGCAGGCGGGCGTGCTCACGCGAGACGCGCGCGCTGGCGATGACCACGTCGCACTCGACGGCGCGCCCGATGACGGCGGATTCGGGCGGGAGGATGTGTTCGTGTTTTTGCGGGTCGGTCAGATATGGGCCGGGAGGGGTGGGGGACATACGGTTTCCTGGTAGCGTGGTTTGTTTAAGTATAGCATGGGTTGCAGGTCGAATTGGCAATTCGACCTGCGAACTGCTCTCCATGTATGTATGGGAGTATAATCCGATTTTGGTAATAACGAAACATATATTTTGGAGGCAAGTATGATTGCGAAGAAAAAACCCGGCGTGATCGGCATCCTGACCGGCGGCGGCGACGTGCCGGGGCTGAATCCCGCCATCCGGGCTGTCACCGTGCGGGCGCTGCGCGAGGGATACAAGGTTGTCGGTCTGCGGCGCGGCTGGGGCGGGCTGATGAACGTCATCCGGGAAAAAGACGCCGATAACAGCGAGAATTTCCAGATCCTGACCGAGGAGGTCGTCAACCGCGCCGGCCGGACGGGCGGCACGTTCCTGCACACCTCGCGCACGAACGCGGCCAAAGTTAAAAAAGATAACGTTCCGCTTTATTTGCGGGAAAAATACCACGAGGACATCAACGACCTGACCGAGGATATCCTGAAGAACCTGGACTTCCTCGGCATTGATTATCTTGTCCCGATTGGCGGCGACGATACGCTCAGCTATGCCGTGCGGCTGTACCAGGAGGGGGTCAAAGTGGTTGCCATCCCCAAGACGATGGACAACGACGTTCCCGGCACGGATTACTGCATCGGCTTCAGCACCTGTGTCACGCGCACGATTTCCCTTACCAACAGCCTGCGCACGATTGGCGGTTCGCACGAACGCATCATGGTGCTGGAGGTCTTCGGGCGCTATGCCGGTTTCACCGCCATGCTGCCGGCCATGGCCGGCGCGGCGCACCGCTGCGTGATCCCGGAATGGAAGTTTGATATTGACCACCTGGCCGAACTGCTGGTCTCCGACCGGAATCTCAACCCGAGCAAATACGCCATCGTGCTGGTTTCGGAAGGTGCCATGTTCAAGGGCGGCGAGATGGTTTTCAAGGACCGCACCACCGACGCCTTCGGTCACGCCAAACTGGGCGGCATCGGCGATCTGGTCTCGGACGAGTTGCAGAATCGCACGGCCAAATTCAACAACGGCACGCCGGTCAACATCATCAACCAGAAACTCGGTTACATGGTGCGCGGCGGCGACCCGGACGCCATCGACTCGATTGTCCCGATGGCGTTTGGCAACCTGGCGCTCGACCTGCTGTTGAAGGGGATTCACGGACGGCTGGTGGTGCTCAAGAACGGCCGCTACGACAACGTCCCGCTGGACGTGGTGACCGGGACGAAGAAGGTGGTCAACGTGGAACGGTTCTACGACAAGGAACGCTATCGCCCCACTTATGAAAATTTCGAGATGAGACCGCTGTTCATTATGACCAGCGAGGGATAGGGGAAGGAAGGGGAGGAGGAGAAGAGGGGAGGTGGAGAGAAGGAGAAGAGGAGAAAGCAAAACCGCCCCGCTGGAAGCCGGGGCGGTTCGATATGCGGGCGGGGCTACGCGGCGCGCAGGATCAGAACGATCAGTACCGCCGCGCAGGACAGGATGCAGGTCATGATCACGATGGTGGATGCAATGATGATCTCCCTGCCGCGATCGCGTTCCTTCTGGGGGGTAGCGGGTTCGTTCATTTCAGCCTCCTGAAAATTGTATGGTCGGTTGTTCTGTTCGATATACGGTTTCAGGGGGCGTTGGTTGTCTGCTATTTCGCCTCTTCTGTCGGAAGGGGGCGCTTGAAAACCCAGACCACCTGGATGCTGGATCCGTTGCCGGTTGCCAGCGGATAGGAGTTGACCATTTCCCAGCCATCCTTGCCGGCCTGTTGGATGCGTTCCCAGTCAGTCTTCCCGTCTGTGCCTTTCTGTTCCCAGACCTTACTCACAACGGGTTTTCCGCCCAGGGAGACATTCGCAAAGATGTCCGATACGATGAGGGTATATTGCCAGGCTGCCACGAGTGATCTCCTTGTTGTTGAAATGGTGTTGTCGAAAAGACCGCGCCACACAGCGCGGTCTTGATTCTTGAAGCGGGGATCTGATCCAATTGGATCTAGGCCCGCGCGGCGGCCAATTCCACCTGGGTATATTTCAGGCGTTCCAGCACGGAGGCTGCAACATGGCTCATCAGGATATAGCCCAGGATTTTATCCACTTGCATCAGGGCGCGGAGGGCTGCGCCGTCAATCTCGATGATTTTTACCGGCGCAGTGGTCCTGGCGGAAGAAATGTAAGTGTATGGTTCGATGATTGACGAAACGCCCAGCATCTCGCCGGGGGAAATGGTACCAACGAGGGCATTGGAGATTGCGCCTTCTCCGCCGCCGCTGAAGACCAGGTCCACGTCGCCCTCCAGCAAGAGGACGAGTTTGGCGGCGGGGGTGTTCTCTTTGAACAGGATGGTATCTTTCGGGCAGGTCTTTTCTTCGGCGATGATGGCAACCGCATTCAATTGCTCGGCGGAGAGCGCGGCAAAGAAGGGATAGCGTCTCAAGAGTTCAGGGGAAATCATTTTTCTCTCCTTACGAACGGTTATCGGACCGGGAGGCTGCCGGCTGCGCGTCGAGCAGTTCCAGCACCGCCTGGACAGCCAGCGGGACAGCCGCCTCCACGGGTGGGGAAAGGGTTTCAGAAAAGTCGTACACGTTTTCGGCCTCGACGGCTACAACGGATACGTCCTCGTCACGCGGCAGGGGAATATCCATGCTGCGGCCCACGTTCAGGGCGTTGCGCAGGGAGGTGTCGTGGGCGGCGGTGGTGTGACCGGCCACCACGTCGGGCAGTTCGTTCAACGGGAACCGGCTCACGGTCCCGACCGGTTTCGTGCCGGTGAAGATGGAGTCGATCAGGATGGCGCGCTCGCAGCCGGTCAGCCGTTCCATCAGGCTGAGTCCGCCCAGGGAATAGCAATCCACCTCGACCTCGGGCCGGTTCGCCGTGGATTTGGCAACTTCCTCCGCCACGCGCCAGCCAACGCCGTCGTCGCCTAGAATGGGATTGCCGAGACCGATAACCAGAGTTTTCATGTTTGAAGGTTAAAAAGTTGGAAGGTTGAAGAACTCGCGCCCTTCAACCTTCCAACATGCAACTTATTCGCAGAACTGCTTCAGGACATTGATTGGGTTGCCTTTGGCGTCACGGATGGTGACTTCGAGCGGCATCTGGCCGGGCAGGGAGTGGGTGGCGCAGCCGAAGCACGGGTCGTAGGCGCGGAAGGCCATTTCGACCATGTTCAGGATCGGCTCGGTTACGACGGTCCCTTTTTTGATGAGGCTGGCGGCGGCCTTTTGGATGGACATGGTGATCGGGGCGTAGTTGTTGGTGGTGCCGACGACCAGGTTGACTTTCGTTACCACGCCGCGCTCATCGGTCCAGTAGTGGTGCGTGAGGGTGCCGCGCGGGGCCTCGACGATGCCAACGCCTTCGGTGGGTTTCTCTGTGGGGATGGTATGGAAGTTCGGACCGGCCACTTCGGGGTCGGAGGCCAGTTCCACCCAGTGCTCGGCGGCGTAGAGCAGTTCGATGAGGCGCGCCCAGTGGGTCGCCAGCCGCTGGTGGACGGGCTTGCCGCCCAGCGTCTTGTAGAATTTCTCGTACTCGGCCTGGGCCAGGGGGGTGGCCATGCCGTCGGCGGCGTTGAGCCGCGAGAGCGGCGTGGCGCAGTAGACGCCGGAATCGGGGCCATCCACGAAGCCTTTCCAGCCAACCGCCTTGAGATAGGGAAACTTTAGGTAGGTCCACGGTTCAACGTGTTCAGCAATGTGGTTCATGTACTCGTTCGGCGCGTACTTGACCAGTTCTTTGCCGTCCGGCCCGACCACGCGCACCTTGCCGTCGTAGAAGTTGATGTGGTTGTTCTCGTCCACCATGCCCATGTAGTACGTCTTGTGGGTATAGATGTCGCCGAGGATCAGGTCCACGTAGGCTTTGTTGCCCAGCACGATGTCGCCGAAGAGTTTGAGCGAGAACTGGCCGAATTCCACTGCCCACTTGCCCATCTTCAATATCTCTTTACGCTGGTCTTCGGTGATGCCTTTGGTGAGGCCGCCGGGGATGGATGTGCAGGGATGCACCTTGCGCCCGCCGATCATTTCGACCACTTCGTGGCCGTACTTACGCATCTGGATGACCTTGCCGCCGATCTCCAACCCAACCTTGTGGATGACGCCCAGGATGTTGCGTTCGGCAATCGGGGCATCCGGTCCCATGACAAAGTCCGGGCCGGCCAGGGCGTAGAAGTGGGTGGTATGGTCGGTGCAATAGAAGGCCATGTAGAGCAGTTCGCGCAGCATTTTGGCGGTGGGCGGCGGGTCTACGTGATAGACGGCATCGGACGCCTTCGCGCCGGCCATGTGATGCGCCTCGGGGCAGACGCCGCAGATGCGGTTGGTCAGCAGGGGCAATTCTTCCACCGGGCGGCCAACGCAGAAGCGCTCGAAGCCGCGCAGTTCGGGGATCTGGAAGTAGGTGTTGGCGACATCGCCCTCGTCATTGAGGAAGATCTCGATCTTGCCGTGGCCTTCCAGCCGCGTGATGGGATCAATCGTGATTCGTTGTGTCATAGCGACCTCCAGATTAACCGCCGTTGGATTTCCAGGCGGGTTTCGCGGCTTTGAGCAGCGATCCGGCCAGGTTGAAGCGGTAGAACTGACCGGCCGGGTCCACCAGGCCATCGAGGATGCGGTCAATTTCCTCGGGCTTGTCGCTGTCGATGACCGAGGCGAAGGCCGCGATCAGGCGCGCGCCGTAGTCCACCACGCCTTCGGCGGGACCGTAGCAGCCGATGCACTGCGCGCCGGCTGACGGGCAGCGGGCATCGCAGCCGCTGCGGGTGGCGGGACCGTTGCACGGGATGCCCTGTTCGAGCAGGCACAGTTCCGGGTCGGCGTGGATCAACTGAATGCGGCCAAACGCCTTGATGGTCTTCTCGTTGCGTTTGCGCTTGCATTCGTCGCAGACGGTGGAGTTCCCGGCGCCGATGGTCGCGCCCTTGGGCGGCAGTTCGGCCTTGCCTTGCAGCACCTGGATTACCAGGTCAATCACCGCCGCGATCTGGTGCGATTCGGGCGGGCAGCCGGGCATGTAGTAATCCACATCCACCACCTGGTCGAGGGTGCGCAGCACCGGGTAGAGGGTCGGGATGGTGATTTCGCCTTCCGGCATGGCATAGTGCGTCTGCGGGCGGATGTTATCCGGGTTGTCGGTCGAGATGGTTGAGAAGGCTGTGTCGAAGATTTCCTTGACGGGCGAGAAATTGGCCAGCCCCGGGATGCAGCCTTCGCAGGCGCAGGAGCCGAACGCCACCAGGATCTTGGACTTCTTGCGCAACAGGTGGGCAATGTGTTCGTTCTCATCGTTGCGGATGCCGCCGTTGAAGAGGGTCAGCAGGATCGAGCCGTCCTCCATGGCCTCCACGTCCTTGTACTTGGCATCCATTGCCACCGGCCAGAAGACGACATCGAAGTTGGCGTCCACATCCAGGATCTTCTCGTGGATGTTCAGAACGGCAATCTCGCAGCCGCCGCAGGACGCGGCCCAGTACATTGCGAATTTCGGCTTGCTCATGCCGTCACCTCCTCCATGATGGGTGTGCTGACTTGCTCGCCTGGCTGCGGCCAGTTGAGCGGACCCAGCGCCCGGACTTCCTCGACAAACTTCGTAATTTCCGAGGCAAAGATTGCCCCTTCAGCGGCGCTGGCCCACAGCAGTTTCAGGCGTCCTGGCTCGATGCCCAGCTGGGTCAGGACGCGCTTCATCAGGTGGAAGCGGCGCAGGGCCTTGTAATTCTGGCTGATGTAGTGGCAGTCGCCCGGATGGCAGCCGGAGATCAGCACCGCGTCTGCTCCGCTGGCGAAGGCTTTGAACACGAACGTCGGGTCGAGGCGCCCGGAGCACATCAGGCGGATGAGCCTGACGTTGGGGGCGTATTTCATACGTGCAGTACCAGCCATATCGGCGGCACGATAGGAGCACCAGTTGCAGGTGAAGCCGATGATGGTGGGTTCGAAGGATTTGGTTTCTTCAGTCATAGTTGTCTCCTCAGCACTAACAGGCTCGTTTTATGCAGGCACTGTCTCCTTGTGTGATTTTATATTCAGCAGCATGAGTCCCTCGATCTGCGAGAGGATTTGCTGGTTCGAGAAGCCCGTCCCGCTAATGGCGCCAGCCGGGCAGGCCGCCACACACGTGCCGCAACCCTGGCAGAGCGCCGGGTTGACCTCGCTGACCATCTTGTCCTCGTGGAACAGGATGGCGTTGAAGGGGCATACATTGTTGCAGATACGACAGCCGGAGCATTGTTCCTCTTTGATGGAAGCGCGTATGGGTTCCAGCGCGATTTCCTTTTGCATGATCTTGCCGAGGATGCGCGCCGCGGCTGCCGCGCCTTGCGCCACACTGGCCGGGATGTCCTTGGGACCTTGTACGCAGCCGGCGATGTAGATGCCCTCCGTCACAGTTGCGACCGGGTCCAACTTGGGATGCCTTTCGATCAACCAGCCGTCGGCGCTGCAGGAGATGCCAAACTGTTTCGCCACTGCTTTCGCGTCGCGTCGGGGTTCCAGGCCGGCCGAAAGGATGGCCATATCCACCGGGACGCGCAACTGGTTGCCGGTGAGCGTGTCCTCGACCTGGATGATGAGTTTGCCCTCTTCGCCCGGCAGCCGCACGGCGTCGCTAATCTCGGCGACTTTGCCGCGCACGAAGTGCGTGCCTTCGTCGAGCAGGCGGTGATAGAACTCCTCATAGCCTTTGCCTGGCGCGCGGATGTCAATGTAGAAGTTGTAGATCTCGGCGCCCGTCCGTTCGTGAACGAGGTGGGCGAACTTCAGGCTCTGCATACAGCAGATGGCCGAGCAATACTCATTGTAGTTCTTGTCGCGGCTGCCCACGCAGTGGACGATGCCCACCACTTTGGGAACGGTCTTCCCATCCCGGAGGACGATGTTGCCTCCAGTCGGTCCGGCCGCGTTGCTCAGGCGCTCGAACTCCAGGCTGGTGAATACGTTCGCCAGGCGTCCGTAGCCATACTGGGTGATCCGGCGTGCGTCGAATGGATCGTAGCCGGTTGCCAGGATGACATTGCCGACCTCGACATTGATGATCTCATCTTCCTGGGCAAAGTTGATGGCTTCAGTCGGGCAGAATTTTTCACAGGCTTTACAGGTGCCTTTGATGTAGAAGGTGCAGTTTTCGCGGTCAATGACCGGATACTTTGGCACGGCCTGCGGGAAGGGGACGTAGATGGCTTTGCGGTTGCCCATGCCGGCTTCGAAGACGTTGTCCACCACCTTCTTGGGGCATTTCTCCCAACAGATGCCGCAGCCGGTACAGGTCGCTTCATCAACGGACCGGGCGCGCTTGCGGATGGAGACGGTAAAATTCCCGACGTATCCCTCCACCTTTTCGATCTCCGAATAGGTCAGCAGGGTGATGTTGGGATGGCTCCCGACCTGGACCATTCTGGGGGTCAGGATGCAGGCCGAACAGTCGAGGGTCGGGAATGTCTTGTCGAATTGGGCCATGTGCCCACCGATGGACGGCTCACGCTCGACCAGGTAGACGCGATAGCCGGCGTCGGCGATTTCCAGCGCAGCCTGGATGCCGGAAATACCGCCGCCAACGACCAGGGTTGCCGGGTGAATGGGAACATACAGGGGTTCGAGCGGTTCGTTATACACCACTCGCGACACGCCGCCGGAGATCAGGGCTTTCGATTTCTCGGTCGCGGCGACCTTGTCGGTGTGCACCCAGGAGGCCTGTTCGCGGATGGAGACCAGTTCGCACAAGTAGGGGTTCAGGTCCGCACCCTTGCAGGCGTTGCGGAAGGTGGCTTCGTGGAGATGCGGCGAACAGGCGGCAACCACAACACGGGTCAGGCCGTACTCCTTGATATCCTTTTGGATCAGTTCCTGCCCCAGGCTGGAGCACATGAATTTGTAGTCGCGTGAGACAACTACGCCCTGATCCTTCAGGTTTTCTGCGGCCCAGGTACTCACTTCGCCGACGTTCACGACACCGGCGATGTTGGTGCCGCAGTGACAAACGTATACTCCAATCTTTTCTTTCTTTTCCATACGTTTTACTCCTTTGATGTCATTTTCTGGATCAGTCTTTACTCTGTCCAGCCCGGAGCAGCGAGGGTGCAATTGAGACGAATTCTTTCCCAATCCCAAGTTTCTTTGGCGGAATTCCAAAAGCCAGACCGATCAACTGGGTGAAATACAGGACCGGGAAGGAGAAGTTCGTACCAAATTCCTGGTTGACCTGTTGCTGGTAGCATTCAAGATTGACCTGGCACATGGGGCAGGCTGTGGCGATGACGGTGGCCTGTGAATCCACCGCGGATTGAAGCAGGTTGCGTACCATTGCCAGGGCGGCCGTACGGCTGGAGATGATGAGAGAGCCGCCGCAGCAGCGCATTTTCAGCGGGTAATTGACGGGCGTGGCCCCAATGGCGGACAGGATGCCCTCGAAGAATTGGGGTTGTTCCACATCTTCTTTTTCTTTTTGCGGCCTGACAATCTGGCATCCGTAATAGGGGGCAACCCGTATGCCTTCCAGTGGGCGAGTGACTTTGCTCTTTATCTCTTCCGCGCTGACATCCTGGGCGAACACCTCGATGAGGTGTTTTATGTTCACATTGCCGTTGTATTGGAGGTTGTCCTCTTCGAGGGCGAAATTGACGTGTTCTGCAAGGTCGGCATCCTTTTTCAGGTGGGCGGCCGTGAAATACATGTTTTTGTAGCAG
Source organism: Anaerolineaceae bacterium (assembly GCA_009772985.1). Lineage (GTDB taxonomy): Bacteria > Chloroflexota > Anaerolineae > Anaerolineales > Villigracilaceae > UBA877. The sequence continues at coordinate 12,329 of WOUS01000008.1, forward strand.
GCGCTGCAAGGGGCAACAACGTCCAGCCCGGTCTTTTCGGCGATGGCCAGGTTTCGGGCGCAAAGTGTGTATGCCAGCAGTTCGTCAATGTAGAAGTAAGTTGTAGCGCCGCAGCAGTTCCAGTCTTCGAGTTCTTTGAGTTTTATGCCGAGTTTCTTGGTGGTTTCCAATGCAGACAGGTGGTAACTGACGGCCATTTTCTCGAGGGAGCAGCCCGGGAAGTATGCGTATTCTTTCATTCGAGGCCTCCCATCGGGATGATCCTGCCGATCATGCGCTTGAAACTATCAATGCGCTTGATGCGGGCGGGGAGGACCGGCAGCCGGCCTTTGAGCAGGAGTTCGGTCGCGTTGGTGACTTCCTGGAGCATTTCGCGCAGGTTAAGACTGAAAATGTAGGAGGGGGCCAGAACCGGCTCGAAGGAGCGTCCGCCGCGCACGATCATTTTCACGAAGGCCTCTGAGAATGTGGGACCAATCAGGCCTTCTTTGTGTTGGCCTTTCCAGATGGAGTATCGTTTCAGGGCGTACATCAACTCGGTGATGTTGATCTTCTGCGGGCAGCGAACGGTGCAGTGATAACAGGAAGCACAGTACCAGAAAGTATTACTCTCGAGTACTTGTTCTTTATTCCCGGCGTTGATCAGGGCGATGATCTGGCGCGGCGTGTAGTCCATGTAACCGGCCACCGGGCAGGTGCCGGAACACGTCCCGCACTGGATGCAGGTCCTGAGCGGCTCCCCTTCGGCGGCGTATAAGAGGTTGGATACCTCTTGGCTGAATGATATGGTATCTGTCATAAGGTTGGCCTCTCTGCGTTGCCAGGCAGATGTCGTCCATTCCCTGGCAACAGGCAGGATGGTCTACTTTTTGCCGGCTTTCCTGGCCTCGGCGGTCTGGATCAGGCTGTTGACTTTTTCGATCAGCAGTTTGGGTTCCACCGGTTTCTCGACCAGTTCGTCCACTTCTACGAAGCGGGGATGGACCGGTTCGCCGGGGAACAGGAAGGCAATCTGCTCCCTCATGCCAGTGATGATCAGCACAGGCATCTCCCGCAGTTTCGCGTCTTTCCTGAGTTTGCGGGCGATCATGATGCCCTCTGCGCCGCGGCCCATCATGATGTCGAGCAGCAGGAGGTCATATTGCTTGGTCTGCAATGCGTTCAAGCCGTCTTTGGGGTTGTAGGTAACCTCAACCTCGAAACCAGCTGCATCGAGGATGGACTTGATGCCTGCAACGAAATCTGGATCATCATCAATCATTAGCAATCTTTTGGTCATACTACGCCTCCGTTCAAGGTTTATGGTATATGCCCTTTACAGGGTTTTTGTTATTTCGACAGGCAGGCTGACGACGAAGATCGTGCCTTTGCCCAATTCGCTTTCGACTGCAATCGAACCATTGTGCGCTTCAGTAATTTGCCGGCTGACGGCAAGCCCGATACCGTGCCCGGACATGGCCTGGCCGGATTTGCCTCGGTAGAATCCGTCAAAAATGTGAGGCAGATCTTCCTTGGAGATACCAACGCCGCTGTCTTGTATCGAGACCAGCAGGTTGCTTCCTTTTTCTTCGGCTTTCACGGAAACCTTTGTATTATCGGGTGAATATTTGATGGCATTACTTATGATGTTGACGAATACCTCTGCCAGGCTGAGACTATCACCGGTAACCGGGCGCAACCCGTCGCTGATCGTGGTAACAATTTCTATGTTCTTTCTTGCGGCATATGGCGCCATGCTTTCCAGTGCGCTCGAAAGCGGGGTCGTGATCGGAATTTGTTGAAAGCCTTCTTTTAATTTGTTGATGTCAACCGAGATCACTCTCAACCACGAGTTGATAAGTTTCAGTAATTCATCAATTCTGACTTTGATGCGCTCCATTTTTTCTTTCTGTTCTTCATTGAGCGCGCCGGAAAGTTCGAATTCCAGGGCGAACAGATTCTGCTGGACCGCGCCCAGGGGGGCTTTCAATTCGTGCGATACGATGGATGCAAATTGCTCTCTCAATAGTTCTTTTTCTCTGCGTAACGCAATCGTCTCCAGCACCAGTTTTCGTCTTTCAAGTCCTCTGTGGGCGATCATCCGAAATTCATCGGGCGTGAAGGGCTTTGGTAGAAAATCATAGGCGCCCTTCTTCATGGCGTCGACAGCAGAGCCGACGGTTGCAAAACCGGTGATGACAACCGACACGATCGTTGCGTCTATCTCGTGAATTTTCTCAAGCACATCGAAGCCCGAGATGCCGGGCATTTTCAGGTCAACAAATACCAGGTCCGGGTGGAACTCCTGCACGAGTTTCAGCCCGCGCGTGCCATCGGTAGCGGTCGCCAACTGATAACCGCTTCCTCTTAATATCTGGGTACAGGAGTCGATCACGACCTCTTCGTCATCTATGATGAGTATTCTAGGCGCGCTATCCATTGGTTATACCTGTTTCTTCTGCTTTTACAGGCAATCTGACGATAAAAGTAGTTCCTTTGGCTACTTCGCTTTCAACAGAAAGCGTTCCCTTGTGTTCTTTAACGATGCCGTAACTGATTGCCAGCCCCAGTCCTGTCCCGTGACCGGGATCTTTGGTCGTGAAGAAGGGGCTGAATATCTTTTCCAGATTCTCTTTCGAGATCCCGGGGCCGGTGTCCCTGAATCCAATCTCGGCAACATTTTCAGCCGGGTCGAATTTGGTTGTCAAAATCAATTTTCCTTTACCTTCCATCGCCTCGGCCGCATTGATGATGATGTTCATAAAGACACGCTCGATCTGCGAGGGGTCGAAAACAACCAATGGCAGTTTGGGGTCGAAATTACTAACGATCTGGATGTTATGGAATAACGCCTGATTCTCCAGAAGGGAAACGCATTCTTTGAGCACCATATTGACGTCATACAGGCGTTTCTCGATGACTCTTTGCCGGGAAAAATCCAATAATCCGCGCACGATATCCTTGCACCGGTTGGCCTGGGTGACGATTTTTTCGACGTTGCCCCGGGACCATTCTTCATTGGGCATGGTTTCCAGGAGCAGGTGGGAATAAGAGACAATTCCCTGGAGCGGATTGTTTAACTCATGCGCCACTCCTGCCGACAGCTGACCGATGATCGCCAGTCTTTCCGACTCCATGATCTTGCTCGTTGTGTATTCCTTGAGTTTCTCGTCACGTTGTTTCAGCGCCGCGGCCATGGTATTGAACGAGATTGCCAACTCTCCGAGCTCGTCGTTTGATCTGCTCTCCACTTTCGCGTCGAGGTTGCCGGATGCCACTTCCCTGGAGGCAGATACCAGCCGGTTGATCGGTCTGGAGATGCGGCGGGCGATGTAGTAGGACAACATCATGGATACCAGCGCGCCGATGATCGTGATCGTCAGGAAAACGAAGGTGGCGTCTCTCTTGATATCGGTGTACTTTTGTTCCGAGACACCCACGTACAGGATTCCGATTCGCTGGTGGTTGATATTTTCGATGGGTTCGTAGGCTGTGATGTACCAGTTGTTCACCACATACGCCCGGCCGATCCAGGGTTCGCCGTTGAAGATGACCTGGCTGTAGACGTTTTCCATGATGCGGGTTCCCACAGCCCTCGAACCATCCTGGTTTTTAACGTTCGTCGAAATACGCACATCATCCTGAAAAATCGTTGCCGTCCCGATATCCTGGCCTTTGTATTCCAGGCCTTGAAAAACAGTTTGCTTTATCTCGTCAACGATTTCGTAATTCCTGTTCAACAAAACGCCGCCGTACAACACACCGATCAACGCGCCTCTGTCGTCGCGTATCGGAGTCGCCGCCATCAGCATCATCCCTGCCGTTTCTTCGGTCTCGTTCCTGGCCCTTGCCAGGGGGGTGTCAATAAACTTAAAGTATGCCTGTTCGGCCAGGAGGGGCGTTTCCTTGTTCAGGTCCTCTGCTGAAATAATCGTTGTCGAGGCAACGGCCACATTCCTTTCCAGGACAGCGGCCACAAGGTCGTTGTGGCTTTGGCTATCGCCATGGGTATTCGGGTTGTTGATTCGCAGAAGTACGTTACCGTACTTGTCTGTGACAGTTAACAGGTCGAGCCTTTCCGATATTTTTATTCTCTTTAGTTCGCTGGCGGCATCCTGGATATTTCCAGATGTTATCGCATCTGACAGGAAAAATCTCGCGCCGGTTAGTCGAACCACATCGTAAACATGATTCAGGCTGCTGTTGTAAATCTCTCGACCAGCGTTTAAGTCCAGCCGCACGGTCTCCTGGGCTTCTTTCACCAGGCGGTCGGCAATGAGACGGATGCCAACGGCTGTGAAAACCGCGCTGGTGATGACGATGATTGCCACGTAGCCAAGTATGAGTTTGGTGGCGATTGGTATCCGAAATTTGCCCCTGTCTGTCGAATGATTCTTGCGCAGACGTTTCTTCTGGGTCGCTTCGGACATTATCGCCATTGCCATTTACAGCGCCGCGTGGACCAACTCGATCAAATCCTTGACCGCCAGCCTGCTCTCGTTACCGGTGGTCTTGACCGCGTCCCGATACATTGTTGCATCCTTGGGGCAGGCAACCACGAAAGTGTTCACGCCTTCCAGGTTTACGGCCTCGCGGATGCGGGATTCGCTTGGCCTTTCCTTAATGTCTTTCTCTTCCATCCAGATGCGTCCGCCGCCTGCGCCGCAGCAGAAAGCCCGCTCGCGGCAGCGCGGCATCTCGATCACCTGGCAGCCGGTCGCTTCGATCACGCGGCGGGGCGCGTCGTACACATCGTTGTAACGCCCGAGATAGCACGGGTCGTGGTAGGTGACTTTGTAGCCCAGTTTCTTGCTGAATTTCAACCGGCCTGCGCAGATTAACTGATCGAGCAGTTCGGCATAATGCAGGATATTGGGCCGGTTCCCGTCCCACTTGTATTCATTTTTGAGCGTGTTGTATGTGTGCGGGTCGGTCGTGACGATGGTCTGGAACTGGACCTTGGAGAGAACCTGGCTGTTCTTCTCGGCCAGCATCTCGAACAAGCCCTCCTCGCCGACGCGCCGCACATCGTTGCCGGAATTCCGCTCGCCGTCGTAGAGGATGCCGAAGTTCAGTCCGGCTTTCTGGAATACGGCGGCTGTCATGCGGGTGATTTCGGTCAGGGTTGCGTTGTACGAGGCGTAGTCGCCGACGAACCACAAGTACTCGACCGGCTCGCGGCGGGCGTCCGGGACCGGGGGCTGGATGCCCTGGGTCCACTTGGCGCGCATCCGGTCCGACTGGCCGAACGAGTTCCCGTAGCGGCCCACGTTGGCGAGAGCATCCTGGAGCATTTTATCCATGCGGCCCTGGTCCACCAGATGGCGGCGCATGTCCACGAAAGTGGATATGTGATCAATGAACGCCGGGCAAACCTGAACGCAGGCGCGGCAGGTGGTACAGGCCCAAAGTTCATCAGCGGCAATCACTTCGCCATGCAGGGAGTGACCGTTCTTATCCCACAGGTGTGCATCCAGCTTAATCATCATGTTGCGCGGTGAAAGGATTTGCGCGCTGGCGTAGGCCGGGCAGACATCCTGGCAGCGCCCGCAGCGCGTGCAGGAGTCGAAATCCAGCAGTTGCTTCCAGGTGAACTGTTTCCACTCCTTCACGCCCATGCCGCCTTCCATATTTGCGGCGGGCAACGCGCCGGCCGGCTTCATGGAGCGGAAGAAAATGTTCAGGGGCACGGAGAAGATGTGGAACAGTTTGGTAAAGGGCAAAAAGGCAAGCACGCCGAACGCGGTCAGGATGTGGAACGCCCAGATGACCAGGTGCAGGGCTTGGTTGGTTGGGTCTCCGATGGACAGGAAAGCCGCCGCGATGACATTGCCAATTGGCGACCAAACAGCCCATTCCGGCTGCGTAACAGCAAGGCGCAATCCTTCCGTCAAGTAGCCGCTGATGGTGATAAGCGTCAGCATGATGAGGACGTACGCATCGTCGCGCGCGAGGGCTTTTGCGGGGAAGTTTTGCAGACGGGCGGGACGGGACGCGTAGCGCCGGTAGATCGCCATCCCGAGGCCAACGATGACGAGCAGGCCGAGAATATCCAGCGTCAGTTCGAAAATGATATATACCCAGCCCGTCAAAAATTGAAAGCCAAAGAACAGGTGAGTGACATCCCAATCCACGGTTGCCAGGGCAGTGCCGATGGCGAGAACGAGCATGCCCCAGAAGATGGTGAAGTGCATGATGCCGGGATAGGCCTCATCCAGGGTGCGGCGCTGGCCGAATACCTGGACGATGAACGACCACAGGCGTCCTCCCAGGCGGTCGAAGCGTTTCTCCGGTTTGCCTTTCCGCCAGCGCAGGACATGCCGGAGGATGCCGTACAGGAAAACGATGGCCGTGAGAAGCGCCAGGACATACTGCGTTATTTCGGCCCAGTGTGGGATATTCCAGAAGGTCTCGCGGATAGGCATGGTTCAGTCTCCTTCGCTTGGGCCTTACTTGGCCTGCTTCACTTTCTCGGTCAGCACAGGGAGCAGGTCGAACATGTCAATCGTGGCGCCGTATTTGGCAACGGTGAAAATTGGCGCGTTCTGGTCGGTGTTGATGGCGATAATGACATTACTGTCGGCCATGCCTTCGACGTGTTCCGGCGCGCCGCTGATGCCCAGCGCCAGATAGATTTTCGGCTTGACGCGTTTCCCGGATTTTCCGATCAGGCGCGTCGTTGGCATCCAGCCCTGGTCCACGACCGGGCGGGAGGCGCTGACTGCACAGCCCAGAGCCTCTGCCAGTTCGTTCGCCAATCCGATATTATCCTTGTTCTGGATGCCGCGTCCTACAGAGACCAGCATCGCTTCTTTCGTAATATCCACATCACTGGTATCCGGCTCGATATATTGTTTCAGCGCGACGCGCAGGCCTTCCAGTGTTGGAGCAGGGACGGTTGTCACGGCGGGGGGCTGGGCGCTTTGTCCCTGTTCGGCCTTGTAGCCGCCGGGCACCATCGTGACGAGCGCGGTCGGACCGGGCAGGTCGCCTTCCGCCATGATCTTCCCGCCGCATATCTGGCTGACGAATTTCCCCTCCGCAGTGAAACTGCGGCAGGAAGCGACGATGGGCAGCCCCAATTTCGCCGACAGCCCGCTGGCGATATCCATGCCGATGGAACTGTGTCCAAAAATAACCGCGCGCGGCGCATGTTCCCGGATCGGCCCGGCGAGCGCCGTGATGTAGGCATCGGACGTAAACTCGGCCAGCGCGGCGTGATCCACGTACAGCGCTTTGTCCGCGGCGAGGTTTCCCGTCAGTCCCTGGGCGTTATGGCCCAGGAGGATTGCCGTAACGTTGCCGCCGCTACTCTGGGATAACTGGCGCGCCCCGGCCAGCATCACGTAGGAAATCTCTGCGACTTCGCCCCGCAGGTGTTCGATAACGACAAAAATATCCTGGCTCATGGCTGCCTCCCGCTCACAATGTTCCAATCTCTTTGAAGATGGCAACGAGTCTGTCGGCCACCTCGTCTGCCCCACCTTCGAGCATCGTCGCTCGTTCTGCGGCCTCTGGCTGGAACAGGCGGCTGACCGCGGTCCCGCCGCTCAGGTCCAGACCGGCAACCGGGCGTTCCTCGATTTTCGCGGTTCCCATCACCTGGCGGATCTTGCTGTAGGCCACGTAGCGCGGCGGTTGTTCCGCAGCCTGGATGCCTAGCACCGCCGGCAGTTTGACCTCGATCTCGGCGACCAGCCCGCCGCTGTATTCCTTGCGGACGACGGCCTTGTCTCCCTGGACCGTGAGGCCGGCCACGTACCCGACGTACGGCAGGCCGAGGAGTTCCGCCAGGAGCGGGCCGACGGCCCCGTCAATGTCGTTGTGCGCCTGGACGCCGGTGAGAACCAGGTCGGGCTGCAGTTCCTTGAGCAGGTCGGCATAGACGTGCGCCAGGGCATGATTGTTGATGCTGCTGAAATCGCCGGTGAGTTTGACAAGTTGATCAGCGCCCTTGGCGGCAGCGGTGAAAAGGAAATCGTCCGCCCCATCTGATTCGGTCATCATCACCGTGACCTGGCCTCCGCCGCGCTCCTTGAGAAGGATGGCCTGTTCGACGGCATGGTCGTCGAACTCGTTGATGATCAACCGCAGCCAGGAGGTATCCAGGGCGGCGCCGCTGGGATCAATGGTGAGTTCTTCCACCAGATCGGGAACGAATTTGACAGGAACCGCTATTTTCATTGCGCTTCTCCTAGAGGTCCATCGCTTCGGCGAGTACTTCGGCCAATTCTCTTACTTTGAGTTGGCTGGCAGTCTGGATGGTCTTGATGGCGTCTTCGAAGCGCGGCGGCTCGTAAGGACAGGCGACCGCGAGGATGTCTGCGTTGGCCGCCACCGCCTCGCGCACGCGCCACTCGGAGAGACGCGTGTGTGCCTTCTCCCATTGGAAGCCGTCCAGCCACATGCCGCCGCCGCCGCCGCCGCAGCACAGGCTGTTCATGCCCTGGTGGGACATTTCCACCAGTTCCACGCCGGGAATGGCTTTCAGCAACGCGCGCGGTTCGTCGAAGATATTGTTGACGCGGCCCAGGTAGCAGGGGTCGTGGTATGCGATTCTGGCCTTTATTTCCTTTTTCAGGAGAGGTTTGATCTGCTCGATCCGTTCGTTCAGGAATTGGGTATAGTGCTTGACCGGATAGGAGATGCCCAGCGCCGGGTATTCGTTCTTGAGTGCATTGAATGCGTGCGGGTCGGTGGTGATGATCTCGTTGAATTTGTACTTCTTGAAAGCCTGTCCGTTCTTCTGCGCCATCATCTCGAACAGGCCGCGCTCGCCTGCCAGGCGCTGAGAATCACCGTCGCTGTTTTCCTCCGGCCCCAGGATACCGAATTTCACTCCAAGGGCATTGAGAATCTTGACGAGCGCCTTGGTGGCTGCCTGCATGCGTGAGTGATAAGAGGCATAATCGCCCACGAACCACAGCACATCCACAGGCTGCCGGGTTTTGCCGAGGATATTGACTTCGGGCGTAATGCCGAGCGTCCAATCCGATCTTTTTCGAGGCGATTCCCCCATGGGGTTGCCGTACCGCTGGGTATTTTCCAGCGCAGCCTGCAGCTCGGTGGGAATGTTTCCTGCCAGCAGCATTTCTTCTTTCGCGCGGGTCATCAGCGCAGCGGTGATCGGGATATCGGAAGGACAAAACGCCGAGCAGGCATTGCAGGAAACGCACATCCATACGCTGTCGGTTTTCATCACCTGCTCAAAAATATCGGCGCGTAACGCGCCGATCATTTTCCCGGGCGGGAACTTCATGATGTAACCGAACGGACAGATGCCGCTGCACGTGCCGCATTGCAGGCAGGCCCGGATGCGTTCGCCGTCAGCTAGTTCATACAGACTGGTAAAGAATGTCTTGCTTAAAGAGGGGCTTAACGGGGATAATGTGATCTCCAAGGGACACCTCCGAACTACAGGATGATACAGCAGGCAGACTTTTACTACTAGGCATTAGTATGTGATTTTCAGGACAAAAACGCCAGTATAGATAGTCACGGTTTTTGGTGATAAACTTCCTTTATAAATGCTGATAGGTATTTTGAATATCTAACATAATGGCTGGTTTCGTAAGCCTCGTATCCTGTGCAAAGGGTTTATACCAGGTGGATTATAAATCAATCCTCAAAAATCCTCTACTTGGCGCTGGTATAATTGGAAAACTTTTGACTACAAAGGAGACCTTTTTATGAATTTCGCCATGTGGAAGAAAGCCCTTACCGTTATCCCGGAAGTCTCCAAAGAAGAGTGGGACAAACTGGACATCATCTCGAAATGGCTCATCAGCACGCGTGCCGCCGTGCTGGTGATGACCTTTCTCTCGGCGGTGCTGGCGGGACTGTTCGCCCTGCATGACCGGCAGCCGGTGAATCTCTTGGCGTGGCTGGTCTTGACCTTGGGCCTGGTCCTCGCCCACGCGACGAATAACATCTTCAACGACTACACCGACTACGTGCGCGGGGTGGACAAGGACAACTACTTTCGCACCCAGTACGGCCCGCAACCCGTGGCCGACGGCCTGCTGACCAAGCGCCAGCACCTGACCTATTTCGCTATCACCGGCCTGCTGGCGCTGGCCTGCGGCCTGTTCCTCATCCTGACGAACGACGGCAGCCCCGTCATCTGGCTCCTGCTCGGACTGGGCGCCGTTTTCGTGCTGTTCTACACCTGGCCGATGAAGGGGTTCGCAATGGGCGAACTCGCCGTGCTGATCGTCTGGGGGCCGCTGATGATCGGCGGCGGCTACTACGTGCTGACCGGCGGCTGGAACTGGAACGTGGTCTGGGCCAGCCTGCCCTACGTGCTGGGCGTGACCACGGTCATCTTCGGCAAGCACATTGACAAGCGCGAGATTGACAAGGCCAAGAAAATCTACACCCTTCCGGTGGTCATCGGCGAGAAGGCCGCCCGCTACGCGGTGCTGGCGATGATGGTCCTGCCGTACCTCATCGCGGTCGGGCTGATCGCCATCCGCTATTTCACGCCGGTCATGCTGGTCGTTTTCGTTGCTGTCCCAACCTTTCTGAAAATGTATCCGCAGTTCCTCAAGCCCAGGCCGGAGACGCGCCCCGAAGGCTTCCCGGACGGGCAGGGCGGCTGGCCGCTCTACTTTGCCCCGCAGTCCTTCGTCAACAACCGGGCCTTCGGCATGTGGTTCATGCTCGGCCTGATCGCGGACGTGGTCCTGCGGCTGGCCCTGCCGACTTTCTGGATCATCAAATAGACCCATCTTTCTCCTCCGCTCCCGCCGGATTTGCAATCCGGCGGCCCGGCGGTTGGATTGAACGTATGCCCCGTTTGATTTTTCTGGAGGCCCCCGTGCGCCCTGACTGGGATTCTTACTTCATGAAAATCGCCTATGCCGTTTCCGAGCGCAGCACCTGCGACCGGGCGCTCGTCGGCTGTGTGCTGGTGCTGGAGAAGCGCATCCTGACCACCGGCTTCAACGGTTCGCCCATGGGCCAGCCGCACTGCGAGGATGTCGGCCATCTGATGGTGGACGAACACTGCGTCCGCACCATCCACGCCGAGACGAACGCCATTATCCAGGCCGCGCTGCACGGTGTCTCGACCAAAGGCTCGACCTGCTACGTGACGCACCTGCCGTGCATCAACTGCACCAAGGCGCTCATCAACGCCGGCATCGCGCGGCTGGTCTACAGCGTGGCCTACCGAACCGACGAGAACGCCATGAATTTTCTCAAGGCCGCCAATATCGAGATTTGCCAGAAGGATTACACCCCTGCCTGAAATTTTTTCAACAAATCGCCAGTTCTTCGACCTCCAGCCACGCCGCCGGGTTCGCCAGCGTCCCATAGCCGGGACGTCCGTCTGGACCCCAGGCGGCGTACTGGTTATCCAGCCAGATCACCAGCCCGAGCGGACCGGAGGGCGCGAGGGGCGTTTCCAGCGCGGGAACATCATCCACACAGAAGCGGCAGAGGCGGGATTGCCATTCGATTTTGTAGTCGTGCCATTCGGTCACATCCACGCGCACGGACGCGCCGTCCTGCCGGATCAGTTTCCCGGCCAGCCGGCGCAACCAGCGCGAGAGCGGACGGATTGCCAGCATGGGCAGGCCGAGGATGGCGGGGGCAAGCAGCAGGGAGGGGATGCGCGGCGCGGCAAACGTCCCGGCGAAGAAATCGCTAGAGGGTATGTCATTGCGAGGAGCGGAGCGACGAAGCAATCCCCTCGCGTGCCGGGAGATTGCTTCGCTTCGCTCGCAATGACATGGTTGTAACGACAGGGAATTCTCCGGCGAACCGTAAAAGAACCAGGCCGCCTCGGGCAGGCAGGGCAGCCGGAAGGTCGTCCCGCCGAAGCCGAGCGAGAGGCCGAACGGATCGTTCCACAGGCCGAAGCCCCAGGTGCCGGGGAGCGCGCCCGCTGAGACACGCGCGCGCAGGCTCAGGGTCCGCGGCGGGGCGTGAGGGAAGAGTCGGCGCGGGCGGCGTGCGTAGTCGTCGAACTGGGCCAGGCGGTAGGTCCCGCGCGGCCCGGCGGGGATTTCCATCCGCAGGCCGGAAGCGGTCCGGGTGGCCGAAGCGCCGGGGGTGGCGCGCGGGGTCAGGTCGAATTCCTTCATCGGGCTTGATTATATCCCCGGGCGGGAAAACTCGCGTACAGGGTACTGCGTGCATGGCAGTATAATCACGCCATCCTTGCGCAGGATCTCAAAATGGGAAATTCACCTTCAAAGAAACTCAAATTCTGGCCGCTCGTTTTCCTGCTGGCGATTGTCGAGGGCGCGCTGTCGCTTGCCAGCCTGCTGCTCATCCCCCGCGAGATGGAGAGCGGCGTGCTGTTTGGTTTTTCGCGCACCCGCCTGGCGATCATGGCCGCGCTCCTGGCGGCGCTGGTCGTGCTGGCAGTTTTGGCGTGGCTCTCGTGGCGGAGGCCGGATTGGCGCCTCCGCTGGCTCGACCCGGCGCACCGGCCGCGGCTCTACGCCTGGCTGCACGCCGCGTTTGCAGCCGGGACGCTGGCTGCGGGCTTCGGCCTGTTCTGGCTGCGTTACTGGGACCCCGAACGCCTGGCGACTCTCTTCGTGCGGGCGCGGCCGCCGCTGGTCTTCGCCCTGCTCGTCTGCGCGCAACTGGCGCTCTGGCTGCTCTTCCTGCGCACCGAGCCGCGCGCCGATGCGCTCCGGCCGCGCCGCGGCGTCTACGCTGCCGGGCTGGTCGTGTTTGCCGCGTTCCTGACCGCGGCCGTGTTCGTCGCCCTCACCGGGCTGGGCGTCACGCCCGATACCGGCTGGTGGTCCGAGCCGGGCGTCCCGCTGCTGGGCTGGCAGGTCGTGCTGGCGGTCATCGGCGGCTGGCTCATCCTGATGCTGGGCTTGAACGAATGGATTGCGAAGCACGGGCGGCTGTTCGACCTGTTCCTGGGCGCGGCCCTGTGGGGGCTGGCTTTCGTCGTCTGGACGAACGTCCCGCTGACGGTGCTGAAGGACAGTTTCTATGCGCCCATCCAGCCGCCGTATACGGTCCCGTTCCCGTATTCCGACGCGGGGCTGTACGATTCTTCCTCCCGCATGCTCCTGCTGGGCAACGGTTTTGGGCGGCTCATCCCGCCGCGCCCGTTATACATCGTTTTCCTGGCGGGACTTCACGCCGTCTTCGGGAACAGTTACGCCCAGACCGTGCTCGGGCAGACGCTGGCGCTGGCGCTCTTCCCGGTAGCGCTTTACTTTTTGGGGAAGAAATTCCACAGCCGCGCCGCCGGCCTGACCGTGGGCCTGCTGGCGATTTTTCGCGAACTGACCACGCTGTGGGTCTCCTCGGCGACGCGCGTCTCGAACTCGAAGATGTTCCTCTCCGACCTGCCGAACGCGCTGGCGGCGGCGGCCTTCCTCCTGCTGGCAGTCGGCTGGCTGTCGAAGAAGGAGCGCCGTCCCTTCGACGCGTTCCTGGCCGGCGGCTTGTTCGGCCTGCTCCTGCTCCTGCGCACCCAGATGGTCTTCACGCTGGGCGCGCTGGCGCTGGCCGGGCTGTTCGCCGCCCGCTGCCCGTGGAGGCGCTGGCTGGCCGGCGCGGCGGTCTTCGCTGCCGGGATGCTGCTGGCTCTTGCTCCGTGGCTGGCGCGCAACTGGGCTGTCACCGGGGGGCCGTCGCTCGACGACCCGGCGCAGGTGCAGATGATCGCCAGCCTGTACGCGGCCGGCACGCCGGACTACACCAACCAGGGGTTCGAAAACATGACGCCCGCCGAGGCCGTGAAAACAGTGGTCGGGGTGATCGTCCACCAGCCGGGCCACGTGGCCCGCTTCGTGACGAACCATTTCCTCGCCAACGAGATCGGCGCGCTGCTCGTCCTGCCGCTGGTGGAAGATTTCGAAGGCCTCAACGCGCCGGTCAACCTTTACTGGCTTTCGTGGGACGGCTCCCTCACCTGGCAGAACGCCCTCGTTATCCTTCTCTACCTCGCCCTCATGGCGGTCGGCATCGGCGCGGCCTGGAAGCGCCTCGGCTGGGCCGGCCTGCTGCCGCTCCTGTTCAACCTGTTCTACGCCCTCTCCAACGCAGTGGCGCGCGTCTCGGGCTGGCGGTACATCCTCCCGATGGACTGGGCCGGATACTTTTACTTCGGCCTCGGCGTGATGGAACTTCTCGCCGGACTCGCGCTGATCTTCGGCGGAGGGGACTCCCGTCTCTTCTCCGCTCCGGGCGCGGACCCGCGTCCTGCCGCGCCAAAACGGGCCCGGTTCCCGGTCCGGGCCGCCGGAGCGGCGGCGCTGATCGTGCTGGTCGGCAGCCTGCCGGTCATCCTGGAGCGCGCCGTCCCGCCGCATTTCCCCGCGTCCGCGCCCGACGCGCTAGCCGCGCAACTGTCGGCCTCGCCCGCCGCCCGGTCCGCCGGGGTGGACGATGCCGCCATCCAGGAATTCCTCGCCCAACCCGACGCGGTGGTCGTGACTGGGCAACTGGTCTACCCGCGCTTCTTCGGCCCGGGCTGGGACCTGCGCTCGGCCAATCCCTGGCCGGCCTATGCGCGCCGCGACTACGCCCACATGGGCTTCCTGCTCCTCGCGCCGGAGGGCGTCTTCCACGCCGTGCTGCCGGTGGAGAGCATCCCGCAGAATTTCCCGCCGGACCAGGATGTGATCCTGCTCGGCTACGACCGCGGCGATTACCTGGATGTGCGCCTGTTGCTGTTCCTGTCCGGCGATACAACTTTCAGCGGCGGCTCCCTGGCGGAAGGCTGCGGCGTCCGTTAGGTTATAATGGGCGCGTACGGAGGACCCCTTTCATGGAAATTGTTTGGTATGGACATTCTTGTTTTCGATTGACCGAGCGCGGCATGGCGGCCGTTGTCACCGATCCGTTCGACGCCGAGGCGGTCGGATATGAGCCGCTCAAACTCAAGGCCGACATCGTGACCGTCAGCCACGACGCTCCCGGCCACAATCACCTGAACGCGGTCAAAGGCTGCGAACATGCCATCACCGGTCCCGGCGAGTTCGAGATTGGCGGCGTCTTCATCACCGGCGTGCAGACCGACGGCCAGGGGAAGAAGGCGGACGACAAGCCGCGCAACACCCTCTACGTTTTCGACTACGATGGCCTGACCGTGGTGCATCTCGGCGACCTGCGCTCTGTGCCGACCCAGGCCGAGATCGAAGCGCTCGGCAACGTCAACGTGGCACTCGTCCCGGTCGGCGGGGGCGGCGGGCTGAATGCGGCCAAGGCGGCTGAGATCGTCAGCCTGCTGGAACCGAACATCGTCATCCCGATGCACTATCACACCCCCGCTGCCAAGGTCCCGCTCGACCAGTTGGACAAGTTCCTGAAAGAGATGGGCCTGCACGAGGCCGAGTCCGTGCCAGTGCTGAAAGTGACCCGCTCCGGCCTGCCCGACGAAACCAAAGTAGTCGTTCTCGACTACCAGCGCGAATAATCCACGCGCCTTTTGTTTTTTTGCTTTTTGTTTTTCCCTCCGCCTATGCCTGTCAAACTCTTAATGACCTGGGACATCTCCCCCGACCACGAACAGGATTACTTCGAGTTCGTGATCGGCGAATTCGTTCCCGGCGTGCAGCGGCTGGGCCTGCAGCCGGTGGAAGCCTGGGCCACCATCTACGGCAGCCATCCCCAGATCCTGGTGGCGATGCTGTCCGAGTCGCTCTCCGGCGCGCGGCAGGCGATGCAATCGGATGGCTGGAACCAGATCGCCGACAAACTCTTCGCCCTGGTGCGGAATTTCGACTACAAAATTGTCCCGGCGCGCGGCGGTTTCCAATTCTAGCGTCCGGCCTCCACCATTGAACACTGTTCACTGTCCACTGTCTACTGTACACTGAACACTGAACACTGACTCCCCCATGCCCTCCCTCTCCAACAAATTATTGCGCTGGTACGCCCGCCACGCGCGGGACCTGCCCTGGCGCGGCCATCCCGACCCGTACGCCGTCTGGGTCTCCGAGATCATGCTCCAGCAGACGCGTGTCGAAGCGGTCGTTCCGTACTTCGCGCGCTGGATGGAACGCTTCCCGTCCATCCCGGACCTGGCGGCGGCCTCCGAGCAGGAGGCGCTCTTGCTCTGGGAGGGACTCGGCTACTACAGCCGGGCGCGCAGCCTGCACAAGGCGGCGAAGATCGTTGTTGAGAAGTTTGGCGGCGAACTGCCGCGTGACCTCCCAGGCCTGCGCGCCCTGCCCGGCATCGGTCGTTACACCGCGGGCGCCATCGCCTCCATCGCCTTCGGCGTGGACGCGGCCGCGCTGGACGGCAACATCCGCCGCGTGCTGGCGCGCCTGTTCGACGTGGCCGTTCCCGCCGACGCGCCTGCCGGTGAAAAAATCCTCTGGTCGCTGGCCGAGGAACTCCTGCCTCCCGGCCGCGCCGGCGACTTCAACCAGGCCCTGATGGACCTGGGCGCGTCCCTCTGCCTGCCCAAAAATCCGCGCTGTCTGCTCTGCCCGCTGAACGCGGATTGCCTGGCGCTCCAGCGCGGAGTCCAGGAACAGCGCCCCGTGTTGAAGCCAAAATCCCAAACGCCGCACCACACAGTCACCGCGGCCGTCATCCGGCGCGGAGACAAGATCCTGCTGGCGCAGCGTCCGGCTGACGGCCTGCTGGGCGGGCTGTGGGAATTTCCCGGCGGCAAGACCGAGCCGGGAGAGAGTCTTGCCGAATGCCTGCGGCGCGAGATCCGCGAGGAACTCGGCGCCCGGATCAGGGTCAGCGAACCGTTCGGCGTCTACCGCCACGCCTATACCCACTTCCGCATCACCCTGCACGCCTTCCTCTGCGAACTGACCTCCGGCGAGCCGCGCCCGCTCCAGGCCGCGGCGGTGGCATGGGTCTCCGTCTCCGAACTGGCGGATTACCCGATGGGCAAAGTGGATCGCCAGATTGCGCGCAAAATGTGTCAGTAGGACAAGTCTGAGACTTGTCCCACACTGCGTGCAAAGTGTGTCAGCAGGCAAGCCTGAGACTTGTCCCACACTGCGCGCAAAATGTGTCAGTAGGACAAG
>WOUS01000008.1:29331-243644 GCA_009772985.1 Anaerolineaceae bacterium
AGTAGACAAGTCTGAGACTTGTCCCACACTGCGTGCAAAGTGTGTCAGTAGGACAAGCCTGAGACTGGTTCCACATTGCGCGCAAAATTCCGGCAGATGGGGATACAATAGCCGCGTGACCGAAGACGAATATCGTGCTGAACGAAAACGGATGGTGACCGAGCAAATTGCCCGGCGCGGCATTCTGGACCCGCGCCTGCTGGCCGTGATGGAAAGCGTGCCGCGCCACCGCTTCGTCCCGCCCGACGAACTGGCCCACGCCCACGCCGACGGGCCGCTGTCCATCGGTCACGGGCAGACCATCTCCCAGCCTTACATTGTCGCCTTGATGACCGAACTGCTCCAACTGACCGCCTCGGCGCGCGTGCTGGAGGTCGGCGCCGGCTCAGGCTACCAGGCCGCGGTGCTGGCCGGGCTGGCCGCCGAAGTCCACACGGTGGAGGTCATCCCCGAACTGGCGCGCCGTGCGGAGGAGACGCTGGCCGCGCTCGGCTATTCCAACGTCCGCGTGCATCCCGGCGACGGGTCACTGGGATGGCCGGAAGCCGCGCCGTATGACGGCATCCTGGTCGCGGCGGCCGCGCCCGAGGTCCCGCCCCCGCTGCTCGCCCAACTGGCTGAAGGCGGGCGGCTGGTCCTCCCGGTGGGGGGGCGCGGCTTCCAGCAGTTGGAAGTCTGGGAGAATAACGGCGGACAGTTTGCCTGCGGGAAGAACATTGCCGTCGCGTTCGTCCCTTTGCGCGGTGTGCACGGCTGGAAGTAGGGGAGACAGCCGATTGTTTTTTTTGAGCGGGGTTCGTATAACCTAACGATTTTGAGAAGTGAAGGATGGCGCAAATCGTATATACTGGGTGTGGATTATTCAGGAGTCGTTTCATGGATCACGCGCAAAAACTTTCCCGCCCCGCGCATTCCAAACTGGATACGGCGATCATCGTTGCCGTGATCGGTTTGGTTGGCACGTTTGTCACTGCCACGCTCAAGCCGGTTGTGGATCAGTGGGCCGCTCGGGAATTTGCCTCTCATTCTCCGGCATCTGCTCCTCTGACGGGCGCTGCGGGCGGCGGTCAACCCACGGAAACCGCTGCGCCGGCCTCGCCGACGGATGTCCCGCTGACCCCGTTTCCCACCATGACGCCGGATGTGAGTTTGAATTGCATCAGCGCCGATGAGTGGACTGCGCACACGACCGACACCGACCTCCCGGCAATCGTTTCAGACGGGTGCCTCGATTTGGCCGAGTGGGGCATTTCCAGGGCGGATGGTGTGATTTCCATCCTCCGTTACCAGACCCGGCGCGGGGAATGGTACGGGATTTCGCTCCCGATCCCCAGGGATGTGGTGATCGAGTTCAACCTGGCGGTCAAGCATGTGCAGAATGGCGAGTTGTGGTTTGGTACCTCAGAGGGGGCCAGCCCGACCGCCAAGGGCGTCTATCTCGTACGGAAGGAAAACGGGCTGTTCGATGTCCGCTCCTGCGCCAGCGACAGCTGTCGGACGGAATTCGGCGATATTTCCATCCCGGACGATCATGGGAATTACGTGATTCGGCTGGAACTGGCCGGGAACCGCCTCGACATTAATATCAACGACGGGCTTTTTTACCGCAGGGATTTCCAGGTATCGTTTTCGAACCGCCGGTTCTACCTCGGCCTGCGGCCGTTCTCCAGCGCCTACCTGAACGCGGAGCTCTTCGGCCTGGACATCCAGGAAAAATAACAGCCTGCATTATGGAAAGAAATTGCGCCCCGCAAGGGGCGCATTTGTTTTACGCTTTGGTCATTGCTACAAAGACCATCGGCCTTCTTCGCGTTTCATTGTGGATCAGCGACCGCACCGCGTCGGCGATGACTTTTTCGTCGTCCAGCCCGCCGCCGTTGACCAGGGCGGTCACTTTCTTCTGGATGGCCGGCGCGAGCGCCTCGGCATCCTCTGGGGAGATGAAGCCGCGCGTGATGACTTCGGGGTCGCGCAGCAGGCGGTTGGAATATTTGTCCAGCGCGACCGTGATGAGCACAATGCCCGAACGCGCCAACTGCTCGCGCTCGCGCATCACGTCCACGTCAATCTCGCCCACGCTTTCGCCCTCCACGAAAATGTACCCGCCGGGGATGCGCTCGCCGAGCGACAGTTTCCCGCCGGAGAGTTCGATGGTCTGCCCGTTCTCGACCACCAGGATGTTCTCCTCCGGGATGCCCACCTGCCGCGCCAGCCAGGCGTGGCGTTTCAACTGGTGCAATTCGCCGTGCGCCGGGACGAAGAACTTGGGCCGCACCAGGTTGAGCAGGAGTTTCTGCTCTTCCGAGGAGGCGTGGCCGGAAACATGCACCGCCGCGATCGCTTCGTAGATGACGTTCGCCCCGCGCCGGAAGAGGCGGTTGATGGTCTTGCTGATGGCTTCCTCGTTGCCGGGGATGGGATGCGAGGAGAGCACGATGGTGTCGCCGGCCTCCACGTCGAAGGCGCGGTTGGTGCCGGTGGAGAGCCGCCCGATGATGGACGAGGGTTCGCCCTGCGAGCCGGTGCACATCAGCACCACCTGCTTGTCTTTCAGGTGGAGCGCCTCGTCCAGGCTGACCAGCGCCGTCTCGGGGATTTTCAGGTAGCCCATCGTTTGGGCGATCTTGGCGTTGTCCACCATGCTGGTGCCGACGAAAGCCATTTTGCGCCCGTGTCGCACGGTTGCATCGGCCACCTGCTGCATGCGGGCGATGAGCGAGGCGAAGGTGGCAATGATGATGCGTCCCGGCGCGGTGCGGAAGACTTCGTCGAGAGCCGGGCCGATGACCCGCTCGGAGGCGGTCCAGCCGGGGCGATCAGAGTTGGTCGAATCGGCCAGCAGCACCGCCACGCCTCGGCGCGAAAATTCCGCCAGTTTGGCAAAATCGGTCGGCCAGTTGTCCACCGGCGTCTGGTCGAATTTGTAGTCGCCGGTGTGGACAATGAGCCCCTCCGGGGTGGTGATGCCCAGCCCGACTGCGTCCGGGACCGAGTGGCAGACGTGGAAAAACTCGACCTGGAACGGGCCGATCTGGACCATTTCGCCGGCTTGCACCGTCCGCAGGTCGGACTGGCTGGCGAGGCCGCTGCGCGCCAGTTTGACCTCGATCAGGCCGCGGGTCAGGGGCGTGGCGTAGACCGGGGCCGGGACTTCGGCCAGCAGGTGACGGACGGCCCCGATGTGGTCTTCGTGTCCGTGGGTGATGATGATCCCCCGCACCTGTTTGGCGTTGTCGCGCAGGTACTGGAAATCGGGGATGATGTAGTCCACGCCCAGCATGTCGTTGTCGGGGAACATCAGCCCGGCGTCCACGACCAGGATGTGGCCGTCGTATTCGTAGGCCATCATGTTCTTGCCGACCTCGCCGAGGCCGCCGAGCGGGATGATGCGTAGTTTGTTTTGTTTGCTCATGGTTTTCCTTTTCTTGCTGTCCAGCCCAAACCGAAAACACAAAAACCCCGCCAGGGGTGGGAAGACAGGTCAATTGTAAGATTCTAAACTGCCAGAGGCAGTGAAAGTCAATTCTGGTAGCGCGCGGTCAGTATAGCAGGGTGGAGCGGGAATGTCAACGCGGCGCCTGGGAATTCGGACAACCATTCTTCGGCAGCGGATTTCGCGGCTTCTCGCGGAGGAGGAAAAGAAAAACCCGCGTCATCCGCGCTAATCCGTTGCAGAAGTTTGTCGTCCTTTCTCTACCGTACAAACCCTGTGCAGGACGCGGACGAGCGCGGAAAACGCGGACAAAACCGATTCTTTTCAAGGGTTTTCCTGAATAATCCGCGTCCATCCGCGTTTATCCGCGTCCCATTATCAAAATGTACGGTAGAGAAGTCGTCCTCTCATTCCCGCACCTTCTCCATCACCAGCGCGTTTTCCCCGTCATCGTAGTATTTTTTCCAGGTGTCCAACGCCAGGTAGCCTTCGCGCCGGTACATTTCGACGGCCGCGGCGTTGGAGGCGCGCACACACAGGCGGACGCGCGGCTGGGGCAGTTTCGCCTCGCACGCCTGCAGGAGCGCTTGCCCAATGCCGCGCCGCTGGTACTCCGGCAGGACGCCGATGGTGGCGATCCAGGCCATGTTATCGGCGGGACGCTGGTCCCCGGCGACGAAGCCGATCATCTGCCCGTCTTCCACGGCTTTCAGGCGGACAACGTCGGGCCAGGTGAGGACGGCGATGAGGTCCAGCAGCGGCCAGGCGTCCTTCAAGAAGCAGGCCTGTTCGACGCGGCGCAGCGGAGCGAGGTCGCGCAGGGTGGCGGGGAGGATGTCCATCAGCGAGAAGAAAGAAGGCAGAAGTGAGAAGGTAGAAGCAAGAAGCCTCCCGCGTTTTCGCGAGAGGCTCCTATTTTACTCTTTCCTTCTTACTTTTTCCTGCCCACTTTTTACTTTTCCTTCCCCTTGACGAAATTCTCGATCATGCTGGTGAATTCCATCGGGAAGATGAATTTGGTGGACGCGCCCTGGCCGAGATCCTTGAGGGTCTCGAAGTATTGCAGGGTCATCGTCTTCTGGTCAATCGTCTTGGCGGCCGCGTAAATCTTTTCCAGCGCCACCGAGAAGCCTTCGGCCTTCAGGGCCTGGGCCTGTTTCTGGCCTTCGGCCTCCAGGATGGCAGCCTGTTTCCCGCCCTCGGCCTTGAGGATGCTGGCCTGCTTCTCGCCTTCGGCCACGTTGATGGCGGCCTCGCGCGTACCGGTCGATTCCGTTACCACCGCGCGGCGGATGCGCTCGGCGGACATCTGGCGGTTCATCGCTTCCTGGATTTCGCGCGGCGGGGTGATCTCGCGGATTTCGACAGTGGTCACCTTGACGCCCCAGCGTTCGGTTACCTCATCCAATTTTGTGCGCAAAATCTGGTTGATCTGCTCGCGCTGGGAGAGGGCTTCATCCAGCATGATTCCGCCGATGACGGCGCGCAGCGTGGTGGTCGCTATGCCCTGGGCAGCGGCTTCGAAGTTGCCTACCTTAAGCACTGACTCGGTGGGATCGAGCACCTTGAAATACCAGATGAAGTCAATCGCGATGCCGGCGTTATCCCTGGTAATGGCGGTCTGGTGCGGGATCTCGCGCACCTGCTCGCGCAGGTCCACTTTGACGGCCCGGTCAACGACCGGGATGAGCAGGATCAGGCCGGGGCCTTTCGCCCCAATGCAGCGTCCCAGCCGGAAGACCACCAGGCGCTGGTACTCGTTGACGATGCGGATGGCGTTTGCCAGGATGATGACAAGCACCACGACGACAAAGGCGACGACACACAGCACAGTTGTAGTAATTCCAGTCATTTGTTCCTCCTTAAAAGAACTGAATGTGGATGGATCACTTTTTGGGCTGATCGTCAAGTGTGACAACCAGGACGAATCCTTCGCGGCCGGTCACCCGCACGCGGCTGCCGGCCGGGATGGATTTCTCGCTGCGCACGCTCCACAACTCCCCGGCCACCTGCACCGAGCCGCTCTCGTGGACCAGGGTCTTGGTCTCGCCGATCTGCCCGATCAAACTCTCCAGGTCGTGCGCCGGGCGCAGCGTGTGGGCCTGGATCGTCTTGCGGACCACAAACCAGATCGTCCCGCCCGCCAATGCTGACGTGATGACAGCCACAAAAGGGTTGACCACCGGCAGCCATCCGCCCGGCGGGAAGATGTACAGCGACCCAACGATCAGTCCCAGGATGCTCAAGCCAAGGAACCATTCCCGCTTTGGCTTGCGGATGGCGTAGAAAAAAGGAACGACGCTCAATAGCAGGATGATGAGCGCCCAGAAGTTCAGGCCGATTTTATAGACCCCGTACCCGGCCAGCGCCAGCAGGAAGAGCGCCCCCACCTCCAGCATCCCCGTGCCGGGGGTGACGATTGCCAGCAATGCCAGCATGAAGCCGATTACCAGCAGGACGTATGCCACATTCGGATTGAGCAGGATTTCCATAAGAGTCCTTTCGAGTTGACCAGAATCATTATACAACGAAATGCCGCCGCGCTCCAATTGGACTTACGCAGAATTCTGACTGTGGTTTTACGGGCGGGTTTTGCGGTAGAATACCCGACAGAGCGGTTTAAACACGACCGCCATCACAGGAGACTCGACTGCAAATAGTTTTTACCACAAAGGACACCAAGTACACGAAGGAGAGAATCTTTCGAAGACTCACGAAGGTCTTCCTTTGTGCTCTTTGTGGCCTTTGTGGTTGAGTGTTTTTGCCGTGGTCTCACAGGAGTTCATCTTGAAATTCAATAAAATCTGCGTCCTCGGCCTCGGCTACATCGGCCTGCCCACCGCCTCCACCTTTGCCGCGCACGGCATCCCCGTCGTGGGCGTGGACGTGAACCCGCGCGTGCTCGAAACCCTGCGGCGCGGCGAGGTCCACATCCAGGAGCCGGGACTGCACGCGGCGGCCGAGGCAGCCCTCCGGTCCGGGATGCTGACGGTGGCCGAAAAGCCGGTCGAAGCCGACGCGTTCATCATCGCCGTCCCCACGCCGTTCCACGATGACAAGTTCGGCGAGCAGGACGGCAGGAAGTACAAACTGGCTGATATGCGCGCCGTGGCCTCCGCCGCCGAGGCCATCGTCCCGGTTTTGCGTAAAGGCAATCTCGTGGTGCTGGAATCCACCTCGCCGCCGCGCACCACGCTCGACCTGCTGGTTCCCATCCTCGAAAAATCCGGCCTGCGGGCGGGACGTGATTTCTTCCTGGCCTACTCGCCGGAGCGCGTCCTGCCGGGGCAGATCATGCGCGAACTGGTCGAGAATGCGCGCGTCATCGGCGGGATCACGCCCGAGTCGGCGCAGGCGGGGCGGGACCTGTACGCTGTCTTCGTCAAGGGGCAGATCATCCTGTCGGACGCGACCACCGCCGAGATGGTCAAACTGATGGAGAACACCTACCGCGACATCAACATCGCCATCGCTAACGAGTTCTCGCGGCTGGCCGAGCGCTTCGGCGTGGACGTGTGGGAGGCCGTCTCGATTGCCAACCTGCACCCGCGCGTCAAGATCCTCAGCCCCGGCCCCGGCGTGGGCGGACACTGCATCAGCGTGGACCCGTGGTTCTTCGTCGAGACCGCGCCGGACCTTGCCAACCTGATCTACGCGGCGCGCACGGTCAACGACGCCCAGCCGGGCTACGCGCTGGAACTTATCAAAAAAGCCGCCGGTTCCCTGAAAGGCAAAAAGATCGCGGCCCTCGGCCTGGCCTTCAAACCCGACGTGGACGACCTGCGCGAAAGTCCCGCCGCGGAAGTGGCGCACCTGTTGCTGAAAGAAGGCGCAATCGTCAAGGCCTTCGAGCCGTTCAAGCCGGAGGGACTGCCCGGCATCGCCTGCGTTCCGACGCTCGCGGCCGCTTTGAAAGACGCCGACGCGGTTGTGTTGCTGGTCAATCATACCGAACTGCGCGCCCTGACCCCCGAAAAACTGGCGGCAATGACCCCTGCCCGAATTTTGGTTGATATGGTCAACGGCTGGGCCGGCAAGGATTGGGCCGGCGCGGGGTTCAAGATTTTCCGTCTCGGTGTGCGAAAGTAAATTAACCGCGAAGAGCGCAAAGCACGCGGAGAATTAGTTTTTTCTTTGCGAGCTTCGCGTGCTTCGCAGTTCAAAAGGTTTTCCCTTGAAGATTCTCTCTGTTTTTGGCACCCGTCCCGAAGCGGTCAAAATGGCCCCGGTAGTGCGCGAACTCCAGCGCACCGCCGGGATCGAGTCGCTTGTCTGCGTGACAGCCCAGCACCGCCAGATGCTCGACCAGGTGCTGGCCCTGTTCGACATCCGCCCGGACGTGGACCTCGACCTGATGCGCGACGACCAGTCGCTGGCGGAACTCAGCGCCCGCATCTTCCGGGACCTCGACCCGGTGCTCGCCGACCTCAAGCCGGACTGGGTGCTGGTGCAGGGCGACACGACCACGGTCGCCATCGCCTCGCTGCTGGCCTATTACCGCCGCATCCGGGTCGGCCATGTGGAGGCCGGACTGCGTACGCACGACAAGTGGCAGCCGTTCCCCGAAGAGATCAACCGCCGTGTGGCGGGAGTGGCCGCGGACCTGCATTTTGCCCCCACCGAATGGGCGCGGCAGAACCTCCTGCGCGAAGGCATCCCCGACGCGGTAATCGTCGTGACCGGCAACCCGGTCATTGATGCGCTGCGCGTCGTCGCCGCGCAACCCGAACCGCCAGAAATCACCCGCCTCATCGAGCAACTAATAACTACAAAACTAAAAACCACCAAACTAATTCTTGTAACCGCCCACCGCCGCGAGAATTTCTGGAAACCGCTCGAAAATATCTGCGCCGCGCTGAAGGAACTGGCCGCCCGCGGCGACGTGGAGATCGTCTACCCCGTGCATCTCAACCCGAACGTGCAGGAACCGGTTTACCGTTTGCTTGGCAATGTGCCGCACATCACGCTCCTGCCCCCGCTGGATTACCTCCCGCTGGTGCATCTGATGAAACGGTCAACCCTGGTGCTGACCGATTCGGGCGGCATCCAGGAAGAGGCTCCAGCCTTTGGCGTGCCGGTGCTGGTGCTGCGCGAAGTGACCGAGCGGCCCGAGGGCGTGGAAGCCGGGGTGCTGAAACTGGTCGGGACCGACACCCGGCTCATCGTCCGCGAAGCGAACCGCCTGCTGGACGACGCCTCCGCCTACGCGGCGATGGCGAAGGCCGTCAATCCGTTCGGGGATGGGCAGGCCGCCGGGCGCATCGTCCGGGCGCTGCTGAAAATGATGTAATTCGAGGCCGAACTTCTGCTCTGGGCGGAGATTGCATTCCGCGTCTGGCAGGTATTGTGGGCGTACCGGGAATTGAGGAGGATGGGGAAATCTGCACGGCTCAGTAATCAGTGACCAGTTTTCAGTGTTCAGTAGATTGGGTTGAATTTAAAAAAGCAACCGCCGCTCCTGATCAGGGCGGCGGTTAGACCTACTATCGGTCGATTACACATCCATTTCTGCAAAATGCTCCATCAACAGGCGATGGACAAAAATATACCCGCCACCCACCTTGCGTAGAAAGACCAAATCAGTGGCATGGTCAAGGAAGGGCACCAGTTTCCAGGGTAGGCAATTACTACGGGCAAGCATCCAGCGCAGTAGATAATGCTTGATTGCGGCTGCTCCGCCAAAATCCAGCCCGACAATTGGCCCGGCAATTAGCCCGACAATTAGCCCGCCAGTTAGTATAAACCAGAAATCGCCGAGCCACCAGCTAACCAACCCGCCAATTATCCCGAAAATCGGCACGGAAGAAGCAAGGCCAAATAGTGCATTCTTTATCGATAGCCTAATCCCTTGGTTTGGGAAAGTTGTTTCATAAATTTGACTCCCCCTAAGTCCCCATGTCAGTACGCCAATTGCCCCGAAAACTAGCAATATAGGCAACCCAATCCACCACATACTTATTAGGAATATTATGACCGCTAAAAGCAGCCCGAAAATCAGCCCTACACTCAGCCTAACAATCGGACCTTTCCATTCTTTTTTCCACGACCAACTTAAAACACTAACTGTATTAATTTCATTACCTCTCAGCCCAAAAATCAACCCAGAAATTAACCCTAAAAACAACCCGGGAATTAAACCGGAAATCAGCCCGACAACCCCAAAGAAAAGCGTTCCTGTCAACATTCCTGCAACCAGCAGCCCGGCACCTAGCCAGAAAATCGGCCCTACAACCAGCCCAATAATCAGGGCATTATATAATTTGAATTGGATTAAGAACTGCCTTTGTTTCTGCTCTTCAGTTTCCTTCCATCCCGGTTGTAGATTCTCGATCAAAAAAGGGATTTGGCTGAACTCAATCATCTTCCGCGCCAGCCAGGCTAGCCAATGCAGGACATCCTGCTGGGGATAACAATCTAGCCGTGAACGACCAGACCGCGCGAACATGCGCGCGATATAGGTATCGAACAAACGCTTTCGTTGTATATCAATGTTGCTAGTAATCTGGATATCGCTGCTTGGTGTGTCCAGATACGCAAGCGTCATCACGCTCAACATCAGGGGGGTCTCGGTCAGTTTGCACAGGATGGTGTCTTTTTCGAGTAATTGAGTCAAACCGGCTATTCGTTTCCCGAATTGGGCAAAATAGGCATTAACTTGGGCGGGAGTCAGCGGCTGGATGGCAATGGCACCTTCAAATTCCAATTGTTTATCAAGTTCAGCATACTCTTCACTGCGGCAGCAGACTGCCAAGGAAATCATACCCTGTTCTTTTCGGAATAGGTTAATCGCTTGAATGCAAGCATTGCGTTGCTTTTTATTGACTTCATCAAGACCATCCAGCAAGAGCATTACTTGATCGGCTTTTATCAAGGATTGCGCTATATCTTTGGGGGCCTTGTAAAAGACACCGAACTGGTCTACCAGCCATTTATCAAAACTATATTTCTCCTGCCAAGCGGAGAGATTGAAGACCACCGGGATTGGCTGGCTGTCGTCTTTCCGCGCGCGTTCGATCAGTTGCCGTGCCAGTTCTAGCAGTTCAGTGGTTTTGCCCGAACCCGGCGCGCCTA
Organism: Anaerolineaceae bacterium; assembly: GCA_009772985.1. GTDB lineage: Bacteria > Chloroflexota > Anaerolineae > Anaerolineales > Villigracilaceae > UBA877. The sequence goes on from WOUS01000008.1 coordinate 39,836, forward strand.
ATATCAGTAGGGAACGCCCCATGCCGATTTCCTGAAAAATCTCCAGCATGCTTTTTCCCGGAGGCAGGGCCTTATCCGTCGCCTCTTGCCTGATGTTCCAAGGATATCGCACAGCTTGCATATCTTGCTGAATACCCGGTTCAATCAGAGCGGCACCGTGCAGGGATTTTTCAAGAATGCCTTTGACCCAGAAATTGTCAACGTGGTCGAGCAGCACACGCCGGTTGCGCTGCTCAAGTGTTTCGGTTTTCTTCTCGCTTACCTCGAATGCTTTGAAGATATCCACTACAATTTTCGCAAATCCTGCTACCCCCACCGCTACCATCCCAATCAATGTCAATAATCCCCCCTCGCTTTGTCTCCAGCCGGGAAATGAAAACCAGTTGATCGCAACAATGACTGCAATCGCCAATGCAATGATTGCTATGACTGTCCAGATGGAAAGTTTTTTCCGCATATTGTTATCTCTGAAAGGCAAGATGAAGTTATTTTAGAACATATCGTTTCCCAACGCAAGTGCCTTGGCGCTGCTTCCGCTCTTACTGTCCACTGTTTACTGAATACTGACTACCAACTTCCCCCATTCCTCCAAACTTAACGTCTCCGCCCGCCGCATGGGATCGATGCCCGCCGCGGCCAGCAGGGATCCCGCGCCGTCGCGGCCCAGCAGGGAGGCGAGCGAATTGCGCAGGGTCTTGCGTTTCTGGCCGAAGCCGGCCTTCGCCAGCCGGAAGAACGTCTCCAGCCGCGCGGACGAGATGACCGGCTCGAGGTAAATGTCCATCCGCACCACCGCCGAGTCCACGCTGGGCGCGGGGTAAAACGCCTCGGCCGGGATGTGCGCCGCAATGGACGGCTGTCCGTACACCTGCACGCTCAATGCCAGCAGGCTCATGCCGCCGGGAGCGGCGCAGATGCGCGCCGCCACTTCCTTTTGCACGGTCAGCACGATGCGGCGCGGGCGCGGGGAACTCTCCAGCAGGTGGCGGATGACCGCCGAGGTGATGTAGTACGGGATGTTGGCGACCACCACGTAGTCCGGCGCGTCCACCAGGTCGGCCGGGTCGAGAGCCAGGATGTCGCCCTGCACCAGCCGGACGTTTTTGTACGGGGCGAGGACTTTTTTTAGTGGGGGGAACAGGTTCCGGTCCAGTTCGACCGCGGTGACGGAACGGGCGGCGAGCGCCAGGTGACGCGTCAAACTGCCGAGGCCGGGGCCGATCTCCAGAACGGTGTCCACAGGTTCGAGGTCCGCAACGCTGACGATTTCCCGCAGGACAGATTCATCCTGCAAAAAGTTCTGTCCCAATCCTTTATGCGGGCGCAGTCCATATTGACGCAGCAGCGCCGGGACATCCAACGGCGGGAGCGGAATTTCGTTCATCGGTAGGGCAGCACGTACTGAATGGTGGGCGGGACGGGGGTCAGGAAGTAGAGCGTTACGTATTCGCCCCAGCCGACCCAGTCGTCGTCGCTGTAGGCCAGGTCAATCCAGTAGCGGTCGGGGAAGCCGCCGCCGATGTCTTCGACCGTGGCGAAGCCGTAGCCCGGCACGTAGACGCCCGTCCCGACCAGGTACGGGTACCAGCGGCTGGCGACGGCGATCACGCCTATCTGGACTTTCTTGCGGCTGGAGGTGTAGTAGTAGCACGCGCTGACCCCCGAGCGGCACGGCGAGTAGGAGGTGGCATAGACGCGCACCGCCCGCCAGTAGGTGATGCTCACCCCGTCCACCGTGGCGGTGCGGATGACGACCTTCGTCCCGAAGCCGACCACCCGATCCTGCGGAGGGCGGATGACGACCTCGCCCTCGGTCGTGCGGGCGGTCTCCGCGCCGTCCTCGGACCGGACGCGCACGCGGCTGACGGCCAGCCCCGGCTCCCCGGCCTGCAGCACGTCCTGCTGGTCGAGTTCCAGGTCGGCGGAGCCTTCGAAGCGCGACGTGTACGCCAGCGATTTCTGGACGAGCGCCACGCTCTCGACGACGCGCACCACGCGGATCTGTCCGTCGGCGGGAAGCGGCGACTCTTCGGACGGGACGGCGTAGTCCAGCCCGACGAGCGGGATGCCCGCCTCGGCCAGCGCCTGCCCCACGGTCGCCGCGGCGGAGCGTGTCTGGACCTGCATCCCGTCCGCTGTTATGACGAGGCCAGCGGCCGGCTGGTAGGTGATCGTCAGCCCGTCCACGAGCCGCGCTTCGACGGGCGGGTCCACCCGGTCGGCGGCGGCGAGCAGGATGCCCGCCTCGGTCAGCGCCTGCCCGACGGAGGCCGCGGAGGTATGCAGGACGCGCGTCCCCTCCGGCGTGACGAGTGTCACCGTCAGCGCGCGGCGCACGGTCAGGGTGATGGGGCCGGCGGCGTCGAGAGCCGTGTCGGGCGGCGCCGGGGAGCCGAGATAGAGGACGCGGTCATCCGCTCCGAGCGCCAGCCCCGCCTCGGCGAGCAGGTCCGCCGGGACGCGTTCCGCGCTGGTCAGCGTGAACGTCCCCCCGTCCGCGAAGATGGTGACGGGGACGGCGGAAGTTTGGCAGGAGGCCAACAGGAGCAGGAGGGACGGGGCGAGCCAGGCGATGCGTTTCATGGGGTGATTTTAACCCAAGAAGGGCAAGGTGTCACCTCGCCCTTCTGTTTGGCGGTTGCTATGATGTGGAGTTATTTTCGGCGCTCTGACACCTGGCGAGGTTCGGGCGTTTTGATTTTGTAGGGTTTTGAAGGGAATTGTGCCATCAGGTCAATCAGGGAACGCAAAGCCGTGTTGACCGCTTCGGAGTCGGGGAAAAACGCGCGTACATCCGGCTCCAAAACAACAACACCTTGTGCGGGCGGCATCTCTTTGACTACGGTTGTGCCATCTGCCTGGTAAATGGCAATCTTGTATCCTGCCTGCATGGCTCGATAATGCTTGCCACGCGTTCCGCCTGTAAAATCGTATTCGGGACGCATGTTACTGTTTCCTGACTGTGCGGTCTTAGTTAATGCCTTCTTCATAGCGCTTCCTTTCCGTCCGCGTCGCCCGGCGGCAACTGATGATCCGCAGGTTCGTCCCGCGCTCTGTGTAGACTACTAAGAGTATCTGTCCTTTATCAGAGACGCCGATGTCAATGAAACGTTGTTCCTCTTTGGAATGATCAGGGTCAGAAATAGTGATCGAAAAGGGATCGCTGAAAACCGCGGCAGCCTCGTCAAAGCCGACCTTGTGTTTCCTGAGATTTGCTTTGGCTTTCGGTTTATCCCATTCGAACAGGAATTTTCCCATGAGAGCGCCTCGCAAGAATCATTATACCAAAATCACCATCAGGGAGAGGTTAACCTTGTTCCCACACCTGCCGCGTCAACTGGACGTGGCCGAGGTGCAGCGCGCTGTGCTCGAGAGCGTGCAGGATGCACCATCCAGTCGTGAAGGTTTTGTCGTTGCGCGGCGATTTGCGGACGGTATCCATATCCGCAAACGAGAATCGGGCCAGCGCCTGCCGGGCATAGTCATCGGCGGCGGACAGATGCTGTTTCAACTCGTCCGCGGTCAGCCCGCGCGCCCGGAACTCCTGCTCACGGACGCGCTCCGGCGGCTCGCCCAGCGCCAGGCCGAGCCAGTAGCGCTCCGCCCCGGCCAGGTGGACGACCAGCACGTTGATGGAATTCGTCTCCGCGCCGGGCGTCCAGTCCAGCGCCTTTGCAGGCAGGCCGTCCACGGCTTTGACGAGGTCGGTGTGGATTTCGTGGAAGCGGTCGTAGAGATCATCGAAGAGACTTATTTTTCCTCCTCGCACTCACAGTTCATACCTCGGGCCTTCTCGAACGACTCGCGCCCTTCCCTGACCGAGAAATAGATCAACCCCAGCGCGCCGAGGCTGTCCACGAAGCCGAAGCCGGTCAGTTGGTAGATCAGGCTGGCCGCCAGCAGGACGAGCGACATGTAGATGCATACTAACGTGCAGTTGGCGTCCGCCAGGATGGGGGCGGAATCCAGGGCGCGGCCGACCTTGCGTTTCCCGGCCACCAGCGCCCACATCATGGCAATCGAGATGGTCGAAATGACTAGGCCGGGCAGGGTTGTTTCCGGTTTCCTGCCGGTAATGAGACTATAGATTGCCGTGACGCCCAGCCCGGCGGCCAGCAGGTAGAAACTCGTCCCGGTGACGCGCAGGGCGGTGCGCTCGAACTGCGAGCGCGGCGTATCGGGGTTCCGGCGGATGCGGTAGACCATCGCCACGATGCCGATGCCGGAGAGGACTTCGATGAACGAGTCCACGCCGAAGCCGAAGAGGGTCAGGGCTTCGTCCTGCACGCCGAAGAAGATGGAGACCAGTCCTTCGAGCAGGTTGTAGAAAATGGTGAAATAGCCCAGCAGGAGGGCGTAGGTGAACAGGCGTTTGGTTTGAGGGGTCATGCCGGAATTATAGCCGATAGCGTGTTGTATTTTTACCGCGAAGGGGCGACCCCCAAAGAACGGGGGCAGGCGACCGCGAAGGAATCATCGTGATCGCGAAGAAACCCTTCGCGGGTTTTGCTACCGGACAAAAGAGAAATGGGACGCGGATTGACGCGGAAAACGCGGATAAAACCGAGACAAAAATCCAAAAAAAGCCCTTTTCCGCGTACATCCGCGCTCGTCCGCGTCCAGCCAGGAGATTTGTCCGGTAGAGAATCGCGGGTATAGAATTCCTTCGCGGTCGCCTGCCCCCGTTCTTTGGGGGTCGCGGCCTTCGCTGTTCCTCTCGGGCTTTCCCGTATCCTTTTCGGGTAAAATCAACCCATGCCTGAACTCATCTCCAGCGCCAGCAACCCGCTCGTCAAGCAGATCCGCGCCCTGCGCCAGAAAAAAGGACGCGAGCAGACCGGCCTGTTCCTCGTCGAGGGCATCCACCATGTCGGCGAGGCGGCCGAGGCCGGATGGGAGATCGAGACCCTCGTCCACGCCCCCGACCTGCTGACCAGCGATTTCGGCCTGCGCCTCGTGGCGGACCTGTCCCGCCGCGGGGTGCGCGCCGCCGCGCTGACCGGGGGGCTGTTCGCCTCCGTCGCTGAAAAAGACAACCCGCAGGGATTGCTGGCCCTCGTCCGCCAGCGAACGTGCCAGCTTGACAACCTGCAACCTGCAAACTTCAAGTTTGGCGCGGCGGTCGTCTCCCCGCAGGACCCCGGCAACGTGGGGACGATCCTGCGCACGCTGGACGCGGTCGGCGGGGACGCGCTGTTCCTCCTCGACCCCCTGACGGGGGCAGGCCCCCAGAGAACGGGGGCAGGCGGCGGCGTGGACCCGTACCATCCCTCGTCCGTGCGCGCCAGCATGGGGACGATCTTCTGGAAGCCGGTGGTGGAGACTTCGTTCGATGAGTTTGTCAAGTGGGCGAAGAAGCATGGTTTCCGGCTGGTCGGCTCCTCGGCTCATGCAACAATGGATTACTGCAACCTGCAACCCTTCGATGACGCTCAGGGCAAGCCTGTCAACCTTCCAACGGTTTTGTTGCTCGGCAGTGAACAAAAGGGACTGACAGCGGAGCAGATCGCGGCGTGCGATGTGACCGTGTCCCTGCCGATGCGCGGGCGCGCCAGTTCGCTCAACCTGGCGGTGGCGGCGGGCATCCTGTTGTACGCGCTGGCAGACGGGTTCAAAGAAGAGCTGAATTAGGAAGAGATAAAGGTCAAACCGCGAAGCCGCGAAGGTCGCGAAGAAATCATGGAGGTCGCGAAGAAAACCTTCGCGCTCATGGGAATCTTCGTGTTCTTCGCTGCTTCGCGGTTAATCTCTGGCATTGAGTTCGTGACTGCGCCGATGACGGCGGGAAAATAAACAGGCGGCGCAATCGCGCCGCCCGTGCAGGTTTTGGGGAAACAGGTTCGAGGTCCGATTAGATTTCGTCCTCTTCGTCATCCAGCCAGGAATCCTCTTCCTCTTCTTCCTCTTCCCATTCCCCCAGTTCTTCGTCTTCCAACAATAACTCGTTGGCGGCCTCCTCGTTGGGGGCAAAGGTGGCGCAGCCGGTATCAGGGTCGAATTCGACCGCTGCGGCGCCGCAGGAACCGTCGTCGAGGAAGACGCAGTCGGTGTAGTGGCAGCGGATACGGGGCATGAGGATTCTCCTAGGAGTAGGGTTGTCTGACCAGGCGGACGATCGCCAGGGCAAAGATGAGTGCGATCAGGACCGCCGAGCCGACGCAGAAGGGGCACACCGCAAAGATGACGAAATATTCGATGTACGTCAGGTAGGCCGAAAACAGCACTCCGGCCAGGCTGAGACCGAAGACCGCCAGCGGGCCATGCCTGGCGGCGGACTTCGAACGCGGCTCCAGCAGCAGGATGGCGGCCAGGGCCAGGTAGGTCAGGATGCCGAACAGCGAGACCGGGATGCCGTAGATGACCGAGTAGGGGCTGTTGTTGACGGTGATGCAGCCGTGGCTGCCGATGCACATCACCTCGGCCTGGGTGTATTTCAGCACCAGCAGGTAGACCGAGTCCGCCGCGCCCAGGAGGGCGATGGCGACGGATGCCCAGCGCAGGGCGTTGCCGGTTTTGTCGTTGCGGGGGGGCTTCATTCGAGCGGCCATATCTCCACGTCCGTATTTGCAGGCACGCATTTTACCCTAGAGGGCATAATCAGTAAAGCATTTGCCTGCACAAAAGAAAAGGGTAGTGGGTCGAGTTACATGATTTCCACCGTAGAGCGAGATAGTATCTCGCCCTACATCATGTACTTTGCACCATTACCAAGAAAAGATGTTGCCGGAACCCTGGCGGCTGGTGAGGCGGGCGGAAAATAGTTCGTTCTCTTTGCCAACCATGCTCCGCAGGCGCGTCCCGGCTGGCTGGAAGACTGCCAGGATGCGTTCGCGCGCTGCGGATATTAACATCATGTCGCCGCCTTGAAAGCGGCGACATTATACCACGCTCCCTTACCGGGTTGCGGAGAATGATTTTTGGATACAGATTTGACGGAACAGACGGATCTTTTTCCGTAATCCACGGAAGGATTCCGTATCTTCCGTGCCGTCCGTGTCCGATCATCCGCCCCTGACGCGCTGGGCCTCGAGCACGTTGGGCAGGTTCTCGATGCGCGCCAACATGCGGCTCAACTGGGCGATGTCGCGCACCTCGATGACCAGGCGCAGGTCGGCCAGGTTTTTGCTGACGCCCACGTCCATGTCCACGATGTTGACGCTCTCGGCGTTGAGCAGGGTGGTGATGTCTCCCATCAACCCCTGCCGGTCGTAGGCGCGGATGCGGATGGGCACCGGGTAGGTGCGCACGTTCTCGCCCCACGAGACCTTCACCAGCCGCTCGCGGTCGCGGATGCGCAGCATGTTCGGGCAGTCCTGGCGGTGGATGGTGGCGCCGTGTCCGCGCGTGATGTAGCCGATGATCTCGTCGCCGGGGGTCGGGTGGCAGCATTTCGCCATGGCGGTCAGCAGGCCCTTCAGCCCGAGCACGGTCACAGCCTCGGTGGTCACAGCCTCGCTCGAAGGCGGAACGACCACCAGCACGTCGTCTGTGTCCTTCGATTCGATGAGTTTGTTGACCACGCGCCCGAGGGTGATGTCGCCGCAGCCGAGGGCCTCGAAGAATTCCTCGGCGGTGCGCCCGTACAGGAGGGCGAGCGCCTTCAGGCCGTCCTCGTCCAGTTCGGGCAGGCCGAGGCGCTTGATCTCGCGTTCCAGCAACTCCCGTCCCTGGCCGATGTTCTGCTGGCGGTCCTGTTTCTTGAACCAGGCCTTGATCTTGGAGCGGGCGCGCTGGGTGCGCACCAGCCCCAGGCTGGGGTTGAGCCAGTCGCGGCTCGGTCCGCCCTGCCTGGCGGTCAGGATCTCCACCTGCTCGCCGGTCTTGAGCGTGGTATCCAGCGGGGTGAGTTTGTTGTTCACCTTCGCGCCGCGGCAGCGGTCGCCGACGGTGGTGTGGACGTGGTAGGCAAAATCAATCGGCGTGGACCCGGCCGGCAGGTCAATGATGTCGCCGCGCGGGGTGAAGACGTAAACGCGGTCCTTGAACACGTCGGTCTTCATGCTGTCCACGAATTCCTGGGCATCGTCCACGTCCTGCCGCCACTCCATCACCCGCCGCAGCCAGTTGATGCGCTCGTCGTAGCGGTCGCTCTTGCCGCCCTCCTTGTAGCGCCAGTGGGAGGCGATGCCGAACTCGGCGCTCTCGTCCATCTCGCCCGTACGGATCTGCACCTCCACCGGCCGCCCGTCGTCGTAGATGACCGCCGTGTGCAGCGACTGGTAGAAATTATCCTTCGGCGCGGCGATGTAATCGTCGAACTCGCCGGGAATGGGCCGCCATTTGGTGTGGATCACGCCCAGCGCGGCGTAGCAGGCCGCCGTGTCCGGGACGATGAGCCGGATGCCGCGCACGTCGCGCACCAGGTCGAACGATTTGCCCTTCTCCATCATCTTCCGGTAGATCGAATAAATGTGCTTCGGGCGGCCGCTGGTCTCGGCCTTGATCCCGGCCTTCGCCAGCAGTTGGGCGATGGCCTCGGCGATCGTCTCGACTTCCTTCTCGCGCGTCTCGCGCCGCCCGTCCAACTGGTCGGCGATCTCCTTGTATTTCTCCGGGTTGACGTGGCGGAACGCCAGGTCTTCCAGTTCCCACTTGATCTGCCAGATGCCCAGCCGGTTGGCCAGCGGGGCGAAAATGTCGAGCGTCTCCCGGGCGATGCGGCGGCGTTTGGCCTCCGGGAAATATCCCAGCGTGCGCATGTTGTGCAGGCGGTCGGCCAGTTTGATGAGCACCACGCGCACGTCGCTGTCCATGGCCAGGAAGGTCTTGCGCAGCGTCTCGATGGACAGTTCTTTCTTGCGGGTGCGGACATCCGCTTCCTTCTGGACCGGGGTGCGGGCCGCCGTTTTCGTGTCGTTCGGCTCCTCGGCGCGTTCCCCGCGCGAGACGCGCGGCAGCTGCGTCAGTTTGGTCACGCCCTGGACGAGGCTCGCCACCCCGTCGCCGAAGTCGCGGCGCACCTCCTCGATGGACAACTTCGTGTCTTCGACGGTATCGTGCAGGAGGCCGGCGGCGATCACCTCGGCGGGCATGGAATAGTCCGCCAGGATGGAGGCCACCGCCAGGCAGTGGTTGACGTACGGGTCGCCGCTGGCGCGGGCCTGCCCGGCGTGGGCCTTGTCGGCCACCCGGAAGGCGCGCTGAACCATCTCCCGGTCGGCGGGGGTGTAATAGTCCGGCAGTTTGGACAGCAGTTCTTTCAGGTTCAGCGGCGTGGAGGTTTTCATCAGGCGGGGATTCTTTTTGAATGCCGTTTTGGTGTTCAGTCCGCTTCCCTGGCCTGTCCGGCCAGGACAGGCAGCGGACTTCGCATCCCAGCCGTGGATTTCAATCCACGGCCTACCACGGCTTACCGCAAATTCTCCTTGATGTCGTCGCGCGAATCGGCGGCGCGGCCGATTGCAAGGCCGATGATGAGAAAAAACAGCAGCACGAATGCCGAAGCGACCCAGGCCCAGATCGAATCCCACAGGCTGGTGATGGCGTACGTGGTCGCCAGGCCGAGCACGAGGCTGTAAAACATCCCTTTCCAGATGTGCGGGATGTCGGCCCACGCCTCCTTCAGCGTGAGCGGACGGTAAGCGCGGCGTTCGCGCTCCACGCTCTGGCGCTGGAACTCGCGCTTCTTGACGGTCGGGTCGCGGTCCGCGATCTGGCGTTCACGCAGGCGTTTAAGCCGTTCCTGTTCCGGGTTGTGATTAGACATGGTTCACCTCGTTTGTCTCATCAAATTTTCTTTCCCTATTATAATTGCGATATGCCTTTGGTAAACAACACAACCCGCCTGCTGGATGCGAAGAAAATCCCTTACCGGACCTTTGACCTGCCTGCCGAAAAACTCGGCGCGGACGAGACCGCCCGCCTGCTCGGCGTGGACCCGCTGCTGGTCTACAAGACCATCGTCGTTACGCGCGAAAAAGGCAAGCCGGTCCTGGCGGTCATCCCCGGCCCGCACCGCGTGGACCTGAAACTGCTGGCCGCCGCGCTGGGCGAGAAGAAACTGTCCCTGCCCAGCGAGCGCGAGGCCGAACGGTTGACCGGCCTGCAGGCCGGAGGCATCTCGCCGCTGGCGCTGGTCAACAAAGGCTTCCAGGTGGTGATCGCTTCGGAAGCGGAGGGCAGGATCGAGGTCCACGTGAGCGGCGGGCAGCGCGGGCTGAACATCCGGCTCCCGGTGCGCGCCCTGGCCGACTTGTGCCGCGCCCGGTTCGCGGTCATCAGCGTTCCGGAGGCGGGAAAGTCCTGAGCGTTTGCCGTTGCGGATTGCCCGTTTTCGCCTATAATTGGCGCATCCCATCGTCCCGGAGAATGTGATGAGAAAAAAGACAAAACAGGAACCGATCATCATTGCCCGCGATGTCGAGAAGTGGTACGGCCATTTCCAGGCGCTGAAAGGCGTCAGCATGGATGTGATGAAGGGCGAAGTGATCGTCATCTTCGGGCCGTCGGGATCGGGGAAATCCACGTTCATTCGCTGCATCAACCACCTGGAAGACCACCAGAAGGGGCAGATCATCGTGGACGGGACGGAACTGACCAGGGACATGCGTAACATCGAGAAGATCCGCATGGAGACGGGCATGGTCTTCCAACAGTTCAACCTGTTCCCGCACCTGACCGTGATGCAGAACATCACCCTGGCTCCCATCCAGGTGCGCAAATGGTCGAAGGAAAAGGCCGAGGCCAAGGCGAAGGAATTGCTGGAGCGCGTCGGCATCCCTGAGCAGGCGGGCAAGTGTCCCGGCCAACTCTCCGGCGGCCAGCAGCAGCGCACGGCCATCGCCCGCGCCCTGGCAATGGAGCCGAAGATCATGCTCTTCGACGAGCCGACCTCCGCTCTTGACCCGGAGATGATCAAGGAAGTGCTGGACGTGATGGTCGGGCTGGCGAAATCCGGCATGACCATGCTGGTGGTGACGCACGAGATGGGCTTCGCCCGGGCCGTGGCCGACCGGATGTATTTCTTCGATAACGGTCTGATCGTGGAGACCGGCACGCCGAAAGAGATTTTCCACGCGCCAAAGGAAGACCGGACGAAGTTGTTCCTGTCGCAGATTTTGGAGAAGTAGAGCTGGTACAGAGGCGTCAAGGGCACAAAGGAGCCAGAGGTTTTGCCTCTGGCTCTTCTGACTCCTCTGTGCCTCTGCAACTGCTCTTCACACGTCGAACTCGCCGATCTTTTCGCCGTTCACCCAGACCGTGTAATGCCCGGCGGCCAGCCCGCTGACCGGGAGCGGCACGCTGACGGTGAACGGCTGGAGCATCTGGATGCAGACCGCCGACGGGTCGGCCACCGAATACACATCCACCAGGATGCGATTTTCCGCGTCCGGCTCGGCCACCTGGACGCGCAACTGGTGGCACGGATCGGGCAGGTTGCCGGCCAGCGCCAGCCGGACCTGCGGCGGGTAACTTTCCAGCACCAGCAGTTGGGCCGAGTCGAGATAGACGTTTCCGCGCAGCAGTTGCGCGTCCCCCGGCTGCGGGGCGTACAGGTCATCATCGGGCGGGGCAGTGGGGTTCACGGGACCTCCAGGCGTGGCGGAAATCGGCTCATCCGGTCCGGCCACAGACGGCGCGCAGGCGGCCAGCGCAGCAGCCAGGAAAAGGGAGAATAAAACTCGTTTCATTTGGGACCTCCAGTCTGTTTCTTTCCAGACGCCTTTCCCTTTCCGATTGTTCCGCGCGGGGCGGGGTATATGCCTCGCCCCGGCAATCTCATCCCTTCACCACCGCCAGCGGACGCAGGCGCGCCACCTTGCGCGCGATCCCGGCCGCGCAGACGGTCTCTACGACCGCGTCCACGTCCTTGTAGGCACGCGGCGCTTCCTCCGCCAGCCCGGACATGCTCCCGGCGCGCACGCGGATGCCGCGGCCCTCCAACTCACGCCGCAAATCCTCGCCGCGCACGTCGTGCTTGGCTTTGGCGCGGCTCATCGTCCGCCCGGCGCCGTGACAGGACGAACCGAACGAGCGCAGCATGGACTCTTTCGTCCCGGCCAGCACCCACGAGGCGGTGCCCATCGAACCGGGCACCAGGACGGGCTGCCCGGTCTGCTGGTACTCCGGCGGCAGGCTGGGGCTTCCGGGACCGAAGGCGCGCGTGGCTCCCTTGCGGTGGACGCACACTTTGATTCGTTCCCCGTCCACTTCGTGGGTTTCGAGTTTGCCCATGTTGTGGCAGATGTCGTAAACCTGATGCAGGGGCACGGTATACCGTGCCCCTACGCGGGCAAAGGTTTCCTCGAAGGCGCGCCGGATGGAGTGCGCCAAAATCTGCCGGTTGGCGAAGGCGAAGTTGGCCGCGGCGCGCATCGCGCCGAGATAGGCCTGTCCCTCCGGGCTGTCCATCGGCGCACAGACCAGTTCCCGGTCGGGAAGTTCGATGCCGTAGCGTTTCACCGCGCCCTGGAATTCCTGCACGTAGTCGGTGCAGACCTGGTGGCCGAGTCCGCGCGAGCCGCAGTGGATCTGGGCCACGAGACAGCCCTCGCGCAGGCCGAACGCGCGGGCGGTTTCCGGGTCAAAGATTGCCTCGACCACGTCCACCTCGACAAAATGGTTGCCCGCGCCCACCGAGCCGATCTGCGCCCGTCCGCGCTCCTTGGCGCGGTCGCTGACTTTGGCCGGGTTTGCTCCCTCGACACAGCCGCCTTCCTCGGTGTGCGCCAGGTCGGTCTCGCTGGCGTAACCATTCTTGAATGCCCAGCGCGCGCCCTCGCGCAGCACCCGTTCCAGTTCCGGCACGCCGACGCGCACCACGCCGTCCTTGCCGACCCCCGACGGGCAGTACTGGTTCAGCAGGGTGGCGAGCGTGTCCATGTGCGGGGCGGCGGCCTCCGCCTCGATGGACGAGGCCAGCAGGCGCACACCGCAGTTGATATCGTAGCCGATCCCGCCCGGCGAAACGACGCCCTGCGGGAATTCTGTCGCCGCCACCGCCCCGATGGGGAAACCGTAGCCCTGGTGCATGTCGGGCATGACCACCACGCGGCCGACCAGTCCCGGCAGGGTGGCGGCGTTGACGGCCTGCTCCAGCGATTTGTCGCCGGCAATCTGATCGAGCAGTTCGCGCGTGGCGAAGATCCGCACCGGCACGCGCATGTCGGGGCGAAAGTTCTGCGGGATTTCCCATTCATGGTCGGAGATTCTGGTTAAATCATGGATGCTGATCATGGTTCCTCCGGAAAGGAGAACAGAGAGCAGAGATTCGAGAGCAGTCACTGTTCTCTATTCTCTGTTCTCTTCTCTCTCTCTAAACATCGAACACAATCTCCACTTCGTATCCTTTCGGCGTCTGCCGGATTTGCAGGTTGTGATACGTGACGGCCTTGATGGACTTGTTCAAGGAAAGGATCGGCGCGCCGTCCATCTCGACCTTCAATTTCCATTCCTCCGAATCTTCAAACATGTCAACGTGAAAACGTGCAAACGTGATACGTTCCTGCTCGGCAGCGTAGACCAGTTCCGACAGGAAGGCGACCAGCAGCGACTCGGCGTCCGGCGCGGACAGGTTCACGGTCCGGTGCGTGGCTGGACCGGGAGCCGGGCGCGCCCCGGTCAGCGCGTTCATCCCGCGCGCCGCCTCGGCGAACAGCCCGGCCAGGTCCGGCGCGGTGACGCGCATCGCCCAGTCGGCGGTGTGGGGCAGTTCCTCGAACCGCGGCCCGTTAATGCCCAAAGAACGCCTCCCCGAACAGGTGCGGCGCCTCCACGTAGACGCCGCGCCCGGAGGCCGCCATCGTTCCGTCGGCCAGCGTCACCTCGCCGCCGGTGAGTATCTTGCGCTTCCCGTGTTCCGTGATACGCCCGCGCACCGTGACTTTTTCGCCGAGCGGAACCGTGCGGCGGTAGTCCACCTCGAGATGGACGGCGGCCACGCTGTGGCCGGCGCGCCAGACTGCCGCGCCCATGGCCTCGTCGAGCAGCGCGGCCAGCGCGCCGCCGTGCGCGCATCCCGGCGGGCCTTGCTGGGCGAGGGTGAAGACAAACTCGGTGAAAACAGAGCCGTCTTCTTCGTCCAGGAACCAGGTAACGCCGATGCTGTGCGGATTGTCGTTGCCGCAGACGAAACACGAACCGTGATAGGGAAGTGACTTCATCGAGTTTCCTTTGGGTTTTGCGGAAAAACAAGTTCCTGATTTTGGATGCTGTGGGACAAATTGCCAATTTGTCCTACCTGTGCTGGTCTGTCACGGCGATTCCCGGAGCCCCGCTCTTTTTATGGGAGCAGGGAGTCTTTTTCGGCGCGGGCGAAATGGGCGCGGTAGGCGGCCGTCTCGGCCAGCAGGGATTGCACCTCCACGAACAGCCGCGCCGCGCCGATCGGGTCGTGGGCCTGGCCTTCGGCCGCGAGCGTCAGCCGGTCGCCTTCCTGCCGCTTGAGCGTGACATCCCCGCGCGAGACCAGCCAATTCAGCCCGGCCTGTACGGTTGCCAGGCGCTGGGCGGTGGCGGCGGCCAGGCTGGTATAGGCGGCCTTGCCGTCGCGATGGCTGATGGCGTATTTGATCAGCCCGGCCAGGCGCGCCAGGAAATTTTCGGTATTTTCGAGCGGAGGGTCGGCCGCGAACAGGTAGACGGTCTGCGGGTGGACGGTCTCGAGCGCCAGGCGCAGTTCCTCCGGCGAGGGCGGGACGGTCCAGATGGCGAGCGCCGGGGCGGGGGCGAGCGCGAAGCGGTCCACGCCCTGTACCCTTTCCTTCTCCGTGCCCTCGGCCCAGACCAGCGTCCCGGCGGGCAGGGAGCGCAGGCGGTTGGCCCGGTCGGCGGCGTGACGATAGTCCACCACCTCGATCCTGCGGGCCTGGACCTCGGCCGGTTTCCCCTCCACGTTGTGGAAGTCCACCAGCACGATCTGGACCTGGAGGCTACCGCGCCAGTCGCTGGCGCGGACGGTGTAGGCCAGGTCGAAGCGGCCTTCCGGGAGCGCCTCGCCGCCGCCGTTCCACCACAGCACGGAGCGCACATTCCCGGCCTCGTCGGCGACGGTCAGTTTGACGTGTTCCTTGTTGCGGCCAACCGGTTCGCTTTTCTGGAGGCCCAGCCCGCGGCTGGCAAAGAGCAGTTTGGGGTTGCCGGGGCCGAAGGGCGCCAGCGGCTCGGTGGCGGCGGCCAGGTCGAGGGTCACCTCGGGCAGGCTGAGCCAGGCGTCAATTTCGAGGGACGGCTCCTCTGCGTGCCGCGCCTCCGTCATCCGCCCGGCGGTTTTCTGCATCCGCCGCTGGAAGGCGGGCAGGTTTTCGGGCAGGATGGCGAGGCCGGCGGCCATGGGATGCCCGCCGTAACTGACGAGCAGGTCCTTCTGGGCGGCGATGGCGTCGGTGATGTGCAGGCCTTCCACCGAGCGGGCCGAGCCGCGCGCCGGTTCGCCCGGCGGCGCGGAGAAGACGATGGCGGGCTTGCCGTAGCGTTCCACCAGCCGCGCCGCGGCGATGCCGATCACGCCGGCCGGCCAGTGCGGGTTGCTGGCGATCAGCACCGGCGCGGCCAGCAGGGCCGGGTCGGCGCGCAGTTGCGCTTCGGCGGCGCGCGTCACCTACTCGGTCAGCCGGCGGCGCTGGGCGTTGTAGTTTTCCAGTTGGGCGGCCAGCAGGCGCGCCCGCGCCGGGTCGGACGTGGTGAGCAGTTCCACGGCCGGGTTGGCGTCGCCCAGGCGGCCGAGGGCATTGAGCCGCGGCCCGAGCGTGAATCCCACGTGTTCCTCGGTCAGGTGCGCCGGGTCGAGTTCGGCCAGTTTCATCATTGCCTGCAGGCCGGCGCGCTGGGTGCGGCGCAGCGCTTCCAGCCCTTTTTGCGCCAGGTAACGGCAGTCGCCGGTCAGCGCGGCCAGGTCGGCGATCAGGCCGAGCGCAACCAGGTCGAGCAGGTCGTCCGGCTGGAGGCCCGCGGCTGACTGTTCGTAGAGCGCCTCGGCCAGTTTGTAAGCCACCCCGACCCCCGCCAGCGTAGCCAGCGGATGGGAGGCCGGTAACATGCGCGGCGTGACGATGACGGCGGCCTGCGGCAGTTGCGGCGGCAGGTCGTGGTGGTCGGTGAGGATCGTGTCCACCTCGCGCCTGTGGGCGTAGGTGATCGCCTCGTGGGAGCCGATGCCGGTGTCGCACGTGACGAGCAGCTGCGCGCCGTTATCGAGGATCGTCTTCAGCGCCGGGAGGCTGACCCCGTGACTCTCCCGCGAGCGGACGGGGAGGTAGTACACCGGGTCCGCTCCCAGGCTGCGCAGCGCCGAGACCAGCACCGCAGTGGCGGTCTGCCCGTCCACGTCGAAGTCGCCCCACACGCAGATGCGCTGCCCGAGGCGGACGGCGTCCATCAGGCGGCTGACGGCCTGTTCCATGCCCGGCAGGTCGGAGGCCGGCGCGGGCCGGTAATGCGACGGGTCGAGGAAGGCCAGCGCCGCGTCGGGCGTGAGGATGCCGCGCCGGGCCAGCGCCTGCGCCACGAGCGGATGCAGGTCGGGGAGAGGAGCGGGGGTGGGGGAGGCGGGAAGTTCAGTCCAGCGCATGTGAGTTTAACCGCTAAGGCCGCCAAGAACGCGAAGGGAAAAGACAGGGGTTGGTCTCAAGGAGTTGGGAATCTTTTATAGACTGGACGGGCAGGAGAATCGGGCAGGCCGTTGACGATGCGTCGAATCCCATACTTCATCAGTTTTACGTTCCAGTTCAACAGGAACCCCAGTTTACAGTTCTTGAGTTTCAAATAAGTGAGCAGTTGCGCCTCGTGGATCGGCAGGAGTGAGTCTACGGTTTTGTTTTCGATGATGACCTGATTGTCAATAAACAAATCCAGGCGGTACCCCGCATCGATTTTTTCGCCGTCGTACACGATCGGCACAATAACTTCTGTCGCAACGCACCGGCCGCGTTTTCGGAGTTCGTGGGCAAGGCACTGCTGGTAAGCAGACTCGAGCAGGCCAGGCCCAAGCGCTTTGTGTACCTTGATCGCAGCGTCAACAATGTCTGAAGCAATCGACTCGATGTTGTCGTTCATACACAAAGCCTTTCTTGGCGCTCTTCGCGGTCTTCGCGGTTAACTCACTGCCCTTATGACTAAAACTCGATCTCGGCGATCTGCTCGAAGTTGATCTGCGCTTCGGCGGATTCGGTTTCGAGTTCTTCGCCTGTCCCGGCTGCCACGCCGCGGTTGCAGTACGAGCGATACGGGCAGTACGCGCATTTCTTTTCGTCCTCGGTCAGCGGGAAGACGCGGTGGTTGGCGATCTCGTTGACGATGCCGGTCAGTCCGTCCCAGTCGCGCTTGTGCTGGGCGGCGTTGTACGGGAAGCGCGCCGGCTCGGACGGGAAGTCGGCATACCAGTAGACCATCTCCACCTGCTCCGGCTCGAACGGTTTGCCGCCGTTCAGGTGCGTGCCGGCCTGCACCAGCAGCGCCCGGTAGACGCGCGTCTGCATCCGGGCGGCCATCCACTCGTCGCGCGGACGTTTGTGGGAGGTCTTCCAGTCGAAGATGACGGCCCGCCCGTCGCGGACGGCGACCAGGTCGTATTTGGCGAGCAGGCGGCAGGTCCCGACCGGGGCGGACAGGGTGACTTCGACATACTGCGCGTAGCCAGAAACATCATCAATGGGGTGAGTCAGGTAGTTTTCCCACCAGCGGCGCAAATCGAGGGTCGAGGCGAGCGGCGTGAGTTTGTCGGCGGGCAGTCCGATGAGGCGCTGTTGGACCAGGCGGTGGAACAGTTGTCCCTCCTGCTGGCGGCGTTCGTTTTCCAGCGCCGGTTCGCTTTCCACCGCGGGCCATTTCAACTGCTCGATGTAGCGCAGTTGGAAGCGGCGCGGGCAGTCGCTGTAATCCTGGAGCGAGGACTGGCTGAAGGTGAAGCCGGCGGGGAGGGTCTGTTCGGGCATGGCTCTATTTTACATGCTCTTGCGCCGTTTGAGTTGCACGATTATTGTTCCCACTCCTACCAGCGCCAGCCCGGCGATGGCTTTCCCGGTGAGCGTCTCGCCGAGGAAGACCCAGGCCAGGATGGCGATCTGCGGCATCATCAGGCTGTTCAGGATGCTCGACTCGACCGCTGTCAATGTTTGGAGCGACTTGTTCCACAGCGTGAACGCCAGCGCGGTGTTGGCGGCTGCCATCCAAGCGATGATCGCCCAATCCGTCCACGCCAGCCTCCCGGACCCCTGGACTGCCAGCCCGATGACGAGCATCAGCGCCGACCCGACGCCCATGCTGACGAAGGTCACGATGAGCGGCGGCAGGCTCCCGGTCCGGTTGGCCTCGCGGCTGAACAGCGCCGAGGCCACGTTCATCACCATGCAGAAGAGGCCGATGATGATGCCGATGGACTGTCCCGGCGGGAGGCTGATGGGGAAGAAGTACACGCCCACGCCGAGCGTGGCCAGCCCGATCCCGGTCCATTGCAGCCAGGATGGGAATTCCCTGAGAAGGAAAATCCCCGCCAGCCCAACGAAGACCGAGGTCAGGTTGAGCAACAGGCTGACCGTGTTGGCGGGCAGGTAGGCGAGCGCCAGGAACATCGCGCCTTGCGTGAGGGTGATGTAAACCACGCCCAGCAGGGACAGCTTGCCCCATTCTTTGCGGGTCAGGGCTTTCAGCGCGAGGCGCTGTTTTGGGTTGAAAAACACGAATGGGATGAGACAGAGGAACGCCAGCGTGTAGCGCAGTCCCGCAAACGTGATGGGGGGCAGGCTGTTGCGCAGGCCGATCTTGATCAGCACCCACGAGGTGGACCAGAGCAACGTGACGAAGATCGCCAGCAGGATGGCGGTCAGGCGGCGGGACGGTTTCATGCCTTCGGTTCTATCCCCTCCAGCCAGTCATCCGCCTCGCGCTGGGACTTGAGATGGAAAACTTTCAGGCGGGAATATTCCGGCGAGGCGAGCAGGGCCGGGTACTGGCGCTTGCGCCGCCAGTAGGTTTTGAACAGCCATTTGATGAGCGAATCGTCCGACCAGAGTTTGAAGTGCACCCACAGCGGCTCGCGGTTGTTGCCCCACAACAGTTCCCGGGTCCACCAGCGCCGCCAGATGCGGTTCCAGAGACGCCAGAAGACCGTCCAGAACGGGTAGTCCAGCCAGACGACGGCCTCGGCGCGGCTCCAGACGATGTCACGGCAGACGCTGTAGTTCCCGTCCACCACCCAGGCGGGGGCGGAGGCAGCCGCATCCGCGCGGGCGCGGAATTCCTCGTCCGTGGCGTGCGTCCAGTTCGGCTCCCAGTGCAGCGCGTCCAGTTCCACGTGCGGGACGCCGAGACGCGCCGCGAGCCTTCCGGCCAGGGTGGTTTTTCCGGAGCCGGTGGCCCCGACGACAACGATGCGGCGGTGGGGGAAGTCGGTCATGGGGTGCGATCCTGATAAGCGAAACTCCCGCAAGTTCAACCTGCGGGAGTCCTGGATTTTAGTATCTGCGCTGGCCGCCGCCGGATCCGCGCCGGTCGCGACCGCCGCCGGGACCGCCGCGGCCGTAGCCGCCGCCGGGACCGCCGCGTCCGTAACCGCCGCCGGGACCGCGTTCTTCCTTCGGACGCGCCGTCGTTGAAGGTCTGGATGGCCTTCTCGGCTTCCGCCTGCGAACTCATCTCGATGAACGCGAAGCCCTTGGATTGCCCCGTGTCACGGTCTTTGATCAGAGCCACCGAGGTGACCGTTCCCGCCTGGGTGAAGAGGGTGCGCAGGTCATCTTCGGAGGTGTTGTAGGACAGGTTGCCTACATAAATCTTGGTTTGCATCTTACGTTTCTCCTTGTTCGAATGGGGGCAGCGGGCTTGTGAAAAACCGCCTGCCTGTGTCAGGTCTGGCGGCGAAAGCACACACACAAAGCCTCTGCAAGTGAGCCTATTTTATCACATCGCACTCTGCTTGCGTGAATCAATTTTCGCCATTTCCCCTCACGATGCCCGCCGGGCGGTGGGTTTGCTACCGGACAAAAGAGAAATGGGACGCGGATTGACGCGGAAAACGCGGATAAAACCGAGACAAAAATCCAAAAAAGCCTGATTCCGCGTACATCCGCGCTCACCTGCGCCCGTTTTTTGGGTGTCCGCGTCCAACCAGGATGTTTGTCCGGTAGAGAAGGCGGTGGGTTATAATTTGCGAGGCGTCAATCCTCAATCGCCAATCGTAAATCGTAAATCGAAAGAGGCTCCCATGTTCGACCTTCCCGACGACGAAATCCTTCCCCTCTCGAAGCAGCACGTTTTCTGGACCTGGTCGGCGCAGGCCAAAGTAAACCCCATCCCGGTGGTGCGCGCCGAAGGCGTCTATTTCTGGGACACGGACGGCAAGCGCTACCTGGACTTCAACTCGATGACCATGTGCGTCAACATCGGCCACGGCAACCGGACCGTCATCCGGGCCATGCAGGAGCAGGCCGCCGCGCTGCCCTACGCCGCGCCCGGCATGGCGACCAAAATCCGGGCTTTAGCCAGCAAGGCCGTGGCGGATGTGACGCCGGGCGGGAAGTTGTCCAAAATCCTGTTCACCCTCGGCGGGGCGGACGCCAACGAGAACGCCGTCAAACTGGCGCGCGGCTATACGGGCAAATTCAAAATTCTCACCCGCTACCGCTCCTATCACGGCGCGACCGCCGGGGCGATGGCTCTCACCGGCGACCCGCGCCGCCAGATGTGGGAGCCGGGACTCATGCCGGGCGTGGTCCACTTCCTCGACCCGTACCGTTACCGCTCCACCTTCCACCGCGCCAACCCCGACATCTCCGCAGCGGACTTCTGCCAGGATTACCTGAACCACCTCGAGGAGATCATCCGCTACGAAGGGCCGGATACGATTGCGGCGATCCTCATCGAATCCGTCACCGGGACGAACGGCATCCTCATCCCGCCCGACGGCTATTTGCAGGGCGTGCGCGCCCTGTGCGACAAGTATGGCATCGTGCTGATCGCGGACGAGGTGATGAGCGGCTTTGGCCGCACCGGGAAATGGTTCGCCGTGGACCACTGGAACGTCGTCCCCGACATCATCACGATGGCGAAAGGACTCACGTCCGCGTATGCGCCGCTCGGGGCGGTGGCGATGAAGCCGGAGATTGCCGCGGCGTTCGACGAGCGCGTCTTCGAGAGCGGGCTGACGTACACAGCGCATCCGATCTCGCTGGCGGCGGCGGTGGCGAACATCCAGGTCATGCGGGAGGAAAAGATCGTCGAGCACGCGGCCGGCATGGGGTCCGTGTTGAACCGGATGCTGAAAGACCTGGGTGAGTCGCACCCGTCGGTAGGGGAGGTGCGCAGCATCGGCCTGTTCGGTATCATCGAAATCGTCCGGGACCGGAAAACGAAGGAGCCGATGGCCCCGTGGAACGGGTCCAGCCCGGAGATGGCCGCCTTCCGCAAATACTGCGTGGAGCATGGACTGTTCCTGTACACGCACTGGCACACGGCGCTCATCATCCCGCCGCTCATCGTCACCGAGGCGCAGTTGCAGGAGGGGATGGACGTGCTGGACAGGGCGCTGGAGATCACGGACAAGGCAGCGCGATGAATCCGGGAGGCGGCGTGCGCCGGTAACCGTTTGGATTGTGTTATCATTTGACCGATGGGGAGACGCCTCCCCGCCTGTAATCGGCCATTCACACGAGAGGAGAATTCCATGGCGATCAAGTTGATTGTTCCGGTCAGTGGGCCAATCACCCAGATGTTTGGCGAGAACCCTGCCCTGTACAAGCAGTGGGGCTATGCCGGCCACAACGGCATTGACTATGGCGTTCCGAACGGCACGCCGGTGAAAGCCGCCGCCGACGGGACGGTGGCGTCAGTTTCGTTCGAGAGCGGGGGCTACGGGAATTTCGTCAAGATTTCCCACCTGGACGGCAGCACCACCTACTTCACCTACTATGCCCACTTGGCCAGCACGGCGGTGACCGCCGGGCAGAAGGTCAAGGCGGGCGCGGTGGTCGGCGCGAGCGACAACACCGGCGCTAGCACCGGTCCGCACTTGCATTTCGGCTTGAAGATCGAGGGACAGAACCCGTCCTTCAAGGGTTATCTCGACCCGATGCCCTATTTCAAGTCGGCTCCTTCGCCGGACGTGCCCGTCCCGGCCTCCACACCGGGAACGGTGGAGATCCCGGAGACGCAGTTCGAGGTGGCCATTGACAGCCTCAACGTGCGCAACGGTCCGGGCGTGGAGTATTCCCTGGTCGGCAAGTTGACCAAGGGGACGAAGGTTTCCAGCAAGATGCTGAACTCCCGCAGCGCCTGGGTCGAGATCGAGCCGGGCAAATGGTGCGCAGTGGTCTTCGAAGGGACGCAGTATTTGAAGGTCGTCAAGAAATAGCCCCCGAATCATCATCCCTCCCCCGAATTTCGGAGGAGGGATTTGATTCCTTGAAAAAAACGTCTTGCCCTGCGGCAGGCTGACGGTTTTAGTTCACTTTTGGCGCCAGCAACCGGTGCAGTTCCACCTCGGCATCCTGCGGGGTGATGGAAAGGATGAAACTCCACTCCCCGATCAGCGCTTTTTGCATGCGTTTCATCAGGGCGTTGTCGTATTCGTTCCACGAACGGTCGCGGCGATAGGCAGACAGGTCGCGGATCACCTTGCAGAGCGTATCGGCCTGCCCGTCTTTCAGCATTCCCATCAACAGGAGACTGCGCTGGCGGTGGTCGGCCGGGAGTTCGTCTGCGGGGCTGGACAGGATGGAGAGCAATTGCCGAAAGCGGGGCTTGCTGGTGGGAGAACGCAGGCGGTTCTTGAGGTTCTCGTCGGCAGGCACCCAAACGGTCAGGTCTGCCACTTCGATCATATAGTAAAGGGAGGTGCGATTGTTGAACGTCCGCTTTTCAATGGCAAGCACCTTTCCCAGCCCATGGGTGCAGTGCACAACCCTGTCGCCGGTCTGGAAATCCATACTGTGCCTCCTTGGTTGCTTTGTGGGAGAAAGAAAAATGCCAGCCTTGCAAAAGGACTGGCAGTCGAACCCTTTTCTAGGACAGGATGATTATATCATCGAATTCCGGTGCGCCCCGGACCGATAGCGGGGGACGCGGAGGCCGGCGCGGCCGCGACGGCGGGCCGCGGCAGGGGGATCGTCTCCAGCGTGCAGCCGAACGCCAGCGCGGACAACGCAATGACGATGAAAATTCTTTTCGTCGTTTTCATTTCGTTCTTCCGAATGTACGGCGCGGGAATCGGCCTGCCGCCTGCCCGGGTTGCGTCAAATGACTGGGAATTTGCCCTTCTGCTTCTTTTCGTTTTTTAGTTTTCGCTTCTCCTTCAAGTTATGCGTGGGTTTTTTCTTCTGTTCTTTTTTTCCTTTATCGCTTTTTCCGCTGCCACTCATGGTTGCTTCTCCTTTTTTTGCATCGAATAGGACGGGAACTGCGTTAATCATACCACGACCTCCCCCGCAGTGGACGGTGGGGGTCACGCGCCGCGCGCCTCATCACGCCCGTTGAAGATCCCCGACAGGGGGCAAACTCTGGCATCATTTAATCCATAACACTATCGTTGACATTAGGAAGAACACCAGCAAAACGAAATTATCATACGAATCGCGGACAAGTTCATGCGCCCTGCCGCGCAGAATTTTCAGAACAGGTACGCGAAGCAGGTAGGGGACAATCGGCAGGAAGACAACCATCCAAATTGGGTAGGCGGACCGTCCTGAAACTATGCCGTATAACATAAGCAGCATGGCTATCGCTACAGGGGCATACGTGATCAGGACAAGTTTGGAAAAGAGCGCTTCCCCCGTCTTCCCGGCAGATTCAATATCCAATTGATTTTCGCGCGCGACCTTTGCGCTGCTCCCGATTGCGTAATAGGATGCATGGCCCACACCATAGCAGATTGCTACCAGGGCAAACGAGAGAGAAACCGCCAATGCGAAATTATTTCCAAGGGGCAAAAAGGCGTAGTAGAGGTGAAATGCGCCAAAGAAATAAAGCCAACTGCCGATCAATCCCAATATCCCCGCAGTGACCAGCCGCTTTTGCGGCAGGCTGGACATTCGTTCGGCCAGGGTTTGTTTGGAGCCAGGAATGTGATGGTACAACAGATCGCCCATTCCGGTGATGAGCGCACCGAGGATGCCTGCGATTCCACAAAGCCTGATGATGGTAATGGATTCCAGTGACATGGTTTCTCCTTTCGCTTCTAAACCTGAAACGATTGACTCAATAACGATTCAAATAACCCCTCCGTGCCTGCCCCGTTGTTCCTTGACGGGGCGCCTCCCTGCCACATGCAACCCCCTCCCGATGGCGGGATGTGCCCCGCGCAGCGAGGTGGGGTTACGCCGCCCGCCTCATCACGCCCGACGATTGAACGACATTGGCATTATGGCAAGTCCGATAGATCCCATAATTTGAAGTTATCCCAGCCGGTTTCCAGGGGGCCTGGCCCCAGGTTGCAGACGCCGACGAAGCCGACCCCTTTTTTATACACCGGGGTGTCATTTTCGTCTTCCCCGTAAAGAACGGGAGTTCCATTAACGTAGGCGGCCATCCGTGGACCGCGGACGATGAGCTGAATGTGGTTCCACTGCTCGCCAGGATTGATCGGACTGCCTTCGGTGCTTACCAGCTCTGAACAGCCGTCGGGATTGGGACCGCATTTTGAAAAAAGAAGTTGACCATTTCGTCTCAAACCTAAAGAATGAAGTTCGCTGCCTTTTTGGTGGAACGCGATTTGCCAGTCTCCCTCACCGCCCGAGACAAACCGGACGTCGAATTCGGCGACAAAGTCTGCATGGCCGTCGAGGTTTGGAACACCGCTCGTGCTGCATGTCACCGGCACAGCGCTCGTTGTGCCGTCCGCAATGATCCAATACTCCCCCTGTTCGTAGCGCCTTCCCCCCGCGATCTTGGGATCCAATGGATCGTGACTCGTGCCGGTATCCCAGGCGCTGGCCGGATCGCTGAAGTCGTCCTGATAGGTCGGTGGACGATTGGCAATGGTTTCCAGGATGGGTTCGGCGAAGTCGGAAACCCAGGCAGGGGGCGGAGTGGCCGTCAACGTGGGAGAAGGCCTTGCAGTGGAAGTTTCGGTCACGGGGACCGGCGTTTGCGTTGGCCGGGGCACAAGCGTAACACACGTGATGCTGAACACGGTCATTAACCCCAGGCACATTAACGGCAAAACGTGTCGTATGGATTTTGGATTGTGACTGATCATTTTGTTCCTCCTCCAAACGCCTTACTCAGCCCTTCAACTTCGTTCCTCCTGCCGGGACTTCGCAGGGCAAGCGAACTCTGAAACAATCTCTCTCTCCCGATGGCGGGAGGTGCCCGACAGGGCGGAGGGGGTGGGGTCGCGCTGCCCGCCGCACAAGTGCCGCGAATTTCGTAGGGGCGCTAAAGCATCATTCCTTGCGCGAACACGCTTAAATCCATAAACTCGTTTGGCTCCAACTTTTCGTATTCTTTCTGTGGCACTTTGACGTATTGCCAATTTGTTCCCGTTAATCGCGTAGCGTTTTCGCACCATAGAATCGCGGCGCGGTCTTTGTTGGCGACATCTACATCCTCACGGCCTTTGGTTTCGACCAGGTAATGCGTGCCTTCGATGGTGACTGCGACAAAGTCGGGTTCGTAGTAACGCAGATTATTGTTCGAGTCGGTGTATTCGATGGCGAAGCCGAATAGGTCGGGGAGTTTGGCGAAGCGGTCAACGTCAGGGGCTTTTTCGAGGAACTTGGCGAAGTTGAGTTCGAATTCATTGCCAACCGCCACCATGTTGAAAATGGTGTTACGCGCGGGCAGGGTTTGACGTGAATGCGGGAAAGGCGGAGTCTCTGAAAGCCTGCGACCTTCGCTGAGCAGTTGCGGTTCCATTTCTTCCACAACCAGCGGACGTAGGGCTTTGACAAAGGTCTGAACAGTTACATACTGCGCGATATTGCTGTTGATGGCTTTGATGACCGTGGGATTATCCAGATCCACGAGTTTGCCAAAGGCGCGTTGACTGAGAAATTCCTGCACCTTTGGGACAAGCGCAGCGAATTGTGAAGGGAGTTTGACTTCCTGCGCGATACGTTTGGCATAATACGAAACCGCTTCCTGTGAGGTTGAAATCTCAGGCAGGGTATAGGTGCGCTCGACCATCTTTTGCAGGGTGAGCAGGTCATAGCCTTCATATTGGAATGTCTTGGCGGCTTCGTCGCTGGATTTGTAGGGCAGGGTCGGCGCATCGAATGACGTGACATCGAGCGATTCGATTTCTTCTGCCAGTGTTTTCTTACGCGCCAGAACGGGACTAAGCGAGGGAAGAAGGATATCCTTATCCAGTTTTTCGGGATCGGGCATGACGGTGTTGATGACCAGCTTGTCTTTGCCGACTTCGAAAGTACCGAAAGCAATCTCCTCTTCGCGTTCCAAATCTTCCACAAATTCGATAAAGGCTTTGTTGCCGATGACATCCACGCGCTCGGTGTAATCGCTGGAAAGTTCGCGGAACATGAGACGCAAGCCGCGTCCGATAGTCTGCTCTGGCAGAATGTTGGCTTTGGATGTGTAAGGACGCAAACCGACGACCACCGTCACGTTTTGCACATCCCAGCCCTCACGCAGCATGAGCACGCTGACGATGGCATTGACAGGACTTGCCAAATCATCCACTTCGCGGGCGGCTTTGCGGGCTTTATCCAAATCCTTTTTGGTGATCTCGCCTTTGGTATCGGTGTGGATTACCAGCAACTTGTTGCCGCCGAACTCAGACGGATATTTCTTTTGTAGATAATCGCCCACATCATCGGCTTCGTTGGTGTCATTCATCATGACAAACAGGATGGGCTTTTTCTTGAGCGGCTTGAGTTGCTCGAAGTATTCCTTCCAGCGTTCAACGCCTGCCGTAAGATAAGCCTTGTAACGCGTGCTTGTAATTGTGGACTTTGCTTCCAGCGTGCCGCGTGTAATGCCTTTGATGGGGCGCTTGACAATGCCGTCTTCGATGGCTTGTTTGAGGGGATAATCGAAAACCGTCCAGGTGAAGAGCGCGCCTTTGGAATAGCGCGGGGTAGCAGTGAAATCCAGTTGAGCGCAGAGCTGGCCCTCGCTTCTGGAATCGTTGAGTTTGCGAATTACTTTGTTCCACTCGCTTTCTTCATCGTGCGTGTGATGCGCTTCGTCATTGATCACCATCGCCGCGCCGCCGCGTGAAATAATTCGTTTGTCGAAGTCTTCGATCTCAAGTTTCTGCGCAGGCGGTTTACTTCCCAGCACAGCCGTCATAACATCGGGTTCATCGTCATTGCTTCTGTCGGCGCGCTCATAGAATTGCTGGATGTTGGTGAGATACAGCGCGCCGAGCGATTGCGCGCGTTCGGCGTCGCCGCGCATGTAGCAATCGAAATCCCAATAGGTTTTCAGTTCTTCGGGGATGATGGGGTCGGTGCGAAAAATACGCCCGCTGGCAAAATCATGCCGCAGGCGTTCGAAGACGATCACGTTTGGAGCGAAGAGCAGAAAGGTGCGGGCGAAATCTTCGCGGGCTTCCGCCACGGAATTGAAGTATTGCCAGGCGATTGCCAGCGCCATGACCTTGGTCTTGCCGCTGCCCGTCGCCATTTTGATGCAATAGCGGGCGAAGTCATCATATTGGAGCAGGCGCAGGTCTTTGTTCGAACCAGCATAATTCTCAACCAGCATTTTGTGGCGGCGCACGCCAGCCACTTCGTACAAATATATGAGCGTTTCGATGGCTTCCTGTTGTGACTTGTGATACGCAAACTTATGCCCATTGGACAGGCGATGGTCGGTCTTGAACCAGAAGTTCAACAGGATGCGTGTGGTATCGCTGACGCCTGCATAATCCTTGACTCGCCACTCATCCACCACGCGCCGGATGGCCGGGACGCACGGCGCGGTCTTTGCGGCTGGTTCCAGGAAGGTGGTTTGGGCGGGCGAGGTGGATTTCTTCCCCTTCGGGGACGGGTTGCGCGGCATAGGTTTTCCTTACAAAAAGCGTGGACAAAAAAGCGTCGTGTGCTACAATATTGTTGAAAGTCAGTCGCCTGAAGGTGAATGCCGGCTCCACGCCGTGCGCTTGGGAACCCAAGCCTAGCCTGCAGGAGGCTGATTTTGTATACGTTCCAGATGTCGGAAACAATTGGTCACATTCCGAGCAAAATCATCGAAATGGGGGCATCGCTGACGGAGTATTTGAAGTCTTATATTTTCCACCAAGTCAGCAGCAAAAGGTACAAAAGATACCTCTTGTCCATGAGTCAATTCTTGAACAATGCGGTTTATGGCGGCTTTGGGAGAAAGTTCCAGTTCTACAGAAGGGAACTGCACGGCTTGCCGATCACCATCGAATACATTGAATAAAGCAAGTTCGTCTGCCAGTAGCCAGGCTTCCAGAGCATGAACGGCCAATCCAGCCGCTATGCATGTAGCTATACCATTACTCATGCATCTTTGTTGGGCTTCTTGAATTAATCGCCCCCTTTCATTTACCCTTGTATTGTCTGTATCCACAACAGCAACTATCATATCCACCTTATCGTCTTGTAATTGGCGCGCAAAGGTGTGCAGTTCTTGTACAAACCCATGCCCTCTTTTCCGAGGACGCAAGGTTGATTCGGGTAAAAACACTGTATCTGGGGCGTATGATTGGATTACGCGCCGGGTCAGATTGGGAATCACCGGGTAATCACTATTTCCCTCTAGGGCGAACCCGAGTTTAATTGTTAGCATCGAGGCTTCCTTGTGACCATAATTCGCCGAGAGTTTGTTCGCCGGATTCCAGAATATTTTTTAGAGTGGAACGATTTGAGAATAAATCTTCTCCAGCCGGAGTAAACCTTGTCCGGTTTTTATCTAACCGGGCAATTAGCATCTCATCTGGGCTGAGCAAATCCACTAAATAAGGAGAATGGGAGTTAATTAGTACTTGAGGATGCCTTGAGCTTTTTATCCCGCGCTCACTTATGCTCCTCAGTGTATCTACTACGAATGGCAATCTTCCAGGGTGAACGCCGTTCTCTGGCTCTTCAAAACACACTAATCCCGGTGGTTGTGGAGCATAAGCAAGCGCCAAAAATGCCAAGAAACGCAATGTCCCATCTGAAAGAACCCTAGCAGTAAATTCTCGGCCATCATCACGAACAATAGCTAACATGCGTCGTCGATCTCCAGTGTCAAGCACTCGTATGCCTCGTGCTTCTGGGATTCCTCTTTGTAATGCGCGTTCTGCATTTTTATACCGTACAGGATCACGATTCGATAAAGTATCATAAAATCCCGATAAGCCTCTTCCGTTGCTATCCAACTCCAAAATATCCATTGCAGGCGATGGCTCGCGCAAGGCATCCGGCTCGAAATGAAAAAACTGCCACGAATGAAGTTCTTGAGTCAACGCGACTACATGGGGATAGAGTTCAGCATCATCAATAACCGTCAGCACTGAGCGAACAGATGGTGTAGGGAAATGCCTAGATTTTCCGGATTTTGCTGTATCGCGGTTTACTGAAACACGCAATTTACCTCTATCATCCTTGCCCATAGAAATATACGGACGAGGTTTGATACCAGACGCAGTTCGTCCCTTAAGTTTTTCGGAAGCAACTTCTAGAATGCCATCATTAAACTCCACATCCACCTCATAATTTAGACGAGGATTGGAGAGTTGTTTGTCAGGATTAAAGGGATGTGGTACTCCGGTCAAGTCAAAGTCACACATAATTTTTACTGAGGGCTTTTCTTCGGTAAAAAAAGATTCAACAGGATCTCCACGATGTCTTTCCGGTTTGAAAGCACTAGCAACGGGCATTTGCGCAATGTTGGAAAGAAGGCGCAACGCATCGAACAAATTACTTTTCCCAGTATTATTCTGACCAACAATTACAGTAAATGGTCTGAAGATGGCTTTTGCATCCTGAAGACTTTTATACCCGGAGATTGTAATTTGCGTAAGCATTATTTCACCTCTACTTTCAATGCTTTGGTTGTGTCATTTCCAAGTATATCAATAACCTTGACCACCACCGTATATTCCCCCGCCGCCTCATAGACATGAGTCGCTGATTTCTGTAGATCGGGATTTTTGCGCGTGCGGTAGGTTTGCCACTGGTTGTGGAAGGTGTCGCCTTTGTAATCCCAATCCACGGCCCAGTAATCCACCCACTGTGACCAATGTTTGATGGCTTTCTGCACATCCTGGGGCACGTCATCGGGCGGGATGACGAAGTCGGCCAGCGTGAGGATGACTTCATTCTTCTTGCCCGTTTTCGTTTCAACTTTCAGCGCGGCCAGTTCGAAGAATTTGATATCGCCCTGCTCGACAGCGCGTTTATCCATCACATCGCGCGGGACGCGATAAAAGCGTACGTCCAGATTGGCTTGCGCGGCTTGCTGCTTGGCGACTTCATTGAGTTCGAAGGCGAAGTCCCAGCCGAGAATATCCACGCCATTGGACTTGGGCGCGTCCTTGCCTGTGCCGACCGCTTGCTTGAATTCGGCGGCGATGTTGGCAAGGTCGCCCGCGGTGACAGGAGCATCCACCGAGCCGACATGTACCATGCGCCCGCCTTTGACGCCATGCAGCCAGGTATGTTGATTCAACGGACGGGCATGATACAGATCGAGAATGAACTCGCGATATTTTTGGTGCGCTTCCTTTTGTGTGAACTGTGTTTCAAGCCATGCCTGCCGTTCATACTTGCCGAGATTTTGAACCACAAACGGCTTGATGCCTTCGATGCCGAGCAGACGCTTGCGCGCCGTGTGAATAGAAAAGCGACCCAAGTCGCAAGTGATCCAGCGGCGGTTAAGTTTTTCGGCAACGGCGGCGGTTGTGCCTGAGCCACAGAAGCAATCTAACACCAAATCGTTTTCGTTGGAGGATGTTTTGATAATGCGCTCCAACAGGGCTTCAGGTTTTTGTGTAGCATAATCTACCCTCTCAAATGATTGTGCCTGAACTGGGCCAATATCTAGCCAGAGATCCTGTAATGGCACTCCTGGCATATCATCCAAATAACGCTTTTGAGCTGGAACTGTTCCGGGAGTTGTTTGTACGATCCTCCCTTGTTTATAAAGTTCCTGCATTTTTTCTTGCGAAAATCGCCAATAACGAGTTACACCGAGAAATTCATAATGCGGATTACCTTTTGCCGCCTCCCCTCCGCCTGGCGCTGTAATATCACTAAGTCTGTAACGGCGCCCATCTGGGTCTTTGTGGCGATAAAAAGCGTCGGTGTAACTTTGGTCATATGGGGTATATAGTAGATTCCATGTGTAGTTATCAGATTTTGTGTATAAAAACAATGATTCATGAATACGCCCCATGTGTCGTGCGCCCTGTGTTACATCACCCTTTGCAGTTTGACGTTTCCAAATAATCTCATTTACAAAACTTGCTTCCCCAAATACTTCATCGAGGATGGCTTTTGCGTAATGTGCTGCATGATAATCCAGATGCACATAAATGCATCCATTCTCTGTAAGTAATTCTCTCAACATTGTGATTGTTTCATAAAACCATTGTAGGTAAGAGTCTAATCCACGTCCCCATGTATCACGATATGCTTTCTGTTCGATCAAACTCGGTTGTTTTGTAAATTCTGCTGTCTCATCTTCATCCGTGTCTGGATGGTCAGCGATTGTTGCTGTGAACGAAAAATCTGCCCCCACGTTGAAGGGCGGGTCAATGTAAATCAGATTCACTTTGCCCGCAAACTCATCCAGCAGGGAAGGTAGCACATACTTTTTGTCTCCCCAAATTAAGCGGTTGCGCCAGTCCGAGTCACGGCCTGCGCTGAACAAATCCAACATGCGCTGGCGTTCCATGCTCGACTCGTTGATGGTCTCCACCGTTTGGAATGGGAGCGAGACGCGCAGAGGCGCTGTCCGCTTGCCGTTTTCGTCGTATTTGCCTTGCCAGATGAGTTCGGTCATGGTGGCTGATCCCTGTTTATCCTGTGAGAGTTCCAACACGAAAAGTATACAACAAAATCCACGAATCGGCGCACGATTTCGCCGCCGCCCACGGTTTTCACAAAGTCGCGTGTCGCTGCGAGGAGGGCGTTCCTTGCCCGACGAAGCAGTCTCCTCGCAGGCTGGGAGATTGCTTCACCGCCTTCGGCGGTTCGCAACGACACAATAGTCTTGTTTTGTCAATGGACTTTGTGAAAGCCCTGCCGCTGCCCCTGCAACTTTCCGCCCCTGCCTGCATCTGATACAATGCAACCGACAACCACCACTCACCATTCACCATTCACCATCCCCCATTCACCATCCCCGAGGCCTTATGTTCAACCTTTCCTCCCTCCCCACCACTCCCTCCGAACCCCGGCACGTCAAAGTGCTCATCCTCGGCGCAGGCCCGGCAGGCCTCTCGGCCGCCCTCTACGCCGCGCGCGCCGACCTCCAGCCGGTGGTGCTCACCGGCCTGCAGATCGGCGGGCAGGCCGCCCTCACCAACACCATCGAAAACTATCCCGGCTTCCCCGAAGGCGTGGGCGGCTCGGAACTGGGCGAACTGTTCCAGAAACAGGCCGAACGTTTCGGGGCGCAGGTGGAACTCGATTCCGCCCGGACCGTGGACCTGTCCGCGCGCCCGTTCCGGGTCGTCACCGATAACGGCGAGTACACCGCCGACAGTCTCATCGTCAGCACCGGAGCCAGCCCGAACCATCTCGACATCCCCGGCGAAGCCGACCTGACCGGGCGCGGCGTCTCCTATTGCGGCACCTGCGACGGCTGGTTCTTCAAGGAAAAGAAAGTGGTCGTGGCCGGGGGCGGCGACTCGGCGCTCGAAGAGGCGCTGTTCCTGACGCGCTTTGCTGCGTCCGTCACCATCGTCCACCGGCGTGACGCCCTGCGCGCCGGGGCCATCCTCCAGAAGCGGGCGCAGGAAAATCCGAAGATCAAATTCATCTGGAACACGGTCATCACCGCCGCGTCCGGGACCGAGAAACTGACCGCCGTCAAACTGAAGAATGTGCAGACCGGCGCGGAGTCCGATTTCGAGACCGACGGCCTGTTCATCTTCATCGGGCACACTCCCAATACGCAATTGTTCGAGGGGCAGTTGGAAATGCAGAACGGCTACATCAAAGTGGACGACCGGATGCACACCAGCGTCGCGGGCGTCTATGCCGCAGGCGAGTCGGCCGACGCGCACTTCAAGCAGGTCGTCACCTCCGCGGGGATGGGCGCGGCGGCGGCCATCGAAGCCACCCTCTTCCTCGAACACGCGGCAGCCTGACGTTTACCGCTTTTTGCATCGAATTTTCACGAATTTCTCGAAGAAATTCGTTCCATTCGGGTAATTCGATGCAGAAATCTTATTGTGACCAATTTGTGTCTTTGTGCCTTCGTGGTTCAAACATTTATAGTCCAAGCCTACTAATCTGACAAAAATTGTAGTATAACTTCGCCATTCATACCATTGGAGGAAGCATGAACAAGATTTCCATCATCGGGGCCGGCATGACCGGTTCCACCACCGCCCACTGGCTGGCCGAACGCGAGATCGCCGACCTCGTCCTGGTGGACATTGTCGAAGGGATGCCGCAGGGCAAGGCGCTCGACCTGCTGGAGGCCCTGCCCATCGTGGGCAGCGATGTGTCCGTGGTCGGGAGCAACGACTACGCTGCCACCAAAGGCTCGGACATTATCGTCATCACGGCGGGCATCCCGCGCAAGCCGGGCATGAGCCGCGAAGACCTGCTCACCACCAATGCCCAGATCGTGCGCGCCGGCGTGGAGAACACCCTCAAACATTCCCCGGACGCCATCTACATCATCCTGACCAATCCGCTCGACACGATGGCCTATCTCGCCATGCAGGTCGGCAAACTGCCGCGCGAGCGCATCATGGGGCAGGCGGGCGTGCTGGACTCGGCGCGGATGCGCGCCTTCGTGGCCCTCGAGACCGGCGTCAGCGTGGAGAACATCCACTGCTACGTGATGGGCGGACACGGCGACGAGATGGTCCCGTTGACCCGGCATTCCAACGTGGCCGGCATCCCGCTGCGGGACCTCCTGCCGGCCGACAAACTGGAAGCCATCGTCAATCGCACGCGCAAGGGCGGCGGCGAGATTGTGAATCTATTGAAAACCGGTTCGGCCTACTATGCCCCGGCGGCCGCCGTGGCGCAGATGGCCGAAGCGATTTTGAAGGATAAGCACCTCATCGTCCCGGCCTCGGCCTACATGCAGGGCGAGTATGGCCTGAAGGATATGTTCTTCGGCGCGCCGGTCCAGTTGGGGCGCGGCGGCGTCGAGAAGATCGTTGAGTACAAACTGGACGCCGATGAAAAAGCCGCGCTGGCCGCGTCCGCCGCGGCGGTCAAGGAAAGCATCGGCGTGATGATGGGGTTGGTGAAGATTTAACGTTACACGTTATCACGTTGTCATGTTGCACGTTCGAACCTGTCAACCTGTCAACGTGCCAACGTGCCAACGTGCAAACCTGTAAACGGAGACTCTTATGATCCTGCACGACAAAATTTCCGCCCAACTGCCCGACTGGCGGGCGCGCGTAACGAAACTGGTCAAGGAACACGGCGAGGCCGTCATTGACCAGGTCACCATCGGCCAGGTCTACGGCGGGATGCGCGACGTCAAGTCGCTGGTCAGCGACATCTCCTACGTCGACCCGGCGGAGGGCATCCGCCTGCGCGGCTATTCCATCCCCGAAGTGTTGAAACTGCTTCCGAAGCCGCAAGGCGCGCAGATGCCCTACGTGGGCGGCCTGTACTATCTCCTGCTGGTGGGCGAAATCCCGACCGCGGCGCAGGCGCTGGCCGTGGAGGATGAGTGGAAGGCGCGCAGTCTCATCCCGCAGAACATCCTCGGCTGCCTGGCCTCGAACGCCGCGCAGATGCACCCGATGACCCTGCTCTCGCAGGCGGTGCTGGGACTCCAGCCCGGCTCGCAGTTCACCCGCCGCTATCACGCGGGCATGAAGAAGGACGAGTACTGGCTGCCGATGCTGGAAGACAGCCTCGACCTGACTGCGAAATTGCCGGTGCTGGCCGCTTATATTTACAACCTGAAATACCGCAACGGCGAAGTCCCGCAGACCGACCCGAACCTGGACATGGGCGCCAACTTCGCCCGCATGATCGGCGTCGAAGGGGCGGAATACGAGGACGTCGCGCGCCTGTACTTCATCCTGCACTCCGACCACGAACTGGGCAACGTCAGCGCGCATGTGACGCATCTCGTGGCCTCCTCGCTCTCCGACATTTACTTCGCCTTCTCCGCCGGGCTGAACGGTCTCGCGGGACCGTTGCACGGCCTCGCCAACCAGGAATGTCTCGGCTGGCTGCTCGACGTGCATCGCAAGTTCGGCGGCGTGCCGACGAACGAGCAACTCCGCCAGTATGCCTGGGACTGGCTGAACAGCGGACGCGTCATCCCCGGCTACGGTCACGCCGTCCTGCGCGTCCCGGACCCGCGCTTCACCGCGCAGTTCGAGTTCGCCCAGAAGCATTTCCCCGACGATGAAATCCTGCGTCTGGCGGCGATGGTCTACGAGATCGTGCCGCAGGTCTTGAAGGAACAGGGCAAAGCCAAGAACCCGGCCCCCAACGTGGACGCCATCTCCGGCACCCTGCAATACCACTACGGCGTGCGCGAGTTCGACTTCTACACCGTCCTGTTCGGCGTTGGCCGCGCCCTGGGCGTGACCGCCAACGCGGTCTGGGCGCGCGCTCTCGGTCAGCCCCTCGAACGTCCCAAGTCCCTGACGACGGCCATGCTGGAGGCAGCGGCAAAGGGCAAGTAGTCAGTGTTCAGTGAACAGTAAGCAGTGAGCAA
The DNA here is from genome assembly GCA_009772985.1 of Anaerolineaceae bacterium. Classification (GTDB taxonomy): domain Bacteria; phylum Chloroflexota; class Anaerolineae; order Anaerolineales; family Villigracilaceae; genus UBA877. Next base: position 75,554 of record WOUS01000008.1, read on the forward strand.
TCTCCCGGCGTTTGATGCGCCGGGAGATTTTTGATTGATCGGGAACTGCACAGTAACGCCGACTTTCAGCGGATGCGGTTGTAATCTTCGTGGTCGGGGAAAGGATAAACGATGTAATGATCATCCCGTTTGACCTGCAGCTTCGTGTAAAACATCGGGTGGATGACACACTCGTCCGTGTCGCTCAAGACCAGCCTGTCATCCATATTGTATTCAAAGTCCGCCTCGACAATGCCCGTTTCCTGGTCTTTTTCTCGGACCCTGCCCACGATCCCGAGTTCGGTCACCAGGCGATGGAATTTGTTGGCAGTGTAGGTCCCTGCGGGCCAGGAGCGTGAAGTTTTTTTTGCGACTTGGTCAATATAGTTTCCCGGGAATATGGCCGGCGCTTTTGTCAAGGCAGTGATGATCTCTGCCACTCCGGGATAGATCAGGCCGTAAGAATTCAGGACCTCATCTGCCAGTATTCTTTCGTTTTCTGAAATGACCTGAGCAATGTTGATGTTTTTGAAGCAGGGGAATTTCCCGCTTTTACTGGCCGTGCGGGCGATGCGGTTGCACAGGATCACCAGTTGGCGCGGCCGCATTTGGGTGTGGCGGAGGATGTATGGCAGGCTTTGCTCTTCCTTGCTGCGCAGGTTGCAGATTCTGTCTCCGAAGAACGGAGTCCAGAGTTTGGACCGCACTTCGTCGAAATCTTCCCAATCTATGGTTTTGAATGGGAAAGGATACTTCTGGTTTTGCAGGTGCTTGTGGAATCGCCACGAAACGAGCCGAATCAAATCCCTGGGCTTCCACAGGAGATAAAGAGGGTCCCGAATGAATTTTGTTGTATTCGGGATGTTCCCTTCCTGGATGTACGGAAATATCTCCGCCGATACAAAGGCTTTAACGTGTATGCCCTTGCGGGCATATGCAATATTGAATTTGCTGGCGCACTGGATCAGGGCTGCCGAGACAGCCATCATTGCCAGATTATCGCGGTCATATCGTTCGAAGGTATCAACCGCAATGATCACGGGTTCTTTGCGGGTAATTTCCAGGGCTTTTTCCTTTGCCCGCGCAAATACCGGATCGGCGAGCATTTCTGTCAGCGCGTCTGCAAAAGCCCCGGTTTCGTCCAGGTATTTGCTCAACACCTGTTTGAGCAGTTCCCGGACAAAAACAGAAGCCCTTCCTTTTTGGCAGTGAATATCCCGGCATTTTTCAATGCCGGATCGTAATCGCGGTATTCGTTGAATATCATGGACCAGATGAGGTATTCCCAGATTTTGAACACATCGTTCACTGCCGCGTCGGGGGAGGTGTAGACTTTGTGCGAAATCCGGTTGATGATGCTGTCGTAGATGGTCGGCTCATCCACATCAATGTTGTGGGACTTCTTGATGCGTTCCTGGAATCCAAAATACTTTGTCAGGGTTGTCTTGCCAGAGCCTCGCCGCCCGACAATCAAATAGACTTCCGAGTCGGTTGCCTCCTCGTTGAAACGGCTCAGGTCGTAGAAGAACTCGGAATAGTGATCCTGCAAGACATCAATCTCGTCCTCGCACGATACCTCCCCGAAAGGATATGGAAAACCAAATTCAGATTGTGGGTCCACCATGATCTCCTGGTCGGCAATGTTCGTTGTCTGGCGTTGTGACTTTGCGCATAAGTATATATCAGAACCGCTCCCGGCACAATACGGAGCACCAGTCGGAAAAACTGCTACAACTTGACCGCCCGCGTGGCAATGTAGGACGGGTGGTATTTGCTGATGGGCGAGTCCGGGCAGACGTCCTCGTAAAAGCCGGTGATGGCGAAGCCGGCGTCGGTCTGGCCGCCGATCTGGTCGGTGAGCGTGTGGCCGAACTCGAGCGGCGTGCCGTCGGCCATGTAGGCTTGCAGTTCCTCCGCGTCGAAGGTTTCGAGGTCCGAGTAGGGGATGGTGTAGCGGACGGTGAGCGCTTTCTGGTCTTCGAGCGTGGTGCCGAACAGATAGTAGACCGGGTTGGCGATGCCTGCCAGGAGCAGGCCGCCGCGCCGCAAGACACGCTGCGCCTCCCGCCACACGGGCCGGATTTCGGGACAGAACACGTTCGAGACCGGGTGGAAGACCAGGTCGAACGATCCGTCGGCGAATGCCGACAGGTCGCGCATGTCGCCCTCCACCGTGCGGATGGCCAGCCCCTCGCGTTCCGCCACCTGCCGGTCGCGCTCCAGTTGCGCCGGGGAGTTGTCGAAGATGGTCACGTTCGCGCCGAGCGCGGCGAAGACCGGCCCCTGCTGCCCGCCCCCGCACGCCAGCCCGAGCAAGTCCAGCCCCCGGAAGGAGGCCGGGAACCAGTCACGCGGCACGGGTTTGGTCTCGGTCAGCAGAACGGAAAACTTTCCCTGCCGGGCGTCGGCGATCTCCTCCGGCCCGACCGGGACCGTGAACTTGTTGCCCTGCGCCGCCTGCTGATCCCAGGCGTAGCGGTTGTATGCGGGCACGTTGAGTTTGCTTGTTCCTTTGCGCATGATTTCTCCTGCGGGCATTATACACTCACAAAAATCTCCCCGCGAACTTCCTCGCGGGGAGACTGTACACTGTTCACTGTCTACTGGACACTGCCTCACGGAGTCGGCGTTACAGCCGGAGCCGAGCCGCTCCACGAGAAGGCGCGCCGTTCGCTGGATGTGCCGGCCAGGCTCCAGATTGGGTTGCCCTGGTCGTCGGTGCCGGTCTGGCGGACGACCACCACCCACCAGCGGATGACGTGCGCGGCGTTGTCCTGCGGGCGGAACGTGACCGGGACGATGTACTTGGTGTCGGTCACGTAGGCGAGCAGCGGGCGTCCGGTCCCGGCGGTCACGTCCAGCACGGTGACCATGTAGCGCTCGTTCTCGCGCAGGGTGCCGACCGAAGCCCATTGCAGCGTGATGGTGTTGTGCGCCAGCGTGAACGGCGATCCGTCCGCGGGCAGGAGCAGGTTGGGGGCCGGGTAGGGCGGAGGCGTGGTGGGCGTCGGGCTGGGGCCGGGAGTGGCGGCGCGCATGCACAGCGGGATGCTGATGGTGGCGCCCAGGTAGACGTTGTCGGTGGTCAGGCCGTTCCACTCCTTGATGGCGTCCATGGATACGTTGTAGTTCAGCGAGATGGTGCTCAACGTGTCGTTCGCCTGGACGGTGTAAGCCACGGTCTGGCAGGCGGCGCGGGTGGCGGCAGCCGGTTCCAGCGTCATGGTGGCTGCTGCCGGCGGGGTCGGTGTGGGCTGTGGCACTTTAAGCACCTGGCCGATGCGCAGGTCCGTGCATGTGACGGACAGGTTGTTCAGCAGGATGATGCTCTGCACCGAGACGTTGAAGGCGTAGGCGATCGTCCCGCAGTTGTCGTTGGCCTTGACGATGTACTCGATGGGCGGGAGCGGCGAAGGCGTCGGCGTGTCGGTCGGGATGGGCGTCTCAGTCGGTGTCTGGCTTGGGGGCAGCGTGTTCGTAGCCGACGGGATCGGGGTCGGGACGACGACGCGGCCGGTCGTTTGCAGGCCGATGAAGACCAGCGTCGCGCCGATGGCGAGGAACAACGCCAGCAGTCCCAGCGCCAGCGGCAGGCTCATCCGGATCTCGGGCATCCGCGATCCCTGCACAGCCTTCTGCGATTTCGGCTGGGGCTTCGGGCTGAATTCGCTGCCGCAGACCACGCAGCGGGTGGCGTTTTCAGCCAGGCGTGTGCCGCAGGTCGGGCAGAGTTTGGTTGGGGCAGTTTCTGGGCTCATACGAAGGCGGATTATACCATGAGGCGCAGGGAGGGGAGAAAAAATGTCTGCGCAATTCCCGGCGCATAACCAATCGTTTTGCGTCGAATGTGTGCGTCGAAATGGAATTCGACGGCTGGGACGTCAAGCCTGCCGAGGCAGGCTGAACGCGCTTCAGCGTGTTTCCGGTTCCAGGATGCGAATTCCATTCGCACCGGTTCCATTCGCGCGTGTTTCATTTCGCGCCGGCGCCGAATCCCCATTCCTCTCCCATCGAATGGAATTCGACGGCTGGGATGTCAAGCCTGCCGAGGCAGGCCGAACGCGCTTCAGCGTGTTTCCGATTTCAGGATGCGAATTCCATTCGCACCGATTCCATTGCGCGTGTTTCATTTCGCGCCGGCGCCGAATCCCCATTCCTCTTCCGTCGAATGGAATTCGACGGCTGGGACGTCAAGCCTGCCGAGGCAGGCTGAACGCGCTTCAGCGCGTTTCCGGTTCCAGGATGCGAATTCCATTCGCACCGATTCCATTCGCGCCGGTTCCTTCCCTGCCTGCTGCCAATCCGTCTTTCGCCTCGGTTATAATGTCCCCGTTATGACCGAAAACTACGATCTCTACAAAACCATGCTCCTCATCCGCCGCTTCGAGGAACGCCTGCTGGCGGAATTTTCGACCGGCAGCCTGGTCGGCACCACCCACGCCTACATCGGGCAGGAGGCCGGCGCGGCCGGCATTTTCTCCGTGGCCGGTGCGGACGACGTGGTCTTCAGCAACCACCGCTGTCACGGCCATTTCCTCGCTTACGGGGGCGACCCCTATCGCCTCGCTGCCGAACTGATGGGCAGGGCCACCGGCCTGGTCGGCGGACGCGGCGGCTCCCAGCACATCCAGTGGCGCAACTTTTATTCGAACGGAATCCAGGGCGGCATCGTCCCGGTGGCAACCGGCATGGCGCTGGCCGAAAAAACGAAACAGACCGGCAACCTCGCCCTCGTTTTCATCGGCGACGGGACGCTCGGCGAGGGCGTCCTCTACGAGAGCCTCAACATCGCCGCCCTCTGGACCCTGCCCTTGCTCATCGTCCTCGAGGACAACCGCTACGCCCAGACGACGCCCACCGAAAAGGGCGTGGCCGGTTCGATGGCCGGACGTTTCGCCGCCTTCGGCATCCCGGTCTGGGAACGCGAGACAGCCGACGTGCTGGACGTCCGCGCCGCGGCGGGGGAGGCGCTCCGGCATGTCCGCTCCGGGGCGGGACCGGGCTGCCTGCTCCTGCACACCCATCGTTTCTCCGCCCACAGCAAGGGCGACGACCCGCGCTCGCCCGAAGAACTGGCGCGCATCCGCCAGTTCGACCCGCTGACGGTCCACGCCGCGCGCCTGTCGTCCGCCGAAACCGGACAGGCCGAGGCCGAAATCGCCGCCGTCATCAACGACGCCTTCACCCGCGCCGCCGCCGATCCGTTCCCAGAGTTGGAACGTTAACTTTCCAGCCTGCCAACTTGCCAACCGTAAAAATGACAACAGTTCTGGAATCTCTCAATCGCGCTCTTCATACCGCCATGGAAACCGACCCGCGCGTCTACGTGCTCGGCGAGGACATCCTCGACCCCTACGGCGGCGCGTTCAAGGTCACGCGCGGACTGTCCACCAAATTTCCCGACCGCGTCCTGACCACGCCCATCTCCGAAGCGGGCATCGTCGGCGTCTCCAGCGGGATGGCCCTGCGCGGCCTGCGCCCGGTGGCCGAGATCATGTTCGGCGACTTCGTCACGCTCATCGCCGATCAGGTGGTGAACCACGCCGCCAAGTTCCGCTGGATGTATAACGACAGCGTGCGCGTGCCGCTCGTCGTGCGCGCCCCGATGGGCGGGCGGCGCGGCTACGGCCCGACGCACTCGCAGTCGCTCGAAAAAATGTTCCTCGGCGTGCCCGGGCTGAAGGTCCTCGCCCCCAACACCCTCGGTGACCCCGGCGGCCTGCTCGAAGCCGCCATCGCCGACGATGACCCGGTTCTGTTCGTGGAGCACAAATTGCTCTACACCCGTCCGCTGCTCGCGGCCGGTCAGGGCGATCTGGCGGACTTTGCGCTGGAGACGGGCGGCGGGCCGGTTCCGTATTTCGTGCTGCGGCCTGCCTACCCGGCCAGCCTGACGATTGCGACCTACGGCTACAATTTCGAACTGGCGCGCCAGGCCGCACTGGAACTGATGATGGAACACGAGATCTTTGCGGAACTGGTGGTTTTCTCGCAACTCAGCCCGTTCGACCTCGAACCGCTGTTCGCCTCCCTTGCCCGGACCCTGCGACACGGCTCAGGGCAAGCCCGCCGCCTGCTCACCGTTGAAGAAGGCGGCCTGACCCTCGGCTGGGGCGCGGAGGTGGCTGCTCGTGCCGCGGAGCGTAGTGACGATTTAAGTCGCTGCTCTGTCCGGCGCGTGGCGGCGCGCGACCTGCCCATCGCCAATTCCCCACGGCTCGAAGATGCCATCCTGCCGTCGGTGCAGGATATCGTCAACGCGGCGCTGGAATTATCGAACGCGTAGGGGCGGACCTATGTGTCCGCCCTGGGCCGACACGCAGGTCGGCCCCTGCGTGTCCACCGGGCGACCACATAGGGTCGCCCCTACAGGTGAACCATGATCAAATCCGAAATCCTCGTCCCCCTGCTGAACGCCAACGAACCCGAAGCACGGCTGGCCGCCGTCCACGTGAAGGACGGGCAGGCCGTGGAAAAAGGCGCGCTCCTGTTCACCATCGAGACGACCAAGGCCGCCTCGGACATCGAGTCGCCGGAGGCCGGTTTTGCGCGCTTGCTGGCGAAGGAGGGTGACACGCTGGCGGTCGGCGACCGGCTGGCGGTTATCACCGAAAAGGCTGATGAACCGGTGGAAATTGCGGGTAGGGGCGACCTTTATGGTCGCCCTGGGGCAGGGACAAGCCCTGCCCCTACAGACATGCGCATCACCAAACCGGCGCGGACGCTGGCCGAATCCCTCGGCGTGGACCTGGCCGCGCTGCCCACCGACCGCCTCGTGACCGAGGATGTGGTCCGGCAGTACGCCGGGGCCGCGCCGGAGATTTCCCTCCCGCCCGCGGACCAGCCGTACATCCTGATCTACGGCGGCGGCGGGCACGCCAAGTCCATCATGGAGATGGTCAAGCAGTTGGGCGGGTACGCCATCGCCGGCATCGTGGACGACAGCCTCCCCGCCGGGACGCGCGTGCTCGGCATCCCGGTGCTGGGGACGCGCGCGGCCCTGTCCGCGCTGACCGGGCTGGGGGTCCGGCTGGCGGCGAACGGAGTGGGCGGCATCCTCGATATCAACGTCCGCGTCAAGGTGTTCGAACTGCTCGAGGCGGCGGGATTCGCCTTCCCGGCGCTGGTGCATCCGCGCGCGACGGTCGAGCCGAGCGCGCAGGTGGGGGAGGGGGTGCAGGTGTTTGCCAATGCCTACGTCGGCGCGGAGGCGGAACTCCAGCCGCGCTGCATGGTCAACACGAACGCGGTCGTTTCGCACGACTGCGTGGTTGGCGCGTACACGCACATCGCCCCCGGCGCGCTGCTGGCGGGGCACGTCCACGTCGGCGGGCGGACGCTGGTGGGCATGGGCGTCACGACTGCCATCGGCGTGCGCATCGGGTCCGGGGTCCGGATCGGGAACGGGGCGATTGTGCTGGCCGATGTGCCGGACAGGATGGTCATCCAGGCGGGGAGATACTGGGTTGGGAAAGCGGAGACGCCCAAGTAGGGCGTCTCTTTATTTCTGGGCAAACCGGCGGGAGCAGGTCAGACCTGGTGCACCACCTTCCCGCCGACCATGGTCAGGTCAACGGTCAGGTTGAAAAGGTCCTCCGTGGCAGCCGCGTACGGATTGTCGTGCCACACGATCAGGTCGGCGAATTTGCCAGGCTCCAGGGAGCCTTTTTTGTTTTCTGCAAAGTCTGCGTACGCACTGCCCATGGTATGGGCGTACATCGCCTCATCCAAAGTCATGGCCTGTTCCGGGCTGACGGGTATTCCGGAGGCTGAGTACCGGGCAATGCTGGCCAGCAGCGTCGCCTGCGGCTCCCACCAGGGCATCGAGGGCGCATCCGAACTGAGCGCCAGCGGCACGCCCATGTCCAGCCAGGTGCGGGTCGGGATCATGCGCTGGGTGCGTTCCTCGCCCCAGATCCTGAACATCGCGTCCGCGAAGGCGCGGATGAGCGTGGGCTGGGTGGAGATCACAACGCCGAGGTCCTTCTGGCGTTGCAGGGCATCGTTCGTATTCAACACGGAGTGTTCGATGCGGTGCCGCGGATCAGGGCGCGGATTCTTGTTCATGGCGTTCTCGATGGCATCCAGTGCCAGATCCACTGCCGCGTCGCCGCCGGTGTGCAGGGCCACCTGGTAGCCGGCGTCGTGGAAGGCGCGCACAGCTTCTTTCAGGTCATTCGGTTTCCAAATGGGGATGTTCCAGGCGATGCCGTTGTGCGGCTCATGCGTGTACGAAGCCTCCGCCGCGCCGTCGACCTGGAACTTGGCTCCGGCAAGGTGCATGTAATCATCTTCGTAGCGCATGGCCTCGAGCGCATCTATGCGCCCGTCCAACTCCTGGATGTACTCGAGGACGTTCATTACCTGCCCGCGGATGGTCATCTCGCGGCGGCGGCCAATATTGAAGTAGGCCTGCATGCGCTCCATCCCGCGCGCATAGTTATCCTGGAAACTGGTGACGCCCATCGAGGCGAATCTGGCCTGCGGGTTCAGGATGCTGGTCTCCATCACTTTCACGTCCAGCAGGTCTGGCGGCCACAGACGGCGGAAATAATCCATTGCCGGGTGATTCATAACCGTGCCGCTCGGTTCGCCATTGGCCTCACGCAGGAAGCGTCCGTTGCCCGGATCGGGGGTGCTGGCGGTCACGCCTGCCATCTCCAGGGCCAGGCTGTTGACCACTGCCATATGCCCTCCCTGGTTGATGAGCATGACGGGATGGTTTGGCGAGACCGGGTCAATATCGTGCTTGGTCGGGTAACGCCCCCCGTCAAACATCACCCATCCGGAGCCAACCACCCACTCGCCTTGCGGTGTGCTGGCGATCTTCTCTGCCACCTTTGCCTGCAACTGTTCGACAGTGTTCACGGCCGGCCAACTGACATCCACGTATGCGGTGCCAAGCAGACCGCATGCGCTCAGGTGGCAGTGGGCGTCGTTCAGACCGGGAGTCACTGTGCGCCCCGCCAGGTCAATGACCGTTGTGCCGGCGCCGGCCAGGGCGCGCACCGCCGCGTCGCTGCCGACCAGCAGGATGATCCCGGCCTTGACCACCAGCGCCTGCGCCGTGGTGCGCAGCGCATTGATCGTGACGATGTTGCCGTTGACCAGGATGGTATCGGCATATTCGCCCGGTCCAAGCGTGGGGACATTTTGCGCTGCGCTCGTGGTCGGGACCGCGGTCAGTTCGATCAGCCCGTTCCGGCGCGTGCAGGCCGCCAGCGCGGCCCCGCCCAGCGCCACCCCGCCCAGTTTGATGAAATCGCGGCGGCTCAATCCGTGATGATGGTGGTGATTGTGGCTCATGATGTCTCCTCTCTTTGCCCGAAGCGGGCAACACATCCGGCAATGGCAACGCCCCGCTCACTGTTGATGCGGCGACAAGTGGATTGCAGTCTGTGCGCCAGAATTACTATACAACAAAATTATCTTAAAAACAACCACCGCCCGAAAATTTTAAATCGGGCGGGGAATCTCCGGCCGCGCTGCATGGTCAGCCCGAACTGCGACCGCCTGGATAAGGAAAAAACCTTTCCCTGAAAGGGAAAACCCCCGTTGCGATTTTCAGCAGCCGGGGGCAGTGGGGGTTAAGCCAGGAATGAAAAAAATGGCTGCGGGAGCATGGCTCTCCGCAGCCGTTTCTACAAGATCGGGCTATTTTGGCTCAGTTTCCTCCTCGACCCTTGACACTGAGGTTAATCGGTGGGCGGTGGGTTTCATGGTTTGTATGGCACTATCAACGGGTTCCTTTTTCTCCATCAGGGCCATCATCAAAGACCTGGTACCACGGTTTTCTTGGCCAGCCTTCCTGGTTATGCTCCATATACCCCTTGGAAAGCCAGAACCTTACTTTGGTATTCGCTTTCCAACCTCCACAGGTATTATCGAAACTGACCACCCCTTTATTCGATACATTGAAGTTTGAACATTCACCCACACCTTTGGGGTACTGCGGATCCCGCAGATTCGGCTCCTGGAGATGCTCGCAGTAAACGCAGAATTTTTCCGTCTTTACTTCCAGGTTTAGCGGGTTGCCAAGGTTTGTCTTTATCAGGATATAACTTGCCAGTTGACCACCTTTCTGATCATCCTTGTCATTTGCCGCCAGGGCGACCTTCGCCCGCGGATCGTTGATCCTGCCCAACGCCTCGGCAGCACAGTGGCGTACATTCCCGTCATCATCCTGGAGGGCCGCAATGAGCGGCTCCACCGCAGGTTCACCGATGAACCGCATTACATCGGTGGCTTTCCTCCGTACAATCTCGTTATTATCCTTGAATGCAGCGATAAGCGGCGCAACTGTCTGCTGGCCGCCGATCGATCCCAACAGCCCGGCAGCTTTCTCGCGCACTTCCCCATCCTGGTCATTTTTGAGGGTCGCGATAAGCGGTTCCAGGGCCAGGTCCTTGCTGATCGTCGAAATCGTAACGATGGATCCCATCCGCACGTACGGATCTGGATCATTTTTGAGCATGGAAATGAGTGGCTCCAGAGCCCGGGCGTCACCGATCTTGGCAAGCGCCTCAACCGCTCCTATGCGGGCTTTATGGTCCTCGTCATGAAGAGAGGCAATGAGCGGGGCTAGCGCTGGTTTTCCGATCTCTCCCAATGACCTGGTGGCTCTGTACCGCACATGATAGTTTTCGTCCTTGAGAGCGCCGATGAGTATATCCACCGCTGGTCCACCGATTTTAGCCATTGCCTCTCCGGCCGGATCAATCACCAGGTCGTCCAGTTCTTTGATGGCACCCATAAGAGCGGTGAAGAGTGGCTCAGTCGCGCTGGGGTCTCTAATCTCCCCCAATGCCAGGGCGGCATCCCTGCGTACTTCCTTGTCCTCATCCTTCAGTGCATGGATGAGCGGCTGCACCCCGCGCGGGTCTCGAAGCTGCCCCAATGCCAGGGCCGCCTTGCAGCGCACGTACTTTTTTCCGCCCTTGAGCGCAGCGATGAGCGGTTCCACCGCTTGGGTAGCACCCAGCTTACCCAACTCTTCTGCGGCAGTCCCACCCGTATACTCATATGGATCCTTGAGGGAGGCGATAAGGGGTTCGATCGCCCGGGAGCCGCCCATCCTGCCCAATGCCTTGGCAGCCTGGGCGCGCACAGATTCGTTTTCGTCCTTGAGAGATTCGATCAGTGGCTCCACCGCGCGCAGGTCGCCCATCATGCCCAAAGTTTCGACGGCTTCGGCGTGCTTCATATCATGATCCATAACCTTAAGGGCGGCAATAAGTGGCTTTACAGCCGCGGAACCGATCGATCCCGCCTTCTTTGGTTCACGGAGGGCGATCCAATACCATGCACCTGATTCACCCTGTGGTTCCCAGCCCAGGTCTCTCAACGCAAAAGCCGCATCAAAGTGAATAACCTTGTCTTTAAGGACCGCAACGAGTGCTTTTACTGCGCGATGGCCCCCGATCTGTCCCAAAGCTTTTGCGGCAGCCTTCCTTATAGCCGTGTCCTTATCATAGTCCAATGCCTTGATCAAGCCATTGACATCTCTTTTTGCCTTCATCTTCTCTACATCGGGTGGTCCAAACTGTGGCATTTTTATTCTCCTTTCGTTTCGGAAAACTTGCATAATTTCCGGATCCTTTAGATTGTGTAAAGCCGCCCAACTATGTATTCCACGGAAATTTTCCATGGAACCTCCCTGTGCGGCATCTTATGTGGAAACTTTCTGTATAAGACGCCGATTTGGGGTCTTACGCGTCATGTTTCGGTATAATCTGCCTGTGTGGGATGTTACGCGTTGATTTCCCACATTTTTTCAACTATACAACTGTTCGGAGTATTTGGCAATAGCAACCAAAAGCGCGGCGGGATGGCAGTAAAAAGCCCGCTGGACGGCTGAGCACGGAATCTCTCATGCTGTCCATTCACTGCGGGCTGGTTTCGCCCGGGGTGAAGAATCTATCGTATCACCGTGAAATAAAACAGCGAACAAAAGAGCACAAAGAGCAGGAGCCAGGTCCTGAGGCTCGCCATGAAATTCTTCCACTCCTCCTTGTTGAGCAGCAGGATCTTGACGACGGATTTCCAGTTGTTGATCACGATCGTCAGGTACAGGCTCAGGAGCGCAAAGACAATCACGACGCTCCAGGCCATGAAGAGCCGGAGGTCCGCCAGCGGCGGGTCCATCAGGGGGCCTAAACCTGCACAAAGGATTGGCAATCCCAACTTTGTGCCGACCAGATAGGTGCAATTCAAGTATCGTTCGAGTGTATGTTTAATGACCAGGTTGAAAAGGATGATGGCCAGGACCAGCAGGACTCCGCTGATGATGATGGGGCGTTTCCAGACGAAAACCATTCCTTCCCATATTTTACGGAACAGAAGCCCGATCGCTTTGAATGCTTTGGCGGCCGGTTTGCGATTGCTTTTTGATGTCTTTTTATTCTTGGTCATGGCTTGCTCCTCCTGAAGGGTTGATGCAGGGTTCTGGTATGTTCGCCAATCACTTTTCAAGTTCTGATTCTATCACCACCACCGCCGCGCCGGTCAACTGTCCGCTGCGCAGGCGGTCGAGGGCGGTGTTGACTTCCGCCAGCGCGAAGGTCGTGACCTCGGTCCGCACCGGGACGCGCGGCGCGAGCGCCAGGAACTCCCCGCCGTCGCGCCGCGTCAGGTTGGCCACCGAGCGCACGAGGCGCTCCTCCCACAGCAGAGAATAAGGGAACGACGGGATGTCGCTCATATGGATGCCGCCGCACACCACCGCGCCGCCCTTGCGCACGGCCTTCAACGCTTCCACCACCAGCGCGCCCACCGGCGCGAAGATGAGCGCCGCGTCGAGCAACTGCGGCGGCGGAGCAGTCGAGTCGCCGGCCCAGTCCGCGCCGTGGCGCAGGGCGAACGCCTGCGCCTCCCGGTCGCCGGGACGGGTGAAGGCGTAGACTTTCTTCCCCTCGAATTTGGCAATCTGGGCGACGATGTGCGCCGCCGCGCCGAACCCGTAGATGCCCAACTTTTCCACGCCCTCCCCGGCCATGCGGTAGGTCCGGTAGCCGATGAGACCGGCGCACAGCAGGGGCGCGGCCTCGGCGTCGGAATACGTCTCCGGCAGCGGGAAGCAGAAGCGCTCGTCGGCGACGGCATATTCGGCGAACCCGCCGTCCACGTGGTAGCCGGTGAATATTGGATGGTCGCACAGGTTCTCCTGGCCGCGGACGCAGGCCGGGCACGTCCCGTCCGTGGACCCCAGCCAGGGGACGCCGACCCGCTCCCCGGTCCGGAACCGCCCGGACCCTTCGCCTGCCGCGGCAACCGTCCCGACGATCTGGTGTCCCAGCACGAGCGGCAGTTTCGGCTCCGTCAGTTCGCCGTCCACGATGTGCAGGTCGGTGTGACAGACCCCGCAGGCGCGCACTTTGAGCAGCGCCTGCCTCGGCCCCGGCGTCGGCACGGGGATTTCGGCGGGGCGCAGGGGGGTGCGCGGCGTGTCGAGCAGCATGGCTTTCATGGTTTTTGGGAGGGTCATATCCGGGGATACTTTTTCAGCAGGCTCTCGATGTCCGGGATCTCGCGGGCGGCCGCGCGCAGAATCTCGAAACTGCGGTTGGTGAGCAGGGTGATGCGCTCCAGGGCTACGTCCCCGCTCCCGGCTTCTTCCAGCGCCTTGACGATGCTGCCGCGCAGTCCCGAGGCGCGCCGCGCCCAGCGGGAATCCGCGGACAGGCGTTCGAGGCGGGCGGCGAGCAGGCGCAGGAGTTCGAGCGGGTCGGCGTTGCTCATGCGGCGATTATACAGCCGAATGAATTCGGCGGCTGGAAGAGGAAACCTGTTGAAACAGGTTTCGGATTGTACTTTCAACATGCTTCAGCATGTTTTTGGTCCCAGCCGATGAATTCATTCATCGGAGAGGGGAACATCGTAGAGGCGGGATATTGGAGAAACGGAAGTATGCACGCAAAGGTTGTTATCTGGAGAGCGCGGGACAAGTCTATAGACTTGTCCCACGACATGGTTCGCGTGCACACAAACGGAAACCGCTTTTCCGCTCTCCGCAAATCTGCTGTATAATTGCCCTCGATGAACGCCCTCGTTTACTCCTATTATCCCCTTCCATAACCCACGCTGCGGTCCGCATCCACGCGCCTGCCGCAGCGGGCGCGTTTTCATTTGTCAGAGCAGAGAATAGAGAGAAGAGAATAGTCAGAACCCAGTCCCTAATCCCTGATCCCTACTCACCATTCACCATTCACCATTCACCATCTTCCGGAGTCTCCCATGCCCACCCTCACCATAGACGAACAAGTCGCCCTGCTCATGCAAGGCGCCGAATACGGCGACGAAGAACTCAAACAGAATATGACCCGCGAACTGCGCGAACGGCTCGCCGAAGCGCAGAAGGAAGGCCGCCCGCTGCGCGTCTATTGCGGCTTCGACCCGCGCACCAGCGACCTGCACCTCGGTCACACCGTGCCGATGCGCAAACAGCGCCAGTTCCAGGAACTCGGCCACGAGGTCACGTTCGTGGTCGGCGACTACACCTCCCTCATCGGCGACCCGTCCGACAAGGACAAACTCCGCCCGCGCCTGACGCACGCGGAAGTCCAGCACAACGCCGCCACGTACGCCGAGCAGGCCTACAAAATCCTCGACCGCAAGCGGACGATGATCCGCTTCAATTCCGAGTGGCTGTCCGAACTGACCTTCGCCGAACTCATCGGCCTGGCTGCCAATTTCACCCTCCAGCAGTTCGTGCGCGAGCGCGAAAACTTCCGCCTGCGCTGGGAAAACAGCGACCCCATCTACCTGCATGAAACCTTCTACGCCATCATGCAGGGTTACGACGCCTACATGCTCAAAGCCGACGTGCAGATCGGTGGCACCGACCAGATGTTCAACATCATGACCGCCGCCCGCAAGATCATGACCTCCCTCGGCGCGCGCCCCAACGTCGCCATCATCCTTGGCATCCTGCCCGGCACCGACGGCGAGATCAAGATGAGCAAATCGCTCGGCAACCACATCCCGCTGCTGGCGACGCCGGAGGACATGTACGGCAAGGTCATGTCCGTGCCAGACAAGGCGATGGGCCAGTTCATGCGCCTCGTCACGCGCTGGACTCCCGACCGGGTCGCCCAAACCGAGGCCGCGCTCAAGGCCGGAACATTGCACCCGCGCGACGCCAAGATGGCGATTGCGCGCGAGATCGTGTCCATCTTCCACGACGAGCAGTCCGCTGCCCGCGGCGAGGAAGTCTTCAAGAAAGTTTTCCAGCAGAAGGACATTCCCGACGAAATGCCCGAGTACGCCCTCCAGTCCGGGCAGACGGTGCTGGATGTGCTGGCCGCCGCGCAACTCGTGACCAGCAAATCCGAGGGGCGGAGGCTGTTCGAGCAGAAAGGCGTCAAGCTGGATGGCGAAACGCTGGAGAAATTCGACGCCCCCTTCCCGCATCCCGGCGTGCTGCAAGTGGGCAAGCGGAAGTTCGTGCGGGTGAAGTGAAGCGTGGAGCGTCGGGCGTGGAGGGTGGAGCGGAGAGCGTGCAGCGATTTGGATGGAAAGGAGGCCAGATGGCGGCAAAAGATTTTCGAGAATTACGAGTTTATCAGCTGGCGTTCGAGACGGCCGTCCGGATTTACGAGTTGAGCAAGTTGTTTCCCGCAGAGGAACGCTATAGTTTGACCGACCAAATCCGGCGTTCGTCGCGCTCTGTATGTACGAATATTGCCGAAGCGTGGCGGAAGCGACGGTATCCCAACCACTTTGTCAGCAAGTTGAGCGACGCGGACGCAGAAGCGGCTGAGACCATCGTCTGGCTGGACTTTGCTCTACGATTTGGGTATATCTCAGCTTCTGTCCATACTGAACTGACCGATCACTACGATCATCTTTGCAGCCAATTGACCCTGATGATGAATGATCCCAAACAATGGATGCCGCGCAACCCGCCGGATCATTCCTAACGCCGATCTGTCGTTCCACCCTCCACGCTTCACCCTTCACGTCCCGCCTTTTTTACGGCTGCACGGTCAGTTTCAGCAGCGCCCTGCCAATGGATTGCGCCAGCAGCGAGCTGTCCTCCTCCAGCAGGACGACCACGGCCAGCGGCGTTCCCTGCCAGTCGGGCAGCGTCCCGCCCAGATACCAGGCGAACGCGCCGTCGGCCGTGCGCACCAGCGCGACCCATTCCCAGAACGGCTGCCCGTTGACCATCAACGCATCGGCGGTCTGGTTCGCGCCCTCCGCCGGGAATGCCTGGACCGGGTCGCTGAGCGCCGGCAGGACCACCCATCCCTGCGCGGGGGTGTCCACCGCCATTGCCAGCCGCGGCGCGGGGCGGACGCCGTCGTTGCTGAGGGCCGCGGCGGCCAGCGCCATCTGCAGCGGGCTGACGCGCAACTCGTCCGCCGGGGAGACGGATTCGGCCACCGGCAGGCGCAGGTCGGGGGCGGTGTAGAAGCCAAGGGCGGCGTACAGGGCCGTCAGGTCTGCGGCGGCCGTCTCGTCCGGGACCAGCCCGGAGGCCTGGAGAAAGGCTGACAACGCGCCGCCGGGCGGATACATGCCCTGCGCGGCGCGGTCGAGCAGGGGTGTGGCCGGGTCCTGGTTCAATTGCGGGGCGTCGGCATCCAGCGTGGACGGGTCAAAGGTTGGGTGGGAGGCCATCGCTAAAATTTCGCCGGTCTGCGCGTCGAGCAGGACGATTACCCCGGCGTGGTTCCCGAGCAGGGAATCGGCGCGCCGTTGGAGGTCGAGATCCAGGCTGAGGCGCACGTCCAGTCCCGGCGGCGGCTGGCCGTAGAACAGATGGTCGAACCAGATGAGGCTGGCGGGATTCCCCTGCAGGCCGCGCAGGTACGGGTCGAGGCTGGCTTCGAGGCCGGCCTGGCCGTAGGCCGGGCTGGTGTAGCCGGCGACCGGCGCGAGGTCCGGATAGGCGTAGACGCGCACGAAGTCGCCCGCCGTGCCGGTGGTGGCGTTGACCGGTTCCCCGTTCCGGTCGAGCAGGCTGCCGCGCTGCACGTAGCGGTCGGCGATGGCGCGGCGGGCGTTGTCGGTGCGGGTCAGCAGGTCGGGGCCGCGCACGACCGCCCACCAGCCGTTGGCCAGGGCGGCGGCGAGCAGGCCGAGGCCGAGCAGTCCGCCCAGCAGCAGGTACGGACGCGGGTTCGGCAGGGGGGCCGGTTCCTCATCCCGGGCGGAAATGAGCAGGAGCAGGAGCAGCGCGGCGAGCGATGTCAGCAGGGACGAGCCGCCGTACGAAACGAACGGCAGGGTCACGCCGGTGAGGGGCAGGACGCGCAGGTTGCCGCCGATGATGAGGATGGACTGCGCGCCGAGGTAGGCCGTCAGCCCGGCGGCCAGGATGCGGCGGAAACGGTCGGGGGCGCGCAGGGCGGTGATGATGCCGCGGGCGGCGAAAATGCCGATCAGCAGGAGCAGGCCCAGGGTCCCGGCCAGCCCCGTTTCTTCCGCAATGGCAGAGAAGACGAAGTCCGAGATTGCCACCGGGACGAGGCCGGGGCTGCCCATCCCAGGGCCGCGCCCCAGCAGGCCGCCGTTGGCAACCGCCAGCAGGGCCTGCACGATCTGGTAGGAGCGCCCGCTGGGGTCGAGCCAGGGGTTCAGCCAGGCGTCCACGCGGATGCGCACCACGTCGAAGAGGAAGTAGGCGGCCACGCCCGCGAGGGCCAGCCCGGCCAGGCTGGCGAGCAGGACGCGCTTTTTCCCCGAGGCGAGGAAGAGGATGGCGGTGTAGAGGAAAATGAAAATCGAGGCGGCGCCGAGGTCGCGCTGGACGAACAGGAGCAGGAGCGCCAGCCCGGTGACGGCGGCGGTGGGGACGAAGAGCGCCAGCGGCCGCAGTTGGAACGGGATGCGGTCGGCGAACCAGGCGGCCAGGTAGACGATCAGCAGGAGTTTGAGCGGCTCGGACGGCTGGAAGTAGACGCCGAACGCTCCCAGCCACAGGCGCTGGTCGCCGCCCATTGGATTCGTGCCGAAGACGAGCGTGAGGGCGGTGAGCAGCAGGCCGCCGGTCAGCCAGGCGTATTTGTAGCGGCGCAGGAAGTGCAGGTCGGGGGCGAGACGCAGGCCGAGCAGGAACAGCGTCCCGCAGACGGCCAGCCAGATTGTTTGCTTGGCTCCGAAGCCGGGCACCAGTCTCCAGATGGTCAGCAGTCCCCAGCCGGCCAGCAGGGCCGCGGCCGGCAGCAGGTACGGGTCGGCGTCCGGCAGCCGGCGGCGGACGAGGAGGTGCGCCAGCCCGAAGACCGCCGCCCAGACCGCGAATCCCAGCCAGTGCGACCAGCGGTAGTCCACATCCCAGGAGCGTTCGCGGGCGGCGGGGGCGAGGGTCAGGATGACGGAGTAGAGGAACAGGAAAACAGCCGCCAGGGTCATCAGGCGGCGTTGGATCGGGATATTCATGGCGATTAGAGTTTATCCACGCACGCAACTCGTTTGTGGGCGATGTTGGGAAGGAGGCTCCGGTTCTTTCCCTGTACGTCCACTTCACAGATGAACGATGCCGATTCCTGCTCGGCTTTCTTTTGAACGGCGATGAGAAATTTATAATCAAAGTGGTTTTCAAGGTATAGTTTCTTGAAAAGCCATTGGGCGTTCTCTTCGTCGAAACTTTGCAGGATGGAAGTGCGGCCGGTTTTGATTTCTTCTTTTGTCCTGCCGACCGGTTTGAAGGATACAAACAAAAGTTTGATCCCGGCCCGTGCTTCACCTTCCAGGCCTTTTTCGTCTGTCCGGGTGACCTGATATTCCTCGCTCAGTGGATGGATGCCAGTCAGCGTGAAACCGGTGAAGTCGCGGATTCCCACGAGCAAGGTGTCAGCCAGTTTGAAGTCGCGTTTAAGAACGTTCTGTTTTTTGACCTTGCCTGGCGAGACGACGATGGCAACCTTGAAAGCGTAAATCACGTCCCTGGCGGCATCATACTTCCGGTTATCGAACAGATTCTCTTGTTCTCCTGGCGATAGATTTTCGAAATCCACTTTCTCGGCTTGTTTGGCAATTTTGATGGCAAAAGTGTTCATGTGTCCTCAATGGGATGTGATGTTTGCAGGCTGATTTTTCTCTGCCTTTTATTTCAAATACTTTCCGACCAGCAAATCCATCTTCTTGCGCGTCTCCGGCGGGACGGCAGCGGGATGGGTGATGATGGCGTCCGCCAGGGCGTGACCGCATCCACATGTGCGCGTGGGCAGGAGCGCGTCCACGAGATTGCGGACGGCCTGCCGGGCGGCGGCGGTGTTCTGGTTCAGGATTTTGATGACCATCTCCACCGTCACCGGCGCCTCGCTGACGTGCCACACGTCGTAATCGGTGACGTGCGCCATGACGGTGTAGCACAGTTCGGCCTCGCGCGCCAGGAATGCCTCCGGCGCGGCGGTCATGCCGATGATGTCCATGCCCCAGGCGCGGAACGTGTTGGACTCGGCCTTGGTGGAAAAGCGGGGACCTTCGATGACGATGAACGTCCCGCCGTGATGGACCGTCGCCCCGGTCTGCCGGACCGCGGCTTCGAGCGCAGTCGACAGGTCCGCACAGAACGGGTCCGCCACGCCGACGTGCGCCGCCAGCCCCTCGCCGAAGAAGGTGCGGACGCGGCCGCGGGTGTTGTCGAACAGTTGGTCGGGGATGACGATGTGGCCGGGGGCGAAGTCCTCGCGCAGCGAGCCGCAGGCATTGACGCCGACCACGCGCCTCGCGCCGAGCATTTTCAGGGCGTAGAGGTTGGCGCGATAGTTGACCTCGCCCGGCAGGATGTGGTGTCCGATCCCGTGCCGCGCCAGGAAGGCGACGCGTTTCCCTTCGAGTGTCCCGACCACAATCGGCGCGGACGGTTTGCCGAAGGGCGTGTCAATATTATGTTCTTCGGCATCGGTCAGGCCGGGCATGTTGTACAGGCCGGAGCCGCCGATGATGGCGAGGGAGATGGTTTCTTTCATGGCGTCTTTTCCAGATTGATCAGAGAGTGAATTTTGTGTCGTTGCGAGGAGGGCGTTTGCCTGCCCCCGCCTTTTGGGGGTTGCCCGACGAAGCAATCCCCTGCCAGTCGGGAGACTGCTTACCCTTCGAGTACGATGTCGGCGGGAAACCGCCGCCTCGCAGCGACACCAGGTTTTTAATCTGCGCAATCTCCCGAGAACCATCGGGACGATGTGCGTCATCTGCGGATCGCAATTTATTCCTTCTCCGCGGATTCCTGCAAGGGCCGCGTGGGCGGATTCAGCACATTCCCCGCCAGGCCGATGGTCAGGCGCGTCTGCCCGCAGGCGATCTCATCGTCCGAAACGACCACCGTCGGCATGGACAGGCGCTGGCCGTTGAGCCGTGTCCCGTTGGTGGAGCGCATGTCCTCCGCCCACCATTGTCCGTGGTGGTAACTCAGCCGGGCGTGCTGTCCGGAGGCGGATTCGTCCTCCAGCGCGCAGTCGCAGGCCGGGTCGCGCCCGATGGTGATGTCGGGGCGGGTGAAGTGCCGCACCTGCTCCGGCTGGTCTTCAAATCGAATGGTCAGGTTGATCGGGGGAACCTTCCGCCCGGACAGGATCGTTCCCTGCTGGCGGATTTCTTTCCATAGTGTGATGAGTCCCCAGGCAAGGAAGGCGTACAGGCCGAGCGCCATCAGCACGCGCAGGACCAGGAGGATGGGGCCGCTCATTCCGGTTTTTCTTCTTCTTTTTTCAAGATTACGGTCGCCCGCTCGGCGGAAATTTCCGAGACGGGGCGTTCCTGTGCCGCCTGCCGCGCCGAGGGGACATCCTGCCCGAAGACCAGCGTCACCCCGGAGAGCGAGATCACGTCGCCGGGATACAGGACCGACTGGTTGGCGCGCTGCCCGTTGATGAACGTCCCGCCGGTCGATTCCAGGTCGAAGAGCACGTAGCGGCTTTTGATGACGCGCATCTGGGCGTGGTTGCGCGAGACGCGCGGATCGTCCACCACCACCTGGTTGTCGAGCCGGCGCCCGATGTTGATGACCGGCTGGGTGAGCGGGATGATGTGCGTCCCGCCGATGATGAGGAACGCGTTCGACGGGACGGCGTCAGGCTCCGGGTCCGGGCTGGCCCCGGCGGGCACGCCCTGCGTCTCGGGCAGGCTCTCCCCGCTGAACGACGCCGCGATGCGCACATCCTCCGCTTCCATGGCCGTGTCGGCGGCGGTGCTGATGGCCGGGCGGGAGGCGAACGTCAGCCCGGCCTCTTCGCCGGCTTCGCGCAGCGCATCCGCCAGCGCTTCCAACTGGCGCGGCTCGGAGCGCCAGGCGGCCAGCGCGGACGGGTGGGCGATAATCACGTACACGTTCGGCGCCAGGTTGGTCCCGTCGGCCTGCGGTTTCAGGCCGGCGTGCATCGCCTCGGCCAGCCGCTGGGCCAGGCGCTCCTCCGGCTTGCGCCCCGGCAGGGCCTGGAGCAGGCGGGTCTCCAGCAGTTTTTTCAGCCTTGCTTCGAGTTTGTCAATGGCGGTCATTTTTGCTTCCCGGACTATTATAGAGGCGTGGGGGGGAATCTGCAAGCCCGCGGCGGCGCATCTTTAGGGGACGCGGACACTCGGCGAACGAGTGCAGGCGAGCGCGGAAAAACGCGGAGAAAGGCATTAAAATCCGCGTCCATCCGCGTTTATCCGCGTCCCATGATTCTGCGCTCTCCGCGATGATTGTCCTTTTGAGCCGACAGTGCTATCATGCGGACGATGATCCCCGCCGAACGGTTCCTGACCGCCAGCCTGCGCGCCGCGCCGCACGGCGCGCGCGTGACCCGCATCCTGTCCGCCGCTTTGGAGGCGGCCGACCCGGCCGCGGCCGTGGGGCGGGCGGTAAGCCTCGAAGGAAACAGGATGCGCGTAGCCAGTAGGGAATACAAAATCAGGAAGGGTGGGAGAATCCTGGCCGTCGCGCTGGGCAAAGCCGCCGCGCCGATGGCGGATGCGCTCGCCAAAATCCTGGGCGGACGGCTTTCCGCTGGGCTGGTCATCACCAAACACGCTCCCGCCATTTCCCCTTTCCCTATTCACCATTCACAATTCACTATCATTGAAGGCGGGCATCCCGTCCCGGACGAACGCAGCCTGGAGGCGGGCAGGCGGATCATGGAGATGCTCTCCGGCCTGACCGCCGACGATCTGGTGATTTGCCTCATCTCCGGCGGCGGGTCGGCGCTCGCGACTGCGCCCGTGGACGGGGTGACGCTGGCCGAGTTGCAGTCGCTCACTTCGGCGCTGTTGGCTTGCGGCGCGGGCATTGACGAGATCAACACGCTCCGCCGTCATTTGGATGTGCTCAAGGGCGGGGGGCTGGCGCGGCTGGCCAGGCCGGCGCGCGTCGTCTCGCTCATCCTGTCGGACGTGGTCGGCAGTCCGTTCGAGGCGGTTGCCTCCGGCCCGACCGCGCCCGACCCGACCACCTGTGCGGATGCGCTGGCTGTCCTCGAGAAATACCATTTTTGTAGTGACGACTTCAGTCGTCCGAGCCAGAAGGCGACTGAAGTCGCCACTACGTCTGTATTGGATGTATTGAAATCCGGGACCGAGACGCTCAAGCCCGGTGACCCAATTTTTGCGCATGTACAAAATCTGCTGGTTGGCGAAAACCTGCTGGCAGCCCAGGCCGCGCTGAAACAGGCCGAGGTGGAAGGATTTCATCCCTATCTTTTACGCGCGGACTTGCGCGGCGAGGCGCGTGAGGCCGCGGTGGATTTGTGCCGCACCCTGCGCTGGGCGCGTCAGACCGACCAACCAGCTCATCGTCCGGCCTGCATCGTTGTCGGCGGCGAGACGACCGTCACGCTCTGCCAGAATCCCGGACGCGGCGGACGGAACACCGAACTGGCGCTGGCGGCGGTCACAGAACTGGCGGACTTCCCGGACGTGATGCTGGTCACGCTGGCGACCGACGGCGAGGACGGGACGACGGATGCCGCCGGGGCGGTCGTCACCGGGGAGACATATAAGTGTGCCCGCCTCCTCGGCCTCGAACCGGCAGACTATCTCCGCCGCAACGACTCGTATTCCTTTTTTGCCGCGCTCGATGATTTGCTCCAACCCGGCCCAACCGGGACCAATGTCAACGATCTCGTGTTCCTGTTCGCGTTTTGAGCAAGATATGATGTGACCATCACCTTTGCGAAGCACTCCCGCGAAGTACCCGAAGGGTGAAGGGAGTCAAGGTGACGGTCACATGCTTATGGCGAGTATAATTCCTTCCGGAGGACACCATGCGCCGCTTTCTGATTTTTGCTCTTGTTTTGTGCGTAACTTCCTGCTCGCCTGCCTTGGCTGCTCAAACCCCCACCGTTGAGCCAAGCGTCACTCTTGTCCCGCAGACCGCCACTCTCTCTCCCACCGCGACTTCAACACCAAATCCTCATGAAGGAGTTGACTTTAATGATCCATCGACTTTTCCGGCGGAACTCAGAAATTATCAGCCCGGACAGTCAGTTGAGATGGATAAAAAATATCATGTTTTTGTCAGCCGGGTTCTGATTGAAAAGTTTTCGGACAACCCGGACTTCTTGGAAAAATATGACATTGATATTGATGGATTAAAAAAACTAACAGATGCTGATTTGCAAAACTACGATACTTATTTTTCACAAGTATTTTTACCCACTCTGGTTATGAATGCGGAAAACTATCAAATTTCCGGCGAGTATGAATCTTTGCCTTTTGATCAGTGGATGGTGGAAAAAATGTATAAAATAAACAATTATGTTCCTTCATGCAATGTTAATGGTAAAATAACTTATGGTTTTCGATATAATCGCCCGATTGACACAGATAAACTATCCGAGACTATAATAAAATATAGAGAGTCACTTCCTGATTTTCTGGAAAATAATCAAGATATTCATTTTGTAACCAATATTAATGGTCGTCTGATTGATACAAATAGAGGTATACTACAAGGCGAAGCGAAATTCATCAACCTCGGCTATATGGATCTGCCTGGATATCCTAATGTTAAGATTATGATTGGCGGAGCTTTTGATGAAAATGGAAAACTCGTGGCTCAGCCTTTTGTGGTTAACTCCGATCGTACGTCATTACCTAACGGAGAAGTTTGGATGCCAACAAGAACAAGAGCATCTACTGTGGATGACTATAAAAAATATTATGATGAAATGTCATGGGACATGAATGAATTATTAGCTACCATCGGGCACGTAGTTATTATAACCCCAAATCAATCTTATGTGCTAACGAGTGATGTGCCATTAGAAGAACTAACAATAGAGAATTTTAAATCTCCTTCACCTAGTGATTTAGTGTTTCTTGGTTTTGAAGCAGTTTCTAAGATGAATGATGAAGGCCTGGCTCCGGAGTTTCCTGATCTTCTTTCTCCTTCCGTCCCCACCGCCACAGTTACTGTCACTCCTCCCGCTCCGACTCCGACACCGTAAAAAACGGGCAAAACGGAGAGAAAAAAACACGGCGCGCTTTCGGGCGCGCCGTTTTCGATGTAATTTGTTGTAAAATCACTGGTGAGGTGCACTGTTGTGTCCATGAAAACCATGTCACTTCCTCTCGTTCTCCTCACCCACACCCTCCCCGCAGACTGGATTGCCTCCCTCGATGGCCGCGTCCGCGCGCTGACCGGTCCGCTGGACGCGACGCGTCTCGCGCCCGAACTCGAAGCGCGTCTCGCCGAAGCGGAGGGACTGTTCTGTCTGCTGACCATCCCGGTCCAGAAAGATTTGCTCGACCGGGCGCCGCGCCTGCGCGTCGTCAGCAACATGGCTGTCGGCGTGGACAACGTGGATGTGGCCGAATGCACCCGCCGCGGCATCCCGGTGGGCAACACGCCCGGCGTGCTGACCGACGCCACCGCCGACCTGACGATGGCGCTGCTGCTGGCGGCTGCCCGCCGCTTGCCCGAGTCCGCCCGCGACGCGCGCGCGGGCCGCTGGAAAACCTGGTCGCCGGCCGGCTGGCTGGGAGCGGACTTGCGCGGGGCCACGCTCGGCATCGTCGGCATGGGCAAGATCGGGCGGGCGGTGGCGGAGCGGGCGCGCGGCTTCGGGATGAAGATCGTCTACACCGACCCCGCGCCTTCTGCAGATGCTCCCGGCGAATTCCTCCCGCTGGACGAGTTGCTGCGCGTGAGCGACTTCGTCAGCCTGCACTGCCCGCTGACTGCGGAGACGCGCGGCCTGATGAACGAGTCGGCTTTCCGGAAGATGAAGCCGACCGCCATCCTGGTCAACGCGGCGCGCGGCCCGGTGGTGGATACCGCCGCTTTAACGCGCGCCCTGGCCGACGGTCAGATCGCCGCCGCGGCGCTGGATGTCACCGACCCGGAGCCGCTGCCGCCGGAGCATCCGCTCTACGCGCTGCCGAACTGCCTCATCGTCCCGCACATCGGCTCGGCCACGCACGGCACGCGCCGCCGCATGGCAGAAATGGCCTGCGAGAATTTACTCGCAGGCCTGGAGGGGCGGAGGCTGCCGTTTTGTGTCAATCCCGAAGTTTATGAGAAAACGTAGCCGCCCCCAAAAGCGCTCGCGGCGGATTTGCAATCCGCCACTGGAACCGCCGGATTACAAATCCGGCAGAAGCAAAAATTGTAGGGGCGCAATATATTGCGCTCCTACTTTATTGTGGTTTCCCGCAGTTGGGACAGAATTTTTCAGTATGCGTCAGCACGTAGCCGCACTGGGAGCAGGCCTTGGGCTGAACATTCCCCAGCGGCGCGCCGCAGGCCGCGCAGGTGGCCTCCCCGACCGGGCTGGCCGCTCCGCAGTAGTTGCAGGTCAGCCGCGTCAGCCGCTCCGAGAGTTGCCTGCCCGCCCCGGCCTTGCGGATGGTTAGCTCCACGATCTGCCAGACCTTCTCGTTCAGTTGCAGGTTCTGCACATCCTGGGCGATGTCGTCCAGACGCCCCAGCAGGTTGAGCGGATTGAACAGGGCCGAGAGCGCCGTCTGGCCGAGGCTGGCGGCCACGCCCAGCCACTGCTGTTCGCCGATCTGCACCGTCACGCCGTCCTCGATCTTGCGGAGGTCAATGGCCAGCGCCGTCTGCCCGCCGGAGCGCGAGGACTGGCTGGTCGCCACCTGGACGGTCAGATGGTCGCCCTGGCCGAGGGTCTGGGCGCGCAGGTTGCCCTGGTTGAATTCAGCTATCAGGGCCTGCGCAACTGCAGAGGGGGTGATGTCACCGTGGAAGACGCGTTGTTCCATAATTGTTATCGGGTATAATCTCGGTGCTTTTGGATTAAAGATTTCTGAAAGGTGTACGGATTATAACAGGATAAGGTTGCACTCATGCGTCCCTGGATAAAAATCGCCCTGCTCTTGACCGTCTTCCTGTCTCTCGCCGGGATGCTTTTCCTCAGCCCGGCACAGGCCCCCGCCGCTGCTCAGCAGCCGACCGGCTCGGTCCCGACCGTGACCGGCACCCCGTCTGGGCCGTTCATCACGGTCACTTACGAGGAACAGATCAACGTCCGCGCCGGGCCGGTGTTCTCCGGGTTGTCGTACCCGGTGGTCGGCGTCCTGCTGCCCGGGCAGACGGCCCCCGCGCTCGGCAAGACCGCCGGGGGCGAATGGATCCAGATCTACTACCCCGGCGTCCCCGGTGACGTGGGCTGGGTCTACGCGCCGCTGGTCTCGATCTCGCCGGGCTTCGTGCCCATCCTCCTGCCGCCTCCCACCCAGACGCCCCAGACCACCCCGACCATCAACCCGACCCTGGCGGCCGCCTTTGCCATCCCGCTGACGCCCACCCGCCTGCCGACGTTCACGCCCGCGCCGCCGGTGCAGGTCCCAACCTTCACGCCCGCCCCGGCGGGAGTGGGCGGCGTCCCGATGGGACTGGTCATCGTGGTGCTGGCGCTGATCGGGATTTTCGGCGCAGTGGTCTCGTTCTTGCGCGGCAGGTAACCGGTCCGGTTAAGCGGCGAGGCCGGAGTTTTTCTCCGGCCTCGTTTTGGTTAATTCTCGCTGGAACCGCACGTCCCGCTTTCGCAGGAACAGGCGGGTGGAACGTTCGGGTTCTCGAACAGGAAACCCTTGCCGCGTTCATCGTCAATGTAGTCTATTTTTGCGCCGGCCATGAATTGCAGGGACTGGTTGTCCACCAGCACCTTCAGGCCTTCGCTTTCGAACGCGGCATCGGTCTCGGACGGCTTGTTGTCGAGCGCCATGCCGTATTGCAGGCCGGAGCAGGACTGCCCGGCAACGTAGACGCGCAGGGCGTAGGTGGGATCCAGTTCGCGCTGCTGGAGCAGGCCGCGCACGATCTCGGCGGCGGCGGGGGTGAGCAGGACAGCCTGGGTTTGGATGGGAGTGGTCATTTGTTACCTCTACGAGAAAAATTTGCCCCATCCTATCAGGGTTGGTTGGCTTTGTCAATTGCGCCTGCGCCGATTTGGTATAATCCCGCCAGTCCATTTTAAGGAGTTCCTCATGCGCAAACTGGTTCCCTTTGTTTCGATGCTTCTGGCGTTTGCATTCCTTCTGTCTGCTTGCGGGACGGCCTCCGGGCCGGTGCGGGCCGTGGAAGATTATCTCGGCGCGCTGGTGTCCAAGGACATCAATCGTCTGGTGGTCCTCTCCTGCGCGGACTGGGCGCAGAGCGCGGCCGACGAGATGAACTCGTTCCAGGCGGTGACGATCAGGCTCGAAGGCCTGTCCTGCGCGGAGGCCGGGACGGACGGCGCGTACACGCTGGTGGACTGCCAGGGGAACATCGTCGTCTCGTACGACGGCGAGGACCAGGCGATTGACCTGTCGCTCCGCACCTACCAGGTGGTGGAGCAGGGCGGCGAATACCTGGTTTGCGGCTACCGATGAAATCCATCTTTTCGCGCGAAAATCTCTGGGCGCTGCTCCTTTGCCTGATCCTGGCCGCGCTGGTCGTCTTCACGGCCAGCAGCGCGCCGGTTTGGATCTACCAGGGCTTCTGATGACGTTGACCATCATCCTCGTCTCGATGGCGGCCGCCCTGCTGGCCGGATGGCTGGCGCGCGGCCGCAGCCGGCCCCTGGTCCTGCTGGCGTTCAGCGCGCTGGCAGTCTACGCCTTCCAGCCGGCGCTGCCGGTGCGCCACCTGGACTTCTGGCTGCCGACCGTTACCCTGGCCCTGGTCGCCGCCTCCTGGGCGCTGACCGCCGCCCCCGAACAGCGTTCCTGGCGCGCCAACTGGCCGGCGGCTGCCATCCTGGCGGGGATCGTGCTATTGCTCGGCCTGACCCGTTTCCTGCCGTTTGACGCGTTCCTGACCGCCTCCCGCCCGCCGCAGACATTTCAGATCGTTCTTGCCATCCTGCTCGCCGCCGCGCTGACCGGCGCGGCGCTCTGGCTGTCTCGCCGGAGCGCCAAATGGCTGGCCGCCGCTATCGGCCTGATCCTTGCATTGTTTCTGGTTCTCAAAGTTCCCGAACTATCCTATTGGACGAGTTTCTTTTTCCACAAACTGAACCAGCAGTACAGCGGCGCGGCCTCGGCGGCCGATCTGCGCTGGCTGGGCTTCTCGTACATTGCCTTCCGTCTCATCCATACCATCCGCGACCGCCAGAGCGGACGCCTGCCCGCCGTCACGCTGGCCGAGTACGCGGCCTACGTCATTTTCTTCCCGTCGCTGACCGCCGGTCCGATTGACCGCATCGAGCGTTTCCTCGGCGACCTGCGCCGCCCGTTCGCGCTTTCGGCGGAGGACTTGACCGAGGCCGGGAAGCGCCTGCTCGTCGGCCTGTTCAAGAAGTTCGTCATCGCCGACGCGCTGGCGCTGGTCGCGTTGAACGGGACGAACGCCCTCCAGGTCCGCACCGCCGGCTGGACCTGGATCCTGCTCTATGCCTACGCCTTCCAGATCTTCTTCGACTTCAGCGGCTACACCGACATCGCCATCGGGCTGGGACGCCTGCTCGGTTTCAAACTCCCGGAGAATTTCAACGCGCCCTACCGGAAGCCGAACCTGACCCAGTTCTGGAACAACTGGCACATGACCCTCACGCAGTGGTTCCGGGCCTATTTCTTCAACCCGGTCACGCGCCTCCTGCGTTCCACGAAAAAGCCCCTGCCCATCCCGGTCGTCATTTTCGTCACGCAAATCATCACGATGGCGCTGATCGGACTCTGGCATGGCGTGACGGCCAACTTCGTCCTGTGGGGGCTGTGGCACGGACTGGGCTTGTTCGTCCACAATCGCTGGTCCGAGCGGACAAAGGCGCGCTTCGCCGTGCTCCCGCCGCGCTGGCAGACGGTCCTGAACGCCGGCGGCGCGCTGCTCACCTTCCACTTCGTCGCCCTCGGCTGGGTCTTCTTCGCCATGCCGGACCTGTCCACTTCCTGGCACGTATTCCTGAAACTGTTCGGGTTCGCGTAAATGGGAAAGGGAACCTCCGCCTCCGCAGTCCATCCGCTGCGCGTCCTGCTCAAGGGCGGCGTCCTTTTTGTCGTCCTGGCGTTCACTTTCCCGGTCTGGGGCGGGGCGCTGACGCGGCTCTCCACCTACAACTGGATCGTCGGCGGGCGGCTGCGCCTGCCCTATGGCGGCGGCAATCCGGATGCCGTCTACAGTTCCAGCATGACCGACCTCGGGGTCATGCTCCGCTCCCACGTGGCGGCGCGCGGCAAACCTGCCGGGGAGTACCGGGTGATCATCCTGGGCGATTCGACCGTCTGGGGATTCTCCGTCCCGCTCGAAAATTCCCTGCCCTTCCTGCTCGACGCGGCCGGCCTGACCGCCTGCGACGGGCGGGCGGTGCGCGTCTACAACCTCGGCTACCCCAACGCCTCGGTCACCAAGGACCTGCTCATCCTCGACGAAGCCATGCAGTACCAGCCGGACCTGGTGCTCTGGTTCGTGACGCTGGCGGCCATGACCCCCGATCGGCGTTTCGACCATCCCATCATCACCGGCAACCTGGGCGAATTGCTCGCCATCCAGTCGGCCCTTGCCCTCGACCTGGGAATCCCGGAACCGGCGGATGCGGGCGGGAAGGATACCTTCTTCGACCGGCGCGTTGCCCTCAACGAATTCGTCCGCTTCGAGTTGTATGGGCTGATGTGGAACGCCACCGGCATTGACCGGGAACTCCCGGACCTGGCGGCGGTCCAGCGCCCGGCGCTGCCGGGTTACGTGATCTACGCCGGCTTTCTGCCTCCCTCGCTGGCCGATGACGCACTCTCGTTCGACGTGATCGGGGCCGGGGTCCGGCTGGCGGGCGGGACGCCGGTGCTGCTGGTCAACGAGCCGATCTACGTCCAGCCGGACGGGCCGAACACCGACATCCGCTACAACGCCAGTTATCCGCGCTGGGTCTATGACGAGTACCGGGCGCAGTTCGCCGCGCGGGCGGAGCGGGAGGGCTGGACCTATCTCGACCTGTGGGACGCCCTGCCTCCCGCCGAATTCACCCCGGATGCCGACCTGCATCCCACGCCGGAGGGGGAGGCGCTCCTGGCCGAGATCCTCGCGCCGTACATTCTCCAGATTGCTTGTGGAGGCGGCCGGTGATGGACGCGGTATTCCTCCGCAAGGCGCTTGTGCGCGGGCTGGGGCTGTTCGCGGCCGTGACGCTCCTGTTCGCGCTGGTCCCCTCCGGGCTGGGCCGCCTCTCTCTCTACAACCGCGTCTTTCCCGGCCGCGCGCGTTTCCCGTATGGCGAAAACCCGGCGCAGTCGTACAACTTGAGCATCTTCGACCTGGACGCCATGTTCGCCTCGCACGTCATCAACGCGGAGCCGAAACCGGCGGACGAGTACCGCGTCGTCCTCGTCGGCGATTCCGCCCTGTGGGGCTGGCTGCTCCGCCCGCAGGAGACCCTCCCCGGCCAACTGGACGCGGCCGGCCTGACGGCCTGCGACGGGCGGACGGTGCGCGTCTACAACCTCGGCTACCCGACGATTTCGTTGACCAAAGACCTGCTCATCCTCGACCAGGCCATGCGCTACCAGCCGGACCTGGTTATCTGGCTCGTGACCCTCGAGTCTTTCCCGGCCGACAAGCAGTTGACCCCGCCGCTGGTCGCCAACAACGCGGCGCGCGTGGACGATTTGATCGCCCGCTACAGCCTGCCGCTTGACCCGGCCTCCCCGGACCTCGTCCGCCCAACCTTCTGGGAGCGGACTCTCGTCGGACAGCGCCGCCCGCTGGCGGACCTGCTCTGGCTCCAGTTGTACGGCGTTCTGTGGTCGGCCACCGGTGTGGACCAATTCTACCCGGCCTCCTATGACCGCGCCCAGACAGATTTCGACACCGACGTTTCCTTCCACGGGATGCAGCCGCCGATGCTGGACGAATCCAGCCTGGCCTTCCCCGTGCTGGAGGCCGGCCTGCGCGCCGTGGGCGGGACGCCCGTGATCCTCGTCAACGAGCCAATCCTTGTCAGCAGCGGGAAGAACAGCGACCTCCGCTATAATTTCTATTCCCCGCGCTGGGCTTACGACCAGTACCGCCAAATGCTGGCGGACAAGGCCGCCGCGGGCGGCTGGAACTACCTCGACCTGTGGGACCTGGTCCCGGCGGGCGAGTTTACCAACATCCCATTCCACATGACCGCGAAAGGTGAATCCCTGCTGGCCGCCCGGTTGCAGGCGGCCATCCAGCAGCAAACCTGCCCATGAAAAAATCCTCTCCTGTCCTTTTGCTTTTTGTCTTTATGTTTTCAGCCTGCGCGCCGGCTCCCGCCGCGCCCTCGACCGGTTCCCCGCTCGTTTCGACGGCGGCCAGTTCGCCGCTCCCGGTCGTGGTAACGGCGACCGGCTCCCCGGTTCCGGGCGGGACGGCGGACCCGGCGTTCACCTCCACGCCCGACACGCGTCTCCCGCCGGAACGCTGGCAGGAGTGGCCGGTCGTCCCGACCGTTTCGCCGCGCATGATCGCCGTCTTCCGGCAGGGGCAGGCACTCGGCCGCGACCCGGCGCGCTTCTCCAAGGTCGGCGATTGCCAGAATGTGGAGTCGCTTTTCCTGGGGCCGTTCGACCATCCCGGCGAGTACCGTCTTGGCGAATACGCCGCGCTCCAGCCGGCGATTGACCAGTTCAGCGGTTCCTGGTCGCGCGACAGCCTGGCGGTGGGAGGCGGGATGAACGTGTTGAGCCAGCTCTCTCCCCTGTGGGCAAACGCGGACTATTGCGAGAAAACGGAAAGCCCGCTGGCGTGCGAGATCCGCGTAAACAATCCGAACATTGTTATCGTCAGTTTGGAGACAAACTGGGATAAAAAGTCGGCAGCCGCTTACGAGGCCGCCATGCGCCGGGTGGTAGAATATGTGCTCTCGCAGGGCGTGGTGCCGATTTTGGCGACCAAGGCTGACAATCAGGAAGGCGACAACAGCATCAACGCCGCCATTGTCCGCGTGGCCTACGATTACGATGTGCCGCTGTGGAATTTCTGGGCGGCGGTCCAGCCGCTGCCGGATCACGGCCTGACCGCGGACGGCTTCCACCTGACCCATGCCCCGCCGTTCTTCGACGACCCGCTGCGGATGAAGCAGGCCTGGCCCTGGCGCAACCTGACCGCGCTGCAATCCATTGACTCGGTTTGGCGCGGCCTGACTGCCGGGCAGCCATGAACCCCTTTGGACACGGACGACACGGACATCACGGAATCTTCCGTGAGTCACGGAAAGATCCGTCCGTTCCGTGAAATCCGTGTCCGAATTTTTTTCGAGAAATTCGTGCAATTCGATGCAAAAAAAACCTTCCGAAGGAGTAACTTGTGTCTGATGAAATAATGACGGCATTGGCGCAGTACGTGGCCGCCGAAATCCTGAGACAACCCTCCCGCCTCATCGGCGCGGACGAGCCGCTGCTGACCAGCGGACTGATCGATTCGTTCCACCTCGTTGACCTGGGGATGTTCGTCGAGGACAAGTTCGGCGTCCGCATTGACGACGCGGAACTGAATGCCAGCACCTTCGACACGCTCAGCCAATTGGCCGCCCTGATCCGCGCGCGGCAATAAGAATTGGACGCGGATAAACGCGGAGGAACGCGGATGTTTAAAAGACCCCAAGAAATGTTTTTATCCGCGTTTTCCGCGCTCGTCCGCGTCCCATCAAAATATGCCAAACTTTTCCGAACTTCTCAAGCAGCACTACGAACAGACGCCCGATAAGGTCAGCGTCATCCTGCTCCACGCCGGGCAGCCGGACCGGCCGGTGACGTACCGCGAACTCGTCCACGGCGCGGCGGGATATGCGCGCACGCTGGAGAAGAACGGCGTCCAGCCCGGCGACGTGGTCCCGCTCATCCTCCAGCATGGCGCGGACCTGCTCTTCGCCTACTTCGGCGCGGTGCTGCACGGGGCCATCCCGTCCATCATGCCGTTCCTGACCGAGAAACTGCTCCCCGAGCGCTACCGCGCCGACCTGGCCGCGCTGGTGGCGGTCACCCAGCCGACGACCATCGTCACCTACCGCGAGTTCGAACCGGAGGTGCGCGCCGCGCTCAAGCCGGGCGAGGACTCGGTCAAAGCCGTCATCGTCAGCGGCCAGGCTGACGGTCCGCGCGAACCGGACTTCGTCCGCTTCGGCGGCCTCCAGCGCCAGCCGGAAGACATTGCCCTGCTCCAGCATTCGTCCGGCACGACCGGCTTGCAGAAGGGCGTGGCGCTTTCGCACCAGGCGGTCGTCAACCAGTTGACGAGTTACGGCGCGGCCATCCATCTCGACGCCGCCGACGTCTTCGTCTCCTGGCTGCCGCTCTACCACGACATGGGGCTGATCGCCTGCTGGCTGATGCCCATCCTGCTTGGCAGCCCGCTCGTGCTGCTGTCGCCGTTCGACTGGGTGCGCGCCCCGTACCGCCTGATGCAGGCGGTCTCGAAATACCGCGGCACGCTCTCCTGGCTGCCGAACTTCGCCTACAATTTCTGCGCCCAGAAGATGCGCGACCGCGACCTCGAAGGCGTGGACCTGTCGTGCTGGCGCGCCATCTCGAACTGTTCCGAGCCGATGCGCTGGGACAGCCACCAGGCCTTCTTCGAGCGGTTCCGGACCTTCGGCCTGCGCCACGAATCCCTGGCCACCTGCTACGCCATGGCCGAGAACGTCTTCGCCGTGACCCAGGGCGGGACCGGCGCGCCGGTGGTCTTTGAGGACGTGGACCGCGAGAGTTTGCAGGTCGAGAAGATCGCGCGTCCCGCCGCGGACGGCAAGCCGGTTGTCCGCATGTTGGGCGCGGGGAAGGCAATTCCCGGCACGCAGGTACGCGTGGTGGACGCGCACGGCAAGTCCCTGCCGGACCGGCACGTGGGCGAGGTGGCGCTGAAAAGCGACTGCATGTTGACCGGTTACTACCATCGCCCGGACGCCACCGAAAAGGCCTTCAAAGACGGCTGGTATCTCACCGGCGACTTCGGTTATCTCGTGGATGGCGAACTCTACATCACGGGCCGTAAGAAGGACCTGATCATCGTCGGCGGAAAGAATATTTACCCGCAGGATTTGGAACTGCTGGCGTACGAGGTCCCCGGCGTGCATACCGGACGCGCCTCGGCCTTCGGTGTGTTCAACGACGCCACCGGGACCGAGGACGTGGTGCTGGCCGCCGAAGCCGATACCGACGATCACGCCGAGCGGCAGAGAATCGCCGATGGCATCCGCGCGGCGGTGACGCGCGGCTCGGCGGTGGCGCTGCGCTACGTCCACATTGTGGGACGGCACTGGATGGTCAAGACCTCCAGCGGCAAGACGGCGCGCTCCGCGAATAGGGAGAAGTTCTTGAAGGAGATGGAGGAGAAAGGGCAGGGGTTTTAGGGAGGGAGAAATGTTACTGGAAATAAGAACCGTCTGCGAGTTGGGGGATTCGCAGACGGTTGATTGCTAGGTGGAACCCTGATACTCGAATGGTTCCCCGTTAACCATTTCTGCTACAGTATTGACGGCGGGACCTAGGACGACCAAGTTGACTGCTTCAGGGTTTTCTCGGTAGCCCGCCCTCACACTTGGATACTCGATGGCATCAACCGGAACAAGCCGGCAAAGGAAGGCCAGGAATTGGGTGGCCCGGTAGGGAACTGGAACGAATTCGGACTCCTGCGGCAAGTACTCGCTCTCGAGAAGTGCGTGATGAAGGTGGGGCGCCTTTGCTTCCAAGTCGAGACCGAGTCGAACAACCTTCGCTGCTGGAAATGAGATGTGGAATTCTTGTACGAAGACTCTTGGCTTGTTGGGCTTCTCGGGACATTCCAGTGCAGCAGTATCGATACTCCGGGAGAGGTAGAGGGCAATCGGCTTCCCTTCTGTATATCTACCTTCGCCTTGCCTGCCTGGAGGTGGTGGCCCAAGGTCAGCGGTCTTGGGATGGGAGTCGTCTTTAGGGAATCTTTGAGATCTGTACCAGGTGCCCGAAAGGCCGGTACTCGACGCTTTTGCCAATTCCCATAGGAGCTTCCATGCCAAGGGCCGAGTTAGTAGAATAAGCCACCAGTCGGGTTTCTTGTGGGTGGAACATAGTTCTTGAACGAAAGACTGGATGGGCGTATGCGCGGTAGGCTTGTTGTCAAGCAACACTTGGCCTGATCTGCCAGTATGGCCGGATGTTTTCTTGATAGAGAGGGAGCCTTCCATCGTTGGCATGCGGAAGAGCTTTGTGATTGCACCTCGGATGAAGGATTTTATTGAATGGGTCATTTATTTCGGTGCTGCCTAACTATTTTGCGCCGCCATTTGGCAGGTTAACGGATTATGGGTGTCGAAAGATTGCTTAATGTAATGCTGTCCCGTCTCTTTTATTGTAGCACAAGATGGATTATTCGTCTCGAACCCTCCGCTCACGAAACAATAAAAACCGCCCTCGCGACTGCGGGGGCGGACTCGCCGGGGGATGCCCCAGAGAACGGGGCACACGTGAATCCCCCGGCTATTTGTGCAAAGTCGCCGGAAGGCGACTGGGCTTGCGGACGTCAGTCCGCTTTAGCGGGCTTGGCGGAATCGCCCGGATGTTTACGTCCGGGCGATGATAAAAACCGCCCTCGCATCTGCGGGGGCGGTTCGTGATTGTTCTTTTGTGTTTCCCTTTGTGGTACTTTGTGTCCTTCGTGTTAAAGGGGTTTTACTTATCCGTAATCCGGTTCTTCAGCGTCCGGTCGAAGATCTCTTCGTGTTCCTTCGACGGCTTGGAGCGGGATTTCCTGCTCTTCACCACAATGCTCTTCCCGGAACGTTCCTCTGCCTTCTGGAAGGCGATCTGGAAGGCGGTCAGTTCGGGTTCGCGCGGTTCCTGCTGCTCTTCCACGTAATCTTCCCGCTTGCGGTCTTTGCCGCGCTTCCCGCCCTTGTCGCCCTTGCCGCGTTCGCGGCGCGGCTCGGACTTGTTCGCCTCGGCCAGCATTTCTTCCGGGGCGGGGGTGGCGGCCTTGATGCTCAAGCGGATCTGCTTCTTGCGGCGGTCCACGTCCAGTATCTTCGCCTCGACCTCTTCCCCGACCTTCAACACTTCGGCGGGGTTCTTGACGTAATCGTGCGACATCTCGCTGACGTGCACCAGTCCCGGTCGCTCGGCGCCGATGTCCACGAACGCGCCGTAGGTCTCCAGGCGCTCCACTTTGCCCTTGACGAGCATGCCGGTTTCCAACTCGCGCCATTCCAGCCCGAGCGGCTCGACCATGGTCAGTTCCACGCGGTCGTCGCGCACGCGGCGCACCCACACATCCACGCTCTGGCCGATCTTGAGCGCGTCCTCGACCTTGTTGACCGGTTCCTTGCTGATTTGCGAGATATGGACAACCCCGGGTACTTTTTGCCCGATGTCCAGGATGGCCCCCGCAATGGTGGTTTTAATGACTTTGCCTGTCAGCCGTACTTTAGGTTGCAGCGCGCTTTCCGGCGCCGCGGTTGTTGGTTCCATGTGATCACTCCAGTGGTTTGTCTTGGTTTTAGCCGAAGGCGGATTATACTCCAATTCACAAGATTGCGCCAACAAATTCTGATTGTCTGACAAAAACGGCTCGCGAATGGCTCGGAAAATGGGACGCGGATACCCAAAGAGCGGGTGCAGGCTAGCGCGGATAAACGCGGAGAAAAACCGCAGTTAAATCCGCGTCCCTCCGCGTTCATCCGCGTCCAATAAAAACAGGGCCCGGCGGCGTGCCGGACCCTGTACCTGTGTACCTGTCTACCTGTTTACCTTTACATCCCCGCCATGTACGCCAACCCGACGGTTCCCGGCCCGATATGTGTCCCGATCACCGGGCTGACGGAGGCCAGCACATTCTCCGTGGCGTTCAGTTTCGCGGACACGGCCTGGAGCAAGGAGCGCGCCTCGGCCTCCGCGTTGGCATGCAGCGTCGCGATCCGGACCGGGGTCCGGCCGGCGATCTTCTCGACCACGATCTCCACCAGCCGGTCGAGCGCCTTGCCCTTGGTGCGGATCTTTTCCACCGACTCGATCCGCCCGTCTTCGAGGGCGAGGATCGGCTTGATGTTCAGCGCCGAACCGAGCAGGGCCTGCGCCCCGCCGATGCGTCCGCCGCGGTGCAGGAACTCGAGCGTATTCACCACGAAGTAGACGCCGGTGTGCTTCTGGGCTTCTTCGGCCAGTTTCCTGCATTCGGCCAGCCCGGCCCCGGATTGCGCCGCGCGGGCGGCGGTCAGCACGTGGAAGCCCATCGCCATGGCGGTCGAGAGCGAGTCCACGATGGCGATTTTGTCGGCGGCCTTGGGCAGCATCTCTTTGGCCTGGATGGCCGACTGCATCGTGCCGGAAAGTTTGGATGAGATGAAAATGCCAAGCACGTCGTACCCCTCGGCGAGCAGTTTCTCGTAGGCATCCTTCACGGTGACGATGGACACCTGCGAGGTGGTCGGCATCACCTTGGCGGTGGCGAGGCGGCGGTAGAAATCATCGGGCAGGATGTCCACCCCGTCTTGGAAAGTCTCCTCGCCCCAGATGAGCACCTGCGGGACCGTGGTGATGGAATGGGCCTTCAGCAGGTCGGCGGGGATGTAGGCGGTGCTGTCGGTCAGAATGGCAACTTTTGACATGGTTTCTCCTTTGACTGGTCAGGACTTCAAAGAATAGTAACCCTGACGGGCGGGTTTGGTCGCGCCGTTCCTTGACCTGCCGCCTGAGTTCGGCTACAATGCTCCCGCCTTCGGGCAATTTCTGTTTTTAAGCGGCGGTTCTCCCGGCCAAAGGAATGCAGCATCGAATGCCGCGAATGGAACGAATTTTTCGGGAAATTCGATGCAACGAGAAGAACATGTTCGAGACACTCACCGGACGGCTCAACCAGGTTTTCGACGGACTGCGGCGGCGCGGCAAACTTTCCGAAGCCGACGTGGATGCCGCCATGCGCGAAGTCCGTCTGGCGCTGCTCGAAGCCGACGTCCACTACAGCGTGGTGAAAAGTTTCATCGCCCGCGTGCGCGAGCGCTCGGTCGGCGCGGAGGTCTCGAAGGCGCTCAACCCCGGCCAGCAGGTCGTCAAGATCGTCAACGAGGAACTCATCGGCACGCTCGGCGGCCCGGCTCCGCTCAATCTGGCCGGGCAGAAGCCGCGCACGATCATGCTGGTTGGCCTGCAGGGATCGGGCAAGACGACCGCCGCCGGGAAACTGGCGAACTTCCTGCGCTCGCGCGGCGAACGCGTCTTCCTCGTGGCCGGCGACCCGTACCGTCCTGCCGCGGCGGAGCAGTTGCGCACCCTGGGCCGGCAACTGGATGTTCCGGTCTTTTTCGAGGCCGAGGTCCCGCCGCCCGAACTGGCCGCGCGTGCCTTCGAACAGGCATCGAAGGGCGGCTACACCGTCGTCATCGTGGACACGGCCGGCCGCTCCCAACTCGACGACGCGCTGATGGGCGAACTGCAGGCCATCGTCCGCAAGGTGCCGCCCGCCGAGACCCTGCTCGTGGTGGACGCGATGATCGGGCAGGAGGCCCTGCACGTGGCCGAAGGCTTCCGCGACGCCGTCCCGCTGACCGGCCTCATCATGACCAAGATGGACGGCGACGCCCGCGGCGGCGCGGCCATCTCCATCCGCTCGGTGACGGGCGTGCCGATCAAGTTCATCGGCACCGGCGAAAAACTCGACGCGCTGGAAGCGTTCCAGCCGGAGCGGCTCGCCTCCCGCATCCTCGGCATGGGCGACATGCTCGGCCTCATCGAAAAGGCCGAGGCCGCCTTCGACGAGAAGCAGGCGCAGAAACAGGCCGAACGGCTGGCCAAAGGCGAGTTCACGCTCGAAGACCTGCTGGAGATGATGCGCTCATCCAAGAAGATGGGGCCGCTCGGCCAGATGGCCGACATGCTCCCCGGCGAGATGGGGCGCGCCGCCCGCAACGTTCCGCCCGAAGAGATGGAGCGTTCGTTCAAGCGCACCGAGGCCATCATCAGCTCGATGACCCCGCTCGAACGCCGCAGCCCCGACGTGTTGAATGCCGGCCGGCGCAGGCGCATCGCCGGCGGGAGCGGGCTGGAGGTCCAGGACGTGAACCGGCTCGTTAAACAGTTCCGCGAGATGCAGAAGTTGATGAAAACCATCCAGAAGACTGGCGGGCGCAACCTGGGACGGATGTTCGGGTAATTTGCATCTGGCATAGTTTCCATATTAAGGTAAAATGTAGGGGTTCTGTCCATCCCTTGCAGGCTCCCATCGCCGCGCGGCGCAGTCCTTCCTGCCCCTCTCCGCGCTGCGGCTGACGCCGAAAAACTGAAAATACACTTGAAGGAGTAAAGTTCGATGGTTCGTATTCGTCTTCGCCGTACTGGCCAGAAAGGCCAGCCGTCCTATCGTATTGTCGTAGCGGACAAGGAAAGCCCGCGCGATGGCCGTTTCCTTGAGATCGTGGGTTTTTACAATCCGCGCACCGATCCGGCCACCCTCAGCATCAAGGAAGACCGCGTCTACGACTGGATGAACAGGGGCGCCCTGCCGACCGAGTCGGTGGCGCAGTTGTTCAGGACCTCCGGCACGCAGGAGCGCTTCGACCGCCTGAAGAAAGGCGAGTCGTCTATTGAGACGCTCCTGGCCGAGGTCGAGAATGCCAAAGCAGAACGCGTCGTCAGCAGCAGGACCCGCAAGTAAGCGATGAAAGCGCTGACCGAATACATTGCCCGGTCCCTCGTGGACCACCCGGAGGATGTCGCGGTGGATGAGATCCGCCACAGCGGACGCGTGACCCTGGAACTGCACGTTGCCAAGGACGACATGGGCCGCGTCATCGGCAAAGGGGGACGGGTGGCGAACGCCATCCGCACCTTGCTGCGGGTCGCGGCGGAACGCGATGGCAGCCAGGTCACCCTCGATGTGGTGGAACCCTAACCACATGTCCGGAAAAAAAGAACGACCGTCAGGCTCGCCAACCGCTGGCGAGCCTGCCTTCTTAGCGGCTGGAAAGGTGCGCCGTTCGCACGGGGTGCGCGGCGAGGTGGTGGCGGAACTCTACACCGATTTCCCGGAGCGTCTGCGCCCGAAGACGAAAGTCTATCTGGGCGAAAAGCATCTCCCGATGACCCTGCGCAGCGCCCGCATTCACAACGAAGGCCTGCTGCTCGGCTTCGAAGGGATTGATACGCCGGAAGAGGCGGGCCGCTTCCGCAACCAGACGCTCTACGTTTCCGCCCGCACCCTCCCGGACCTCGCCGATGGGGAATACTACTTTTACCAACTCGTCGGCCTGAGCGTGGTGGACGAAGACGGGAAACCGCTGGGCACGTTGACCGAGATCGTGGAGACTGGGGCGAACGATGTGTACGTGGTAGCCGATCCGTCCGGGACCGAGGTCCTGCTCCCGGCCATCCCCGACGTTATCCTGGACGTGGACCTGGACGCGAAGACGATGCGCGTCCACCTCCTGCCGGGGCTGGTCGAAGAAGATAGCGACGAGTGACGAGCGGCGAGTCAACGATCATCAATCGTCATCGTCAATCGCAAATCGTAAATGGATAAACGCTACTGGGTCGGCTTCAATCTGGTCAAAGGCATCGGGGCGGTGCGCCTGCAGGCCCTGATGGACCATTTCGGCGACCTGGAACTGGCCTGGCAGGCTCCCGCCGACGCGTTGCAGGCCGCCGGTCTCAGCCCGAAACTGGCCGAGCGCGTGGCGCAGGTGCGCGCCGGCGTGGACCTGGAGAAATACCTGGCAAACGTCGCGGCGCAGGGCATCGGCATCCTGACCTGGGAGGACGAACTCTACCCGCCGCGTTTGAAAGAGATTGACCAGCCGCCGCCGATCCTGTACGTGCGCGGCGCATTGACAACCGAAGATGCCTGGGCGGTGGCCGTGGTGGGGACGCGGCGCGTCAGCGCCTACGGGCGGCAGGTGACCGAGGAACTTGCCGCGTTCCTGGCCGCCAACGGCGTGACCGTCGTCTCGGGCCTGGCGCGCGGGGTGGACGCCATCGCCCACCAGTCCGCGCTCAAGGCCGGCGGGCGGACGATTGCCGTGCTCGGCTGCGGCGTGGACCGCGTCTATCCGCCGGAACACATGCAGCTGGCCGAAAAAATGATGACCAGCGGGGCGCTCATCAGTGATTACGCCCCCGGCACCCCGCCCGACGCCTCCAACTTCCCGCCGCGCAACCGCATCATCTCCGGCCTGGCAATGGCGACCGTCGTCGTCGAGGCCGGCGAGACCAGCGGCGCACTCATCACAGCGCAGTTCGCCGTGGACCAGGGGCGCGAGGTCTTTGCCGTGCCGGGCAACATCCTGGCCCCGCAGTCGAAAGGCACGAACCGGCTGATCGCCCAGGGCGCGCGTCCCATGCTTTCGGCCCGCGACCTGCTCGACGTGCTGAACCTGACGCGGGTGGTCCAGCAGCGCGAGGTCCGGCAGGCGCTCCCGGCAGACGAAACCGAGTCGAAACTGCTGGCTGCCCTGACCCACGAGCCGCTCCACATGGACGATATCCGCAGCCAGACCGGCCTGCCCATCGAGCGCGTCTCGGCCACGCTGGTGATGATGGAACTCAAAGGCTTGGTCCGGCAGGTGGGCGGGAACAATTACGTTGCCGTCCGCGAGGGCCAGGCGGAATATAAGGCATAAAAAACAAAAAGCGAAAACAAAAGATTACGGAAAAAAAGAATGGATCATACTTACGCTGTCATTATGGCTGGAGGGAGCGGAACCCGTCTTTGGCCCGTCTCCCGCAAGGATCATCCCAAGCATACCCTGCCGCTGCTGGGCGAGCAGACGCTCTTCCAGACCACGGTAGAGCGCCTGTCTGGCCTTTTGCCCGTGGAGCGCATCCTGGTGGTGACCGCCGCCGATCATGCCGCGGAACTCCGCCAGCAGGCCCCGCAACTGCCGCAGGAGAATTTCCTGCTGGAGCCGGAACCGCGCGGCACAGCCTCGGTGGTCGGCCTGGCGGCGGTGGCGCTCACCCGTCGGGACCCGGAAGCGGTCATGGCGGTGTTGCCGTCGGACCACTTCATCCACAACCGCGACCTGTTCCATCTCGTCCTGCACGTGGCGGTGGAGGTGGCGCGCAAGGATTACCTGGTAACGCTCGGCATCACGCCGACGTTCCCCGCCACCGGCTACGGGTACATCCAGCGCGGCGATCTGCTGCCGGAGCAGTTTGCCTATCCGGTTTACCGGGTGCTGCAGTTCAAGGAAAAGCCAAAGGAAGCCGCGGCGTTGGAGATGCTCCGGCGCGGCGACCATTCCTGGAACTCGGGCATGTTCATCTGGCGCGCGGACGCCATCCTGAAGGAGTTTGCCCGGCAGATGCCGGAACTCAAGACGGCCCTGGACCGCGTGGGGGCGGCGTGGAAAGATGCCGATAAACGCGCGGCAGTTATCGGGTCCGAATGGCCGCGGCTGGAGTCGAAAACGATTGACTACGGCGTGATGGAACACGCCGAACGCGTCGCCGTGCTCCCGGCCTCCGGCCTGGGTTGGAGCGACGTGGGCAACTGGGATTCGCTGTTCGATGTCCTGCTGTCCGACGAATCCGGGAACATCGTCTTCGGCGGGAAGCACAAGGAGATCGACACGCATGGATCGCTCATTTACGGCAACGGGGAAGACCGGCTGGTTGTCACCATTGGTGTGGACGACCTGATCATCGTGGATAGCGGCGACGTTTTGCTGGTCTGCCGCAAGGACCAGGCCCAGAAAGTGCGCGAGATCGTCGAGCGCCTGAAAAAAGAAAAACAAGACCGATATCTTTAGGAGTTGTCTCATGGAAGCCTATTGCATGAAATGCAAGACCAAGCGGGAAATCGTTGACCCTCAACCGTCGTTCAACGCGGCCGGGTCGCCAGTCACGCGCGGCACCTGCGGCGTGTGCGGAACGACCCTGTACCGCATCGGCAAGACACCCGCCCATGAGGGGATGGTCAAGCCGGATAAAAACGCCAACCGTTCCGGCAAATTGGTCATCGTCGAGTCCCCGGCCAAGGCCAAAACGGTGGGACGCTTCCTCGGCAAGGGCTACACCGTGCGCGCTTCGGTGGGACACATCCGCGACCTGCTGCGCTCGCAGTTGTCGGTGGACGTGGAAAACAATTTTGCGCCCAAGTACCGGGTCCCGAACGAGAAGAAGGGAGTGGTGAAGGAACTCAAGGCGCTGGCAAAGGAAGCCGCCGAAATCTACCTTGCCACCGACCCCGACCGCGAAGGCGAGGCGATTTCCTGGCATTTGATGGAAGCCGCGGCGATTGACCCGAAACTGGCGAAGCGCGTGGTCTTCCATGAGATCACCGAGAACGCCATCAACGAGGCCTTCTCGAACCCGCGTGAGATCAACATGGACCTGGTCAATGCCCAGCAGGCGCGGCGCATTTTGGATCGGCTGGTCGGCTACAGTATCAGTCCCATCCTGTGGGAGAAGGTGCGCTCGCGGCTGACGGCCGGCCGCGTCCAGTCGGTGGCGCTGCGGCTCATCGTCGAGCGCGAGCGCGAGATTGACGCCTTCAACCCGGTGGAGTACTGGTCCATCGAGGCGGAGTTCAAGCCCGAAGCGGAGAAGAAGATAACATTTATTACCAAGCTAGCGAAGATCGATGGTGAAGACCCTGAACTGGGCAATGAACAAATCGTCGTGCCGATCTTGGAAGATATAGAGAAATCTAATTTCACGGTAACTAAGATTAAACGATGGGAGCGCCACCGCAAACCGCTGGCCCCGTTCACCACCTCCACGCTCCAGCAGGAGGCCTCCCGCAAACTTGGCTTCACCGCCAAGCGGACGATGGGCCTGGCGCAGGGCCTCTACGAAGGCCAGGACGTGGGCGAGGGCGGCACGACCGGCCTCATCACCTACATGCGCACCGACTCGACCAATATCGCCG
Source organism: Anaerolineaceae bacterium (assembly GCA_009772985.1). Lineage (GTDB taxonomy): Bacteria > Chloroflexota > Anaerolineae > Anaerolineales > Villigracilaceae > UBA877. The sequence continues at coordinate 119,691 of WOUS01000008.1, forward strand.
CAGTGGCGCTGGACGAAGTGCGCGGCTACATAGCCCAACGCTATGGCAAGGATTTCCTGCCCGAGAAACCGATCGAATACAAAACGAAGGCCAAAGGCGCGCAGGAAGCCCACGAAGCCGTCCGCCCGACCTCGGTCCTGCGCGACCCGGATAAGGTTAAACCGTTCCTCGAACCGGCCATGTTCAAACTGTACCAACTCATCTGGCAGCGCTTCGTGGCCTGCCAGATGGAAGCCGCAGTGTACGACACGCTCTCGGTCGAAGTGACCGGGACCGGGTCCGAACACGCCTACCTGTTCCGCGCCGCCGGTTCGGCGGTCAAGTTCCCCGGCTTCCTGGTCGTTTACGAGGAAGCCAAAAACGAGGATAAGAAATCCGAGGAAGATGACGAGATGAACGTCCGTATCCCGGCCTCAGTGGTCGAGGGGCAGAAACAGGAACTGGTGCGGCTCATCCCGGAGCAGCATTTCACCCAGCCGCCGCCGCGCTACTCCGAAGCCAGCCTGGTGGCGACGCTGGAAGAGTACGGCATCGGGCGTCCGTCTACTTACGCACCCACGATCTCGACCATCCAGCAGCGCGGCTATGTTGAGCGGATAGACCGCCGCCTCTTCCCGACCGAGACCGGCATCCTGGTCAATGACCTGATGATGCAGTATTTCCCGGCAATCATTGATTACCAGTTCACCGCGCATATGGAAGAAGACCTGGATAAAATATCCGAGGGTCAGGCCAACTGGGTCAATGTGATGGATGCGTTCTATAAACCCTTTGCTGTGACGGTGGCGAAGGCCCAGGCCGAGATGCCCGTCATCAAGACCGGCCCCGAGCCGGTTGGCCGCGCCTGCCCCGACTGCGGCAAGGACCTCATCATCCGCTACGGGCGCTACGGCAAGTTCATCGCCTGCTCCGGCTTCCCGGCCTGCCGTCACACCGAGGCCTGGCTGGAGAAGATTGGCGTGACCTGCCCGAAGGACGGCGGCGAGATCGCCGAACGCAAGACGCGCAAGGGACGCATCTTCTACGGCTGCGTCAATTACCCGAACTGCGATTTCACCTCGTGGAAACGCCCGCTCCCCAAGCCCTGCCCCAAGTGCGGCGGCCTGCTGGTCATTGCCAACAAGCGCGAGGCGCAATGCTCGGCCTGCGAGGAAACCTTCCTGCTCGAAGACGTGGTCGTCGAGACCGCCCAGGAGTAGCCATGTTCTTCCTCGCCGGTCCGCTGTTATTCGTGTTGACGAGCCTGCCCCTTTACCTCGACCCCAGTTCCGGGAGCATCCTCCTGCAATTGCTGATCGCCGGCCTGGCCGGGGCCGGGTTGTTCATTAGTATGTCCTGGAAAAGGATCAAACGTTTCTTCGGCAGAAAAGTAGAAAATGAGACTGAAGATGACGACGATGGTGATGAGGAAGAAATCGATAAACCTCGATCTACGAAACTATCTGTTCATTTGCCCGCGAAGTGCCCAACGTGTGGAACAGCTGTTCGCCCGAATGAAGTAAAGCGGCTTGATGATGTTACAGTTGAATGCCAATACTGTGGCATGCCAATTAAAGTACATCAGAAGTAGAGATGATTATGAAAAAACTCGGCGCCTCCTTCCGTGATCCGAGCGGGTTCCTGTTCACCCGCGACGACGTGCTGTACCGGCAGGTGAACCAGGTCTACGCGCCGGACTACGCCCGGCTGATGGACTCGGGCCTGTACGAAAAACTCGTCAAGGCCGGGCTGCTCGTCCCGCACACGGAATCGGACGCCAAACCTGCCGACGAAAAAAACGCCTTCAAGGTTCTCCGTCCGGAGCGCGTCCCGTTCATCTCGTATCCCTACGAGTGGTCGTTCTCCCAACTGAAAGACGCGGCCCTCGCGACGCTCTCCATCCAGAAGCGCGCCCTGAAATACGGCCTGTCGCTCAAGGACGCCAGCGCCTACAACATCCAGTTTTTCAACGGCAAACCGGCGCTGGTGGACACGCTCTCCTTCGAAACCTACCAGGAGGGCGAACCCTGGGCGGCCTACCGCCAGTTCTGCCAGCACTTCCTCGCGCCGCTCGCGCTGATGGCGGCCCGCGACGTGCGCCTCGGCCAGATGCTGCGGATTTACATTGACGGCATCCCGCTCGACCTGGCCAGCCGCCTGCTCCCGGCGCGCACGCGCTGGACCTTCGGCCTGTATGCGCACATCCATCTTCACGCCCGCGCCCAGCAGCGTTACGCCGACGCGTCCCTGGACGAGGCGCGCGCCGGACGGACGATAAAAAAGCAGGCGCTCCTCGGACTGGTCAACAGCCTCGAGCGCGCCGTCCGTAAATTGAAGTGGAAAACCAAAAAGACGGAATGGGGGGATTATTACGAAGCCACCAACTATACCGAGGCGGCCTTCGCGCACAAGAAACAACTGGTGACCGAATGGGCGCAGCGCATCCGCCCGCGCCTGGTCTGGGACCTGGGCGCGAACACGGGCGTTTTCTCCCGGCTGGCGGTCGGGGACGGGTACGCGGCGGCCTTCGACGTGGACCCGCTGGCGGTGGAGCAGGACTGGCTCCAGGTCCGGAAGGAAAAGAGGAAGAACATCCTCCCGCTGGTGCTCGACCTGACCAACCCAAGCCCCGCGCTGGGATGGGACAACCGCGAGCGCGAGTCGCTCGGCCAGCGCGGCCCGGCGGGACTGGTGCTGGCGCTGGCGCTGATCCACCACCTGGCAATTTCCAATAACCTGCCGTTTGCCCGCATCGCCGAATCGTTCGCCGGGCTGGGGGAGTGGCTGGTGATCGAGTTCGTCCCGAAGGACGATTCGCAGGTCCAGAGGCTGCTCCGCAGCCGGAAGGACATCTTCGGCGAGTACACGCGCGAAGCGTTCGAGGCTGCGTTCCGGGATTTCTTCAAGATCGTGGAAACCCGGCAGGTTCAGGATTCCGCGCGCTGGATGTACCTGATGAGAAAGAAGACGGCGAAAGAGTAGCATTTAAAGCCGGGATTCTGTATAATCAGGTTGTGTTGACCCGCCTCGCAAGGAGCCGATTATGGAAAAAGTTACCGATGTTTTGAAAAAGCCTGTGTTGAGTGGAGTGCTGGCTGGGATTGCCGGGATCATCCTGGGGCTGTTCTGGGCCTGGATGGTCCAGCCGGTGCAGTGGATCAACGCTGACCCGTCGTTCCTTTCCGCCGATTACCAGGCGGATTACCTGCGCATGGCGATTGATTCGTACCAGGTCAATCAAAATGCCGAAGCAGCCCTCCATCGTTACAAGAGTCTGGGTGCGAACGGGCCCGTCATCCTGGCAACCATTAACGCCAACCCGGGGAGTCAAAAGAGCGACGCCATCGGCGCGTTCACCAAGATCGTGGAACCCGGCGGGCTTGCCGCCGCAACCTCAACCCCAACCGGCGGCGGGACAACGACAGCGGCCAGCCCGACGACCAGCGGCATCATCATCGTGGTGATCGTCGTTGTGGTGGGCGTGGTTGGGTACTTCGTCCTGCGTCTCATGCGGCCGCTGATCAAAAAGTCGGGCGAACAGACGCCGGTGCAGCAGGCCCAGCAAATGGACCGCGAGTCCCGCAAGACCGATTTCGCCGAAATGAACGAGGAGCCGCCGATCTTCCAGATGATGAACACCTACGTTGTCGGCGACGACCTGTACACCCACTCCATGGACATCAACTCGGCCGACGGCACGTATCTCGGCCAGTGCGGACTGGAGATCGCGGATTCCATCCCCGTCTTCGACAAGCCGAAGCGCGTGCGCGGGATTGCCGTCTGGTTGTTCGGGCTGAAATACAAGGAGACGACCTGGGCGATCCTGATGCCTCCGGACGCCTACGAGAACGCCGCGCTGCGGGACCGGCTGCGCGTGAAGGGCGAGCCGATCAAGGTGGAACCGAACCTGGTCATCGAGATCGAGACGCGCGAACTCAAGATGCACGTGCGCATCGCCGATGTGGAATACGGCCAGGGCGCGACCGCCGACGAGGATTACTTCAAGCGCCTGACGCTGGAACTGGCCGTCTGGCCGAAGATCGTCGCCCCCGATTAAAAAGTAGATGAAACGCAGACGGGCGGCCCGCACGGGCCGCCCGTTTTTTATCCGCAGATTTCACAAACTACGCAAACGGGTTAAAAATCTGTGAAATCTGCGTAATCTGTGGATTTTCTTTTCACTCGATCTTCAAAATCTTCAACCTGATCTTCCCGCCCGGCGTTTCGGCCTCGACCGTTTCGCCGGGTTTGCGGTCCATCAGGGCGCGCCCGATGGGGGATTCGTGCGAGATCTTCCCGGCGCGCGGATCGGCTTCCTTTGCCCCGACCATGTAGAAAACCTCCGGGTCGAAGCCAGACTCCTGCACGGTGACGTGCGTCCCGACCGCGACCATGTTCTTCGGGCCGCTGGTTGCCTCGACGATGGTGGCGCTGCGCAGGAGGAATTCCAGTTCCTGGATGCGCCCCTCGAGGAAGCCCTGGTCTTCCTTGGCCTTGTGGTAGTCGGCATTCTCCGACAGGTCGCCCATCTGGATGGCGGAGCGGAGACGTTTGGCCAGCGCCTCACGCTGGGGGCCGCGCAGGTTTTCCAGTTCGGCTTTGATCTTGGCTTCGCCTTCGGCGGTGAGATAGGTTTTTTCGGGCATGTTTGTCTCGTTGGATTACGGTCTCAAAAACGGATCGTGCAGGCGGGCGTGCTCGTCAATCGCGTAGCGGTCGGTCATCCCGGCCACGTAATCACAGATGGTGCGCTCCAGGCCGCGTTTCTCGACCCATTGTTGGACGTGGTCCGGCAGGATGAGCGGCTCGGCCTTGTAGGCGGCGAACAGGTCCTCGATGATGTGCCCGGCCTTGACCTGCATCCGCACCACGCGGAAATGCCGGTAGAGTTTGGTGTACAGGAAATCCTTCAGTTCCCGGTTGCGGCGCTGCATGTCCTCGCTGTAGCCGATGACGTTGTGCTTCAGTTTCTGCACATCCAGCGGCGACTTGGCCGCGCTTTCCTTCAGGCGGGCGTCGGTGGCCTGGATCATGTCGGTCGCCAGCAGGCCGACCAGGTCGCGGATCATGCGGTGGCGTTCCAAGTCCTGCAAAATGGGGCCGCGCCATTTGTGTGACTCCACCATGATCTCCCACAGGGCAATGCCCTCCAGCATGTGCGGCGTGACCATGCCGGAACGCAGGCCGTCGTCCAGGTCGTGGGTGGTGTAGGCCAGTTCGTCGGCCACGTTGCAGATCTGCGTCTCCAGGTTGCCGCGCAGGTCGGGGCTGAATTCGCGGGCGTCGGTCACATCGTATTCCGACTCGTGCTTGACCATGCCCTCGCGCGTCTCCCAGGTCAGGTTCAGGCCGGGGAACTCGGGGTAGCGCTGTTCCAGTTCGGTGACGATGCGCAGCGACTGCTTGTTGTGGTCGAACCCGCCGAAGTCTTTCATCAACTTTTGCAGCGTGGACTCTCCGGCGTGGCCGAACGGCGAGTGGCCCAGGTCGTGCGCCAGGCAGATGGCCTCCACCAGGTCTTCGTTCGCGCCCAGGGCGCGGGCAATCGTCCGCCCGATCTGCGCCACCTCCAGCGTGTGCGTCAGCCGGGTGCGGAAATAGTCGCCCTCGAAATTGATGAACACCTGCGTCTTGTACTCCAGCCGCCGGAAGGCGGTGGTGTGCAGGATGCGGTCGCGGTCACGCTGGAAGGCGGTGCGGTAGTCCGGCTCGTTGTCCAGGTAGGCGCGGCCCTTCGAGTCCTTGCTGCGCGCGGCGTAGGGGGCAAGGCTGCGGTGTTCGATCTCTTCGAGGTCCTGGCGTGTGTACATTGTTTCTCTCTTGAAACGAACCCTTGCGAAGGCTTTTGTGCGAATCTCCCTTCGCAAGGGTGGTGGAACGTCAGTTTATCGCGGGACGGATGGCCTGTCAACGATGCAGGCGCGTGCCCGGGCTGGCTCCCAGCAGGGCGCGGCGGACGGCGTCCGGTTCCTCGCCGGAGAAGATGACCGCTTCGAGACCGGGGACCTGCTCCACAAGTTCCAGCATCCCGGCAACTTTGGACTGCATCCCGCCGGTCACGTCTGCGCCCGCCTGTCCTGGCCGACAGGCCAGGGCGGCTCTGCCCGGACCGTTCGCCTGCCGCGCCAAATCTTGCGGAGTCATCTCCTCGAGCAATTTTGTCCGCTCCGGGAAGTGTTCCCACACCCCGGCTTCCAGCCCGGCCAGCAGGATGCGCTCCGGCTTGAGCGTGCGCGCCAGGTGGGCGAACAGGTCCTCGGTCGAGAGGATCGTCCCGCCGCGCGCGTCGTCGAAAACCACGTCTCCGTGAACGACGGGGAGCAGTCCGTTCGCCAGCGCCGACTGGAGCGGATAAATGTCCCAGATGAACGCTTTGCCGTCGTGGGCGGTGACGGAGGCGGCGGGGGAAAGGGTCAGGGCGGGCAGGCCGGCGCGGCGCAGCGCGTCCACGACGAGGCGGTTCAGGGTCGAGGCCTGGTACCAAACCTCGGCGAAGCCGCGCCAGGCTCCCGGTCCGGATACGCCGTGGCGGGTGTCGAACCGGCTGGCGGCTTCGTGTCCAAAGGAGCCGGAGCCGTGTCCCAGCACCAGGCGCAGGTCGGCGTCTTCTTTCAACGCCGCGGCGATCTGTCTGGCGAGGTCGTCCAGCCGTTCGGGGCGGGGGGTGTAGGGGCGGGTCTTGTCGGTGATGAGCGAGCCGCCGAGTTTGAGGAAGGTGAGCATGGGGAAAATGTAGCACGTTCCCCGGCGGGCGTCAAGCGGGGTTCTGATGTTCGGACTTAATTTTGGACAGAGGGTTTCGCAAGTATTTTTGCAGCGGATTTTCGCGGATTACGCGGATTCTTCTTGCTCTTTCCGCGAGAATCCGCGCAATCCGCGGCGAAAGAATTGGTTGATCGAGAATCCCCTGTGCTATAATTTCGCCAATGAATCTCGACATCCATTCCGCGATGGTGACGGTGTACATCCTGATCGGGCTGGGGGCGGCGGCCCTGCTCTGGACCGGCATCCGCTCCATCCGCGCCGCACGCAGCGTGACCTTCTACCGCATCCGCGGCCAGCGCATGGCGGGCGGCTGGCGGACGGTTTTTGCCGCGCTCCTGCTGGTGGTGCTGGCGTTTTTCCTTCTGCAAAAAGGGGAGTCGGTGGCCTACCAGTATTTCCCGCCCAGCCCAACCATTTCGCGGACGCCGACCATCACGCTCACGCCGACCATCTCCCTGACCCCGACCATCACGCTGACGCCGACCATCACCCTGACCCCGGCCATCAGCGACACGCCCACGCCTCCTGCTGTGCCCGCCGAGGTTGCAACGTTGTTCGTCAGCACCATCACGCCGAACCCCGGCGCGGTCATCAGCCCGCTGGAGTTTTCGCAACTCATGGAGCGCTCACGGGCGGTCAACCCGGCGGCGCTTTTCTACAACCCCATCGGGCACATGTACGCGGTTTTCTCCTACGACAAACTGACCCCCGGCGTGCAATGGACGGCAGTCTGGGTCCGGGACGGGATGCTGGTCTACTACGAGACCAAGCCGTGGGACGGCACGACCGGCGGCTACGGGTACACCGACTGGAACCCCGCGCCGGAAGAGTGGCTGCCGGGAACGTATACGGTGGCGATCTTCGTGGGCATGGATTTCAAGGTGGCCGGGCAGTTCACCGTGCGCGGCGACGCGCCGACCCGGGTCCCGACCGCCACGCAGACGCCCACGCCGACCATCTCACTGACGCCCACCATCACGCTGACCCCCACCATTACGCGGACGCCGCGTCCCACCGACACGCGCTGGCCGACGCCGACACCCTAACCATCCAGGAGATTTTATGGAGCAGAAAGCCTTTCAGGATTACTACCCCGAACTGTTCGCCCAGTGTTACGGATGCGGTTCGCTGAACGCGCGCGGGCATCAAATCAAGACGTATTGGGACGGCGAGGAGTCGGTCAGCCGCTTCCTCCCCGAACCCTATCACACCGCGCTGCCCGGTTACGTGTACGGCGGACTCATCGCCTCGCTGGTTGATTGCCATTCCACCGGGACTGCCGCCGCGGCGGCCTACCGCGCCGCGGGCCGTTCCATGGACTCCGAGCCTGCCTTCCGTTTCCTGACCGCGTCCCTGAAAGTGGACTATCTCAAGCCGACCCCGCTCGGCGTGGAACTCGAATTGCGCGGCAAGGTGAAAGAGATCAAAGGCCGCAAAGTGGTCATCGAGACAACCGTCTCGGCGCGAGGCGTGGTCACTGCCCGCGGGGAAGTGGTGGCGGTGCAGGCGCCGGAGTCGCTGGTTCAGGAATTGCTGGGAAAGTAGTGTGTATTGCGTAATCCGTAAAACGTAAACGAGTCATGGCTGCATGGCTCGTTTTGTTTTCGAAAGCAGTTCTGTTAGATGGCTTTTTGCTTCTCTGCCAGATTCAGCGCGACCGCGATCTTTGCCCCCAGTTTGGCGTTGTTGAGCAGGAGCGCCAGGTTGGAGCGCAGGGACTCGCCGCCGGTCAGTTCGGACAGCCGCCCAAGCAGGAAGGGGGTCAGCGCCTGCCCGCGGACGCCCTGCGCGCGGGCTTCACGGCGGGCCTGCTGGATGGCCCTTTTCACTTTTTCCTGCGGGATTTCCTCCTGCTCCGAAAGCGGCTGGCAGACCAGCACCGCGGACTTCATCCCCAGCCCCCAATGTGCCCGCGCGAAACGGACGACTTCCTCCGGTGTATCCAGCCGGGCGCTGACGGGCAGTCCGCTGCGGCGCGAGTAGAAGGCGGGGAATTCGTCGGTCCCGTAGCCGATGACGGGGACGGACATCGTTTCCAGGTATTCCAGCGTTGCCGGTAAATCCAATATCGCCTTTGCCCCCGCGCAGACGACGATCATCGGCGTATCGGCCAGGACTTGCAAGTCGGCGGAAATGTCCAGCGTCTCCACTTCGTGGACGCCGCCAATCCCGCCCGTGGCGAAGACGCGGATCCCGGCCCGGTGGGCGGCGAACATCGTCCCGGCAACGGTCGTCCCGCCGGATTCTTTTCTGGCGATGGCGGCCGCGAAGTCCCTCCGGCTGATCTTGCGGACGTCCTCCAGCCCGGCGAGGCGCTCCAGTTCGGCGTCCGTAAGGCCGACGCGGATCTCCCCGTCCAGCACGGCGACGGTGGCGGGCGTCGCTCCGTTCTCGCGGACGACGCGCTGCATGTCGCGCGCCAGCGTCAGATTTTGCGGGCGCGGCAGTCCGTGGGTGAGGACGGTGGATTCGAGGGCGAGGGGTGGATGGAGGAGAAGGTGGTTGTTATCCATCTCTTTTCGCCACTGCGATGATCACGCCGCGAATATCCACATCGGTCAGAGGAATGTTGTCGATTGTTTCGGTGCTTTCTGACTTTAGTCCGTCGTTCGTGTATTTTTTAATCACCCCCGCCCGCTCAGCTGGAGTGGGAGGATTATGCAAGTTGGCTATGACAATATTTCCGACTTGCGGCTTCTGACCCAAATCTGCAAGAACATAGTTGTCGGGTTCAATAGGGATCGGGTTTGCCCGATTCATGCTATTTCCTGCGACTTTAAGCCAGCGATAATCTTTCCCAGGAACAAGAGTGATTTGGTCACCTTCTCGTAAATTGTATACTTTATGTTTCATTTCATCAAAGTTGACTTCATCAATTGACATTTCGCCGATTTGGCCGTCATCTAAAATATACTTCCCAACCTTACTGGCGTGGCCTATATCATAGACGCCGTAGATAATGCGTGCTGTCGGCCAAGAGTACGGGCGGGCCCATTTTTGTTTAGATGATGCATTTTGATACGCGGCGTTCGACGCCGTTGATCGTTCTTCCAGTTCCTTTAGTTTGTCATTAATCCGCCCTGCTACATTTTTTGAATACTTGTATTTATTATGAAGGCCTCTGCGATCAGCATCATTTACTATAGCGTTAATTAATTTGAGCGCAGATTTGTATTCTGTAATTGCTTGATCCAGGTGCTCGTCTCGATAGATGGCGGCCTGCCCCCAGAGTGACAGGGCACGATTCCATCGGTTTCCACAACGGTTAAACTGATTCGCTGCTTTCTCTGCATAAATGGCGGCTTGAGGCAGGTCGCCCCAGTGATAATATGAAAAAGATAAGAGCAAATTGCAGAAGGGCACATTTTCGCAGGTTCGAACATCAGCTTCGTAGTCGGCAACTTTTTCTACCAATTCTTTTATTGCCTCTTCTGTTCCTTTTTTTGACAAGCACAAATTGCCAATTCTTTCAGCAAGCTCTTTCGTAGAAGGCTCTTCTGTATCGAGGCAATTTATAATCTCCTGAAACTCGTTGTGCATTTGGCGCTCCTTTTGAAGATGTTCTACAGAAGATACCGTACGATAACATAAGTCATGATAGACAAAAGCTGGATTTGACAGACCTGTGCGCTATTTCTTGTCTTGTAGAAAATTCTGAAGTTTTTCCAGTGTTTCCATCGCCTCTTTGGGGAGAGATGCTCTAACATAGGTGTCCACTAGGCTGTTTTCAAGCATACCAGAAAGCGATAGTAGAAGCGGTTCGCGCATATGCTGGGCATCCACCTTTTCCAAACTCTCGGTGATAGCTCGTATCATATCCCTTTGCGCTTCTGCGCGCGCCTTTTCTTGCGTACGAATTCTGTAGGCTTTGGCTTCTCCCTCCGTAATAACATTGCGACTTTTCCATTCAGCGCTCCAGTTTTCCGTCCATTGGCGATCGATAGCAAGGGATTTATCCACCCTAACTATTTGAAGGCTGATAAGCTGGCTCCCCAGCCGTTCAATATCCTTATTGACCCTTTCTCGTATCAGATCGCGCAGCTCAGCGGAGAGAAGTTGCATTGTCAACCTTTCTAGATCTGCCCCCTGAAATTGTTGCTTCACCATCTCGGGTTGCGTTTGGTAAATTGTTTCGCCGCGTAACAGGTCGTTAATAGTATTGCTATATACATGTGTTCTTATATGGCCCTCTATATTGCCAACGATACCGGCAAGCCAATCGTACTTTTCCAGTTGGCCGTCTTTGCCCAGGCGAACAGCAGCAGTTTCAACGGCCTTCTGAACGGCCGGTTCATAAAATGGGTAAACTCGCTTCTCGGTTTCTTGGGTGTCCTTTGTATTTTGTGATTTCTCCGCGTCTTTGGCTGCCAAGAGTTGGCATTCCAAGCGAATGTGCATATTTAGTTTTATGCCGTCTTTGGTCCAAGCCTCAACTTCTATTTCTTTGATCTGGGGGCGCAGGTCAATAATATCCCGGACAGTTTCGTAGCGCTCTAGGAACGCGATTCCCGAACCGACTACACGCGAAAATTTGCCACCTCGTTCCAGATAAACTGCATAGCCATCATATACAATCAATTTTGCCGGACCTCCCAACGAATACGCCCAGGAGAATTTGCTATCCAGCCTGTCTTTATCGACAACTATAAATGGGTAGGTAATGGTCATGGCAAGAAAACGCGGTACGGGCGGAACACCAAAAACGCGCCGTTTAACCAAGTGCGCTACTTCGCTTTCGTCAACAAGAGCATAGAAAGTTTTTGTGAATTTCCTCGCGATGCCGGAAACAATTCTTAGACCGGCAAATTCTAGCGCAAGAGGGCTGATAACAACCAAAAAACCAGCAATAAGAGTCATTATTTCGGTAAACGCGCTTTGGTTTGCCGGTGGTAGTTTATTAGAGAGATAAAATAGGAAGAATGCCAGGTAAATTGTTGCGATGACAAACCCCGTCCCAAGAATGATCACAAAGGTCGTAATACGATTTAAATCCTGCCAGTTTGATTCTTCCGCCGTGTATAAAGACTGCTGGTTGCTTGTTTGATGGGAACGATCGTTGTTAATCATGGATGATCTATCCGTTGCTTGATATTCTCGAGTCGGGCAGTCATTTCTGTTCCAAGGTTTTCGGCAATTTCCGGTTGCTTCTTCATAAGTTCTTGAATGGCACTTACAAATCGTATGGCAACTACATAGCGAGACATTTCTGGTGTTGTCTGTCCGATACCGTCTGCAAGAGCCCGGAGAAGGATTGCCTGGGCATATGCGCGTGCTTCAGCTTGTAACCGCTCTGCCTCCGCTTCTCCTTCCGAGAGGGTTTGATCCGCCTGACGCGCCCATGATGATTGCCATGTGGCCAATTGCTGGCTGGTAATGGTATCCTCTTTCTCTTCGGAGAACTTGAAATCCACCATCCTGGAAGTGAATACCACAACCCCCTGTTCTTCCAGCCTTTTTTGGAGAATCAACTTTATCTCCTCTCCGATTTCCACATACGTGCTGCTGTATTTATCCCTGTTTTGGGGCTGCCACAGTTCATTCAATGTACGCCTAGACAGGGTTTGTTGAGCGGCCTGCTCGATCTGTTTGACGACTCTTTCATCCCAACGAACAACCATTTTGTTGTCCGGCGAGGTTTGTGCTACTCCCAGCAGCATCAATAACCTTCGAATCCATTTTGATGAGTAAGAGAAACCTCCTTCGTTGTCCGGGGAAGAACCATTTACTTTGAAGACCATGAACAGTTTTGCCTTGAATGGAATCCCGTCTTTTGTTACTGCATCAATCCACGAATTGCGGACCTGTCTTCGCAAATCCACAACTTCCAGAGGGCGTTCAAATCGCCTGGTGAACACGATTCCCGGGCCTTCTATTCGGGAAAACTCTACGCCAGCCGTTATGCCCACTACTTGGTGTGCGCGTGTAAAAATAATACCCGGAATCCCATATTGCCGGAAGGGGCTTCCCGGTATCTGCATGGATATTTCGCGGCCCCAATCATCGGCAATCACGAGCATCGGGAATTGAATTCCCCATGTATACCAGACAAGAGCAAGAAAGCGTTGCCACTTTTCATTGGTTTTATCGAACAAAACCAATTCGCTTTCCGGGTTGTTTGCCGGAATGACGGCCATGGCAAACTCGTATAAGATTAAATAATATGCGAGCAAAAGCGGCATAGAAAAAAAGATAATCCCTACCCAACGACCCAACAGCCAACCCAGGAAGACGATGCTCAATTGTCCCAAGCCAGAATATAGTCCGCGCCTTTCGCCAAATCTGTAACTCATGAAATAGACAACGCCGCCAACTGCGAGAAACAAGGCGATCCATCTGGGCCATACGGGGATCCACCAGAATATTCTCACAACCGCATCAACGATGATCAATTGCATCACGGCCATCGTCAATCTTCTATTCGCTTTTTTCCAATCTATTTTGCTCCCGGACGCATCATCATCTGATGGCAACTTTCCCATAACATTCACTCGAGATTTGTTTTCAAAGGGCGGTTGTCCTTTTTTCTCTCTAATCGCATTTAGAATCATAATAGGATGTAAACATAGGATGGCTGTGATGTACAGAATGGAAAAGATTAACCCTAAAAGATTGTTCAGTGTTTCGAACACAAAATCAGGTATAGCCCACATGACATAAAAACAGGTCATTAGGACCACGATTATAAGGACCGCGATGATGAAACGGCGCAGGATGCGCAGGTCCGTTCTTTTCCCTGAATTTGATTTATTATCCATGGTTACTTGAATTGTATACCAAAATCATTGAAAAGAGAAACCTTTTTTGGTATAAATGATATGTGTTATTTTTGATCGTTGACTTTCACTCCCACACCTCCGCCTCCAAAGATTCGCTCACTTCCCCGGAGCGGCTGATCGCCTCCGCCCGCCGCCGCGGGCTGGACCGGGTCGTTGTCACCGACCACAACACGATTGCCGGGGCGCGGGCCGCGCACGCGCTCGCGCCGGAACTGGTCATCGTGGGCGAGGAGATCATGACGACGCGCGGCGAGATCCTGGCCGCGTTCGTGACCGAGGAAATCCCGGCGGGACTCTCGCCGCTGGAGGCCATCCGCCTCCTGCGGGGGCAGGGGGCGTTTGTCAGCGTGTCGCATCCGTTCGACGCGTGGCGCAGCGGCGCGTGGGATTTGGATGATTTGCTGGAAATCGTCCCGCTGGTGGACGCGATTGAAGTCTTCAACGCGCGCTGCATGATGCCGGGAGCAAACCGCCGGGCGGCGGAGTTTGCCCGCCAGCACAATCTTCCCGGCACGGCCGGGTCGGACGCGCACGCCGCGTTCGAGCTGGGACGGGCCGTCGTTTGGCTGCCGCAGTTCGACGGTCCGGATGGTTTGCGGAGCGCCATCCGGCAGGGAACGGTGCGCGGGAGACAATCCCCATTGTGGATCCATTTCACCTCCCGCTATGCCAGTCTCCGAAAAAAGTTTCGTGTATAATTGCGGCGTGGGGCGGTGGCGGAATTGGCAGACGCTGCGGACTTAAAATCCGCCGGTGGAGACACCGTGTGGGTTCGACCCCCACCCGCCCTACTTGCTGGTTCGGCAGTTCAACTGCCGAACCAGCGTTTAAAGGCTTGTGACACCTTGCACAATAAAAAGGGGAGTTATATCTCTTGCACAAAACGTGTAAATATTGGACAATATTAATATCAACCTGCCAAAGGAGAAAACAAATGACCCGAAAATTCAAACCCACCCCGTTGAAACTCCGCACACCGGTGCCTTCCGACATCGAGATCGCCCAGGAGGGCGTCCTCAAGCCCATCCTGGAGATTGCCGAGGAACTGGGGATCACACCCGACGAGTTGGAACTGTACGGGCCGCACAAGGCCAAGATCAAACTCGAAATCCTCGAGCGGCTGAAGGACCGCCCGAACGGCAAGTACATTGATGTGACGGCCATCACGCCCACCCCGCTCGGCGAAGGCAAGACGACCACCACCGTGGGCGTTTCGCAGGCGCTCGGCGCGCACCTGGGCAGGAACGTGATGACCGTGATCCGCCAGCCCTCGCAGGGGCCGACCTTCGGCATCAAGGGCGGGGCGGCCGGCGGCGGCTACTCGCAGATCATCCCGATGGAAGATTTTAACCTCCATCTGACCGGCGACATCCACGCCATCACCGCCGCCCACAACCTGTGCGCCGCCGCGTTGGATGCCCGCATGATGCACGAAGCCAATACGCCTGATGACGGTAAAATGTTCGATGCGCTCTGCCCGCCCGATAAAAAGGGCCAGCGCAAGTTCTCCCCGTCCATGCTCCGCCGTCTCAAGAAACTCGGCATCGCCAAGACCGACCCCAGCGAACTGACTGCCGAAGAACGCAGCCGCTTCGCCCGCCTCGACATTGACCCGAACGGCGTGCAGTGGCGGCGCGTGGTGGACGTGAACGACCGCTTCCTGCGCGAAATCATGGTTGGCCTCGGCAAGGACGAAGCCGGTCACGAGCACCGCTCCGGCTACGACATCACCGTCGCATCCGAGATCATGGCCATCCTCGCGTTGACCACAGGTCTTGCGGATATGCGCGACAGGCTCGGCCGCATGGTCGTGGCTGTCAACAGGCGCGGCGAAGCCGTCACGGCTGAAGACCTGGGCGTATCTGGCGCGCTGACCGTCCTGATGAAGGATGCCATCAAGCCGAACCTGATGCAGACCCTCGAGGGGACTCCCGCCATCGTCCACGCGGGACCGTTTGCCAACATCGCCCACGGACAGTCCTCCATCATCGCCGACAAGATCGCGCTCAAACTCGCTGATTATGTCATCACCGAATCCGGCTTCGGCGCGGACATCGGCATGGAAAAATTCATGGGCATCAAATGTCGCTACTCCGGACTGACCCCGAATGTTGTGGTTCTGGTTGCCACCGTGCGCGCTCTCAAGATGCACGGCGGCGGCCCGAAGGTAGTGGCCGGCAAACCCCTGGCCCCCGAATATACCGACGAGAACCTCGACCTGCTCCAGAAGGGCCTGCCCAACATGGTCCAGCATATCGAGAACGCCCTCAAATACGGCGTGAATGTGGTCGTGGCGGTCAACTCCTTCGCCAATGACACTCCTGCCGAGGTGGAAATCGTCCGCAAGGCCGCCATCGAAGCCGGCGCGATGGACGCGGTCGTTTCCCGCCACTGGATGGAAGGCGGCAAGGGCGCCATCGCCCTGGCCGAGGCTGTCATCAAGGCCTGCGACAAACCCTCCAACTTCAAGTTCCTCTATCCGCTGGAAGTTTCTATCAAAGAGAAAATCGAAACCATCGCACGCGAAATCTATCGCGCCGACGGCGTGGACTATACGCCCGAAGCCGAGGCCAAGATCGAGCAGTTCACCCGCCTCGGTTTTGCCGGCCTGCCGCTGTGCATGGCAAAGACCCATCTTTCCTTCACCGACAATGCGGCTCTCAAGGGCGCGCCGCGTGGCTTCCGCGTGACCATCAGCGACATCCGCGCCTCAGTCGGTGCAGGCTTCCTGTATCCGCTGCTGGGCACGATGCGCACCATGCCCGGCCTGCCCACCCGCCCGGTCTTCTACGACGTAGACCTCGACCTCGAGACCGGCAAAGTAGTCGGGCTGTTCTAGTTCTCACCACAAAGGGCGCAAAGGTTCACGAAGGTTTTTCCTTTGTGCCCTTTGTGTCCTTTGTGTTTAAAGACGACTCGTGGACCTTGATCCTGCCGCGCTGACCATTTCCTCCGCCCTCGCACGCATCCGCGCCGGGGAGATTTCCGCAGCCTCCCTGACCTCAGCCTGCCGCGCCCAAATCGAGCGGCTCGACCCGGCGATCAACGCGTACATTTGCGTGGCCGGCGATGGGGTACGCGGAGCCGGTCCCGCCGCCGGCGCGCTGCCTGTGCCGGTGGCGGTGAAGGATTTGATTAACGTGGCCGGGCTGCCAACCACCGCCGGCGCGCCGAAATTCTTTGGGGATAGGCCTGCCGAAGCAGACGCCTTTGTTATCGAGAAACTGCGCCTGGCGGGGGCGTTCATTCTGGGCAAGACCAACACACACGAGATTGCGCTGGGCGTGACCGGCGTCAACCCGCATTTCGGTCCGGTGCGCAACCCGCACAATCTGGAGCGGATTACCGGCGGCTCCTCGTCTGGTTCGGCGGCGGCAGTCGCGGCCGGGATGGCATTCGCCGCGCTTGGCACGGATACCGGCGGCAGCATCCGCATCCCGGCAAGTTTGTGCGGGGTGGTCGGGCTGAAGCCTACGCGCGGACGGGTCAGCACGCGCGGTGTCCTGCCGCTCTCGTGGAACCTGGACCACGTGGGGCCGCTCACGCGCTCGGTCCGGGACGCGGCGCTCATGCTCCAGGTCCTGGCCGGATACGATCCGCTCGACCCGGCCTCGGCCGACGTACCCGTGGAGGATTATCTCATCCATCTGGAGGACGGGGTGGAGGGCTGGCGGATGGCAGTGGCGGCAGGAGAATATGTCGAGGCGGCGGATCCCGAAGTTTTGGCGGCGGTGGGCGAAGCCGTGCGGGTTTTCAAGGATAATGGCGCGCAGATCGAAAAAGCGGACCTTCCCTGGCTTTCTGACCTGGCCCACGCCAACGCCCGCATGACCCAGGCCGACGCGGCGGCTTTTCACCGCGAGCGTCTGGAAGCCCACCCCGACTGGTTCGGCGAGGATGTTCGCCACCGGCTGGAGAAGGGCGCGGCTGCCACCTCAACCGAGTACGCGCTGGCGAGGCGGGAGCAGGCCGAGGGTCGCCGCCGCTTCGATGTTTTCTTCCGCAAATATGATGCTTTGCTTCTGCCCACCACGCCCATCCCGGCCCCGCCCATCGAGGGGACGGAGGCCATCCAGGCCGCGCGCCAGTTGACGCGCTTCACCGCGCCGTTCAACCTGACCGGCCTGCCGGCGCTGTCGGTGCCGTGTGGCTTCACACAGGATGGACTGCCCATCGGCCTGCAGATCGTTTCCCGGTTGTGGGCCGAGGCGCTGGTTTTGCAGGCCGGGCACGCCTTCGAGCAGGCCGTGGAACTTGATTTCCGCCCGGCGTTTTCCTGACGCCCAAACAGGACAGCAAGAAGCCTCCACCGAAAAGTGGAGGCTTCTTGTTGTTTATCAGCTGGTGCAATATCCCGGTTATCTGTTTCTGCATTCACCGGGACCACCGGTCTGATATTGATACCAGTAGCAGGAGTTGGAGTACGCATTGCAACTTGTTTCGGTGGTAAATTGCGAACAATTAACCCTGGTCGGGACTGGTGTGACACAGGATGGAATGTAGACGGTGAAAGTGACACAGTCTCCGCCGCCGCCGTCAGTCTCGGCCGGCTGGCAGTAATTCTGGTCGGATGCGAAAGTGTAGTTTTGCGGGCAGCCGGGCTGGCTTCCCTCGGGGGGCTGGCAGCATTGCGAGGCGGCGTTGTAGGTGTAGCCGGGCAGGCAGGGAGGGTCGGGCGGGCAGCCGGGTTGGTTGGCGGTGACGATGCCATACGTGCAGCCGTTGTCGTCGCCTCCCGGCGGGACGCAGATGATGCCGTTCCCGGTCACGTAGGAGAAGTATCCCTCGGGGCAGCCGCCGTTGGGGTTGGTGGGATCCGGCTGCGGCAGGCAGTCATTGGCTCCGACGGCAGTGGTGTAGTTTGGCGGGCAGCCCTGGTCGGGCGGTGTGGCCGGCGTGTATTCACACTGGCCGGTCAGCGGGTTGAGCGTGTAGCCCTGCGGGCAGCCGGGCTGTCCGCCGGTGGTCACGTTATCCTGCCCGTCGCGGGGCGGACAGATGGTTATCACAATGGTCGAATCTTCGCCAACGTTAGCGCCGTAGCAGGTAAGCCGGTTGGGATAGCCCGGCGTTTGGACACACTGCAGCCGCTCTCCGTAGGCGGTGACAGTGTAGTCGGCCGGGTTGGTAACGGGCTGGCCCACGTCAATG
This sequence comes from Anaerolineaceae bacterium, assembly GCA_009772985.1. Classification (GTDB taxonomy): domain Bacteria; phylum Chloroflexota; class Anaerolineae; order Anaerolineales; family Villigracilaceae; genus UBA877. The sequence continues at coordinate 138,362 of WOUS01000008.1, forward strand.
TTGATGCCGGTCAGCACGCCCACGGCGCTGTTATCGCAATAGCCGCCAATTACGCTGATCCCGGCGGCGCCCACTGGAGTGGGGGTCGCGGCTCCGGCGGCATCTCCCTGGTTGTTGCGCGGGAGGTAGGCGGACACCCGGCAGATGGGCAGGGTCGGCTGCGCCACTCTCTGGGTGGTGATGGTGCAGCGGAAGCCGATATTGGAGGCCGCAAGCGCCGGGTCCATGGCGCCGCGCGTGGAGGTGCGGACGAGCATCTCCGGGCTGTCGAAGCCGCCGCCGCGCACCACGCGCGTGCTGCCGGCTGCCGGTCCGATGGGGTTCTCGACCGGGGAGGCAGGATAGTAATCTGCCGCGTAGAAGTCCGCGACCCACTCGAAGACGTTCCCGCCCATATCCAGGAGGCCGTAGAAACTGGCCCCGCCCGGGTACGAGCCGACGAAATCCGGGGCGGACGGGATCAGGCAGTTATTGAAGTTGAGCAGGCTGCAATCCGGAGATGTGTCGCCCCAGGGGTACAGGGTGTGAGTTGGGCCTGCGGCCGCCATTTCCCATTGGGCTTCGGTGGGGAGGACGCCCTGCGCCCAGTTGCAGTACGTCTGCGCCTGGGCCCAGTCCACCCCGGCTACCGGGTAATCTGCGTAGAATAGGTCGCCGTACCATGAAGCCGCCTCGTCCAGTTTGGGGAGGGTACAGGTCCCGGCGGCTACACAGCGGGCGTAAGAGCGATTGGTCACCTCGGTCTGGTTGATCCAGAATCCATCCAGGTTGACCACGTGGGCGGGGGCATTCTCGGCGTCCGACCCCTTGCCCATCTCGAATTCTCCCGGCGGGATGTAGACGATGGTGCTGCCGTCCACCCAGGTCATGCTGGATCCTGCCACGGGTTCGTAGACTTCCGGCGCAGGGGCCCCGCCGCCTGGCACGGGAGTGGGCGTGGGGGCGCTCGTTGCCGGGGTACAGGCGCTGATGATGATGGCCAGTACCAGATAAAGAAGATGGCGGAACTTGGGATGAAGATACATGGCTCCTCCTTGCTTGAGGGGTGCGCGCCAGGATTTTCCAGCGCGCTGGAACGATGAAATCATTATAGATAATTCTTACCCGATTTTCTACCCCCCAATTGGATGGAACCGGCGATTCCTGAAGCCCTGGTATGCGCATGAATGGTTCATTAGAGATTTGTATAAGTTTTCTGTGTGACTGGTGCAGACCTTTATAGGTTGGTATAATGCAAACGCTAATTTGGAGGCACACGTGAACTCGCGCAACCAGTCGTATATCATTTACCTGTTCCTGTTCATTGCCATTGTGGCAATGGTGTATTTCAACTTCAGCAATCCGTCCACTGTCGAGGCGCCGCTGACGCTGACCCAGCTGGCAGCGGATATCAATGCCGGGGACAAGGTTTCCCGGATCATTGTTGAAGAGAACAACCGTATCCGGGTCATTTATCCAAGCGGTTCCGAAGATATCGAGCGTGTAACGCAAAAGGAAGCCGAGACGACCCTCGTTGCCCAACTGCTCAATCTGGGCGTCATCCCGGAAAGCCTGGCCAACGTGGACATTGAAGCCAAAGCCCCCAGTTCATGGGTGGGCATCATGACGATCGGCACTTACATCCTGCCGCTGCTCCTGTTCGGCTTCCTGTTCTGGTTCCTTTTCCGGCAGGCGCAGGGCAGCAATAATGCCGCCATGGCTTTCGGCAAATCGAAGGCGCGCATGTTCAGCGGCGAACACCCGACTGTCACGTTCGACGATGTGGCCGGGGTGGACGAATCGAAAGACGAACTGCGCGAGGTGGTGGAATTCCTGAAAGAGCCGCAGAAGTTCATCCAACTCGGAGCGCGCATCCCGAAGGGCGTGCTGCTGGTCGGCCCTCCGGGAACCGGCAAGACCCTGCTCGCCAAGGCCGTTTCCGGTGAAGCGGGCGTTCCGTTCTTCTCCATCTCCGGCTCGGAATTTGTGGAAATGTTCGTGGGCGTGGGCGCCAGCCGGGTGCGCGATCTGTTCGAACAGGCCAAGCGTCACTCGCCGTGCATCGTCTTTGTGGATGAAATTGATGCGGTTGGACGGCAACGCGGCGCCGGGCTGGGCGGCTCGCACGATGAGCGCGAACAAACCCTCAACCAGATGCTCGTGGAAATGGACGGGTTCGACACCGATACCAATGTCATTGTTGTGGCGGCTACCAATCGCCCCGACATCCTCGACCCGGCGCTCCTGCGCCCCGGCCGCTTCGACCGCCGCGTCACTCTCGACCGGCCCGACATGCGCGGACGCGAGGCCATCCTCAAGGTCCACGTGCGCGGCAAGCCGCTTGAACCGAGTGTGGACCTGGGGTCTGTTGCCCGCGGCACCCCCGGCTTCGTCGGCGCGGACCTGGAGAACCTGGTCAACGAGGGCGCCATCCTGGCTGCCCGCCGCAACAAGAAGGCCATCAGCCAGTCCGAAATGGAGGAGGCTATTGAGCGCGTTGTCATGGGCCCGGAGCGCAAGTCCCGGCTCATCAGCGAAGAAGAGAAGCGCATCATTGCCTATCACGAGGCAGGTCACGCCGTGGTCATCAACGCCATCCCCGAAGCCGACCCGGTGCAGAAGATCACCATCGTTGGCCGCGGACAGGCCGGCGGTCTGACCTGGAACCGTCCGACCGATGATCGCATGCTCACTTCACGCAAGAAAATGCTGGCGCAATTGACCCTGTTCCTCGGCGGCCGCGCAGCCGAGCAAATCGTCTTCGACGATATTACCTCGGGCGCCTCGAATGACCTGGAGAACGTTACGAAAATTGCCCGCACCATGGTCACCCGCCTGGGAATGAGCAATGAACTTGGCTCGATGACTTATGGTCAGAAGGAGGAACTTATTTTCCTGGGCCGTGAGATCTCCGAGCAGCGTGATTATTCCGAGGCCGTTGCCGAACAGATTGACCGCGAAGTGCGCAAGTTGGTGGATGATTCCTATAAAAAGGCGCTTGCGATCCTGAAAAAATATCGCGCCGAACTGGACGCCGTGGCCAACAAATTGCTCGAGGTGGAAACGCTGACGCGCGAAGAGTTCGAGAAGATTTTCCCGCCCCCGTTCCCAAAGAAGAGCGGCACGCCGCAACCGGCTCGATAAACAAAAATGAACCTCCTGCAAAACGCAGGAGGTTCATTTTTATTCTTTTTCGTCCGGTTATTGCTCTTTGTGCTGCTTGACCAGTTCCCGGCGCAGGATCTTGCCGACCGTGGTCTTGGGCAGTTCGGTGCGGAACTCGACGTGCGTCGGCACCTTGTACGGGGCCAGCCGTTCCTTGCACCACGCCTTGACCTCGGACTCTTCCATTGTTTCGCCGGGCTTGACCACCACCCAGGCTTTCACCGTCTCGCCCCGGTGCGGGTCCGGGATGCCTGCCACGCCCACCTCGAGCACTTTGGGGTTGGTGCTGATGGCTTCCTCCACTTCCCGCGGCCAGACCTGGAATCCGCCTGGTTTGATGAGTTCCTTCTTGCGGTCAACGATGTAGAAATAGCCGTCATCGTCCATGCGGGCGATGTCGCCGGTATAGAGCCAGCCATCGCGCAGCGTGTTGGTGGTCTCGGTGGGCATGTTGTGGTAGCCTTTGAATACCTGAGGCCCCTTGATGACCAGTTCGCCGATATCGCCGACGGGCATTTCCGTTACGCCGTCATCCAGGCTGATGATCCTGGCATCCACGTCCGACATGGGCAGGCCGATGGACCCGGTGCGGTTTTCGCCGAGCAGGGGGTTGCAGTGGGTGGCGGTGGGCGCTTCGGAGAGGCCGAACCCCTCGAAGACCTTGCCGCCGCTCAGCGCCTCGAATTTTTCCTTGGTCTCCCGCATCAGCGCCGCGGAGCCGGAAATGCAGGCCTTGATGGAACTCAGGTCGTATTTGCCGGCCTTCACGTCCGGGTGGTTGTTGATCGCGTTGTACAGCGTGGGGACGCCGGGGAAAATGGTCGGGCGGTATTTCTTGATGTTTTCGAGGTCGTCGTGCAGGTCGCGCGCATTTGGCACCATGACCAGGCTCGCCCCGGCGGACATGCCAAACAACATCCCGGCCACCATGCCGTAGACGTGGAACAGCGGGATCGCCATCAGTACGACCTCGTGTCCCTCGTTGAGATCGAGCATCCAGGATTTGATCTGCAGTGTGTTGGCGACCAGGTTGCGGTGCATGGCGATGGCGCCCTTCGAGATGCCGGTCGTGCCGCCGCTGTACTGGAAGAGAGCCGTATCGTCCGGCTTGATCTCCAGTTTGGGGCGGTCCTCGGGTTTGTATTTGGCCAGCCAGTCCTGGAACCAGAGATCGCCCTGCTCCAGCGTGACGCGGAACCCGCCTTTCTTTTCCTTTGCCAGCGTGAACAGGACCTTCAAGGCAGGCGGCAGGGTTTCCTTGATATTGGTGACGATGAGTTTCTTGATCTTCGTCTTCGGCTGGGCCTTCTTCATGGTGTTGTAGAAGTTGCTCATCACGAACATAAGTTCGACGCCTGCGTCGTTGACCTGGTGGTCAATTTCTGATGGCGTGTAGAGTGGGTTCGTGGCAACGACGACCCCGCCGGCCTTGAGAATTCCGAAATAGATCATCACGAATTGCGGCGTGTTGGGAATGAACATTCCCACCCGGTCGCCTTTCTTGACCCCCATTGCGGCGAGACCTCCCGCCACCCTGTCGGTGATCTCGTTCATCTCGCGGTAGGTGATCGTTGCTCCCTTGAAGATGGTACAGGGATTGTCGGGATACTTACGCGCCGACTCTTCGAGGAAGTAGTACAGAGGCACTGCGGGATAGTCGAGGGTGTGCGGAACACCCTTGTCGTACTTCTTCAACCAGGGACGATCTTTCATGTGCTCCTCCTTGCTAATGAATAGGGATGGACATCTCCATAAAGTAGTATAGAGGGAAAAGAGAGAAAAGTCAACAGGTTTTTCGAAACTTCTTCTTTGAAATGGTGTTGCATATTCCCCTTGTTTTGTTCATTCGGGTGACAGCGTGCCGCGGATAAACCTTTCAAGATCGGGAATGGTCGCCTTGCCGGCCTCGAACCAGTGGATGGCCGGATCGTCAGGCTTGAACCAGTTTGCCTGCCTGCGCACAAAGACGCGCGTCAGCCGCCGCATTTGGACTTTGGCCTCCTCGACCGTCAGCCTGCCCTGCAAAACCTCCACGCATTCGCGGTACCCGATGGCCGAGAGCGCCGGCAGGGAGGGGGGGCAGCCGGAATCGAGCAGACGTTTCACTTCATCCAACAGCCCCGCCGCGAACATGGATTCGATGCGCGCATCCACGCGGGCGTACAGTTCCGGCCGCGGACGGGTCAGGCCGACCGTCAGCAGACGGTAGGGACTCGCGCCCTGCCCGCGCTGCGCCGAGAACCTCCGCCCGGTCGCGAAGATCACCTCCAGTGCCCGGACCGTGCGCCGGACGTTGCGCGGGTCTATCTTTTCGGCTGCTTCGGGATCCAGGAATTTCAGTCGTTCGTGTAGCCGGTTAACCCCGTATGTGCCTGCCTGTTCCTCCAAAATAGCGCGCAGCCGTGGCTGCGGACCCAAGGCCGGCGGCGCCCACCCGTGCGCGACCGCGTGGACGTATTGTCCGGTCCCGCCGACGAGGAAGGGGAGTTTGCCGCGGGCGTGGATGCCGGCGATGGCCTGCGCGGCGGCCTGCTGGAAAACGGACAGGCTCCAGGTCTCGCGCGGGTCGGCCACGTCCACGAGATGGTGGGGAACGCGGCGGCGCTCTGCGGGCGTCGGCTTGGCGGTGCCGATGTCCATGCCCCGGTAGAAGAGACGCGAATCCGCCGAGACGATCTCCCCGTCCAGCCGTTCGGCCAGTTGGATGGAGGTCTCGGTCTTGCCCGCGGCTGTCGGTCCGACGATGACGACCAAGGGCGGTTTGACGTGTGACAGGTGACGTGTGACGTGCAACGTTTTATCCGATGACATTTTCGAAATGGGTGATGACAGGCTCCCGGTCCGGGCCGCGCTCGACGGAGATCACGTCGAACTGCCAGGTGTCCGGGCCGCCAGGATTGAGGTCCAGGTAGTGTTCGGCGGCCATCAGCATGTGCTCCTGTTTGCGCGGCGTGACCGCGTCTTCGGGGTAGGCGAAGGAATGCGAACTGCGCGCCTTGACTTCGGCGAATACGAGCAGGTCGTCTTTGCGGGCCACGATGTCCAGTTCGCCGTGCGGTGTGCGGACGTTGCGTTCCAGGATGGCGTACCCCTGGCGGGCCAGGTAGTCTGCCGCGGCCTGTTCGCCCCATGCTCCCATACGCTGCCGGTAGTTGCTCATCGGCCAATCGTAAGTCAAGCAGGAAGGCCTGTCAAGGTAGTGTATAATTATGCCGCTTTGTAAACAATCCCAATCAGAAAGATTCAAGAACCCGGCATATGATGGCGAACGCTCTTCTTACCCTGCCCCCCGACTACTGGACAACTTTTACCCCCGCCAAGAAAGACCTCGAGTTCATCGGCGCCTGTCTCTTCGAGAACGAGACTCCGCTGACCGAGAAGGAACTCGTTCCGGTGCTGGTCAACGAGCGCATCCGCAGTGAGCGCGATGTTTTGCTGCAACAGCATCGGGCGGGGGGCAAGACCTACCTGCCCAAGGAAAATTACAAGACCGGCGATCCCCTTGTTTTTCCGGCGCTCAACTGGAAAAAAGGGAAGGTGATCGGCGCCCGCTCCGGCGTCAATCCCGGGATGGGGGAGTTTTCGGTCATCGAGGTCGAGTTCGAAGACGGGGTCAAGTCGTTCGCGGCCGGGCTGGCGGAGCACGCACTTAACCAGCCCGTGGAAGTGGCCGCCGATGACCAGTTGCTCAACCCGGAGAACGTGCTGAAGACCTTCGGCGCGGACCTTGAGCAGAAACTGCTGAAAAGCCTCCACTCGGACCCGGACCTGGTGCGGATTGCCGGGCGCTGGTTCCCGCGTGCCCTGTTGGTGGACGTGAACGCCGGCCACCTGAACCTGGCCGAGGCCGTGCTGGAGGAAAATGGCGGCGCCCCGCTGACGGCGTCGGCGCTGATCGAGCAGGTGGAACTCCCGTTGGGCGGCAGCGCCAAGTTGATCGAGTTTTCGATGAATTACGCCCTGCAGGAAGACGGCCGCTTCGACGAAGTCGGCCCGGCAGGCGAGGTGTTGTGGTGCCTGAAGCGTCTCGAGCCGGAGGATGTTCAGCAGATCCCGGCAACGTTGCGCTGCGTGGAAATGGAATACGATCAGTCGCTCCTGACGCCCCAGATGCTGAAACTGGTGGCCGAGATAGACGACGAACTGACCGAGCCGGCATCCCCCGCCCCCGCCGCGGACGAGGTGACGGTGGCGCTGACGTATCCGCACTGGCGGGCCGGCACGCTGCCGGTCTCGGCGCGCGTGCAGGGACTGTTCCCCACCGCCTACGAGTCGCCGCGCGTCCGCTTCACGCTGGTAGACGGGCAGTCCGGCGAGGAGATCCCGGCCTGGGTGGTGCGCCAGCACCGGTACGTTGCCGGGCTGGGCCGCTTTTATAAGAAATACGACCTTTTTCCCGGAAGCCTGGTGGTTGTGAAGCGGGGAAAACAGCCCGGGCAGGCCATCATCACGGCCCGGACGCGCCGCCCGACGCGCGACTGGGTGCGGACGGTGCTGGCCGGCTCGGATGGCGGGATCGTCTTCGCCATGCTCAAGCAGAACCTGGCGGCGGAATACAACGAACGGATGGTCGTGGCCGTGCCAGATGCGGCCGGTGTGGACGAGGCCTGCGCGCAGCTGGCGAAGCAGCGCGTCCCGTTCGAACAGCTGGTCGCATCTGCCATGCGGGAGGTGGTCAAACTGAACGTGCAGGGACACGTCCACGCGCAGGAGTTGTATTCCGCGCTGAACATCATCCGCCGCTGCCCGCCCGCCCCCTTACTGGCGTTCCTGGTCGGGAACAAGGCGTACAAACACGTCGGCGACATGCACTTCCGCATGGCCGAGTCGGAGGCCGGCAATGAGTGAGCCGAAGAAATTCAGCCTGGTCAAGCCGACCGTCGCGACTCCCTTCCACGTTGACTTCGAGTGGTGGCGCGAGAACGACCGCAACTGGCACGTGGAATTGCGCAGCCTGTTGTGCGAGGAGCACCAGAAGGCATTCGCCGACCTACCCGAAGGCCAGTTGATTGACTGGGTGGACCCGGAGACCGCCGAGGTGCGCCAGATGGACGGCCTGCAGAACGCCATCATTACCCACTGCGCCTGCCAGGAAGGTTTCCTCGACGAGCACACCGCGCTGGTGGATGCGGTCTTCCGCATCCTGCTTTCCGACGGCAACAAACCGATGAGCGCCGAGGAATTCGGCGCCCGCCTGAACCGCCCCGCGGATACCATCCTGCGCACGCTGGCCGGGCCGCGGGTCTATAAGGGCATCCGTCCATATCTTGCGTGATCCATGCCCCTGTAGCTCAATGGATAGAGCACCTGCCTTCTAAGCAGTAGGCTGTGAGTTCGAATCTCACCAGGGGCGCTGACCCCCTCACCCCCGTCCCCTCTCCCGCTTGCGGGAGAGAGGTGCAGGAGAAAGGGCAGGAGGTGATTATGACCACCGAACGCTTTGGCATCATCAAATTCAAGGGGAAGGACGCCACCGTCATCGGCCCGCACCTCAAGCCGGGCGACCCCGCCCCTGAGTTTTCCGTCCAGACGGGCGATTGGTCGCCGTTCAGCGGGCTGGCCGACACGCAGGGCAAGGTGCGGATCATTGCCGCCGTTCCCTCGCTCGATACCGAAGTCTGCGACCGCGAGACGCGCCGCTTCAACGTGGAAGCCGCCTCCCTGGGCAAGGATATCGCCATCCTGGTCATCAGCGCCGACCTGCCGTTCGCCCAGAAACGCTGGTGCGGCGCGGCCGGCGTGGACCAGGTGACGGTGCTCTCCGACCACATGGCCGCGGATTTCGGCGCGCAGTACGGCTGTCTCATCAAGGAAGCGCGCCTCCTGCGCCGGGCCGTCTTTGTGGTGGACCGCGCCGGGAAGATCGCCTACGCGGCCTACATGCCGGCGCTGGGCGAAGAGCCTGATTACGCCGCGGTGCTCGCCGCGGCCAGGGCCGCGCTCGGTTAGCAAGGAGTTGATCCCATGGTTGCGCTGACCTGGAAATCGGAACCCTCCCTCGAAAAGAGAAGCAACGCCCTGCAGGCCATTGGCTGGCAGGTGAACCTCCATCCGTACTCGTGGAGTCCGCCGACCGACGTCTACGAAACGGACGCCAGTTTCATCGTCCGCGTGGAAGTGGCCGGGATGCGCGAAGCGGATTTCTCCATCGGCGTGGAGAAGAATTTCCTGGTCATCAGCGGCGTGCGCATCGACGCGCAGGAACGGCGCGCCTATCACCAGATGGAGATCCGCTTCGGCGAGTTCAGCGCCGCCGTCGAACTCCCTCCGGCGGTTGACGTCAACCGCGCCGACGCCGGATACGAAGACGGCTTCCTGACCGTCATCCTGCCGAAACTGAAACCGGCCGCGGTCAAGGTGCAGGGATAATTCATGTCTGCATCGCGCTGGCATTCCGGCCCCGTGGAACTGCTGCAATGGCTGGAAGAATCCGATGCCTCCATCGAGGAAGTGTTCATGCCGTCCATTTTCACCCGCCTCCAGAAAAAAGAAGAGCAGGATAAAGGCCCGGCCGCGAAACCGGCGGAGGAGCAGGTGTCGAAACTCCCCGACACGGTTGCCATCCTGCCGCTGCGCGGCGTGGTCGTCTATCCCCAGACCGCCGTCCCGTTGACGATCGGACAGCCGCGCTCCATCAAACTAGTGGACGAGGTCTCGCTCACGCCCGACAAACTGGTCGGCCTGGTGGCGGCGCGCGACCCGGAACTGGAAAACCCCGGCCCCGCGGACCTGTACCCGGTCGGCACCATCGCCACCGTCCACCGCCTGTTCCGCGCCCCCGACAACACCATCCGCCTGCTGGTGCAGGGACTGATGCGCTTCCGGCTGGTGGAGGTGGTGCAGGAGGAGCCGTACCTGACGGCGCGGGTGGAGGTCATCCCCGAAACGGTGGAGACCGGGCTGGAGATCGAGGCGCTGGCGCGCTCGGCGCGCGACCAGTTCGAGCAGATCTCCAACCTGACGCCGTCCATCCCGCGCGAACTGGTGGCCTCCATCACCCAACTGGAGGACCCGCTCCAGACCATCTACACCATCGCCAATTTCCAGCGCATCGAATTGCAGGACGCCCAGGCCATCCTCGAACTGGACTCGACCAAATCCAAACTCGAGAAACTGGTGGACCTGCTGGTGCGCGAGGCGGAAGTCCTGTCGCTGGGGGCCAAGATCCAGAACGAGGCGCGCTCGGGGATCGAGAAGGTCCAGCGCGATTACTTCCTGCGCGAGCAGATGAAAGCCATCCAGAAGGAACTCGGCGAGCGCGACGAGCAGGCGGTGGAGGTGGAGGAGTTCCGCAAGAAGATCGAAGCCGCCAAAATGCCGGAGGAGGCCGAAAAGATGGCGCGCCGCGAACTGGACCGCATGGCGCGCCTGCCGACCGCCGCCGCCGAGTACGGCGTCATCCGCACCTATCTCGACTGGCTGGTGTCGGTTCCCTGGGGGCAGACCACGCAGGATAATCTGGATATTGCCCACGCCCGCGGAATCCTGGACCAGGACCACTACGGGCTGAAGGATGTGAAGGAACGCATCCTGGAATTCCTTGCCATTCGCAAACTGCGCCTGGAGCGCAAGGATGACGAGAAGGAGCCGTCGAAGGACCTCATCCGGCGCGAGCGCGAGGGCGTGATTTTGTGCTTCGTCGGCCCGCCCGGCGTGGGCAAGACCTCGCTCGGCCAGTCCATCGCCCGCGCCATGGAGCGCAAGTTCATCCGCGCCTCGCTGGGCGGCGTGCGCGACGAGGCCGAGGTGCGCGGCCACCGCCGCACCTACATCGGCGCCATGCCGGGGCGCATCCTGCAAGCCCTGCGCCGCGTCGAGTCGCGCAACCCCGTCTTTATGCTCGACGAGGTGGACAAACTGACCTTCGATTTCCACGGCGACCCGGCCTCGGCCCTGCTCGAAGTGCTCGACCCGGAGCAGAACGTCGAATTCCGCGATAACTACCTGGAGGTTGCCTACGATCTCTCGCAGGTGTTCTTCATCACCACCGCCAACACGCTGGAAACCATCCCCGGCCCGCTGCTGGACCGCATGGAGATCATCCACCTTTCCGGCTATACCGAAGGCGAAAAGGTCGCCATTGCCAAAGGCTACCTCGTCCCGCGCCAGATCCGCGAGAACGGACTGCGCCCGGAGGAGGCGGCCTTCTCCAGGGACGCGCTCAAGACCATCATCAACGAGTACACGCGCGAGGCCGGCGTCCGCAACCTGGAACGGCGCATCGGCGCCGTCTGCCGCAAGATCGGCACGCGCATCGCCGAGGGCAAGAAACCGCGCGCGAAGGTCACGCCCACGGCGGCGCGCGAACTGCTCGGCCATCCCATCTTCCTCGAACACGATGAGATTGACACGCGCATCTCCATCCCCGGCGTGGTTCCCGGCCTGGCATGGACGCCGTTCGGCGGCGACATCCTGTTCATCGAGGCCACGAAAATGCCCGGGTCGAAGGGCTTCCAGATCACCGGGTCGGTGGGGAACGTGATGCAGGAATCGGCCCGCGCCGCGCTGTCGTACGTCCGCTCCCATTCCGAGGACCTCGGCCTGCCGAAGGATTTCTACGACAAGTCCGACATCCACCTGCACATCCCGGCCGGCGCCCAGCCGAAGGACGGCCCCTCGGCCGGCGTGACGATGGCGACCGCGCTGGTCTCGCTGGTGTCCGGCCGCCCGGTCAAGAAAGGCGTCAGCATGACCGGCGAGATCACCCTGCGCGGCCAGGTCATGCCGGTCGGCGGGATCAAGGAGAAGATGCTGGCTGCCCACCGCGCCGGCCTGAAGACGGTCATCCTGCCGACGCGCAACAAACTGGACCTCGAGGATATTCCCGCCGAGATCAAGAAATCCATGACCTTCGTTTTTGCCGAGTCGGTCAACGACGTGCTGAAGGCCGCTCTCGAAAAACCGGTCCGCCCGGCGCGGCCGAAAACAACGCAGAAAAAAGGAAACACTCATGCCAAAAGTGCTCCTGGCGGACGATGACTTCACCATGGTCTCCCTCCTCAAGACCTTGCTGGGGATGGAGGGCTACCAGGTGGAGACTTTGCTGGACAAGACCGGCGACCTGATGGAATACATCCGGGCTTTGAAACCGGATATTTTTCTGGTGGACTTTTTCCTGGGCGACCGGAACGGCCTCGACCTGGTACGGGAACTGCGCCGCCAGCCGGACTTGAAAAGCATCAAAGTGGTCATGGCTTCGGGGATAGACAAATCCGACGAATGCCTGGCGGCCGGCGCGAACGCTTTCCTGCTCAAGCCGTACATGCCGGATGACTTGTTCAAGATCCTCCGCGCCCAGCGAACCGGACCGAATGCCTGACATCCGTTTAAGGGAATTCCGCTTCCCCGAAGATTATCCCGCCGTCCGCCTCCTGTGGGAGAACGCCGGCCCCGGCGTCCAGTTGCGCCGCTCCGACACGCCCGAGGAGATCGGGAAAAAACTCCAGCGCGACCCCGACCTGTTCCTCGTCGCCGAATTGGACGGGCGCATCGTCGGCACGGTCATCGGCGGCTTCGACGGCCGCCGCGGACTCATCTACCACCTCGCCGTTGAGCCGGGACTGCGCGAGCGCGGCGTCGGCAGCCTGCTCATGGACGAAGTGGAGCGCCGCCTGCAAGCCAAAGGCTGCATCCGCAGTTATTTGCTGGTCACCGCCGAGAACGAACAGTCCATGCGTTTCTACGAAAAGCGCGGCTGGTCACACATGGATACGGTTCTCGTTTACGGCAAGGACTTATGAAGGTAATTTCTCGAAACACAAATGGGACGCGGACACTCAAAGAACGAGTGCAGGCGAGCGCGGAAAACGCGGAGAAGAACCAGGAAAATCCGCGTACATCCGCGTTCATCCGCGTCCAATCCTTCCTCCGCTTCGGCATCCTGACCGCCTCCGACCGCTCCGCGCGCGGCGAACGCCCCGACCTCTCCGGCCCGGCGCTGGCCGAGTTCGTCTCGTCGCAGGGCGGAACTGTCGTCCGCGCCGCCATCCTGCCCGATGACCGGGACGCGCTGCGCGAGGCGATGGCCGAATGGTGCGACAGCCGCGCAATGGACGTTCTGCTCGTCACCGGCGGGACCGGCTTCGCCCCGCGCGATGTCACGCCCGAGGCGACGCGCCTTGTCATCGAGCGCGAGGCTCCCGGCCTGGCCGAAGCGATGCGCGCGGAAAGCCTGAAAGTCACGCCGCATGCCATGCTCTCGCGCGGCGTGTGCGGCATCCGCGGGAAGACGATGATTATCAACCTGCCCGGCAGTCCCAAAGCCGCGCTGGAGAATTTGCAAGTCGTTTTCTCCGTCCTCGGTCACGCGGTGGAACTGTTACAGGAATCGCCAGAGGCCGAGAAGCATCATTGACGGGCATTCTGATTTCGTCCTTCCGCCTCCTGCCTTGCCAGTGGTATAATCCCGCCCGTTTGCAATTCAACAGGAAACAAAAAAGGAAAGCATATGATTGACGTAAATGATCTCCGCAAAGGCGTCACCTTCGAACTCGACGGCCACCTGTTCAAAGTCATCGAATACAGCCACCACAAACCCGGCCGCGGCAACGCCACCATCAAGATCCGGGCGCGCAACCTGCGCACCGGTTCCAACCTGGAAAAGACCTTCATCTCCGGCTCCCAGGTCCAGGAAGCCCGGCTCGACTTCCACAACGTTCAGTATCTTTACAACGACGGCGATAATTATTACTTCATGGACCAGGAAACCTTCGACCAGCCCGGCATCCCCAAAGATGTCCTGGGCGGGTCGGCGGACTTCCTGCAGGAAGGCATGTCCTGCAAACTGACCTTCTACGACGGCGAGCCGCTCGACGTTGAACTGCCGACCACCGTGGACCTGAAGGTCGTCTTCGCCGAAGTTGCCGTGCGCGGCGACACCGCCACCGGCGTGACCAAGAAGGTGCGCTGCGAGACCGGCGTGGAGGTGCAGTGCCCGAACTTCGTCAAAGAAGGCGACACCATCCGCGTTGACACCCGCGACGGCACGTACGTCACCCGCGCCTGATCCCAATCGTCCCGCAGCACAGGTTGCGGGACGTTGAGTTGACGATGAAAACTCCTGCCGGAACCGAATGTAAATATTTCTATGGGGACTACTATCGCGGCCGCGACCGCGAGGAATGCCGCCTGCTCGGCGCCGCCTGGACCGGCGGCCTGTGCCGCGCCTGCCCGGTGCCGGCCATCCTGCGCGCCAACGCCTGCGAGTCCATGCGCCTGCGGCCCGAAGTGGCGCGCCCGCTCACGGCGGGATTCAAGCGCCGGGTCCGGGTTGCCACGTACTGCGAGAAGACCGGGCGCTCCGGCTTCGATCCGCACGTCGGCTGCGGGGACTGCCATCCCGTCCCGTCGGTTTTTGAAGTAAAACAATAGACATTATCCGCAATAATATTTTTGCATCGAATTACCCGAATTGAAAGGATTTTTTCGAGAAATTCGTGAAAATTCGATGCAAAAACAAGCAGTCGGTCTATTACGAATAAAGTCTAATAACACTCCGCGTCCCATCGAAGCCCATGCCCCAAACCACCCTTCTCCTCGATCTCGACGACACCCTGCTCGACACCAACATGGAGGCCTTCATCCCGGCCTACTTCTCGGCGCTTTCCGGCGCGCTGGCAGACGCCGTCGCGCCGGAAGCCATGCTCCCCGCGCTGATGGGCGGGACGAAGCGCATGATGCAGAACGAAGACCCGGCGCTTACCCTGCGCGAGGTCTTCGACGCCTATTTCTTCCCGAAACTCGGCTCGGACCGCGCTACCCTCGGCGTCCGCATTGACCGGTTCTACGACGAGATATTCCCCACGCTCCAGCACGTCACCCGGCCGCGGCCCGCGGCGGTCGAGTTTGTGGACTGGGCCTTTGCCGCCGGTCATCGCGTAGCCGTGGCGACCAATCCGTATTTCCCGCTGAAAGCCATCCAGCACCGCCTGCGCTGGGCCGGCCTCCCGCCGGAGAAGTATCCATTCGCTTTGGTCTCCTCCTACGAGACGTTCCACTTCACCAAGGAGACCGGCGCGTATTTCAGCGAGTTCCTCGGGCAACTCGGCTGGCCGGAGGGACCGGTTGTCATGGTCGGCAACGACCTGAACATGGACCTGCTCCCCGCCCAGCGCGCCGGCCTGCCCGTCTTCTGGATGCGGGATGGGCGCGACGAATCCCAGCCGGGCATCCCGCAGGGTTCGTTCGCCGACCTGCGCCGCTGGCTGGAAGAGACCGACCCGCAGTCCCTCCAGCCGAAGGTGGAGACGCCGGACGCGATCCTGGCGGCCCTGCGCGCCACACCGGCCGCCCTCGGCACGCTGACGGCGGCCCTGCCCGCCGATACCTGGACGCGCCGCCCTGCCCCGGCGGAATGGAATCTCACCGAGGTCCTCTGCCACCTGCGCGACGTGGAGGCCGAGATCAGCCTGCCGCGCCTGCAAAAAATGCTGGCGGAGGAGAATCCCTTCCTGGCGGGCGTCGATTCGGATGCCTGGGCGCAGGAGCGCGGGTACGCGCAGCAGGACGGGCGCGCCGCGCTGGCGGCGTTTACTGAAACGCGCAAGGGGACGCTCGGCTTGTTGAACGGCGGCCCGGCCCCCTGGTCCCGCGCCGCCCGGCACACCTTTTTCGGTCCGACCTGCGTGCGCGAACTGTTCGGCATCGCCGCCGGTCACGATAAGGCGCACATCCGGCAAGTGTATAATACGATTTGATTGCCCGGCGTTTATCAGGAGGAGGCGCTCAAGTGTCTGGAAAATCGACGCGTACTACTTTTGCTGCCATGGGCGGCTGTCTGGCTGGGGCGGTGATCGTGTTCGTATGCGTTGCCATTGCCCTTGTTCTTTACTGGCAGCGGGATTTCCTGCTTGGGCTGGTCGCGCCGCCGCCCACCCCTACGAGGGCGGCAACCATGACCGCCACGCCGGTCCCGCCGACAGCCACCGCTGCTCCAACGCTGACCTCCACCCCCGACCCGGCGCGGGTATTTGGCGGCCCAATCCTGGCGGAGATCGCCAACCGTCCACCGGACTACCAGGATGATTTTAGCAATCCATCCAGCGGGTGGGAGACGGGCAGGCAAAAAGAAGGTTGTTGCGCCGGGGCGCGCAATTATGATGGCGGCCAGTTTGTGTTGATTGTTGATCCTTTGCCTCCCGATCAGACAAAGGATTGCGATGGATACAGTTATATCAACAGTTCCAACTGGGAACTGGTTTCTGGTCTTGATGATTATGTATTCGAGGTGGAACAAAACTGGGTCCAGGGCAGCGGCTGGACGATGATCTATTTGTACGATGACGAAGTTTATGGATACGCCATTCGGTTGGTGCGCCCCGGTCGCGCGGGAGGTTTTTGGCTCGAGGGTCCGGTGGCAGGCCCAGATACGGCTGTACAATTCACAAATGATTTGTTGTTCCCGTTCAGAGCAACTGAGCAGGGTCGCATCCGGATTACATTCATCATCCAGGGGCAAGAATTTGCCATCTTTGCCGATGGTGAGCCGGTCTATTATTCGACTCTCTCTGGCCACCGCAAAGTGACGCTGAAAATGGTTCAATTTCACATACTCAACAATTCCTCCGCAGTGCCTTTTGAAATCCACTGGGACAACCTGAAAATTTGGGATTTGAACCGCTGACGGCTGTTCATTTCCTGCCGATTGTGGTAAATTATCCACCGTCGCTTGCGACGAAAGGAGAAAATTATGGGTTTCCTGAAAGATTTTGGTCTGCCCGAACTGCTGATCATTTTGGTGCTGGTGGTCCTGCTCTTTGGCGTGGGGCGCATTTCCAAAGTGGCGGGCGAACTTGGCAAGGGCATCCGCTCCTTCAAGAGCGGCATTTCCGGCAAGGACGAAGATGAGAAGGAAGAAACACCGGAAGAAAATCCGACGATAGAACCGAAATAACGCCCAGCCCTCTGCCCGACGGCAGAGGGTTTTGCTTAATATGACCACACTCCACTTCCTCGACCCGAATCCGAATGGGACTCCCGCCGTGCTTCTGCTCCACGGATTGGGAGCCACCGGCGCTTCCTGGACCCCGAACCTGCCCGCGCTGACCGCGGCCGGATTCCGTCCGCTCGCTCCCGACGCGCCCGGCTTCGGCGACTCGCCCTACGACGGCCGCGGCTGGAGCATTCCCCGCGCCGCCGCCAGCCTGGCCGCGCTGCTCGACGAATTGCAGACCGGTCCGGCGCACGTGGTGGGGCTTTCGATGGGCGGGGTGATTGCCCAGCAATTTGCCCATGATTTCCCGCAGCTGGTGAAAAAACTGGTTCTTGTCAGCACGTTTTCCGCCCTGCGTCCCGACGATCTCGGCGGCTGGATCTACTTCCTGCGCCGCCTCGTTGCCGTGAACCTGTTCGGTTTGCGCACCCAGGCGCGCGTGGTGGCCGGGCGGGTCTTCCCGGGCGCGGACCAGGCTTCGCTGCGGGAGATGCTCATCGAGACTATTTCCCGCGCCGACCCGCGCGCCTACCGCGGGGCGATGCGCGCCCTCGGCCTGTTCGATTCTCGCAAATGGCTGGCAGAGATCAAAATCCCTGCGCTGGTGGTGACCGGCGCGGACGACACCACCGTCTCCCCGGCGCGGCAGAGGCTGCTGGTGGACGGCATCCCCGGGGCGCGGCAGGTCGTCGTCCCGCAGGCCGGTCACGCCGTGCCGGTGGACCGGGCAGAGACGTTCAACCGTCTCCTGCTGGAGTTCCTGGGCGAACCGTGAACCGTTTCCTGCGCTGGCTCCCGTCCATCCTGCTGATGGCGGGCATTTTCCTGCTCTCGTCCACACCCTCGCAGGAGTTGCCCGATTTTGGCTTCTGGGACACGCTCGTCAAGAAGGGCGGACACGTGCTCGGCTACGGCCTGCTGGCGCTGTCGTTCTGGTTCGCGTTCGGGTGGGACAGGCGGACGGTCCGGTTGGCGTTCGTGCTGGCCGCCCTCTACGCCCTCACGGACGAGTTCCACCAATCCTTTGTGCCGGGGCGGCATCCATCCTGGCTGGATGCGCTGGTCATTGACAATGCCGGCGCGGCGCTGGCGTTGCTGATTTTCTCTTGGATTAAAAAAAGGAGGGAGTAGGAGATTTTCATACACTCCTTACTCACTCCTTTTCAAGCATGATTTTTTTGTCAGCCCTGTTCCAATTTCCTTTTCGATTGCAGGCCAATTAGAAGGGCAACCCCTACGAGGAGCAGCCCGAAGAAATTACACGCGCTGCCCACGATCGGGTAGCCGATGTCACGGAAGTTCATCCAGGCGTTTTCCACTCCTGGATTATTTATAAGGCCTGTTCGATAGAGGAAGATAAAAGTGGGGAGTCGCAGAAGGAGCGGGTAAACTCCCAGGCTCAAGAAGCCAAACAGGGCCAAAAGGCCAGCGGTTTTATGCTTTCGGACCAGCAGGACGATTGCAATGCCTATCCCAATGATGGCTCCCGCAAGGGCCAGCCATTGATAAACAGTGTAGAGCGTCTGGATAAGTAGGAATCGTTCGGTGTCCATGTGAGATTTTCTCCCGAGTATTGCTACTGAAATTATATGGCTGGCGGCAGATCGTCCGGCGGAGGGGGAGGCGCGAGTTTCGGCTCGCGGAAGGCCAGGAAGAAGGCCAGTGCAATGAACGCCGCGCCCAGGAACATCGCTGGTCCGCTGATGCAAGCATACGCGGTGGTCAGCGGCTCGTAGTCGAAAGCCTCCTGGTAGGACAGCCATTGCCAGATGACCAGGTCCAGGATGGGTTCCACGGCGAGGAATAAGAACCCAACCAGCGACAGAATGGCGGGCAGCGTCTTCTTCTTCACGAACAGAAAGACCGCGCCGCCAATCCCGATCAGAACGCCCAGGCAGGCAAGCGTATCGCGGATGTAGTAATAGATATCGATCGTATCCATATTTGCAGGCTCCTCTTGGATTTGGTGTTTGAAATAGTATACAGCAAATCTGTCGAAAGCGCGCACGAAAAACAGGGAACATGAAAACACACACGCCGCATCGGGTATACTTGCCCCCTGCAAAGGAGTCTGCATCGCATGAAAAAAGGCATCTGGTACGCGGTCGGCGCGTACGTGTTCTGGGGACTGTTCCCGATCTACTGGAAAATGCTCGCCGGGATCCCGGCACTGCAATTGCTGGGTCATCGCATCGTCTGGTCGTTCCTCCTGCTGACGGGCGTCCTGCTGCTCCTCCGGCAGGGGATGGAATTCCGCCGCGCGCTGAGCTGGCGCACCCTGTTGATCTTTTTCATTGCCGCGATTCTGATCGGCGTCAACTGGCTGACCTACGTCTGGGCCATCGGGGCGGGCTTCATCGTCGAGACCAGCCTCGGCTATTTCATCAATCCGCTGTTGAGCGTGCTGATGGGCGTGATCTTCCTGCGCGAGCGCCTGCGTCCGCTCCAGTGGATTCCCGTCGGGATGGCGGCGGCGGGCGTGCTGTACCTGACCTTTGCCTACGGCGCGCTGCCCTGGATCGCGTTGACGCTGGCCTTCACTTTCGGCCTGTACGGACTGGTCAAGAAGACCGCGCCGCTCGGCTCGTTCCACGGGCTGACGCTCGAGACCGGCATCCTGTTCCTGCCGGCGCTGGGATTTTTACTGTATTCCGAATTTTCCGGGAGCGCGGCCTTCCTGCACTCCGCCCCGCCCACGGACCTGATGCTGTTCGGCGCGGGTGCGGTGACGGTCATCCCGCTGCTGCTGTTCGCTTCGGCGGCGCGGCGCATCCCGCTGACGACGATGGGCGTGCTCCAGTACATAAATCCGACCATGCAGTTCCTGCTCGGCGTGCTGGTCTACCGCGAACCATTCAACCAGCACCGGTTGATTGGATTTGCGGTCGTCTGGGCGGCGCTGATTTTGTACGGGGTGGAGGGGTTGGTGGCGAGGAGGAGGGCGAGGAGGGGATAAATGTCAAAACGCAGCCGGGGCACAGTGGGGGTTAAGCCAGGAATGAAAAAACGGCTGCGGGAGCATGGCTCTCCACAACCGTTTCTACACGATCGGGCTATTTTGGCTCAGTTTTCTTCTCAACTCTTGACACTGAGGTTAATCGGTAGGCGGGCTGTTTATCTAGCGGTTCGATGTTCTAATCCTAATAAGGTACATATTAATCAACTATAGTTGTCTCGCCTGTAGCAATATTTGCTAAATCGCTTCTACCCAATTGATTCCAATAAGCGATATACATATTGCAAAGAGGTGTTAGTGAAATTTTGTGGGTAATATGATATTTGTATATTTTGCCTTTGGGATCAATTGCTTCAACAGATATTGAGGCATCAAGAATATCTTCATTTTCAAGAATATTACGTGTTCGTGCAGAAATCTGTGCGTCAGTATATTGGCTGGATGGTCCAATCAAGGATGCAACATTGAAGACGAGTGTATCTTTAGATCGCAATACAATTGGATATGATGCCTTGATACCGTTGGAATCAAATAGATCGGGAATATAAAACAGATATGGTAGTGTTAACCCCATAATATCATCATGAAACTTGAAACGTCCCTCAACGGATAGAATGTTGACATTAACTAGTCCTTTATTTTCTAATCGAATATGTTGAGTTATTAGAGAGGAAGGTAATGTAGGTAATTTGCTTGGGCCTTGGACAACTTTTCCCTTTGATTTTTGATATTTGGTTTTCTTTTCTCCTGATTTGCTTTGATATTCACTGATGAGCTCATAAGAATATTCGTTGCCTTCTTCAAGGAAAATATATATTTCGGGAGTAAGAGGTCTCGATTCGCTCGGGATTTTTTCAAGTAACTCTAAATACGCCTCGAAACCAGCCCATATCAAACCTATTACGGCAATTAATATATATACAAATTGAGGAAGTCTTAGTGATGGGAAAACGAATTGTGCAATAACGGCAATAAAATCGAGAGCTAAAAATAACCAAAATACCCATCTTTTGAAGATCTTTTTTGTATATATCCAGAATAAGGAAAATGAAGGTTTCATGAAGAATTCCTTTTCTAATGTTCGGTATTAATACGAGACGAATTCGCAAGAATATTTATGATAAGCGTAATTACCTTAAACGTGGTCAACATGAACTCCCTATCCAAAGACTTCGCCTTCTGCTTACTTGTTGTTGGAAGTTGCCTGCCTAACAGGGGTTATCCCCTTCGGGGACTTTACGGCGGCAGTATCGCGTAGCATCCCCGTAGGGGATAACGGCTTATGGGCGGTTTAGCCCGCCGTATAACGTCCTAAATCAATTAGGATGTTAGGCTCCATAGGTTGAAATTAAGATGAGAAAATTATAGCACAGTGTCAACCGTCCGCCGCGATTTTTTCTCCCCTCTTCTCCCTCGCCAGCGCCAACAAAATCACCGCGCTCACCGCCCCAATCGCCAGCCCGCCGTACCAGATGGCCTGCGGGGCGATCTGGTCGTTCAGCACCCCGCCCACGAGCAGGGCGGCGCGGGCAAGTCCCCAGGTGAACCAACAGGCGGTCATGCTGGTTTTGTTTTCCCCAGCCGTTCGATGAATTCGCGCGCAGTGAGAATCGAAATACCGCGGAAAGTTTTCAAATCCAGCAGGTGGCTGTCTCCGCTGACCACGTAAACTGCATTCCCTGCAATGGCAGCCTCGAGAAATTTGTTGTCGGACGGATCGGATTCAATGGCCTGAACAGATTCAGCGGGGGTGACGAATTTAGCCCGGCGCTGGACGCGGGCCGTCACCAGAGAAACGGTATCGGCGGTGAGATGCAGTTTGGGTCTCGATAATACGTCCAGGTATTCCGAGAAGATCGCATCGCTTACGATCAGCGTGAATTTGCCCTCCCTCCAGGCATCGTTGATTTTTCCCACCTGCCCGCCAAGCGCCATCGAAACAAAGACGCTGGTATCAAGCACCACGCGCATGGTCCGCCCTCACGGCGCGAATTTCCTCTTCGACATCCTTTTCGGTAATATTGTAGCGTTGGGCCGTTTCGCGAATTGTTTGGATGGCGGCATCGTAGCGGTTATCCAGTTCGTCATCATCCATCAGGCCGAGACGCAGATAGCGTACGAACGCCAGCACGTCTGCGCGGCGCGATTTGGGCAGCGCGGCAACTTCCTGTAAAAGGGTTTGTTCGAAATTTGTCATGGAGCACCTCAAGCCCATCGTTTGGTCGCTGGTTGATTGCCCGGTTGGCCTGGCGAGTGGGGCATGGAAAATTATAGCACAGCCGTCACCCGCCCGCCGAAATTCCTTCCCCCTTCTTCTCCCTCGCCAGCGCCAACAAAATCACCGCACTCACCGTCCCGATTGCCAACCCACCGTACCAGATGGCCTGCGGGGCGATCTGGTCGTTCAAGAGTCCGCCCACGAGCGGGGCGGCGGCGCGGGCAAGACCCCAGGTGAACCAGTAGACGGTCATGTAGCGGCCGCGCAGGTCGGCGGGGGCGCGGTTGGCCGCGTACGTCGTCCCGGTCGGAACGAGGATGAGTTCGCCGAAGGTCAGGATGATCATGCTGACCCAGAAGCCCCAGAAGTTGCTCATCAGCGCCACACTGCCCACGCCGAGGGCGTAGACGAACATCCCGAGCGCCGCCATGCGGACCGGTTCGTGCTTGCGCGTGAACAGCGTGACGAAATACTGCACGAAGACGCACATCAGCGCGTTGGTGATGGGCAGCCACGAGTAGAGATATTCCGGCAGGCCGAAGTAGGTCTTGGTGTAGACTGCGAACAGCGTCCACATCATCAGCGGGGCGATCATGCCGAAGGTGATGGCGGCGACGACGCGGACGTAGCGCCGGTCGGCCAGGACCCGGCGGTAGTCGCGCAGGTTTTCGAGCAGGGATTCGGTCTGCTGGTGTTCCTGGCGGCGGAGCGTCTCACGGACGAAGAAGAGCAGGATCAGGCTGTAGGCCAGCATCCCGGCCGCCGCGCCGTAGAATGCCAGCGTGTAGGACCTCGAGACGATGAACCCGCCGATGGCCGGTCCGATGGCGATGCCGGCGTTGGAGAACATGCGCAGGATGGAGTAGGCGCGGTTGCGGTCCGCGGGCGGGATGATGTCGGCCATCATCGCGTCCGAGCCGACCGCGTGGAACGGCATGGCCGCGCCCATCAGCGTCATCGGGACGAGGAAGCCGACGTAGGTCGTGGCGCGGCTCATCAGCAGGTACGCCAGTCCGTGCGCCAGCACCGCCGCGAACATGACCGGCTTGCGCCCGAAGCGGTCGGCGATGGAGCCGCCCAGGAACGAGACCGCCATCCCGGCGAAGGAACTGATGCTGATGAGCGAGGCGACGGTGGCGATGGGCTGCTGGAGGATTTTGCTGGCGTAGATCAACTGGAACGGCCAGATGAGGCTGGAGCCGATGGAACTGATGAGCACGCCAAGGGCTACCAGCCAGAACTGGCGCGGAAATGCGTTGAAGGTGTTGCGGAGGCGGGTGAGCATGGGAGTATTCTAAATCTGTGTCATTGCGAGGAGCCCCGAGCGGAGCGAAGCGTAATCGAGGGGCGAGGAAGCAATCTCCTTATTGGCGCGGGGAAAGTCCCCGCAGGGGATTGCTTCGCTTCGCTCGCAATGACACGTACTATCAAAAACCTTGCGAAGGTTCTGAACCTTCGCAAGGCTGGTTGATTATCTGCGGTTGTACCCGCCGCCACCGGGACGCCGGTCGCCGCCGCCGGGACGACGGTCACCGCCCGGTCGTCCGCCGCCCGGTCGCCCGCTGCCGGACTTCCGGCTGTCGCGTTCCTGGGCTTCCTCGATGGTCCAGCCCTCGAGCACGGCCTGGCGGCTCAAGCGGATCTTGCCCATCGGGTCAATGCCGGTCACCATGACGGTGATCTCGTCGCCCATCTTGACCACGTCTTCGACCTTCTCGACGCGTTCGCTGTCCAGTTGGGAGATATGCACCATGCCGTCGGTGCCGGGCAGGATTTCCACAAAGACGCCGAAGTCGGCGATGCGCACGACTTTGCCGGTATAGATGCGGCCGAGTTGCGGCGTTTCGGTGATGGCTTCGATGCGCTCGCGCGCCAGTTCTGCGCCCACGCCGTCGGTGGAGGCGATGTAGACCGTGCCGTCTTCCTCGATGTCAATCTTGGTGTGGGTCTCCTCCTGCAGGGCGCGGATGTTCTTGCCTCCCGGCCCGATGATGGCGCCGATCTTGTCCGAGGGGATCTTGACGATGGTGATGCGCGGCACGTGCGGTTTCAGTTCGGGGCGCGGGGCGGGGATGGTCTCGGTAATCCTGTCCAGGATGAAGAGCCGCGCCAGGCGCGCCTGCTCCAGCGCCTGCTTCATGATCTCGGCGCTCAGGCCGGAAATTTTGATATCCATTTGCAGGGCAGTAATGCCCTCGGCCGTCCCGGCCACCTTGAAGTCCATGTCGCCGAGGTGGTCTTCGGTGCCCTGGATGTCGGTCAGGATGGTGTACTTCGCGCCGTCCATGACCAGTCCCATCGCAACGCCCGCGACCGGGGCCTTGATCGGCACACCCGTGTCCATCAGCGCCAGCGTCGAGCCGCACACCGAGGCCATCGAGGACGAGCCATTGGAGGCCATCACTTCGGACACCAGCCGCAGGGCATAGGGGAACGTCTCCTTGCCTGGGATGACCGGCAGGAGGGCGCGTTCGGCCAGCGCGCCGTGTCCGATCTCGCGGCGGCTCTGTCCGCGCAGCATCTTCGCCTCGCCGGTGGAGAAGGGCGGGAAGTTGTAGTGGTGCATGTAGCGCTTGGTTTCGATGGGGGTGAGCGTGTCCAGTGTCTGCGATTCGGACAACGTGCCGAGCGTAACGAGGGTCAGGACCTGGGTCTCGCCGCGCGTGAACAGGCCGGAGCCGTGCGCCCGCGGGCTGAACCCGACCTCGCACCAGATCGGGCGGATCTCGGTCGGGGCGCGCCCGTCGGGGCGTTTGCCCAGTTCCAGGATGCGCGCCCGCACGACCTTCTTCTCGGCCTCGGCGAACGCCTCTTTGACGGCGACCAGGCTCGGGGTCCCGGGCGCGGCGTATTCGGGGATGGTTTCCACGTCCGCCTCGTCCGAGACGCGGACTTTCGCGCTCTCGGTCGGGATGAGTTCCGCCACCAGGTTTTGTAGCAGGGCGTCCATCCCGGCGTAGAATTCCATTTTCATCAGCGGTTTGTCGAGCAGGTCGTTCATCGGGCCGCTGACGCGGGCGAAGACTTTTTCCTGCAAGGCCTGGTCGGGCAGGGCGAGGGTTACTTCGCGCTTGGCCTTGCCGACTTCGTCGCGCATTTTGAGTTGCAGGTCAATCAGCGGCTGGATGGACTTGTGGCCGTATTCCAGCGCGGCGGCCATGACATCTTCGGGAATCATCTCGGCCCCGGCTTCGACCATCAGGATGGCATCGCGCGTCCCGGCGATGCGCAGGTCGAGGTCGGATTTTTCGATTTCAGCGAAGGTGGGGTTGATGACGAACTGCCCGTCCACGCGCCCGACGCGCACTGCCGCGACCGGGCCGTTCCACGGGATGTCGGAGATCATCACGGCGGCGGAGGCGGCGTTGATGGCGAGCACGTCCAGCGGGTTCTCGGCGTCGGCCGAGAGCGAGTACATGATGACCTGGACTTCGTTGCGCATGCCGTTGGGGAAGAGCGGGCGCAGCGGACGGTCCGTCAGGCGGGCGGTCAGGATGGCGTCGGTGGAGGGGCGTCCCTCGCGGCGGAAGAACGAGCCGGGGATCTTGCCGCCGGCGTACATGCGCTCTTCGTATTCGACCGTGAGCGGGAAGAAGTCAATGCCCTCGCGGATGCCGCCCATGGTGGCGGCGGCGAAGATGATGGAGTCGTTCAGGTGGACCGTGACGGCTCCTCCGGCCTGTGCGGCCAGTTTGCCGGTCTCGATGGTAATCGTCCGGCTGCCCACCGTGGTGGTGTAGCGTTTTGTTTCTGGTTTCATGATTTTTCTCCTGTAGCGCAAAATGCCATTTTGCGCCACTCTAATCCCGCCAGGTCAGGGACTGAAGAACGATGACAACGCATGGTGAAACGAATAAGCGAATGGTAACGAATGGTTGTCAGCGCTATTCAATTCCCGACGAGCGGGTGACATTATAAAAAGAGTAGATGGGCTTCGACCCATCTACCCGGGCAACCCTTTTCTATTTCCGGCGCAGTTTCAACTGCTCGGTCAGCGCCAGGTAGCGCTGGTAGTTGGCCTTGCGCAGGTAGGCGAGCAGCCTGCGCCGCTGCCCGACCATCTGGAGCAGACCGCGGCGGCTGGCCTCATCGTGCTTGTGTGTGCGCAGATGTTCGGTCAACTGCAGGATGCGGTTGGTCAGGATGGCCACCTGGACTTCCGGCGAGCCGGTGTCGGTCTCGTGACGGTGGTAATCTGTGATGACCTTGGTCTTGATCTCTTTTGCGAGCGGCATGACGTGTGCTATCCTTTCTCTGAATTTTGAGCAGGTCTCCGCACAGGCAGGGTTGGCCGCCGGTGGGACCAGTCAATGCGGGCGGGATTATACCAGAATTTATGGAGCGGGAAGGGCGGAATTAGCGGCCTTTCCCCTGCGGGGACGATGCGGCGGTGCGGAATGCCTCCCGCAGGCTGGATTGCAGTTCGGCGGGCAGGGCGGGCAGGATGCGCCGCAGGGTGCGCAGCATCATCGCGCTCGGGCTTTCCTGCACCACCGCGTGCAGGAAGACGGTCGTCTCGGTGGCCGAGACGCGGCTCAGCGCGGCGAGACAGGCCTGCAGGTCCATTTGCGTGGCCGGTCCGGCCATCTCCACCGCCGGGCGCAGGATGCGGAAGACAGCCGGCAGGTTCTCGAAGTCCGGGTCGTGGAGCAGGGGGATGAGTGCCTGCATGCCCCAGACCTGGAAAGACGAGCGCGGCGACTTGAGCCAATCTTCGAGCAGGAGGAAGAGCGCGTCCGCATTTTCGCGGCGCAGGCGTGCAAACGCGTCCGTCAGCAGCGCCTGGCGCACCGCCTTGTCGGTGGACTGGACGAGCCAGTCCGGCAGCCGCGTCAGGGCGGGGATGGCCTGCGCGGGCGGGATCATCCCCAGCAGGCGCGCGGCCAGCAGGCGCGTCTCCAGCCAGCCGGACTTCCACAGGGAGGTGACGAGCGCCACGCCTTCGAGCGGGCGGGCGTCTGCCAGCGGGGCGAGTTCGCGCTCCACCTGGCGCAGCACCGGGGTGGGGGTGTGGTAAGTGGGCAGGCTGAGCCGCCGCGCCACCTGCGAGGCGCGCATGGTGTGGTTGGTGTAGAACTCCAGGAATTCGGTCAGGGCGCGCATGAATGCCTCCGGTTGGCCGAATTGGTCCGAGAGCCGGGCGGCTTGTGTTTTCAGGCGGGCGAGGTCAATGGCAGGCATGTTCCAGTATTCAGTAACCAGTGATCAGTTATCGGTGGACATTGTACTCGACTGGCGTGACTTTGGATTTGATTTCCGCTTCCAGCGCCTCCAGCGCGGACCGTGTGCCTGCCACCGCCGCATCGAGCGGGAGCACCGTCTTGTCTGGTTCGCGGCGCAGCTTCATCTCCACGCCGCCCTGGCCGAGGGCGCGTTCGCTGACCGTCAGCCGGATGGGGCAGCCGATCAAGTCCGCGTCGTTGAACTTGACGCCCGGGCTTTCGTCGCGGTCGTCGTAAAGGACTTCGATGCCCGCGGCTTGCAGGTCGGCGTAGAGGCTGTCGGCGGTCTCTTCGGCCTGGGGTGTGCCTTTGCCGCGCAGCAGGACGAGATGCACCTGGAACGGGGCGACTGTGACCGGCCAGACGAGACCGTGTTCGTCGTGGTGCTCTTCGGCTACGCAGGCCAGCAGGCGGCCCACGCCGATGCCGTACGAACCCATGATGACCGGTTTCTGCTGTCCGTCTTTATCGAGGAAAGTGCAGCCGAGGGAGTCCGAGTAGCGCGTGCCGAGTTTGAAGATGTTGCCCACTTCCACGCCGCGCGACATCCGCAGGGGACTGCTGCATTCCGGGCAGGCATGGCCTTCGTCCGCTGCGGCGAGGTCGGTGACGATATCGGCCTGGTAATCGCGCGGATAGTTGGTGTTGAACAGGTGGGTGTCGGCCTCGTTGGCCCCGGCGACGAGGTTGGGGGAAGCGGGGATGCTGTCATCTACCACGATTTGTAGGGGCGGGGCTTGTCCCCGCCCGGGGGCGGCACCGCACCGATGGCCTTGATCTCATCTTCCGTGGCAGGCCGCAGGTCGCGCGCGCCGACGGCGTTGGCGAGTTTGGTCTCGTTCAGTTCCATGTCGCCGCGGATGACGGCGAAGATGAATTTCTCGGTCAGTTCTTCACCTTCCGGAATGGTCGCCACGAAGAAGACGGCCTTGGCGGTTTTTGATTTCGGCAGGCCGAGGAAGTTCGCCAGTTCTTCGATGGACTTGCACGCCGGGGTTTTGACCTTCTCGATGGGTTTCAACTCTTCCGGGGCGGCGGGCGTCTTCTGGAAACGCGCCACCTGACGGTTGGCAGTGTAGCCGCACTTGTCGCACAGGATGAGCGTGTCCTCGCCGATGGGAGTCAGGTACATGTACTCGTGGGCCAGTTTGCCGCCCATCATGCCGGTGTCGGATTTGACCGCGATCACGTTCAGCCCGCAGCGGCGATAGATGTTGAAATAGGCCTGGTAATGGGCGCGGTATTGCTTGTCGAGACCGTCCCAGTCCGTGTCGAGGCTGTAACTATCCTTCATCGTGAACTCGCGCACACGGATCAGCCCGGCGCGCGGACGCGGGTCGTCGCGCCACTTGGTCTGGATATGGTAGACCAGCCGCGGCAACTGCTTGTAGGACTGGACTTCACGCCGCACGAGGTCGGCGACCACCTCCTCGTGGGTCATGGCGAGAACCATGTCGCGGTCGTTCTTGTCCTTGAAGCGGCCCATCTCCGAGCCGATTTGGTACCAGCGCCCGGTCTCTTTCCAGACCTCGGCGGGATGGACAACCGGCATCGAGATTTCCTGTCCGCCGATCTTTTCCATTTCGTCGCGCAGGATGGACTCGATCTTTTGCATCGAGCGTTTGGCGAGGTGCAGGTAGGAGAAGATGCCCGCCCCGAGCGGACGGATGAATCCGGCGCGCATCAGCAGTTGGTGGCTGACCACCTCCGCCTCGGTGGGGGCGTTGCGCAGGGTTTGGCCGAAGAGTTGGGAGAGACGCATGATGGGTCACCTTTAGATGCAGATATCATTTGTCCAAAAAACTGCCCGTGTCCGACGGGCAGTCTGGTGTGTTAGCCGGGTTGAAGCGCCTCAGGCGTATGCAAAAACATCCATTTTCACTGATTTCACCGGCTTTGCATTTCCATGCACCAGTAAACGGACTTTTTCAACTGTCTCGCTGGTAAATACTTCCTCGCCACAGTGGTCGCATACCTGGGCCGGGATATTTTCAACCTGCACTGACCTTCCGTCAATCTGGAATACTTCGCTGATCAATTCGTGGTGCGCTTTTTTTGAACCGCAAACGTGGCATTTGAACATGGCTACCTCCGTTTCTCGAACTCGATCCATTCGTTTGGATCAGGCTCATACAAGGTGATGATTCTTGCCAATTCGCTGTCGGCATAGGATACCTGCATATGCAGCGGACGCCCTGATTTTGTGAAACCAAGCAGCAGGCAACTGGGCGTGTACTTGTCTTGCGGATAATCTTCGATGATCCTGGCATTCTCCGCCATCTGGCGTATTTCGGATTCAGGGATATTCCGCTCAACGGCCCTGCGCAGGGCATGGCGTGTGAAGTCAAATTGACCCTGCGCGAGTTGCCGGCGAATTTTCTCCAGTGGTTTCATCTACGCTATTTTACAACAAAAACCAATCGAAATCTCCCAACCAGACAGCCCAGTCCACTGCTTTTGCCATGGGTTCATCCGCTGTAATCAGGGGGATGTTCAATTGTTGAGCAAGGACTGCGTAACAGGCGTCATAGGCGGTTAAATTTTTCTCTGAGGCCAGCAGGAGTGCGGCTTGCATCAAGTCGGCCGTGGAAACCGGCTTCAATGCCAGCGTGTTCAAGTCCACCAGATCAGCCTGCGAATCTTTCAGGGAGCGCCCGAAGCGGCGCATGTATTTCAGCAGGATGTTGGCGCACTCGATATAGAACAGGTCGGGGACGTAGAATTCGGCGGGCGGGTCTTCGGTCAATCTGGCGAAGAGAGCGTGCGCCCGGTCCGAGAGAGGCTCATCCACGAAGAGTTTGATCCCAACGCTGGCATCCACAACGAAACGCAACCGCTCCTCGCTCATCGCTTGCGGTCCTCGCGCAACAGGTCGAGACTGGAGGGGGACTTCGCGGGGGGCGCAAACCGGCGGCGGCGGATGGAAGCCAGCGCTTTTGCCTGTTCCCTCTGGCGCTCCTCATCCTCCAAGGCTCGTGTCAGCATCGTCACCACCTGCGCGCTCAGTGACCGGTTGCGGCTCTGCGCGAATTGCCGCAGGCGCTGGTAGAGATCATCGGGAATACTTCGGACATGCAGGGTATTCATCGTTCACTCCTTTCTCGAAGGAGAGTATAGCACGACTGGTTGCATATTGCAACATCGGCGGAAGGGGCGTCACGCAGGGTCTGGCCGAAGAGGTTGGATATTTTCATGGTGGCCCGCCTTACGTTGGCGCGTTTACGCGGCTGAACGTTGAAACGTGCCAACGTGTGAACGTTTAATACGCTTTTGCGAAATATACCTTGTACTTCGCGTCTTTCCCGCACACGATGCACTTTCCTTTTCCTTCGTTCTGATCGAGCGGCATACACCGTGTGGTGGCTTTGGTGTCTTCTTTCACCTTCGCCTCGCATTCGGCGGACTCGCACCAGTAGGACAAGGCCCAACCGTTCTGGACTACCTGCTTGAGTTCCTCGTAGTCCTTTGGGTCGAAGATGTGGCTGTCACGGAAGGCGGTGGCGCGTTCGAGCAGGGATTTTTGGATGCCCGTCAGCAGGTCCGCGACCGTGGCGGCCAATCCCGCCTGCGGCACGAAGGACTTGCCTTCCCTTCCCGGGCGATCCCGTCGCGCCAGGGCAACCGAACCTTTTTCCACATCCTTGGGGCCGATTTCGATGCGCAGGGGTACACCGCGCATTTCCCAATCGTTGAACTTGAATCCGGGCGTGACCTCGGTGCGGTCGTCCACCTTGACGCGGATGCCGGCGGCCTTGAGTTCGGCTTGGACGCGCGCCACGGTCTCCATAACGGCGGCAGTTTCCGGGTCCGATTTGAAGATCGGGACGATGACCGCCTGGATGGGGGCGAGGCGCGGCGGCAGGATCAGTCCCTGGTCATCGCCGTGTGTCATAATAATCGCGCCGATGAAACGGGTAGAGAGTCCCCAGGAGGTCGTCCAGCAAAATTGCAGGGTGTTGTTTTCATCCAGGAATTGAATGTTGAAGGCTTTGGCGAAGTTCTGGCCGAGGAAGTGCGAGGTGCCGGATTGCAGGGCGCGCGTGTCGCCCATCATGGCTTCGATGGATGCCGAGAGGCTTGCGCCGGCAAATTTCTCGGCCTGTGACTTGGCGCCTTTGATGACCGGCACCGCGCCCTCGTTGATGGCGAAGTCGGCGTAGACATCCAGCATACGCATGGTTTCCTCGCGGGCTTCCTGCTCGGTGGCGTGGGCGGTGTGGCCCTCCTGCCAGTAGAATTCCAGCGTGCGCAGGAACAGCCGCGTGCGCAGTTCCCAGCGGACAACGTTGCCCCACTGGTTGATGAGCACCGGCAGGTCGCGGTACGATTGGATCCACTTCGAGTACATGTAGCCGATGATGGTCTCAGAGGTGGGGCGCACTACCAGCGGCTCTTCCAGTTTTTCGCCGCCGCCGATGGTCACCACGGCCAGTTCAGGCGAGAAGCCGTCCACGTGTTCCTTCTCCTTTTCGAGGAACGACATCGGGATGAATAGCGGGAAGGCGGCGTTGACGTGGCCGGTTTCCTTAAAGCGCTTGTCGAGCGCCTGCTGGATGTTTTCCCACAGCGCCCAGCCATATGGGCGGACGACCATGCAGCCGCGCACGGGAGCATAGTCGGCCATCTCGGCGCGCAGGACGATCTGGTTGTACCATTCGGAGAAGTCAACATTGCGGGGGGTGAGTTTTTCGTCGGACATGAGAACCTCGAGAGTAGAGAATAGAGAACAGAGAGTAGTGAATGGTTAATGGTGATTGGAAAGCAGGTGAACTGCTTCCTGAATATCCGCAGCGAACTGGATGTATTCGCGCTGGTTGACGGGCATGTACATGCTGAACTCATCAAAAAAACGGTCGAAAACGGACCTCCAGCCTGCTCCCGTTAAAATCAGCGGTTTGACGGGCATGGAGTGGACGATCATCAGGTTCCACGTCAGCGCGATCTCGGTCAATGTGCCGGGACCGCCGGGCAGGGCGATGGCCGCGTCGCAATTTTCGATGATGGCTTGCAGGCGTTCGATGAGCGTTTCCTTCTTCCACTCCTCTTTGACCCAGCCGTTGGCCTTGACCGGCCGCCATCTTTCGATCTCGTCGCACGTCACGCCGATGACATGTCCGCCCGCCTCGGCTGCCCCGCGGCTGACGGCTTCCATCGTGCCGATGTAGCCGCCGGTCAGGACGGCGTGCCCGGCCTCAGCCAGGAGTTTGCCGAGTTCGTAGGCTTCTGCGTAGGCGGGGGAACCGGGTTGGGGTTGGGAACCGCCGAAGATGCTGATGTTCATAGGGTTAGAGAGCAGAGAATAGAGAATGGTGAATGGTGTGTGGTCGGTCAATGGTCTACGGTCTATCATCCCACTGGCGGGACGCGTTAGCGTCAAGTTTTTTCAAAACCGCCTGCTCCAGGTCAATCCCGGAGACGGAGGCTAGTTGCAGAAGATAGAGCGCCACGTCGGCCAGTTCGCTGGCGAGTTTGTCCTTGTTTTTCAGTTCATCGCGCCACTGGAAATGTTCCAGTACTTCGTTGGCTTCCAGCGAAAGAGAAATCGCCAGGTTGCGCGGCGTCTGCGGACGCGGGCTGTCTTTCTCGTACCAGCCTTTCGAGCGGACGAAGGCGTGCATCTTTTCGGTCAGTTCGCAAATATCCATCTTTCACCGTCCACGGTCTATCGTCCACCGTCCAACAAAAAGCGGCTCCTCAGGTCTGGGAGCCGCCGGTGTGCGTGACGAACTGAACCTAACCAGACCAGGTGGATTTTTGCGTGCGAGGGGCCGGGAGCGGGTTCAATTTCATGGCGCAGATTATACCTGATTTCAGGTCGGAGACCATCTTTTCGTTATTTTTCGCGCGAGGTGATGTATTCGATGGCGGCCTCGGATATCAGCCCGGAACGGGTTTCGCCATGTTCGGAGGCATATTTATCCATTACGTTCAAGACACGTTCGGGGAGGGTGATATTCACCCGCTTTGTCTTTCCCGAAATCCTGGTAACGTCAACTGTCACCAGCGCCCAAATTCCTCCGGCATAGTCGGGGTTTCCCTGATGGGCCTCCACTGTTTGGGGAGGCGGGACGAGTTGGCCGTCCACGAGCAGCCCCTCCAGGTGGCATTCGATTGCCTCCGCTGCCTCCTGCAAGGCTTCATCCACCGTCGGCGCGGCGCTGAAGCAGCCGGGCAGATCCGGTACGGTTACGCCGTAGTCGCTTTCGGGATCTTTGTGAAGGACAACAGGATAGCGCATATCGCTCACCTTTTCTCCGGCCAGGGCCAACCAGCCTGCCGGTAAATGCTTCTCAAGGTTCCATGCGGGAAATCTCTCTTCGGGTGCGGAACAGTCACACGCCCGGTTTTTTTCGGGTGCTTGAAGTGATGATGGCTGCCTCGAACATGCACCAGAACCCAGCCGTCTTTATGGAGCCGTGCAATGATTTCGCGGCTGTTCATGGACACATTATACACACCCTACACACGATGTCAATCCGGCTACGGCAATATCGGCAGGACGTTTTCGATGATGTAGTCGGCGTAACGGGCGACCCTCTGTTCCAGCATTCGATCCTCGGTTTCGGGGATCATCGCCGGGGGATTGTTCACGTTGTAAGTCTGGTTCGGGGAATAGTCGTTCAGCCGCGCCCACGGGACGCCGCCCGCCACCGCCGCGTTGACGATGTCAATGGCGTGGTTGTTGTTCAACTGCACGTGGTCTTCCTGCGATTGGATGCGCTGGTAAGGAACATTTACGTTGCCTATAAAGTTGACGGCCTCGCGCTCCGACCACCAGGCGTTATCGCTGCACGGCTGCCACTGGATGCCTTCGGCGCGATTGTCCCCGCAGCCGGTGGTGGTGTAGAAGCGGTCCACCGGGCCTTCCCAGTCAATGTAAAAATCAATCGGCAGGTCGGGGTAACGCGCCAGCGCGCCGGTGGCGGCGGTCACGCCGTAGGAGTACGAAACCAGCCCGTAGCGTTCGGTATCCAGGCCTGGCAACTGCGCCGCGGCCAGGATGACCGCCGCCAGCCCGTCCTGCGTGACGAAGCCGTTGTAATCCTCCGTCCCTTCGGACTGGCCGCGCCCGTCGGCGTCGAAGATGATGACGAGGAATCCGCTGCCGGCGAGACGCGCCGCCTTGAGCGGGTCCGATTCGGCGATGCCGCCCGGCATCAAAACCAGGGCTGGCAGGGCGTCTGTACCGTTCCAGTTGTCCGGGTAAAAGACCCGCACGTACAGCCGCGCGCCAGAGGCCGGGTTCGTGACCCAGTAGGCGTTGGCCGAGTCCGCCGGGACCAGGCTTGCGGATGGCTGCGCGGCGGGACCCGGTTCCGGCGTGGGCGAAACGGCCGTCGGCGGCGACCCGGCTCCCGGTCCGGGGGCGGGGCGGGTGGGTGTCGTCTCCGGCGCGGAGCAGGCAGTCACCAGAACGGCGATCAGAAATAAACCGGCGACGATCTTCTTCATAGCGGCCTCCTGAAAATTTGTTTTGCACTATAATCGCACAAGAGGAACCCGATGTCCATCCCTATTTCGTCATGGCCTGCCGACCCGGAAGCGCGCGCCAACCGTCTCGCCGACGCCCTCCCGCCGGAACGCCTGTCCCTGCTGCGGATGGCGGCCGACGAGTCTACCGCGCGTGCCCTGCCGCTCTACCTCGTCGGCGGCTGCGTGCGGGACCTGCTGCTGGGCCGCCCGGTCACGGACTTCGATCTGGTCGTGGAGGGGGATGCCGTCGCGCTGGCGCGCGGACTGGTTGCGAAGCACGGCGGGAAGGTGACTGCCCATCCCCGCTTTGGCACGGCGCAGTGGTTCCTGCCCGAGTCGTTGGCGTCTCCCGACTTTCGACTTTCGACGCTCGACTTAATCTCTGCCCGTTCCGAATCATATGCTCACCCCGGCGCTTTGCCTAAAGTCAAATTTGGTTCCTTGACCGATGACCTGCGCCGCCGCGACTTCACCGTCAACGCCCTCGCCCTCCGTCTTGACGGCGGCCACTTCGGCGACCTGCGCGACGACCTCGGCGGGCTGGATGACCTGCGCCGCGGCATCGTCCGCATTCTGCACCCGCGCTCCTTCGTGGACGACCCGACGCGCATTTTTCGCGCCGTCCGCTACGAGCAGCGGCTGGGCTTCCGCATTGACGAGGAGACGCTGTCCCTGCTTCCCGAAGCGCTTCCGTTGATTGACAAACTTTCCGCCGAACGCGTGCGCCACGAACTGGATTTGATTCTGGAAGAAGAAAATGCCGCCGGGATGTTGAAGCGGCTGGCAGGGTTGAAAGCGCTGGCGGCGGTGCACCCCGCGCTGGCGTGGAATCAGTCCATCCGGAAGCGGTTTGAAAGCGGGCGGGCTGTTTCGTCGGCGGAGCGCCAAAATTTTGGCTGGATGCTCTGGCTGATGCACCTGCCGCGCGCCAGCCTCGAGCAGATCGAAAAACGGCTGCATTTCCACGCCGGTCTGCGGGATGACGTTTTCGCGGCTTCCGCCCTCTACGCCGATTTGGATTCTCTCGCCGGGAAGAAGCCGAGCCAATGCGTGGCGCTGTTGGATGAATTCCCCCTGGCGGCTGTCCGGGCGGTGCATTTGGCCGCGCCGCGCGGCGAAGCGCGCCGGAATTTGCAGGATTACGTCGAGACCTGGCGGCGCGTCAAACCGAAGGCCACCGGTCACACGCTGAAAAAACTCGGCCTCGAACCGGGGCCGGTTTATCAATCCATTTTGCTGAAATTGAAAAATGCCTGGCTGGATGGGGAGGTAAAGACGGAAGCCGAAGAGCGGGCCTTGTTGGCGAAGTTGATCAAGGTGTAAAAAAAACTGGAGCGGACCATTCGTCCGCTCCAGCCGTTTACGGGTTCTGCAACCGGTCCAGCAGCGCCGCGCCGCGCAGGCCGAGCGCCCGCGCCGACTCGCCGTCTATGATGGGGAACCACAGACGCAGGGAGTCGTCCCCGAATTGGAACGTCACGCCGACGTAGCCGGGATTCGGTCCCGGCGTGGTTTCGGTGGGGAAGCCGTCCAGCACGACCAGGATTTTTTCCAGCAGCGTCCCCAGCGCTTCGCGGTCGTCCAGCGACGCCGCCTGCACCGTGATGCGGAAGTCCGTCTCCATGGCGGCGAAACGGGCCACCTCGCCGGATGCGGTGATGCAGTTTTCCCCGTAGGCTTCGGCAACCGCGGTGACGCCCGTCAGCCCGGCGGATTCGAGCGCAGCCTGCACCTGCGCCGAGAGTTCGGGCAGCGGTTCGGTGGCCCAGTTCCAGCCGCATTGTTCGTAGGGGTATTCTGTCGGCGCCGGCGTGGCGGTGGCAGGCTTGGAGTCCGGGGGGAAGACGGGGCGCGGCATGTTGCAGGCCGTGACCAGCGTCAGGCAGGCGAGGAATACGAGCAGGAGATGCGTCGCTTTTTTCATGGCGCCACACAAGAGGTCACGGTCAACGCGCCGCCCGGCGCAAGGGCGGATGTGTGGCTGTCGGTGTTCCCGTCCAGCCAGTCGGTGGCGGTGTACGTGCCGGGCGGGAGGGAGCCGGTGGCGGTCTCGCCGGGGGCGATGTCCACGGCGATGGTCTGGGGGCCGGTGAACAGCCAGTGCCAGGTGCGGTCACAGGCGTTGGTGAGGGTGTAGGTGGTGGCGTCGGACAGCGGCTGGCCTGTCCCTGGTCCGCCCGCAGGCGGCTGGCCGCCGTCTGCATTGGGGCAGGCATCCACCTGGAGCACGCCGCCATCCGAGTTGATGATTTGCGGCCCGTGCTGTTCGCCGTCCGCGAACCAGTCGGTGACGGCGTACTGGCCGGGAGGCAGCTGGCCGGTGGCGGTCTGGCCGGCCGGGACGACGACGCGCTCGGTCAGCGCGCCGCCGTTGGCGTCGGGGAGACGCTGGAAGAGCCAGACCCAGTCGCCGACCGCGGCAACGTCTTCGGGAAGGGTGCAGTTGTTCGTGAGCGCGTATTGCAAGTGTCGAGTGTTCAGCGTCCCTTCCGCGGCGGCGGGGAGGTCCGGGCCGGGGGGCGTCGGCGTGAGGGCGGGCGGGAGGAGCGGCGCGGCTTCGGGAACGGCATCCAGCCACTGCTGGTTTTCGTCGCCGGTCATCGGGCGGGCCGGGGAGGGCGGCTGGCCGGGGCCGGGGATGCCGGAGGCCTCGCCGCCGGTCAGTTCGATGCTGCCGTGTTCGTTGGCGAGGGCGCAGTGGCCCTCCAGGCAGGTGACGGCCAGGCCGGTCTGTTCGTCGAAGGCTGCGCTCATGTAACTGCCGCGCACGGAGGCGTTCCCGAACTCAGTGTCCACTTGCAGTTCGCCGCCGCTGAGCACGATCCAGATCTGCCCGAAGAGCAGGTTCAGCCGGGTGAACGGCGCGTCCGTTTCGGCGTTCATCTCTTCGAGCGTGAACAGGGTGTTCGGTCCGAGGCGGACGATAGTGCCGTCCGGCTGGAGGTCCAGGCGGGAGCGGCTGTCGTCACCGGTGCGCGCCTGCCCGCGGACCTGGAGCCTGTCTCCCGGTTCGACGGGCGAGAAGTCGTCGGTTTCGTCGGGCCGCGCCTCGACCGTGTTCGCCACGGTGACGAAGGTGGCGGCGCGTCCGGTCTCGGGCGTGGCGAGCGGGTTCACGTCCGGGGTGGTGGGGCGGCAGGCGCCGAGAATCAGCGCAAACAGCAGGGCCAGGGACAGCAATGTTCGCCTTTGCATTGTTTCTCCTTGTTGCCCTGTATTTTATCCGGTTCTGCCGCCGCGTTGATGGGACATGTGTCTTATGGCGTCGAGCAGACGGTGATCTGGTACGCCGTGCTCTCCGCCGAAATGGAATTCTCCTGCGAACTGCCGCTGCCATCGGCCGGCCAGTAGGTGAGCGTGTATGC
This sequence comes from Anaerolineaceae bacterium, assembly GCA_009772985.1. Taxonomy (GTDB): domain Bacteria; phylum Chloroflexota; class Anaerolineae; order Anaerolineales; family Villigracilaceae; genus UBA877. The sequence goes on from WOUS01000008.1 coordinate 176,670, forward strand.
TCCCTGCGGCAGTTCCCCGCTGACTGTCTCGCCCGGGGCGGTATCGAATTCGAGCGTTTGCGGGCCGCTGAAGACCCAGTGGTAGGTCTTGCTGCAATTGTTGATGGCCGTGTATGCCAGCACGTCCGTTTTTTGGAAGTGCCCGGTGCTTTCGAGGATGCCGGCGGCTTCGGGACTGTTTTCCTGCCAGCCGCCGTACTCGCACGGCGACATCGGGCGGGCGGGGGAGGGCGGTTCGCCGGGCGCGGTGATCTCGGAGGCCTGGCCGTCGGTCAGGTCGGTGGCGCCGGCGTCGTTGGAGAGGCTGCAAATGCCTTCGAGACAGGTGATTTTCATGAGCATCGCCGCCGGGTCGTAGAGTACGCCCATCAGGCTGCCGCGCACGCTGGCGATGCCGAGATCGGTCTCGACCTCCAGCGTGCCGCCGTTGAGGATGATCCAGACCTCGCCGGCCAGCAATTTCAGGCGGGTGGACGGGGAGGCCGCGTCGGTGCGCAGGCCGGTCAGGGTGAACTCGGTGGACGGGCCCAGCCGGATGATGGTGGCCTCCGGCATCAGGTCGAGGCGGGCGCGGCTCTCCTCTCCGCTGCGCGCCTGTCCGCCGACCTGCAGGGATTGGCCGACGGCGGCGGAGGCGTACTCACCGGCCTCGGTCGGCCGCGACTGGATGTCGTTGTCAATTTCAGAGATGACTGCCGTGCGCGCTTCGGCCTCCGGCGTGGGCGTCGCTCCGGGCTGGCAGGCGCCGAGCAGGACGGCGAGCAGCAAGGTGGTGGATGTCAATCTACGCGTGAACATATTTTCTCCTGCGAATTCTAGTGGGTTGGAAACGGAAACGTTGGAACGATTGTGGGAATAAACGGCGGAGGCGTTGGAGGGAGCGGGGTCTGGGTGGTTGGCGCAACGGTCGGGGCATAGCCGGGCGTGCAGATGAAGCACGTCTCTGGTGTCGCCAATCCGGCGGGCGGGGTGTAGCCTCCCGAAGCGAGCAGGTCCCAGGCTTCGAGGGTGTTCTCGAACCATTGGTCGAACTCATCCTGGGTCATCGGGAACGGGCCTTCGGGCGGATTGTTCCCGGTGATGACGGCCATTTCTCCGTTGGTTAGCTCCACTTTCCCGAGGCCGTTTTCCAGCGTGCATGACCCTTCCAGGCAGGTGATTACGGTTTGATCGGTTTCGGGATTGTAGGAAACGCCCAGGTAACTGCCGCGCACCGCGGCCAGGCCGTTCGGGGTTTCGACATCCAGCGCGCCGCCGTTCAGGATGATCCAGAGTTGGCCGAGCAGCAACTCCAGCCGCGTGGACGGGCTGACCGGGTCTGCGGCGATCTCTTTCAGGACGAAGGACGAGTTCGGCCCGATGCGGACGATGCTGCCTTCCGGCAGGAGGTCGAGGCGCGCCCGCCCGTCCTCGCCGCTGCGGGCCTCGCCTCCGGCGGAGATCGCCTGGCCGACGGAGGCCGGCGCGAAGTCTCCGCTTCCCTGGAGCCGCGCCTCGACGGTATTGAGAATCTCGGTAAATTTCGCCGAGCGGGGGACCGGCGCGGCGGTTGCCGTGGGTGTTCTGGTTGCGGTTGGCAGCGGGGCGGCGCTGGTCTGGGGAGGCGGAGGCACGGTTGTCGCCGGCCTCCCACATGCCGCCAGGAGCAGCGCGGCGGCCACAAGGATTGACACCATCATTCGAGTTTTCATGGATAATCCTTTCTCTCTCTATTGTACATTGTCGTGTTTTTAATGCAACTGGTGTCGGGAAAATTTAATGATTCGGTCAAACCCGTCAACGAATTTGGAACGAATAAACAAATTCCTCGCGCCCATGCTCATTCGTTTGTTCGATGAATCAAAAACCGCCTGCCGGGGCTGGCAGGCGGTCAGGCTGGCTGGACCGGCTCACGGATTGCTGCGGGACGAAAAGAATTCACGCATCTTTGGGTAACGCTCGCTCGTGGCGATGTACCAGGCGCGCCCGATCTGCCCGTACATGTGCAGCCGCCACGGGACGCCGAAGCGCAGGCCGCGGTGGAATTCGCTCGGCGGATGCCAGACCCCCTTCAGCGGGACGATGCGGGTGCGGTAGCCGTTCTGGCCTGCAGCGATGGTCAATGCCACCTCGAACCCGTACCCGGCGGCGGCCTGGCGCGAGACGTGCTTCAGCAGGTCGGCGCGCATGCCGCGCTGGCCGGTCAGGAAGGGGGTGGCCCAGTGGGAGAAATCCGTGGCGAGGTGTCCGCCCACGAACAGGCCGAGGGTCATCTCGGCGCGGTGGTTGAGGACAGGCTCGATCAGGGCGGTCACGTGTTCGGGATGGAGGTTCTTCAAGTCGGTGTCGAGCATGATGATGTACGGCGCGCTGGTGGCGGCCCAGCCGGTGAAAATGGCCTGGCCCTTTCCCATGTTCGTCTCGTGGCAGATGAGGCGCGCCCGCCGGTCGCGTTCCGCGAACTGGCGCAGCAGGTCCACGGTCCGGTCCGTCGAGCCGTCGTCCACCAGGATGATTTCATCCAGGAGTTCCGTTGCGCGCAGGACCTCGAGCACGGCGCCGACATTCCCCTCCTCGTTATAGGCCGGGAGGATGGCGGCAATGAGCGGTTTTCTTGGCTGCGTAGGGATGTTTTTCATGGCGGCGTCCTGTTGGTTGAGTATATCATTCTGAATATTAGAGGGAGATTAGACAAAGGTAATGGGTTTGGCGGCAAAACCTTTCATTGCCTCTCCATCATTCCTCGCATATAATTCGTTGGCTTAACTCAAAACACGCTTCCATTGGAGTAGTTATGGTCTCAAAGTTCACCGGCTCGGAAATCCGCCAAACTTTTATTGATTTCTTCGTAGAGCAGAAACATACCTTCGTGCCGTCCGCCTCGCTCGTTCCGGGCGGGGACGCCACACTTCTATTTACGAACGCAGGCATGGTTCAGTTCAAGGACGTGTTCCTCGGCACAGACAAACGTCCGTACACGCGCGCCGTCAACTCGCAGAAGGTGCTGCGCGTGGCGGGCAAGCATAACGATCTTGATGAGGTTGGCCGCGACGATTACCACCACACATTTTTTGAGATGCTCGGCAACTGGTCGTTCGGCGACTACTACAAAAAAGAAGCCATCGCCTGGGCCTGGCAACTGCTGACCGAGGTCTGGGGCCTGCCCAGGGAGAAACTCTACGCCACCTGCTTCAAGGACGACAAAGGCAACATTCCCACCGATGACGAGGCCGCCGAAGTCTGGAAGCGCCAGCCGGGCATGGACCCGAGCCGCATCCTGTACTTTGGCCGCAAGGAAAACTTCTGGGAAATGGCCGAGACCGGTCCCTGCGGGCCGTGCTCGGAAATCCACATTGACCGGGGCGAGGAGTACGACAACCTGCGCGGCAAACCGCATCGCTGCGGCGTGAATGGCGAATGTACGCGCTACCTCGAATTGTGGAACAACGTTTTCATCCAGTACAACCGCACCGGCCCGGACTCCCTGGACCCGCTGCCTGCCACCCACGTGGACACAGGCATGGGCTTCGAACGGATCGTCGCGGTGCTTCAGGGTGTGGACTCGGACTACAAAATTGATCTGTTCCAGGGCGCGCTGGAAGCGGTGCGCGCCCTGACCGGCGACTCGCTCGAAAAAATGTACGCCAACTTCACCCCCTACCGCGTCATCGCCGACCACGCCCGCGCCGCCGCTTTCCTCATCGCGGACGGCGTGGTGCCGGGCAATGTGGGGCGCAACTACATCTGCCGCATGATCATCCGCCGGGCGGCCCGTTTTGGGACCAAACTCGGCCTGCACGAACCCTTCCTGGCGAAGGCCGCCGAGGCCATCGTCAATGCTTACGGCGATTTCTATCCTGAATTGGAGAAAAGCCGCGAGACCATCCTCGACAACCTGACCCGCGAGGAAGTCCGCTTTGCGCGCACGGTCGAGTCGGGGACGGCCTACTTACAAAACCTGCTCGATGGCCTGAAACGGGAAGGCAAAAAAGTACTCGATGGCCGCAAGGCTTTCGAACTGTATGCCACATACGGCTTACCGCTGGAGATCAGCCGCGACATTGCCCGTGAACAGGAACTGGACGTGGATGAGGCCGGATTCCGCGCCGCCATGGACGAGCACCGTCTCGCCTCGGGCGGCGGTAAGGCTATGGGCAAGATGGGCGGCGAGGATGCCGAATTCTATGCAGGTATCCAGAAAGACCTGCAATCCAGGGGGGAACTCCCGCATGGAGTGGAGTATGATCCCTATGGCGTACTGGACCCGTACAATGGGACTACTACGATTGGCAAGGTACTGACATTGGTTGTTGACGGACAGTCTGTGAATGAAGCGCAGATCGGGGATGCGGTCGAGGTTATCCTGCCAAAGACCGGGTTCTACATCGAATCGGGCGGACAGGTTTCCGATACCGGCTTGATTACTGCGGGCGATTGGGAGATCGAAGTGACCGACCTCCGCCGACCATCCGCAGGCATGATCGTCTATGCAGGAGAAGTAATCCGCGGCAAACCCAGGGTTGGCGATACCGCCAGCGCAGTCGTGGATGCCGCCCGCCACCGCGATATCATGCGCAATCACACCGCTACCCATCTCATGCACGCCGCGCTGCACCGGGTATTAGGAAAACATGCCCGCCAGGCAGGTTCCCTCGTTGCACCAAGCCACCTGCGTTTCGATTTCAATCACCCCGAAGCGATGACGCCGGAGCAGGTGGAGCAGGTCGAGAGGATCGTCAACGACGCCATTGCTGCCAACCTGGCGGTTGTATCGGATATTAAATCCCGTGAAGAAGCGATCTCGGAAGGCGCCATGGCGCTCTTCGGCGAGAAGTATGGCGAGCAGGTGCGTACGATCACGATCGTACCGGAGGAGCACGCTTATGAGATAGAGATGGGCTTCGAGGATGCAGAGGCCGATGCCTTTTCGTATGAACTCTGCGGCGGCACGCACCTCGAGCGGACAGCCGATATGGGGATGTTCCTGATTGTTTCCGAGAGTTCTGCTGCTGCTGGTGTACGCCGCATCGAAGCCGTGACCGGGCGCGGGGCATACGAGTTGGTCGCCAAACGCTTCAAGACCCTCAAGCAGGCGGCACAAGTACTGAAATCTGGCATGGATGAAATTCCTACTAAAATTCAGGCGTTACAAACTGACCTTGATATAAGCCGAAAAGAAACGAGTGCTTTGCGTGTAAAACAAGCTTATGATGTTTTTAACGTGAAAATGGCGAGTGTAGAACATGTTATGGGTATACCTGTCCTTGCGGCGCGAATTGACGATATTGATGTCGATACGCAGCGTCTGATGACTGACAAATTTAAGCAGACCTATTCTGGTGGAACAGTTTTATTGGCAAGTGTAATCGGGGATAAAGTCAATGTGATCGCTGCGGTTAGCGATGATTTGGTTAAACGAGGTTTGAAAGCCGGCGACATCATCACGGGTATTGGCGGACGCGGCGGAGGCCGACCGAATATGGCGCAAGGTAGTTTGCCTGAACCGTCAATGGTTGACGAAGCTCTCAAGAAAGTTGTAAAAGTGGTGGAAGGCAAGACGAAGTAGATGAACCCCCTCCCGGCCTCCCCCAAATGCGACCATGGAGCAGTTGGCAAAAACCAAAATTCTTTTTGTCGCATTTGGGGGAGGTGGCCGAAGGCCGGAGGGGGTTGGATTGGCAAGGATGCCGCCAAATTGCCCGAGGTTCTGGCGAGCGTCCGCGCGCGGGTGGAAGGAAAAATGAAATGGAAGTTAGGCCTGATAAAACTCTCGAGCTTTATTTCCAGAGAGGAGATGTGATGTGAACCAACAGAATATCACAACAGTAGTAGCGGTTTTGGGTTTAATTCTTTCTTTAATCCTTGGTGTTATTGAAATCAAGAGATATAGCGGCAGGGTGAAAGTAAAACTAACGTTAGGACATTTTTATGATTTGCCGGATCGGTACAGTGAACAGGTAATCGAAATCCGGGCTGTGAATATTGGTTATGGAACAATGTACATAACAGGCGGTGGTTGGCTTCAAAAAGATGGTAGTGAAATTGCAATAACAAGACCAATTAATCTGGTTTTCCCGGCAAAACTCGAAGAACGACGAAGCATTTCAATCTACTTTCCATGTCGGGGGTTCAAGAACCTGACGAACGTTGAGAATATTGTTTCGGCGTATGTCACTGACGAAACTGGTAAGACATGGAAATGCCGGCTACCTAAAAGAAATCTCCGGAAGTTAATAAACATAAGACTGATGGGTTGGCTTATTGGACAGTCTAAGGATAATAAGTATTATCGTCAATCTTCAGAAAACGATAGGGCGGTACCCTTTAAGGCAGATGGCTTTATATCTTCTAGAATCAAATAATTGCTCACCATTATTCTTTCTCCAATTTTCGGGCCGCATCCTCGCGGCCCGGTTGTGTTTTAACCAGTAACAGACTCTCTACGCCGAAGGAGGACAACATGACTGCGGTTCTACTCTGGACACTGACGGGGTTCCTTCTGGGAAGCATTCCATTTTCCCTCCTGATGGGAAAACTTTTCGCACATACAGACATCCGCACCGTCGGCGACGGGAATCCCGGCGGGGCGAACGCCATCAAGGCCGGCGGGTTGAAGGCGGGCATCCCGGCCATTATCCTGGACATTGGCAAGGGCTTCCTGCCGGTCTACCTGGCGCGGAGATACGGTCTGACGGATTGGAGTCTCGTCCCGATCTGCCTCGCCCCGGCCCTCGGCCATGCTGTCTCACCGTTCCTGCGCTTCCGCGGCGGGAAGGCGCTCGGCGCGACAGGCGGGGCATGGATCGGCTTGATCGGTTTGTGGGTCTTCCCGATCTACGGCCTGCTGGCCGTCCCGTTCACCGTCTTTCAATCGGAAGATGCCTGGTCGGCCAACGCCGGGATGATCGCCCTGCTCGGTTATGCTGTCATGTTCGGGGAACCCTGGATGGTTGCCCTGGCCGCGCTGAACGCCATCCTCATCGCCTGGACGCACCGCCGCGACCTCGTCCGCCCGCCGCAACTGCGCACCTGGGTAACGCACATTTTCTCCGGGAGGGGCGCGTGAACTTCGACTGGAATCCGCACGCGCTGTTCATCCTCCTGTTCCTCGTGTTCGGCCTGTGTACCGTGATGGCCAACTCGCTGACCGTCCGCCGCTTCGACCAGTACCCGGCCGCGAAACACTTCCCGCGCGTCTCGGTGCTGGTCCCGGCGCGCAACGAGGAGCGCAGTGTCGAGGCCTGCGTGACCTCGCTCCTCGCCCAGGATTATCCCGATTTCGAAGTCATCGTGCTGGACGACCACTCCGCCGACGGGACGCGCCCGATCCTGAACCGGCTCGCCCGGGCCGACCACAGGCTCAAGGTCCGGGACGGAGCGCCGCTGCCCGACGGCTGGCTTGGCAAGCATTGGGCCTGCCACCAACTCTACCAGGCCTCCACCGGCGACCTGCTCCTGTTCACCGACGCGGACACGCGCCATGAACCCGACATGCTGCGCGCCAGCGTCTCGGCCCTCTTCGCCGAGAACGCCGACCTGGTGACCGCCTTCCCGCGCGAGGAAGTCGTCACCCTCGGCGAGAAACTGCTCGTGCCGGTCATCGGCTGGGGCGTCTTCACGTTCATCCCCATCCGGCTGGTGCAGCGGATGCGTCTCGCCGCCCTCTCGGTAACAATCGGGCAGTTCATGCTCTTCCGCGCCGAAGCCTACGAGGCCATCGGCGGGTTCGAGGCGGTGCGCGCCGAAATCGTGGACGATATGTGCCTGGGGCGCAACATCATCGCCAGCGGCCATGAGTGGCGCCTGCTCGACGGCACGCAGCACGTCTCCTGCCGCATGTACCGCGGCTTCTGGGACGCCGTCAACGGCTTCGGCAAAAGCCTGTTCGCCGTCTTCGATCACCGCATCCTGCCTTACGTGGTTGGCTGGGGGATCGTCGGCACGGCCTTCCTCGAACCGGCGGTGGCGCTTGTCTCGCGCTGGGTGCGCCATCCGCTCACCTCGCTTTCCGGCGAGGAGGCCGCCATCGGCGTGGCGCTTTCGCTCGTGCTTTACACCATCGCCTACCGGCGCTTCAAATTCCCGGCCTACCTGGTCTTCTACTACCCGGTCAGCCTGGCGCTCTTCATCCTGGTCGCCGCCCGTTCGCTCGTCCAGACCGCCGCCGGCACCGTCACCTGGAAGGACCGCGTCCTCGACCGGGTGGCAATGAGGTGGTTGTAGGTCAAATTGCCAATTTGACCAACGCTGGCTGTGGGTCGGATTGTCAATTTGACCAACGCTGGCTGTGGGTCGGATTGTCAATTTGACCAACGCTGGCTGTGGGTCAAATTGCCAATTTGACCAACGTTGTCTGTCGGTCGGATTGCCAATCCGACCTACGATATAATCGGGGCAATGAAAACGCAGGTCATGCAACTCGACCCACACGACGACATCGTCTCCGTCCGCGACAAAATGAAGTGGACGAAGGCGCCGCGCCTGCTGCTGGTCTTCCCGCCCAAGGGGGCGCTCCTCGCCCGGACCCTCGACCTGCTCCTGCTCCACCGTCATGCCTCCACGCTGGGAGTCCGTCTCGGCCTCGTCACGACCCTGCCGGGCGTCCGCCGCGCTGCGCAGGAACTGGGACTCCCGGTCTTCGCCAGCGCGGACGCCGCCCAGCGGACCGACTGGCCGGATGAGTCGCGCCGTCCGCGCTCGCGGCGCCGCGAGCGGCCCGACCTGCGCGCGCTGCGCCGCAACGCCTTTCCTCCCGAAGCCCGCTGGCGGGGCAATCCTGTTTTTCGCCTTTTGTTTTTCATTTTGGCTGTCCTCGCCATCCTTGCCCTGGTGGTTGTCCTGCTCCCCTCGGCCACGGTCACGCTTTCCCCCGCCCTCGAAACCCAGACCGTGAACCTGTCCCTCTCCGCCAGCGCGGACGTGGTATCGGTCAGCGCGGCGGGGGAGGTGCCGGCGCGCAGCGCCACGCTCGCGGTGGATGGCAGCCGCACGGTCACGGTGACGGGCACGGCCACGGTCCCAGACCAGCCCGCCGAAGGGGTTGTCCGCTTCACCAACCTGACCATGGCGGTCGTCGGCATTCCCGCCGGGACGGTCGTCCGCACCCAGGCCGACCCGCCGGTGCGCTTTGCCACGCTGACGGACGGGGTGCTGGCTGCCACTGCCGGGAAGATGCTCGACATCCCCGTGCGCGCCCTCGACCCCGGCACGGCCGGCAACCTGCCGGCCGGCGCGCTGGTCGTCATCGAAGGCGGGCTGGGCGCCAGCCTGTCGGCATCCAACCCCGACCCGACCGCGGGCGGGACCGACAAGACCTCCGCCGTCCCTTCGGCGGACGACCGCGCCCGCCTGCGCGCCGCCCTGATCGCCGACCTGCGCCGCCAGGCCATTGCCTCGCTGGCGGACACGCTGGAGCCGGGTAGCATCATCTTCCCGGACACCGTCCTGCCCGCCGCGGGGCTGACGGAGACCTACGACCCCGCGCCGGGGCAGCCGGGCAGTCAACTGACCCTGACCATTTCCGGCACGTTCGCGGCGGAGTATGCCGCCGGTTCGGACCTGCGCGCCCTCGCCGCCGCCGTGCTGGACGCGCACCTGCCCGCTGGATACGAATCCCTGCCGGACACTCTGACCGTGAGCGAGGTGGGGCAGCCCGTCACCGGCGCGGACGGCGTCACGCGCTGGACCGTCACCCTGACGCGTTCGATGCGCCCGCGCCTCGATCCGGTCGCGGCCGCGCAACTGGTGCAGGGGAAAAGTCCCAAAGCCGCCGCCCGTCTGCTGGAGGGGCAGTACCGGCTGTCCGCCGCGCCGGAGTTCGGCATTTCGCCGTCGTTCTGGCCCTGGCTGCCAATGACCACGCTGCGTATAGCCATAACAATAAAGTAATTGGCACATGTTCAAAAAAAGTGATGATGTGTCGCTGCGAGGAGGGCGGTCTTTGCCCGACGAAGCAGTCTCCCGGTCAGTGAGGGGATTGCTTCGCTCGCTGGAGAACGCTCGCTCGCAACGACACTCACGCTTTCAATAGTTGAGCCAAATAGTTTATGAGAATCCTTGCTGTTGACCCCGGTTCCAAACGCATCGGCCTCGCCATCAGCGACCCGACCGGCTCCATCGCCGGCCCGCTGGCGGTGATCCCGCACGTCGCCCGCCTTGTGGACGCGGCCGCGGTGGCCGCGCAGGCCGCCGCTCACGCCGCCGGTCTCATCGTGGTGGGGCAGTCGTTCGACGATGACGGTCTCCCCACCTTCGAGGGCCGCAGGTCGGCGCGCTTTGCCGAGGCGCTGAAAACGCAGACCTCCATCCCGGTCGTTTTGTGGGATGAGGCCTTCACCACCCGCGAGGCCCGCGCCGCCCGCATCGAGATGGGCGTTTCCCGTAAGCGCCGCACCGGCCACCTCGACGAACTCGCCGCAACCATCCTGCTCCAATCCTACCTCGAGGCCAACCCCCAGCCATGAAACGCCGCCGTCATTCCTGTACCCTCTGGCTCCTCATCGCCTTGCTCCTGCTGGCCCTTGCCGCCATTGTCGTGGGTGAGTACGCGCCGGTTTTGGCCGAACAGGACTACGGTCCGCCCAGCCCCGCCCTGAGCGGCTGGCAGCGGTTCAGTTACTCCGTCCGCCTGCTGTGGAATGCGGGCGACCTGACGAGCGCGCCCAGTCCCTACGCACCGGAACAGGTCTTCGTCATCGCGCCGGGCGAGTCGGTCGTCTCGATCTCGACGCGGCTGGAAGAGACCGGCATCATCCGCGACGCGGCCACCTTCCGCATCTACCTCGTCTGGACCGGGCTGGACACCTCGGTGCAGGCCGGGACGTACCGCCTGCGCTCCGGGCAGACGGGCATCGAGATCGCCCGGGCGTTGCAGGACCCGGCCCCCGCGGACGCGGTGCTGGTGGTGCTGCCCGGCTGGCGGATGGAGGAGATCGCCGCCGCGCTCGGGACCTCGGGCCTGGACATTGCTCCCGCGGACTTCCTCGCCGCCGCATCCGCTCCCGCCTCCGCCCCAGACTTTTTGCCCCCCGGCGCGACGGCGGAGGGATTCCTCTACCCGGACCGCTACACCCTGCCGCGCACGACAACCGCCGGGCAGTTGGTGTCGGTCCTGCTTTCGTCTTTCTCCCTGCACCTGACCAACGACCTGCGCGACGGGTTCGCGCTCCACAACCTGACGGTCTACGAGGCGGTCACGCTGGCGTCCATCATCGAGCGCGAGGCGGTGGCCGACGAGGAGATGCCGATCATTGCCTCGGTCTTTTACAACCGGCTGGCAATTGGCATGAAACTGGAGAGCGACCCGACCGTGCAGTACGCGCTCGGCTACAACTACGACCAGGGAACGTGGTGGACCAATCCGCTCAGTTGGAATGACCTGTTGTTCAATTCCCCGTTCAACACTTACGTTTATGGCGGCCTGCCGCCCGCGCCGATTGCCAGTCCCTCGCTGGCGGCTTTGCAGGCGGTGGCGTACCCGGCGCAGACGCCATACTACTTTTTTATGGCGCGCTGTGACGGTTCCGGCCTGCACAATTTTGCCGAGTCGTTCGAGCAGCACAAGCAGAATCTCTGCCCGTAAAACGTCCGGCAGTGCAACTGCCGGACGAACGGTGTCTGGCAATTGTTGGGCGAAATTAATTTCGCCTTACCCTTTTTGGACAGTTATAGGTCGCGCATTTTGCGTGACGCTGCGGGGATTGTCACGCTACGGCTCCCGGTACGAAACGTAAATATCCGCTTCCAGCATGATGCTCAAATCTGCTGAAAAGTAGTGATGAACGAAGTAGAGCGTTTTTCCGTCGGCGGAGAGGGTCGGTTCCCCGGCGAAGGTGGAGACGATCTCTTCGGCCGCGCCCCAACTCCCGTCCGGCTGGCGCAGGGATCGGAAGACTGCCGGGCCGGGTTGTCCTTTTGTGCTTTGCCCGCAGAACCATAATTCCTGTCCATCAGGGCTGATGTAAGGCCAACCTTCCCAGTTGGGCGTGTTGACGAGCGGCCCGAGATTTACCGGCTCGCCCCAGCCGTCGGGGGTCAGGGTTGAGCCCCAGATGTCCAAGTCGCCGAGGCCGCCGGCGCGTTTGGAGTGGAAATAGAGTTCCTGCCCGTCGCTGGAGATGTGCAGTTCGCCCACATCGTATTCGCTTTGTTTGAGTTCATCCCCGGCGAAGCGCCAATCCTGCCAGAGGCCGTCTTTGTATTCCGCCCGGAACCACTGGATGCCGGTGTAGCCCTCGCGGGCGGTGCAGAAGTACATCAGGTCATCCAGTACGAACTCGCAGCCATCCAGCGCCAGTTCGACGCGATCGGAAAGCCAGACGCGCTCCGGCTCGCCCCACGTCCCGCCGGAGCGGTGTGTGACCCAGACGCCGGTCACACCATCGAACAGTTGTTTTTCGGCCGGGATGCTGACATCGGGCGTGAAGAAGAAATACAGGGTGTCGCCGTCGGGGGTGACGAAGGGGCTGTCCTCCCCGCCTGCGGTGTTGACCGGGAAGGGGAGCGGCACGGGCTGGCTCCAGCCCGAGATGGCGGTGGCAGGCCAGGGGTCCGACTCCGGGCCGTATTTCACATCCGGGAGCAGGGTGTAGCGATCCACGGGCGCGGGGGTGGGCGCGGCCCCTCCGCAGGCGAGGATGGCAAATGCCAGAAGAATGATCGGGAGGGAAATTTTTCTCATGGGAAAACTCCTGTGAATGCGTCGGCCTTGATGAGCAGGGCGTCGTTTTGCGGCTCTGCCGCGTATTTGATCTCCCCGGCCAGGTAGAGGCAGCGGCCCTGCACGACGATGCCGTGAACGATATCTTCGTCTGCGCCGCCCCAGGTGGTGGTGCGCAGCAGTTCCCCGGCGGGGCTGTAGAAGACGAGCACAATGTCGGACGGCGCGCTGTTGGGGATGCGCTGGGTGACGGCAACGATGAGTTCCCCGGCATCGTTGACCGCCGCGGTGCGGGAGACGTATTCGCCGCCGTCCGCTCCCCAGTGGCGGTCCCAGAGCAGGTTCAGGTCGAAGTCGAGTTTGAGTACCAGCAACTGGTTGCCTTCCCCGGCGATCCAATCCATGCCCGCCACGTACAGGGACTCGCCGTCGCCGGTCATGCCCAGGCCGTCGGAGGTGACGCCGCCGGGGTAGACGTAGCGCTGGAGGTATTCGCCGGTGGCTTTGGAGAAGCGCGCCACGTAGGCCTGCCCGCCGACGAGCATGTTGTCGGCGTCCAGTTTGCCGGAGACGTAGAGGCTGTCGGCGGTGACGACCATCTGCCCGTCGGCAGAGTCGAACCCGTCCGTGCCCCAGACGCTTTCCCAGATTTTGTTGCCCTGCAAATCCAGTTTCAGGATGGCGATATCGTAGTCCCCGCCCGCGCTGGTGCTCCAGCCAGAGACGTAGATGGCGTCCTCCTCCACAACCAGGCCATCCACTTCTTCGTAGCCGTAGCCCTGCCCCCAGGTGAACTCCCAAAGGATCTGGCCGGAGTTGGTGTCCAGCGCCAGGACGGCCATGTCGGCGTCGGTCAGACCGGCGCTGACGTGGGTCAGCCCGCCGATGTAGAGGACCGATCCGTCCACGGCGGCGATGAAAGCCTTTTCCTGGAATTCGTCCCCCCATTCGGTGCGCCAGAGTTGGGTTCCATCCGGGGAAAATTTGTAGATTGCCATATCGGTGAACCACTGGCCGGTTTTTTGCTCGAACGCGGCCAGGTAGACGTTGCCCGCCGGGTCAACTGCCACCCCCCAGGCCTGGTCGGATTTTGGCCCGCCGAGGGTCAGGCTCCACAGGCCGGACGAGTCGGCGGTCGGACCGGGAACGCCGGTCGCGCCGGGCGTGACCGCCGGCGTGGGCGTCCCGCAGGCGAGGACGGATACAAGGAGAACGAGCAGGGCGGGCAGGATGCGTTTCATCGGACACCTCCAGTGTCGGCATGGATAACACCGGCTGTCCGCGCGGCGATGCCGGGACAACCGGTGTTTCGATGCTGGGGTATCTGCGCCGGGTCAGGCGGTTTTTCGCTGGAAGAGCGCCAGGATGGACGCGCCCAGCGCCATGCACAGCACGACCGGGGTGAAGAGATACCAGCCGATGTAGGGCGTCAGTCCGGCCAGGGACAGCAGCAGGCCGCCGCGCAGGTCGCGCCGGAAGGGGGATTTGGCTTCGCCGATGCGCTCGCCGAGCAGGGAGGCCAGCGCCGCCAATCCGTTCAGGGCGAAGACGCCCAGCGCCAGCAGGAGCAGCAGGCCGAGGAAGGCAAAGATCCCGGCCACCACGCCGCCGATCATCTGACCGAGCCAGAACAGGACGACGACGAGCGCGCCGAAGAACAGCAGGTCCACCAGGCCGAGCAGGAAGGACTTGCCGAGGGCGACTTCGAGTTTCTGGCGAGCCTTATCCACCGCTCCGGGCAGGAGCAGGTGGACGGCGGCCAGCAGGGCGATAAACGCGACGCCGCCGAAGAGGATCAGCAATACCAGACCGAACATTTCCATTTTTTATCTCCTTTGAAATTGAAGGGTATGTTATCGAGCGGCCACTCGTTTGGAACCACAGATGAAAGGGATAAACACAGATTCTTATTTACGGAACGAATCCCAGACCGCCAGCGCGGGTTTGGGCGTGCGGTCGGCCTCGGTCAGACCGACGGAGGCGAACATGCCGAGGGTGTTGATGTCGCTGCCATTCTGTCCATTCTGCTGCATGAAACTGGCATAGGAATCCAGGTTGAAGTCGTTGATCAGCAGGTAGATCCAGAAGGCCAGCCGGCCGCCGATCTGCGCGTGGATGGCGTTCAGATAGTCCACCTGCGACTGCGGGTCGCCGGGGAACGGGCCGACCGGCTCGGACGTGTATCCGCCCTCGGCGACGGCCAGCGGTTTCGCGGTGCGCGCCAGCAGCGGGGAATAGTAGTCCGCCGGGATGTCCGCGCCGGACTGGAAGATGACGAACGGGTACGAGGAGATGACCCACAGGTCCAGGTTCGGCTCGAACTGTTCGATCTGGTCCCAGTTGATGTCATACGGGTCGCCCTGCGCCACGCTCGGCATCAGGTTGTTGAGTTCCTCCCACTGGAAGGTGACGAAGATCTGTGTCTCCGGCGCTTCGGCCTTGACCAGCGCGTACGTCTCGTTGTACAGGCTCAGGAAATTCGGGAAGTCGTCGGGATGCGTGTCGTGGTAGGTGTTGATCTCGGAGGCCAGGCCGAGATATTTTGGATGGAACTCGCGCACGATCCGCAGGGTGAAGTTGGTGAAGGCGGCGCGCACATCGGGATTGGCGAAACTGGCCTCCCAGCCGGCGGGCAGGCCCTGGAACTCGCGCCGGTTCAGCCCGTTGAGCGGGTCCACCACGAAGACCACCTCCAGCCCGTTCTGGTGCGCCAGGATGTACTGGTTGTGGATGTCGGTGACGGCCGCGCTCTCGCCGTCAGCGCCCGCCACGAAATCCTCCCACGGGATGGCCTGCTGGAGCAGGACCACGTCCCCGTGCTGGCCGATGGCCGCGTAGGTATCCATCACGCTCTGCAGGCTGACCTCGGGCGGGGACGGGAAAAATCCGTACAGGGTGCGCCCCAGGTCGTAAGGCGAACTCTCCAGCGTAGGAATGGGGCCGGGCGTACCCGACCCGCAGGCCAGGGTGACGAGCGCCAGCGCGAGCAGCGCAGCGAGTAGTTTGCGGTTCATTTCTGGACCCTGATCCTGCCGCGCAACAAAACGGCATTCCCCACGCCCCAGAGCAGCAGGGCGGAGGCGGCGAGGAAAATAATCGAGAAGGATGAAGGATGAAAGATAAAGGATGAAGGATAAAAGGACGGCAGTTCGATGGCCGGGAGCGAAACCGAGAGGGCGGCAGCCAGGCCGGGCAGGTTGACCAGCGGCAGGCAGTTGGCGATGACCAGGATGGACAGCCCGATGCCAATCCCCGCCTGCGCGGCCAGGGCGAGTTTCCAGCCGAGGCGGACACGAGGCTGCGGGAGTTTCGCCAGCACCGAGGCGGTCAGGTCGCGGGTCAGCGGCTCCTCGGGCAGGGCGGCCAGCGTGGAGGCAACGGCTTGCAGTTCAGCCAGCGCGCCGCGGCAGTCGGCGCAGGTTGCCAGGTGGGAGTTGACGGCGGCGCGGCCGGGGGCGTCGAGTTCGTCGTCCAGGTATTCGTTAAGTTGGGGTTCGGTCAGATGGTTTTTCATTTTTCGTGCCATTCGTGTCATTCGATGCTTAATTTCTTTGCCAGCATCCGGCGGGCGCGGAACAGGTCAGACTTGACATCGGAGAGCGGGCGTCCCAGCGCTTCGGCCATTTCGGCGTAACTCAACTCCTCGAAGGCTCGGAGTTCGATGGCGGCCCGGTAACGCGGCGGGAGCGTGAGCAGTGCGGCGCGCACCTGGCGGCTGCGTTCCCGCTCGACGGCCTGCGGCTCAGGCCCGGGGTCCGGAGACGGGACGGGGAGGTAATCATCAAGTTGCTGAGGTTCACGCCGTTCCAGCCGGTTCAGGCAGACGTTGACGGCGATCTTCCTGAACCACGGGCCGGGCGGGCGCGACGGGTCGAGGGTCCGGATGGAGCGGAAGGCGCGGACGAAGGCTTCCTGCGCGGCGTCCTCGGCGTCCCGGCGTTCGCCCAGCATCCGGTAGGCGGCGTTGTAGACTCCGGCCTGGTGCAGGCGCACCAGTTCACCGAAGGCATCCCGGTCGCCTTGTGCGGCGCGTTGGGCCAGGGCGTTTTCGTCCATGTTCTGTTGATTAATACAGGGATGGGGGCGGGAATGTTGCAATTTTGGCCGAAAATGTGACCGCCGCGCGGGGCGGCGGTCACGTTTTCATGGCGCTGGTATTTCCGGCTGGAGTTCCGGCTCCGGCTTGACGAAGGAGGAGCCGATCCACATGCCCAGGCCGGGGATGGCGAAGAGCAGTCCGCCGACGAGGATGCCCGCCGTCAGCCTGCGCATGACTGCCCTCACCAGGCTGCGGATCAGTTCCACCAATCCAAGTGACAGGTACGGCGGGATGCGTGATGCCAGGAGGGTGATCCAGACCTGTTCGAACGTGAACGACATCAGGACCGCCGCGGCCGCCGCCAGCAGGCCGGTGATGAAGAACGGGATGCCCCACCAGCGCAGCCAGGATTTTGGCGTGCGCACGGCCAGCAGGGTGATTAATAGCAGGATGCCCAGCGGGACCTCCGGGCTGAGACGCAGGATCAGGTGCGCCGCCCGGAAGGCGCCAACCAGCCCGCCGGACGCGGAATTCTCACCCGACTCGGGCGTGAGCAGCACTTTCTCGTCGGGAATGGTCCCGGCGGTGTTTGCCAGCATGTTCTGGATATCCGGCTTCAATTCCTGCAATTTGTCTTCGGGCGGACTGCAGAAAATCTCCGGGGTCGAGCCGCCCTGCAAGGTGGTCGTCATTGCATCGGTTTCCGCTTCGCCGCAGGGCGGCTGGGCGCGGATGAGGCCCAGGAGCGCGTCCACGCCCGGCTGTCCGCTGATGCGGTTCTTGAGCGGGACCAGCGAAACAGTGACCGTGTCCTGCTGGCCGTTGAGATAGGCGAAGGTCTGGTCAATCAGGCTTTCCGCCATCATTTTCAGGTCATCGGGAGGCAGGAGGGTAGCGATGATCGTTTCCCAGTCGGCGGCGGTCAGACTCTGCATGAACGGCGGAGGTCCGCCCGCGCCCTCGCCGGTGTCCTGCGGGAGGAACTGGTCCACGCAGGGCTGGAGCAATTGTTTCTCGGCTTCGGTCGGCGTTTCTGCTCCCGGGGCCAGGATGTTGAAGCGTTCCTGTCCGAGTTTCTGGGCGGCGCAATCCTTGAACTCCGGGGTGATGTTCTCGCAAACGAACGGGTTTTCAGCGCACGGGTTGAAGGTCATGCTCACCGTCAGTTGTTCGGCGAGGATGCGCGGGATGCGCGCGTAGACCTGCTGCCCGGCCAGGGCGGATTTGTAGGTGCTGGCGCTCAACAGGCGGCTGTCAATGTTGTAGAGTACGATGGCGGCCAGCATCGTTACAACAAAGAGGATGGAAAGGATCACAGCGAAGAATTTTCTCATAGCGGCTCACTTTCGCTCGTCAGGATACCGGGTTTTGCGCCATCCGGCAATCCCTTCTTGGGGGGGAATCAGTCCTGCCCGCGGGCGATCTCGATGTAGTCCTGCGTGACGGTATTTTCCAGCGACCCGCCCAGCAGGCGGATGAGTTCGCTGGAGCAGGCGGCCTTTTGCTCGGCGTCGCGGCGGCTCCAGGTACGGCTCTTGATCTCCAGGAACCATCCCAGGTCGGGCGTCTCGACGCGGTCGAGGTTGATGAAAAACTCCTCGTCTTTATAGCTCACCAGCCAGCGCAGGCGGTCCTTGTCCACTGCGATTTCCGAGGCCGGTTTGAAGTATTCGCGGTAGAAGCGCAGGCTGTTCGCCGCCGGGGCAAAGTAGCGGATGCGTGACAGAAGCACGTCGTGGCGGAACCCATCCTCGCGCGCCGGCCCGATGAGCGTCAGCCGGGAGCGCACGCCGAGGATGTTCCCTTTCTCGTCCACGCTTTCGTCCTCCCGGTAGCGCACGTAACCCTGGGCCGGGTCGGCGAACGCGAAGTAGATGTCGTGCTGGTGGTAATGTTTCTTGCGGACGATGGTGATGCCCGGCTTGCCGAGCGCCTTCTCGACCGCTGCCGGGTCGTCCATGCGCACCTTGACCTGCACCTCGAAGGATTCCTCCTCCTCCGAGCCGCCCAGCGCCACCAGTTTCGAGAAGACTGACTGCTCCCGCTCGATGAGGAACGCGTCGATGCGGCGGGCGTACTCCTGCGCGGCGGCTACCAGTTCCTCCTCGTTCAGGGTCAGCAATTTCCTGCCCGTCATTAACCATTTTCCATTCACCATCACATCCGTCACGTCGCTGGCTTTCCCGGCGTAGACGATCTGGGCGTAGGCGTTGTCGGCGTCGCGGCGGAAGCGCGGCGAGTTGTGCAGCGGCGAGAGGTCCACCAGGATCAGGTCGGCGCGTTTGCCCGCTTCGAGCGAACCGGTGACCGGTCCGAGGTGGAGCGCACGCGCGCCGAGCCGCGTCCCCATGGCCAGCGCCTGCGGGGCCGGCAGGGCGGTCGGATTGCTGCTCACCGCTTTTGCCACGAACGCGGCCAGGCGGATCTCCTCGAACATGTCGAGATCGTTGTTGGAGGCCGGGCCGTCGGTGCCGATGCCGACGTTCAGCCCCGCGTCCAGCATTTTCTGGACGGGGGCGAAGCCGGAGGCCAGTTTCAGGTTCGAGGAGGGATTGTGCGCCACGCCCGCGTTGACGTGCAGCAGGGTGCGCATCTCGCCCTCGTCAATGTGGACGCAGTGCGCCGCCAGCACTTTGGCTTCGAGCAGTCCCTGCTTCTTGACGTAAGGCACCACCGGCATGCCGTTCTCGCGGCGCATGTTCTCCACTTCGAGGGCGGTCTCGGCGATGTGGGTGTGCAGCGGCACGTCGAACTCGGCGGCCAGTTGGGCGGTGGAGCGCAGGATTTCGGGCGTGCAGGTGTAGGGCGCGTGCGGCGCAACCGATGGGACGATGAGTTCGTGCCCCTTCCAGCGCTGGATGAAGTCGCGCGCCGCCGCCAGCGAATCCTCGAAGGCCGGCGCGTCGGGCGCGGGGAATTTAAGCACCGTCTGCGAGCAGACGGCGCGCATCCCGGCTTCGGCGACCGCTTTCGCCACGTCTTCCTCGAAGAAGTACATGTCGGCGAAACAGGTCACGCCGGAGCGGATCATTTCGGCGCAGGCCAGTTGCGCGCCCAGCCGGACGAAATCGGGCGAGACGAACTCGCGTTCCACCGGCCACATGTAGCCTTGCAGCCACACGTCGAGACGCAGGTCGTCGGCCAGGCCGCGCATCAGCGTCATCGGGACGTGGGTGTGGGCGTTGACCAGGCCGGGCATCAGCACCTTGCCGCCGCAATCCATCACTTGCGCCGCGGTGTACTCCTTGCGCACCTCGGCTTCGTCCCCCACGGCGGCGATGGAATTGCCGCGCACGGCCACCGCGCCCGGCTCGTACTGGCGCATCTCCTCGTCCATCGTCAGGACGAGGGCATTGACAAGCAAAAGGTCAACCTTTTTCGGCATTCGTTCTCCTTGATAATTTTGCATCGAATTCCGCAAAAAAAATCTTGAATCAGGCGGTGGTCGAGTAGCCCTGAGGGTTGAGTAGCGAAGCGTATCGAAACCCGAAGGGCGTATCGAGACCACCTTTATATCATTTTTTTCTGTTGGTCTCGATACGGCGGAAAAACACCGCCTACTCGACCAACGATGTGCTCTTATTGAAGCTATTTCGAATCATTCGTGTCATTCGATGCTTGATTTTACCGCTTCCAGTTCAGAAAGGCCTCCAGCACCTTCAGGTTCTGGGCGAAATCGGTGTCGCGGTGGTTGGTCAGTTCCAGGTCTACGGCGGCGATATTTTTGGACGAAGCCCAGTCTGCCAGGTTGCCGGTGTATTCGCAACCGGTATCCAGCGGCGGGTAGGGATAATTGCTCACGTCTGCCAGCGTCTGCGCCAGCCGGACCGAATACTTGTCCGGCGGAACGCCGCCGGGGAAGATGCCCAGCGCGGCGCTGTGGTAACTGATGAGGGCGCTGATCTTGTGCTGCTGGATGAAGAGCATCAGCGCCACCGTCTCCGGCTCGGAGCCGGCGTACGCGCCCGCCGTGACCGGCAGGATGGTCCAGCAGCCGTCGTCGTCCCAGGTCGCCTTCCAGTTGGCCGGGAAGTTGCGGTTCAGGTCCACGCCGTGGTCATTGGTGCGGCCGGTTACGTCGTGGCCGCGCGCCTCGCCGTCGGGGTTCAGGCTGCGCAGGATGTAGAGCGTGACGTTCTCCGGCACGGCCTCCGGGTGGTCGCGCAGGTGGGCGATCAGTTCGTCGGCCAGGGCAATCGTGTTCCACTCGTTCCCGCCGTGGATGCCCGCCACGATCATGCGCCCGGTCGGGCCGTCGCCGAAGCGGTACACCTCCAGCGGCCGGCCGCTGACCGAGTAGCCGATGACCAGCGGGCCCTGCATCCAGGGCGGCGGCGTGGGCGTGTCGGTGACGTGGACGTAGGGCGTGATGGTTGGTTTGCGCGTCGGGCTGGGCGTGACGGTCGGTGTCGGCGGGCGGAGGGTGGGCGAGGGCGTGAGCGTGGGCAGTTCGACCAGCACGGCCGCGGTGGGCAGCGGCGCGGCCGCGGCGGCGAACGGCGTACGATCCCAGAACAGCACGAGGCCGGCTCCCGCCGCCAGGACGCAGGCCGCGTTGACCGCCCACAGGCCGATCACCCAGCCGCCCAGTTTCGATGTGCGCTTCGTCATCCCGCCTCCTGCCCGGCGCGGCGCAGGAAGTCGAGCGCCATGTTGGCCGCCCAGCGCGGGGCGTTGCCCGGATGCCCGCCATAGGTGAGCGTCCGTTCCGCTTTGCCCGAGGGCGTCAGGAGGACGACGGAAATCGTCTGACTCTCGTCCATTTGTTCGAGGCGGACGCCCAGCGCGGCGGAGGCTTTTTCGGACCGGCGCACCGCTTCCGTTTCTTCGGCCAGCGTCTCCGCCCGGACCGTGCGGCTGCTCCCGCCGCGCCAGGCCGCGTGCCCGCCCCGGCCGAGACGCGCCAGCAGCGCGCTGCCCATCCCGCTTTCGAGGCAGGCCAGGGTCCAGCCGCGCCGCGCCAGCATGTCGAGCGCCGCGCCCTCCAGCGTCTCCTCGTCTGCCCCGTAAATCGCCTCCCCCAGCCGGGCGCGGACGTCCGCCTCGACGGCGGCGATCATCGTCTGCGCTTCGGCTTCGCTGGCGGCTTTGGCCGCGATGCGGATGTCCACGATGCCGGAGTGGGCGGTCAGGCCGACGGTCGGGTTGGCGAGCGTTTCGAGGTCGCCGATCTTGTCGTCCACCATTCCCTCGCCCAGTCCGCTGGCGTGCAGCGTGCGGACGAGGATGAGTTCGTGCAGGCCGAAGCGTTCTTGCAGGAAGGGGACGACCGCGCCGGCGAGCAGGGTCTCCATCTCGCGCGGCACGCCGGGGAGGGAAATAATGACTGCCCTCACCCCCGGCCCCTCTCCCAAAGAAGGGAGAGGGGGGAAGTCAACAATGAACGCCGGGGCGGTGCCGACCGGGTTTTCGATGACAATCGCGCCTCTGGGAATGTACGCCTGCCGCTTCTGGTTTTCGGTGGGGAGGCGGCCATAGCGGGCGATGCGGGCGGTGATCTGCTCCCAGAGTTCGGGGTGGAATTCGAGCGGCGCCTCGCAGGCTTCGGCGATGGCCTGGCGGGTGGGATCGTCCACGGTCGGGCCAAGTCCGCCGGTGGTGATGACGATGTCGGCGCGCGCCGCGGCCTCGCGCACGGCTTCGGCAATGCGCGCGGTGTTGTCGCCCACGGTCTGGGCGCGGAACAAGTCCACGCCCAGGGCGCGCAGGGCGCGGGCGATGAAACGCGTGTTGGTGTCGGCGGTCTCGCCGAGCAGGAGTTCGGTCCCGATGGTGATAATTTCAGCGGTTGTCATGTTGGGGTGGATTATACAACGTTGTACTCTTTTATAAGCCGTCCTTCTTCGAACCTCGCCAGGTCGAGCATGGAAACATCCACGGTGCGGGACTTGCCGTCCAGGATGATCTCGGCCATCAGTTTGCCGGAGACCGGTCCGTGCATGAAGCCGTGGCCGGAGAAGCCGGTGACGATGGTAAACCCTTCGACGGGCGTTGGGCCGTAAATCGGGTGCGCGTCGGGCGTGACCTCGTACAGGCCGGCCCAGTGCGAGGCCAGCCCGGCCTTTTCGAGCAGCGGCATGCGGGCGATGGCGGCTTCCAGGTTGACCAGTTCGAAGGCCTCGTCCACATTCTGGTCGAAGCCGGTTTTTTCATTCGGGTTGGACATGCCGGTTAGAAGGCCCTGGCCCTCGCGGTGGAAGTAGAGCGATTGAGCGAAGTCAATCACGAACGGGAAATCGGCGGGAAGTTCGGGCAGGGGGGTGGTGGTCAACATCTGGCGGCGGAGCGGGGTGAGCGGAAGTGCGACCCCGGCCATCCGGGCGATGAGACCGGCCCACGGTCCGGCCGCGTTGACCACCGTTCGAGTCGCAACGGTTCCCTGGTTCGTCTCCACTCCTGTAACCTGCGAACCTTCAACCTTCAACCCGGTCACAGCCGCACCGGTCAGCGCCCGGACTCCCATCCGCTGCGCCGCGCCGATGTAGCCCATGACCACGCTATTGGGGTCCACCAGGCCGTCGGCGGGGTTGAAGGTGCCAGCCAGGGCGTCGTCGAAGCGCATGAGCGGCAGGCGGCGGCGGACTTCGTCGCCGGTCAGCCACTCGGTCTGCACGCCGAGGCGGCGCTGGAGTTCCACGTTGCGGCGGAAGTTTTCCACGTCATCCGGTTTGGTCAGGGCAAAGAGATAGCCGCATTTTCGATAACCGATTTCCTGGCCGGTCTCTTCTTTGAAACGTTCGAGCATGGGCAGGCTCTTCAGCGACAGGCGGACGTTGATCTCGGTCGAGAATTGATAACGCACGCCGCCGGCGCAGCGGCCGGTGGCGCCCTGGCCGAAAAATTCTTCCTTTTCGAGCAGGAGGATATTTTTCTGTCCGCGGGCGGCCAGATGGTAGGCGGCGCTTGCGCCCATCACTCCGCCGCCGATGATCACGATGTCAGCAGTTTTTGGAAACATGGATTGCCGTCTCGCTCCGTGGTCTGTGTTTGGGGTATTTTACTCCACTTGGAAGAAGCCCGTTTTCTGGTTGAAAACGGGCTTCTTGCAAAGGTTTCCAATTCCGGGCGGGCGTTCTATTCCACGCCCAGATAGGCTTTCTGGACCTTTTCGTTCTTTTTGAGCGCCTCGCCGGTATCGTGCATGACGATGTCGCCGGTTTCGAGCACGTAGCCGCGGTTGGCGACCGAGAGGGCCATGAGGGCATTCTGCTCGACGAGCAGGAGGGTGGTGCCTTCTTTGTTGATGCGCACAATTGTGTCGAAGATGGCTTCGACCAGCACCGGCGCCAGACCCATGGACGGCTCGTCCATCAGGAGCAGGCGCGGCCGGGTCATCAGGGCGCGGGCGGTGGCCAGCATTTGCTGTTCGCCGCCGGAGAGCGTCCCGCCGACCTGTTTGCGGCGCTCTTTCAGGCGCGGCAGCAATTCGAAGACCCACTCCAGATCCTCGGCGATTTTCTTCTTGTCTTTCCGGATGTACGCGCCCATCTCCAGGTTTTCCATCACGGTCATGCGGGCAAAAATGCGCCGGCCTTCGGGGACCATGGCGATGCCTTTGTGGACGATTTGGTGAGGCTTGCGCTTTCCAAGATCCTCGCCCTCGAAAATGATATTCCCTTCGCGAGGTTTGAGCGCCCCGCTGATGGTGCGCAGGGTGGTCGTCTTGCCGGCGCCGTTGCCGCCGATCAGGGAGACGATCTCGCCTTGCTCGACTTTGAGCGAAACGCCTTTCAGGGCGTGGATGTTACCGTAATACGTGTGGATGTTGTTAACTTCAAGCATCGGCATAGGAGCCTCCGGTTAGCCTTTCGCCTTCGCTTCGCCGAGGCCGCTGGCGGCGCCGCGGCCCAGGTAGGCCTCGATCACATGTTCGTTGCGCTGGATTTCGGCGGGCGTGCCTTCTGCGATTTTCTGGCCAAAGTCGAGCACCGAGATTTTTTCCGAGATGCTCATCACAACGCGCATCTGATGTTCGATGATCAGGATGGTGATGCCCAATACGTCGCGCAGGCGGCGGATGAAGTGGACCATCTCCTGGGTCTCGCTGGGGTTCATCCCGGCGGTCGGTTCGTCGAGCAGGAGCAGGTGCGGTTTGTTGGCCATGGCGCGGGCGATCTCCAGGCGGCGCTGTTCGCCGTAGGGGAGGTTCTTGGCGAGCATATCGCCGCGGCCTTTCAGGGCCACGAATTCGAGCAGCCGTTTGGCTTCTGCCAGGGCCTCCGCCTCCTCGTTCATCGTGCGCTTATCGCGAAAGATCGCGCCGAACAGCCAGGACTTGAGGTGGGGGTGCATGCCGATCAGGATGTTTTCCACGGCGGTCATGTTCTTGAAAAGGCGGATATTCTGATAGGTGCGCGAGACGCCCAGATGCGCCACGCGGTCGGGAGAGAGACCGGTGATGTTTCGTCCGTTGAGCAGGATCTCGCCTTCCTCGGGTGTGTAGAAGCCGGTGACGCAATTGAAGAAGGTGGTCTTCCCGGCGCCGTTCGGTCCGATGATGCTCTGAATGGCTCCCTTTTTCAGTTCGATGTCAACTTTTCCGAGAGCCTCGAGACCGCCAAAACGTTTGGTGACCTTTTTTGAAACCAGGACGTTTTCCATGTGCCTCTTCTCCTATGCGCTCGTCGCTGCCGGCTCAGATTCTTGTGGCGGCGGAGCTTCTGCTTCGTGGAGTTCGAGCTTGTGCCGGGCCTCCGGCCAGAGACCTTCTGGCTTGGCCAGCATCATGGCAACCAGCGCGGCGCCATAGAAGAGATACCGGTATTCGGCGAACTCGCGCAACACTTCCGGCAGGCCCATCAGGGCCAGCGCGCCGACGAAGACGCCCGGGATGCTGCCCATGCCGCCGACGATGATCAGCGACAGGATGTTGATGGATACCAGGAACATGAAACTGGAGGGATAGATCGAGCCAAGTTTGGCCGCGAAGATGGTCCCGCCGATGCCGGAGAAAATGGCGCCCATGGCGAAGGCGGTCAGTTTGGTGGCAACGTGGTTGATGCCCATGGCTACGGCAACGTCTTCATCTTCACGCAAGGCCATCCAGGTGCGGCCCAGGCGGGAGTCGCGTAACCGGATTGCGATGAAGGCCACGATGACAATCCCTGCCAGGATCAGGTAATACAATTGTTGCTGGGATTCCAACTGGATGGAGAAATTGCCAATCCCGATAACCGGCTTTGCGATCCTCTGGATGCCCTGCGTGCCGCCCAGCCAGGGCTTGAGCCAGTCGGAGAGAGCCAGCAGGCGGATGATCTCGCCAAATCCGAGGGTCACGATGGCCAGGTAGTCGCCGCGCATTTTTAGGATTGGCAGGCCGAGCAAAATGCCGGCCGCCACGGCGACGAGAATGGCAAATGGGAAGGCCTGCCAGAAAGTCATGTTGAAGAAGCCCAGTTCGGGGGAGGTCAGAACGCCAATCGTGTAGGCGCCGATGGCGTAGAAGGCCACGTACCCCAGGTCGAGCAGCCCGGCGAAGCCAACCACGATGTTCAGTCCCAGTCCCATCAGGATGAATAGCCCAACATTATCCAGGATTTCGCTGAACCACATCCCCAGGATGCTGGGCAGGAGTAGTATCAAAATCCCAAGCCCGCCCAGGGTGCCCCAGCGAACGAGTTGCTGTTTTTTCGGATCGCGGACGAGCCTGGCCTTCGGGCGGCCATACCGCCAGTAGGTCAGCCCGCCAACCAGCAGGAAGATCACGACCGCGCCGACGATGGAAAGCCCACTCCTGGCGAACATCCACTCGAACAGGAGCGAGACGAAGCCCCAGCTAGCGATCACGGTCCCGATCAACTTGCTCATCAGGCCCATCATGATGATATAGAGCAGCGCCTGGCCCAGCGCCTGTTTGATACGGGCCGGCAGCCGGAAGAACCCGGCAGTCATCAAGCCGGTCAGCCCCGAGACGGCCAGGCGCAGGATCATACCGAAGAACAGGGTCTGGTTGTAGGAGTAGATCGCATAGAGGTCATCCGAGGCGTTGACGAACATCGCGCGCAGGTTGATGAGTTGCCCGACCCCAACCAGGGCAATAAGAACCAGGCCGGAGGCCAGGCCGGCGATGGCGCCAGTCAGGAGCAGGAAGCCGGGACTTTTTGTGGCCGCCTTGCGAATGGCGACGAAACTGAAGACGATGATCGGTCCCAGCAACAGGAGTTCACCAAATGTAAGGACTTTGGTGATGATGAAGGTCTTGTTGAAGGCAGTGACAATGCCGATCAACGACAGGAGAACGATGATCGCGCCTCCCAGCAGCCCTGAACGAAGGGCCTGTTTCCAGTCGGTATATTTGTTTTGCATGATACCTTCCTCCTTAGGCCTTTGTTTGGGCCGTGCGTTCGCCCAGGATACCCGACGGGCGGAAGATGAGGATGAACACCAGGATGATGAATGCAAGCGCGTCTTTAAGTTGCGACGCGTTTGGAATTCCCAGGCCGTCCAGGAACAGGTTTGGACCGAGCGACTCGATCAGGCCCAGGACCATCGAGCCCAGGAAAGCGCCCGGCACGTTGCCTATGCCGCCGAGAACGGCGGCTGTGAACGCTTTCAGGCCGGGGATAAATCCCATGTAGAAATGGGCTATGGGGAACAACAGGATGTAGAGAATGCCCCCGATGCCGGCGGCGGCCCCGCCCAGGGCGAACGTAAAGACGATGATCTTGTCCGCGTCGATCCCCATCAGGGCGGCTGCTTCCCGGTCTTCCGACACGGCGCGCATGGCCTTCCCTAGTTTGCTCCACATAACAATTGCATAGAGCAGGAACATCAGCACAATGGCTGCCATGATGACGACAGCCTGAGTCTTATAGAGTTGGACGGTGCCGATCTTCCAGGATCCAGCGAGGGCGTCAATGGTCGGATATGCCTGGAACCCGGAACCATAAAAGCCGCGGAAGGTGTATTGCAGAAAAAAAGATGCGCCGATTGCCGTGATCAGAGGGACCAGGCGCGGCGCATTTCTCAGAGGGCGGTAGGCGATTCGTTCCACCAGGATGGCCACCGTCATGGATACCAGCATCGAGAGGAGGGCAATTGCCAGGATGCTCAACAAGGGTTGTTTATTCAGGAAACCGCTTGCCGCCAGAGCATTGGCGAGAAACACGGCGGTAACTGGTCCGCTCATAAACACTTCGCTATGGGCGAAATTGATCATGCGCAGAATACCATAGACCAGGGTGTAGCCCATGGCGATGAGAGCGTAAACGCCTCCCAACGCCAGACCCTTCACAATCAGGTCGAACCAACTTTCGGCCGAGTATTTGCCGGATTGGATGGTGCTGATCGTACCCCAGACGACGACTACCCCGATTGCCAGCCCGATGATCCACACCATGATATCGGAAAAAGTAACTCTCTGACGCCATGTTCGAAACATAGAGCGCTCCTAGATACGAATTTCCAGAAAGAGGGGCGAGGTGATCCTCGCCCCTCCCTTGTAACTTAGTACTTATGTGCTTTACGGTTTCCAGATCACTTCGGGCGGGTACTGGCCGGCGTGGTACTCGTAGACCGCAATGTAGGGATCGGCGCAGTCACCGGTCGGAGTGCAGGTCAGGTTGCCCGTCAGACCGTCGAAGTTCGCCGTGGCGTACACGGCGTCGCGTAATGCCTGGCGCGGGATGATAACCGTGCCGTCGCTCTGGACAATGGCCACCTTTTCAATGGCGGCCTTGATCATCATGTAGGCGTCATACGCGTGGGCGTGGAAGATGCTGATCGGGGCGGAGCCAAACATTTCCTGGTATTTGGCCACGAAGGCATCGTATTCGGCGCCCTGGGTGAGCGGGCTCGAAACCAGGAAGCCCTCGATCTCAGCTCCGCCGCCTTCCATCACGTCCGATGAGAACAGACCATCGGCGCCCATCAGTTTGACAGCTTCCAAACCGGGGGTATTGCGGGCCTGGCGGATGAGGAAGCCGCCGGCGGGCATGAAGATCGGGAAGTAGATGATCTCGGGGCCGCCCGCAGCAATGCTGGTCAGCACCGAGCTCATGTCGGTCTGGGCCGGATCCACGGCTTCCTGAGCGGTGATCGTGCCGCCGAGTTCGACGAAGTGCGTCGCAAAGACTTCCTGCAGTTTTTCGGCGTACAGACTGCCGTCGTGGATGGTTGCCGCCTTGCGCAAGCCCAGTTCATTGTAAACGAACTCCGCCGCTACAGCGCCCTGGACCTTGTCATTGTGGGCGGTGCGCAGATAGCCCGGATAGTTATTGGGGTTGCCCGCCTCGGTCAGATCCGGAGCGGTATTCGAGGGCGAGACAACCACGAAGCCAGCCGCAGAAAACAGAGGCATGGCCACGCGTGCTTCGCTCGAGCAGTTTGTGCCGATGACCGCGACGATCGTCGGATCGGCCGCCAGCTTGGTGCCAGCCGCCTGGCCGCCTTCGGCGCTGCAACCGGTGTCCTCACCGTCGAACTGGACGGGGTGATCGAGGATCGTGCCGCCGGTATCGCTGATGGCGATTTCGATGCCATTGCGGGAGTCGATGCCCAGAGATTCGTTCGGGCCAGCCACAACCAGCGCGTAAACAATGTGAATAGGATCGCCCGGAGCGATGGTCACGCAGCCGATGGCGTCGGTGCATGTGTAGGTGCTGGTTGCGCCGCCGCACGAAGCGAGCAGCATGGCGGCAGCAACAAATAACGAAAGTACGACGAACAAACGTTTAGACATACTTCTTCCTCCTCGGGAATTGTTGAAATAGGCGCCCGTTGGCCGGGCTTGACCAGCGCGGCTGACAATGCCTCATAAAGTTATTGTCGAACATCACCTCCTTCCACAACTTGTCAGGATCGGAGTGAATAAAAAAACAGGTGTGCAGCAAACGATAAATCGGCGCATTCCTTCTTCGAGTTGCGAATGGGTTGCTTTTGGCAGTCCTCGAAATTGACTCTAGTTGCGGCGAATAAAAACTTTGCTGATACACCAGTTGTCTAACATTAAGTAATGTACACTTTTAAACAAGAAAAGTCAAGAGTTTTTCAGATTTGATTGTCTATTCAGCCTAATCTATGTTTTCTGGCCGTACAACAGCGTCTCGCGGATGCGCAGGTCGGTGTTGCGGATCTTCATCGCCAGGTCGGCGGCCAGGTTGTACATCAGCCGGTAACCCAGTTGGGGATAGGTCTCGCACAGCATGAGCAGTTTGTCCCGAGGAATGACGAGCAGGCGGGTGCCTTTCTGCGCGGCGCGCACGGTGGCGGACCGCAGGCCTTCGTCCACCAGCGCCACTTCGCCGAACGACTGGCCGCGCCGCAGGGTGGCGATGGTTACCTCGCTCTTGCGGCTTTCCGGACCTCCGACCAGCGCGGGGTTGACCAGCACGTCGGCTTCGCCCTGGATGACGATGTAGAGTTCCTTGCTGGCCGCGCCTTCATCCAACACCACCTCGCGCGCCGCGTAGGTGCGTTCCTGGCCGATGTTGGCGACCATCTCCAATTGGGTCGGGGTCAGTTGGAAGAATATGTCGGCTTGCTTGAGGAAGTTGACAAGGTTGTTCATGGCATCCTCCGGTTTGGGTTACGGTTAGTGTAGCATAAACGCGGGTCGGGTACAACTTCTTTGGACACGGATTTCGGGCAAACTTTAACGGGATATTTTTACCGCGAAGGTGCGAAGGCCGCGAAGATTCCAGAATTTCGCGAAGGATTCCTTCGCGGCATCGATGGTTTCTTCGCGCGCTTCGCGGCTTCGCGGTTTATCCCTGCTCAATGCGGGAAGGTTTTGGTCAGCCACTGCATCGGTTCCACCTGCACGCCGTTGGCCCACACTTCCCAGTGCAGGTGCTTACCGGTTACCCGGCCCGTGTCGCCGATCTTGCCGATGAGCTGGCCGGCCTCGACGCGGTCGCCAACGGCGACGTACGATTCTTCCTGGTGCCAGATGCCGCTGTAAACCCCGCGGCCGTGGTCAATGATGGTGGCATTGCCGCGCACGGTGAGCGGCCCGCTGAAGACCACGATGCCTGCCGCCGGGGAGTAGATGTCGAAGGGATGCGCTTCGGAACAAACGCCAAAATCCACGCCGGTGTGGAAGTAGATATACTCGCTGTTGTTGTAGGAGCGCCGGTTGCCGTAGAAGGAGCGCAGGCAATATGGCACGTCCACGGGCAGGAGGAAAACCCCGTCCCAGTATTTTTCCGGGTTGACCACGGTGGTGTAGGACAGGAGCAGTTCGTTTTCCGGCCCGGTGACGGCCGGGTCAATGGTTTCCTCGTCAACGATCAGGACCGGGTCCTGTTTGAAGTTGGCGCTCTTGACCAGGATCATTTGCTCGAAGGACTGGGCGCTGCCGTCGGGCAGGGTGACATCCAGCCGCAGCGGGTACAGCCCCGGTTCGGTCATGGCGTGGACACCTTGCAGCGCCACCTGCAAATTACCTTCCAGCGGAAAGAATTGCAGGGCATGGTCTCCCAACCGGCCGCCAAGCGTGACGGGCTGCCCGGTGGCAATCTTGACCTGGACGGTGTCGCCCTGGGAGGCGGGGAGCGGATCCACAACGGCGGAGAGGATGGACGCGGGCAGCCCGGTCGGCGCGGCGGTGGAGTCGCCGCCGGGGAGATACAGCACGTCGCCCGGAAGCCCGTCCCAGGTCCCGGACAGGCCGTTGAGGCTGGCAACGGTCCACGGGTCGGCGCCGGAGCGGACGGCCAGTTCGAGCAGCGTTTCGTCTGTCCCGAGATTGGTGCGGGCGGTCAGTTCGGCCTGGCCATCCTGCTGGAGCAGGATCAGGTTGGCGCCGGCGTACAGTTCGGTCGGGCTGGTGAGGTGGTTCAACTTGCGCAGGACGGCCTCATCCAGCCGGTACTGGCGGACGAACGAGCGCAGGGTCTCGCCGTAGGCGACGGTGCGGGAGATCAGGGTGCCGGTCACGCCCTGGAGGCCGGGGATGACCAGCCGGTCGCCGGGATAGATATCCCCTGTGACCAGGCCGTTGGCGATCTGCAGGTCCCCCACGCTGACGTTGAAGCGCGCCGCGATGTCCCAGAGCGTGTCGCCCGTCTGGACCACGTACACCGGTCCGGGCGGGGGCGTGGGGGTCTGGGCGAGGGCGGGCGTGAAGGAGGCGAGCAGCAGGACGGTCAGTAAAAGGGATGCGATGCGTTTGGTCATTCGAATTTGATCTTGTCCCCAACGTTGAATTCGCCGAGGCGGTCGGGGGGGATTTCGAGGATGTACCTGGCGGCTGTCCCGGGGAAGTAGGCGGGCCGCCAGGCGCGCGCCAGGACGGTGTCCACCACCTCGCCATCGGTGTTCAGCCAGATGACGGCCAGGTTGGTGAAGACGAAGAACATATGGATGGATGCGTCGAGGCGGTTTTCGCGCGGCTGGACGAGCAGCAGGCCTTCATCCGGGGCGAGGCGGGAACGAAACATCAGCCCGCGCAGGCGGCAGAGGAAACTGTTACAGTAAAGCGCCCGGATCGGGCGCGGCAGGGGGGCGCTCCAATTGACGATTTCGACAGTACGGTTCATGGCATAAGCAAACGGGGCGTTGGAACGCCCCGTTCCTCCAGACAGGCTTAACCGCTTTTCTTGCGACTGAGCACGTTTTCCACGCTGGTCAGCAGTTCCTGCGGGCTGAACGGCTTGGAGATGTAATCGTCCACTTTGGCGATGTGCAGGCCCAGAACTTTGTCAATGCTCTGCGCCTTGGCCGTGACGACGATGACCGGGATGTCGCGGGTGGCCGCGTCGGCCTTCATCTGCTGGTAGACCTCCCAGCCGTCCATGTCGGGCATCATTAGGTCCAGCAGGACGAGGTCCGGCAGTTCCCGGCGGATGGTTTCGAGGCCTTCCTTGCCCCCGTTGGCGCCTTTGACGTCGAAGCCTCGCCGGTTCAAGATGAGACGAATCAAATCAATCATTTCTGCTTCGTCTTCGACACAGATAATTCGTTTTAGATTGCTTTTTGGCATAAAATTTCACCTGAATGAAAACAAGTTTACCACAAAACGGGGTGCGGGCGGGCGCGGGGAAAACCTCCCCGTTTACTTCTGTGCGCAGGCGATGAACGCGGCCGCCCCGTCTGCCATCTCGGACGGGACCAGGATCAGCGCCGGGACCGACGCGGCGGTGTACACGTCCGTGACGTTGCCCGCCTTCCAGCGGCGGGTCAGAATGCCGACCGCGTTCACGTCGCTGGCGACGGCCTGCGACATTTCATCCGGCGTCATCGCCAGCCGCGCGGCGGGCGTCACCGGACCTCCATCCAGCGCGGCTATTACGAAGGCCTGTTGCACATCCTCGCCGGACGGGAAGACCCACACCTGCACCGGGGCGTCGCTCCCGTTGATTTCCTTCCAGTTCTGGATGCGCCCACTGAACAGGCCGCGCACATCGTCGGCGCTCAACGGCCCGGCCGGGTTCTGGCGGTTGACGATGACCAGGATCTCGTCCGCGCCGATCTGGTAGGCGGGGGAGGTCACGCCGGGATCGCCGAGCCGGAGCGCCAGGTCCGCGCCGGTCAGGTCGAAGGCGGCGGCGAGGCGCAGGTCCGGCTGGAGCATCACGCCGGCCTGGTCGGCGCACGCGGACAGATCCGCCAGGAAGGGCGCGGCCGCGGCGGTGTGCTGGACGCGCAGGGTGGCGCCAGTGTTCATCGGCATGGACGGATTGCAGGAAGTGAGAAGGAAAAAGATGAGGAGTAAGAAGGAAAAGGCGCGTTTCATTTTTACCACTCCAGCAGGATGGCGGTCAGCAGTTTGGCGCGTTCGGGCAGGCTGTCTTTGAAGATGAATTCGCGCTCGGAGTGGTATTCCCCGCCCGCAGGCCCCAGCCCGTCGAGCACCGGGACGCCGAGCGGGGCAACGAAGTTGGCATCCGACGCGCCGCCGGTGCCGCCCGCTTTGAGTTCGATCCCGTGCCGGGCGGCGATGGCCTGCGCTTTCGCAAACGTGGCCTTCATCGTGTCGTCGAGCGGCATGGGCGGGCGGTCGAGTCCGCCGGTCACTTCGACGGATGTTCCATTCAGTACAGGTTTGAGCGCCTGCATGGCGGCGGTGATGCGTTCGGCCTCGCCGGGCTGCATCACGCGCAGGTCCACCTCGGCCACGGCTTCGTCGGGGACAACGTTGCTGGCAATCCCGCCGCGCACCACGCCGACGTTGAGCGTGGTGCCGCGCGCGTAGTCGGTCAGTTTCTGGACGGCGATCACCTGGTGGGCCATTTCTTCGATGGCATTGCGTCCCTGCTCGTGGTCGCCCCCGGCATGGGCGGCCCGTCCCCGGACCGTCAGCCGGAACTCGCCGACCCCTTTCCGCCAGGTCTTGACCGAGCCATCCACCATGCCGGGTTCCAGCACCAGCACGAGAGCGGACTCTTTCGCCAGTTTTTCGATGACCGCACGGGAGGCGCGGCTGCCGATCTCCTCGTCGGGCGTGAACAAGGCTGTCACCGGGCGCGGCAGGTTCCCGGTCCCGATGGATGCGAGGGCGGTCAAGGCGACGACGATGCCGCCTTTCATGTCCGACACGCCGGGACCGTACACTTTTCCGTCTTTTTCATAAAACGGCATTTTCTCCAGCGTGCCGAGAGGAAAGACCGTGTCCATGTGGGCGAGCAGCAGGATGCCATCCTCCCTCTCCCTTTTTTGGGAGAGGGGCTGGGGATGAGGGAAGCGCGCCTCCACCAGGTCCCCGGCTTCGGCTCGCGCGTGGATTGTGACATCCGCTCCCAGGCGGCGGCATTCATCCGCGACGATGAAGCCGACGCGGTCAACGGCGGCCTTGTCGCGCGAGGGGGATTCGGTCTCGACGAGGCGGCAGAGCAGGGCGAGCATTTGCGGGACTTGCGCGGTGAAGTTCATGGCATCCTTTTACAGCAGGGCGAAGACAAGACAGGCGGACCCGGCGGCGGCGCAATAAATAGCGAATGCGTATAGCGAATGTTTATTGAGATAGCCGAGCAGCCACCGGACCGACAGCCAGCCGACGACCGCGGCGGTCACGAAGCCGATGGCCAGTGGCAGCAGGAAACCGCCCAGGTCGGGCATTTTGACCACATCCAGCATTTCGTATCCGCCCGCGGCCAGCATGACCGGGATGGACATCAGGAAGGCGAAGCGCGCCGCGGACTTACGGTCGAAGCCGCGCAACATCCCGGCGGAGATGGTCGTGCCGGAGCGGGACGCGCCGGGGAACACGGCGATGACCTGGAACAGGCCGACGATGAGCGCGTCGAGCCAGGTCATCTTTTCAAGGGAGCGGTTCTTTTTGGTCAGCCATTCAGCCAGGGTCATCAGGACGGCGGCAGTCAACAGACGGATGGACGCTTCCAGCAGGGGCGTTTGGAACAGGGCTTCGATGGCGTCTTTCAGCAAATATCCGGCCAGCAGGGCCGGGATGGTGGCGATGAGGATGTACCAGCCAAGTTTATTCTCCGGCGTGGAGAAAGGTTTGGCGAAGAAGGCCTTGAACAGTGTCAGAAGGTCTTTCCAGAAATAGACCACCAGCGAGACGATGGTCCCCAACTGGACGATGACCAGGAACGAGAACGTGGCATCGCTGGCGGGGATGCCGAGCAGTTTTTGGGCGATCAGCAAATGGGCAGTGGACGAGACCGGGATGAACTCGGTCAGGCCCTGGATAATCCCAAGCAAAAGAGATTGAAAAAGAGTCATGGTGTCTCCGAAATGAAAAAAGATTCAACACAAAGGGCACGAAGGGGCACAAAGGAAAACCTTTGTGTTACTTCGTGCCCTTCGTGGTTAATGATCTTTCCGCATTGCCTTGCCACTGCGCCAGCAAATCAGGGACTCTTGATTCGAACGAGCCATCCTGGATAGCGGCGCGCATGGTTTCCATGAGACGGATGAGAGCGCGTAAATTGTGTATGGACAGCAGAGTTCTTGCCAATAACTCCTTCGCCGCGATGAGATGGCGAATATAGGCGCGCGTGAACGTGCGGCAGGTGTAGCAGTCACAGGTTTCATCAATGGGGCGTTTATCGCTGGCGAAAGTCGCGTTCATCAGGTTGAGACGCCCCTCGGACGAGAAGGCCGCGTTGTGACGCGCCAGCCGGGTGGGCAGGACGCAGTCGAAGATGTCCACACCGCGCGCCACGCCGTTGACCAGGTCTTCGGGGGTACCGACGCCCATCAGGTAGCGCGGTTTGTCCTCGGGCAGGAGCGGCTCGATTATATCGAGCGCGGCGTGCATCTCGGCTTTCGTCTCGCCGACCGAGAGTCCGCCGATGGCGATGCCGGGGAACGGGAGGGAGGCGATGAACTCGGCGGAGGCAGTCCGCAGGTCCGGGCTGACGCCGCCCTGGAGGATGCCGAAGAGCGCTTGGTCGTCACGCGTCTTCGCGGCGAGACAACGCTCGGCCCAGCGGTGCGTCCGTTCCATGGCAATTTGGCTGTAGGCGTGGTCGTTCGGGTCGGAGCATTCGTCGAAGGCCATGATGATGTCCGCACCCAGGTTCTCCTGGATTTGGATGGATTTTTCGGGGGTGAAGCGGTGCGTGGAGCCGTCAATGTGACTCTTGAAGGTCACACCGTCATCGTCTATTTTTCGGGTCTCGGCAAGTGAGAAGACCTGGAAGCCGCCCGAGTCGGTCAGTATGGGACCGGGCCACTGCATGAACTCGTGCAGTCCGCCCATTTCGCGCACCAGTTCTTCGCCGGGGCGCAGGTAGAGGTGGTAGGTGTTGGAGAGAACGAGCGACGCGCCGAGTTCAGCCAGTTGAGCGGGGGTGAGCGTCTTGACCGTGGCCTGCGTGCCGACCGGAGCGAAGACGGGCGTGGCGAGGTCGCCGTGCGGAGTGGTAAAGACGCCGGTGCGGGCGCGTCCGGCGCGGGCGGTGATGGAGAAGGAGAACATGGGTTGATTATAACGGAAGGCGGTACAAAAAAACCTGCCCGCCGGGCGGACAGGTTATGGTCGCAGGATCAGCGGATGGGTCAACCTGATTTGGCTGCCAGGTCTTGTTTTGCTCCCGCAAAGGCGGCCTCTTCCAACTCGATCCGTTCCTGGATAACGCGCGTCAGCCAATCCTCGACACTTGGTTTCCGGTGTAGTTTTGCCAGGAACGCTGCACGCGCTGCCAGGTCCGGCGGGATGGACAGCGGAGCGGCTCTCGTCCTTCGCACCACGGTTGGCTTTCCCCAGGCCAAATTATCGTCAGCCTGTGCAATGACTTGTCGGTCTATTTCGTGTTCGGTTAGTACCTTTTTTGATTTCATCGTGGTCAAAATCGTATTCGAAATCGGCGGGCGTAAATCGATTCCAATTGGGCACGGGCGAAACTCCTGCGACGAATTATAACGCATTCACGCGCCGACCGGCGTGGGCGGTGATTATATGCGATATTCGGTTTCACTCGTTATATTCCTTCTCGTCCGGATGTTCCACCCCGCGCGCGTCCGACTCCACGTCGCGGGCGGTGGATTTCGCGGCCAGGAACTCGCGGTAGAACTCGTGCTGGATGACCAGGTCCATGATCTCGTTGGTGCCGGTCCAGATGGTGATGAGCCGCACGTCGCGCAGCAGCCGCTCGACCGGGAAGATGTCGGTGTAGCCGATGCCGCCCAAAATCTGCATGGCGTGGTTGACCACCGTCCAGGCGGTCTCGGTGGAGAACTTCTTGGCCTCCGAGACCAGCCGCCGCACCCGGTCGGGATTCTCGCCTGCATCCACCGCCCGGCAGACGGAGTAGTCGAGGGCGCGGGCGGCGTCCAGCAGGGTCACGCTCTCGGCGACCTTGAAACTGACTCCCTCGAACTGGCGGATCTTCTGCCCGAACGCCTTCCGCCGGTCCGCGTAGCGGGCGGCGATCTCGATGGCGGCGCGTCCCATGCCGACCGCCCCGCAGGCGGAGGTCATCCGCTCCGGGACCATCATGCGGTGGAAGACTTTCGTCCCGTTGCCGATGCCGGCTTCGCCGCCCAGCACGTTCTGGACCGGGACCGGGGCGTCGCGGAAGACCAGCCTCCCCGTCCCGCCGCCGCGTGTGCCCATCAGCCCGTAGACGTGTTCCACGGTCACGCCCTCGCCGCGCTCCACCAGGAAGGCGGTCATGGATTTCTTCGGGTCGTCCAGCCCCTCGACTTTGCCGTAGACCAGTAGCAGGTCCGCGCCCTCGGCCCCGACAACGAAGCGTTTCTGGCCGTTGAGCAGGAACACGTCGCCATCGCGGCGGGCACGGGTGGTGGCCGCGAAAAAGTCCGAGCCGCCGCGTGGTTCGGTGAGTGCCTCGGCGACGGTCATCTCGCCGCGCAGGACGGACTTGAGATATTTTTCCTTCTGTTCGTTGGAGCCGAATTCGTGGATCGCTTCGCCGACGATGGAAACCAGCGAGTATAGGCAGGCCAGCGAGGTGCCGAGCGTCCCGGCTTCCTCCAGCGCGACCATCTCTGAAGTCCACGGCAGGCCGCGCCCGCCCCATTTCTTGTCGAAGCGCAGGCCGAGCAGGTTGCGGCGGGCGGCTTCCTGTAGATATTCACGCGGATAGGTGACTTTGTCCGCGTCCATATCCAGCAGCAACTGGCGCGGCACCCAGCGGACGAAGTCCTGCATTTCCGAGCGCAGGGCTTTTTCTTTGGTGGTCAAGAGGGATTCGATGGACATGCCAGCCTCCTACTTCTTTCCGATCCAGCCTCCCAGATAAAACCCCGCCACGCTCGTCAGCATCGCGATGAAGAAGAACGGGTTGCCCGGTTCCATCGGATGGTAGAGGAACAGGGCAATCACCAGCGGCAGGTACGCACCGACGAGTGTTCCAATCAGGCGCGCAATAAGTTTCGGCTCCATCTTCAGCCAGCGCAGTTTCAGCGCCAGCCAGCCGACCAGGAAGACGCCGATTGAGAACGTGATTCCCAGGACAAAAACAAACAGCAGGGGCTGCGTCTGTGGGAAATTCTCCATGTCTGGGAATGCGAACGAGGCCAGGAGGGTCACGATCTGTGTGCTGACGAATTGCACGAAGGCGATGGCGAGCCAGATGAAGAAACGAGCGATTTTTTGACCGGTGCTCATTATTTGCTCCTTGTTTTTTTTGATGTTATCGGAAGGCCTGTTGCTCCCCCAATTTCAGTTCTTTCTTCGCCACGTTCCAGGGAATCTTTACTTCCCGGATGCTGCGTGCTTGCTCGATTTCGTCCGCATCTTCAGCATCTTCCAACATAGTCAGGATATGCTCCCATACGTTCAAATCCACCACAGCGGCGGATTTTTTCCCGTTTGGGTTGACCGCGGCGAAGAGTGCGATGACGATGTTCGTGTCCAGCAGGTATTTACCACTCATTTCCATCCACCTGTTCGCATCCCGCCTCGATGGCTTGTTGCATCTGTTTCAGGTCGGGCTTGGAGATTGTGCCTGCAAATTTCAAAACCTGTTTACCTGCTTTCCCCTTGCGGCGCGTGGCGCGCGTCCCTGCCAGATAATCCCGCAGGTGAGCCGCGGCCTGCTCCTGTTGTGTTTGGGGCAGTCCTTCGAGCATCCTGACAACCGAGTGAATTGTTGGAGTAGTCATCTTTCACCTCGCAGTCCAATTATACAACGCTCACCGCTTCCGCCGGCCGCGGCCCCAGTTGTGTTCCGGTTTGTCCGGCTTTTCCGGCGCTGGTTTGCCGGAAGGCTGGATGACTACCGGCGCGTGCAGGCTTTGCTGGTAGGCGTCGTCCAGCAGCATGGTGATGATGGGCAACTCGTCCTCGTTTTCGGCCAGGCTGCGGGCAAGCGGAGCGAAACGCCGCGAGCGCTCGGACTGGAGTTTGTCGCGCCCGCGCAGGCGGGCCTCGAGCAGGGCGGTCATCCGTTCGGCCACCACAGCCTCCACGTCCGCATCGCTGGGGATGGGGCGCTCTTCCAGCGAGATTTTGAACTCTTTGCCGATCTTGTCGAGGGCGAACTTCTCGACCCGGTTCACCAGCGAGATGGCCACGCCGCTGGCCCCGGCGCGCCCGGTGCGCCCGGCGCGGTGGATGTAGGCCTCCGTTTCGTCGGGCGGTTCATACAGGATGACGTGCGACAGGCTGGGGATGTCCAGCCCGCGCGCCGCCACGTCGGTCGCGACGAGGAAGCGCAGGGTCCCGCGCCGCACACGGTCCAGCACCCGCTCCCGGTCCGCCTGCGAGAGGTCGGCGGAGAGTTCGTCGGCATCGTACCCGAAGCGCTGGAGCACAACGGATACATAATGAACGCGCGCCTTGGTGTTGCAGAAAATGAGCGCCGAAGCGGGGTTCTCGATCTCGATCAGGCGCACGAGACTGCGATCCTTGTCCATGCCTTGCACAACGTAAAAAACATGCTCGGTCTCGGCCACGTGGATGTGGTCGGCGCTCAGGCTGATGAATTCCGGTTCGTGGATGAACTGGCGCGCCGTCTGCATGACCGGGCCGGGGAAGGTGGCCGAGAACATGCAGGTATGGATGGCGCGCCTGGGCAGGTAGCGCTGGAGGTCCTGCATGTCGGGATAGAAGCCCATCGAGAGCATCCGGTCGGCTTCGTCATAGACCAGCATCTTGAGATGTTCGAGCGAGAACGTGCGTTTCAGTAGGTGGTCCAGCACCCGCCCCGGCGTGCCGATAACGATGTGCGCGCCCTGTTTGAGCGCATCCACCTGCGCGCCGTAGCCCACGCCTCCGTAGACAGCCGCCGTGCGCAGTCCGGCCTCGCCGCATATCTTTTCGGCTTCCTGCCAGACCTGGCGCGCCAGTTCGCGCGTCGGAACGAGAATCAGCGCCTGGCAGGCCGGTTTTGCCGGGTCGAGCCGCGCCAGCATGGGCAGCAGGAACGCGCCGGTCTTGCCGCTGCCGGTGCGGGCCTGTATCATCATGTTGCGCCCGGCCAGCAGGTAGGGGATGGTGCGCGCTTGCACCGGCACGAGCGAGTCCCAGCCGGCGCGGGCCGCGGCCTGGCGCAGGGATTGCGGCAGTCCCTCCAGGCTTACATCGGCGAGCGGGTTGCGGGGATCGGCGGCAGGAAGTGGGTTGGGATTATTCACGGTTATCCTTTTGTATCGGTCCGGTTCAGGCTGCCCCGGGCTGCATGGTCTCGACCGGGGTGGGGTTTTCCATGCCCGGTTCCAGGCTCCATTTGCGTTCGATGGATACCAGCCGGACGAGGAACAGCGCCAGCAGGAGCGCGAAATGGCACATGATGGACGGCAGGGCATCCTGCGCAATCGGGAGGACTGCCACCGTGACGAGCGCTGGGAAGATGAAGGCCAGCGAGCCGAGCAGCACCTGGCCGAGCAGGAGCCGCTGGCGGCGGTCGTCGCAGACGGTTACGCCGTAGGCCGAAAGCGCCAGCATGCCCATCAGCCCGGTCTGGTAGAAGATGCTGTATGCCTGGTAGAGCGGCGTGGGGTGGGTGTAGCGGGCGAAGACCACCAGGCAGACCGATGCGCTGACAAAATCCCGCTGGAAGAAAATCCAGCCTGCCAGCAAGGCGCAGAAGATGTACATGGCGTACGCGTAGTGATGAACGTGGCGCGTGCGGGCCGGGTAAAGGAGCGCCACCAGCAGCAGGCCGGTCGGCGGGAGCCAGGACACGGTGATGAAGGCCAGCCGGGAGAGGAGTTCCGGCGGGGTATGGATCAGCCCGGTGCAGAGCAGCGCCTCGATGATCTGGTATCCGGCCAGGAAGAGCAGGATCGCTCCCGTTGCGCGGACGATGGGCCTGCGTCCCGGCCCGCGGAAGGCCCAGGCAGCCGCCGCGATTTCAAATGATGCAGTGACAATTGAGAGAATGGGGTTGTAATTCATGGTGTTCCCTCGATGAGTGATTTCCCTGACAGCAGGTGACCAGATTATACTGCTTCTGGCATAAATTCTTGAACTGCTTGTGCCAAATTTCCCGTAATTACTGGATTTCGATCTCACTGGTAACGCAGTACCTTGTAAACCCTTGTCCCGGCCTCCATCCACGTTTATACTCACCCCACCAGGGTATTCTCAAGATATGCCGCGAAAAACCTTTTTGGACACGGATTCAACGGAGCGAACGGACTTTTCCGTGAATCACGGAGGGACTCCGTCCCTTCCGTGTTGTCCGTGTCCAAACTCCTTTCCCGGTTCGCGAAGGCCCTGTGTCATACCATCATCCCCGAAGATAAGCAGGAATCCATGACACAACGCACCCGCTGGCTCGTTTCCCCGCCGCTCACCCCGCAGGCCAATGAAAACCTGGCCGAATTCCCGCCGCTCATGCGGCAGTTGCTCTTCAATCGCGGCTACGCCACTGCCGCCGAAGCGCGCGCTTTCGTCGAGGGCCGGGTCACTTTCGACACCGCACCTTCCCAGATGAAGGGCATGGATGCGACCGTTGCGCGCATCCGCGCCGCGCTGGAACGCCGCGAACCCATTGCCGTTTACGGCGACTACGACGTGGACGGCGTCACTGCCACGGCCCTGCTCGTGCAGGCGCTGCAAGCCCTGGGCGCGGATGCCCGCCCGTACATCCCCAACCGCTTCGAGGAGGGCTACGGGTTGAACAACGAAGCGCT
This sequence comes from Anaerolineaceae bacterium, assembly GCA_009772985.1. GTDB lineage: Bacteria > Chloroflexota > Anaerolineae > Anaerolineales > Villigracilaceae > UBA877. The sequence goes on from WOUS01000008.1 coordinate 218,798, forward strand.
GGACTTGCTGGCAAAGGACGGCGTGAAACTGGTCATCAGCGTAGACTGCGGCATCCGCTCGCCCGAGGAGGCGCGTCACGCCCGGACCGTGGGCCTGGACCTCATCATCACCGACCACCACGAACCGGCCGGCGAACTCCCGGATGCCTGCGCGGTCGTCAACCCCAAGCAGGAGGGGGACGCCTATCCGGAGAAATACCTGGCCGGGGTGGGGATCGCCTACAAGATTGCGCAGGCATTAATGGCTGACGAACGACCAAAGACGAACGACGGGGTTCCGTCCTCCGTCGTTCGTCCTTCGTCAGATTTTCTCGACTCATTGCTCGACCTCGTGGCCCTCGGCACGGTGGCGGACCTGGCCCCGCTGACCGGCGAGAACCGGCTCCTGGTCCGCGCCGGGCTGTGCCAGATGCGGCAGACGCGCCGGCAGGGACTGTTCTCGCTGGCGAACGTTTCCGGCGTCCCGGTCGCGTCCATCACGGCCATGCACATCGGCTTCTTGCTCGGGCCGCGCCTGAACGCCGCCGGGCGGCTGGACTCAGCGACCGCGGCCTACGACCTGCTGACCGCCGCCGATTTGAAGATTGCCGGAGAACTCGCCCAAAAACTGGACGGGCAGAACCGCGAACGCCAGGCGCTCACCCGCAAGATCCAGGCCGAGGCCGAAGCGATGGCCCTGGCCGACGACCCCGACGCCCTCCTGATGTTCGCCGTTTCCCCGGACTTCAACTCGGGCGTGGTCGGGTTGGCGGCGGCGCGCCTGGTCGAGACGTATTACCGTCCGGCCATCGTCGGCCAGCAGAACGGCGAGACGACGCGCTGCTCGTGCCGGAGCATCCCTGAATTCCACATCACCCATGCGCTGGACCAATGCACCGATCTGCTCGTGCGCCACGGCGGTCACGCCGCCGCGGCCGGGTTCACGGTCCGCAACGAAAACCTGGAGGCGCTCAAGGCGCGCCTGAAAGCAGTTGCGGCGGAACAGTTGGCGGGGCTGGACCTGCGTCCCACATTCACCGCCGACGCCGAGGCCCCGCTGGCAGACCTGAAGCACGACCTGCTCAAACAACTGGAGCAACTCCAGCCGACCGGCTACGGCAACCCCGAAGCGGTCTTCGTGACGCGCGGCGCGGTGGTCAAGTCGGCGCGCACGGTGGGAGCCGATGCCAAGCACTTGAAGTTGACCCTCAGCGACGGGCGTTACACATTCGATGCCATCGGCTTCCGGCTGGGGCCGCGGCTCGATTCCCTGCCCGGGCGGCTGGACGTGTTGTACACCTTCGAGGCGAACGAGTACAACGGGCGGGTTTCTTTGCAGTTGAATCTTAAGGACATCAAATCGGCGGGAACGCCTGATTAAGTGCTTGCGGCGGATTTGCAATCCGCCGCAAGTGCCGCTGGATTACAAATCCAGCGGGAGCATTGCGAGAAGACTGTTAATCCACAAACCTGTACTTGACCAGCGTCCAGACGGCGATAAAGGCGTCTTTCATTTTGATCTTTTTCCCCTCGCTGTATTCCCGCGGATTGAAAATGATGGGGACTTCGAAAATACGCGCCCGGCTTTTCAGGATCTTGGCGGTGAATTCCGGCTCGAACTCGAAGCCGCGCGCGTTCAATTTCATGCCCTCCACAATCTGCCGCCGGAAGACCTTGTAGCCGGTTTCCATATCGCTCAGGATGTTGTTGTAGAGGATGTTCGTCAGGAGGGTCAGGATCTTGTTCGCCACCATGTTCCAGAACAGGATGGGACGCCGCGCCGCGCCGAGGAAGCGCGAGCCGTAGACCACGTCCGCCAGCCCCTCCTCGAGCGGACGGAGCAGGTTCGGGTACTCGCGCGGGTCGTATTCGAGGTCGGCGTCCTGGATGAGCAGCACGTCGCCGCGCGCGGCCGCGATCCCGGTCCGCACCGCCGCGCCCTTGCCGCGGTTGCGGTCGTGAAGCAGGACGCGCAGGTTGGGAGTCCCGTCCAGCGCGGCGAGCAGGCCGCGGGTCCCGTCGGTCGAGCCGTCGTCCACGATGACAATCTCGTCCGCCAGTCCCGTTTTCTGGACGCGCCGGACGATTTCCTCGATTGTTTTCGCCTCGTTGTAGACCGGGATGATGACTGTCAGGTTCATGCAAAGGATTATAAATCAGAAATGTTCCGCATGACACTGCGTGCTATAATCTGCTTACCGCATTCAACGGGAGTATGCCATGACCCCTGCCCAGAAACCTGATAAAAACGTCTCGCAAGGCGCGTTCACCCCGCCGCCCATCAACAGCCTGGACGACACCGGCCTCTCGCCGCTCTGGCTCCAGGACCTGGCGCTGAAGATCCTGTATTTCCAGGGATACCTGAACGGCTTCCGCGTCGCCGAGGAATTGGCGCTGCCCTTCGCCGGGGTGGCGGACCAGATCCTCGAGTCGCTCAAGCGCGAGAAACTGATCGAGGTCAAGAGTTCGCAGATGGGGCTGGGCGAAGGCTCGTACCAGTACGCCATCACCGGCGCGGGGATCATGCGCGCCCGCGAGGCGCTGGAGCGCAGCCAGTACGCCGGTCCCGCGCCGGTGCCGCTCGCGGCCTACAACGAGTCCATCCGCCGCCAGAGCCGCGGACGCGTGCCAGTCACCAGCGCCTCCATGCGGCAGATTTTGTCGCACCTGGTGCTGTCCGAGACCACGTTCGAGCGGCTAGGCCCGGCGCTGAACTCCGGCTCGTCCATCTTTCTCTATGGGCCTCCGGGCAACGGCAAGACCAGCGTGGCCAAGGCCTTCGGCGGCCTCGTCCTGAGCCAGAACATGTATATCCCGTACGCCCTCTACGTGGACGGGCTGGTGGTGAAACTGTACGATTCGGTCAATCACCAACTGGCCCCGGAGCAGGAGGCTTCCGACACCGCGGCCGCCGGCCTGCGTCAGACCGGCCGCCGCGACCCGCGCTGGGTCAAGATCCGCCGGCCCTTCGTGATGGTTGGCGGCGAACTGACGCTCGAAGGCCTCGACCTGGTCTTCGACGATATCCACAAATTCTACGAGGCCCCGTTCCAGGTGAAGGCCAACGGCGGCATCCTGCTGATTGACGACTTTGGCCGCCAGCAGGTGCGCCCGCGCGACCTACTCAACCGCTGGATCGTCCCGCTCGAAAACCGGGTGGACTACCTGACCCTGCACACCGGGCGCAAGGTGGAGGTGCCGTTCGACGTGCTGGTGGTCTTCTCCACCAACCTGCCGCCGCGCGACCTGGTGGACGAGGCCTTCCTGCGCCGCCTGCGCCACAAGATCGAGATCGGCGACCCCTCGTTCGAGGAATACCGCGGCATCTTCCAGGTCGTCGCCCAGCAGAAGCACGTCACCTACAACGACCAGGCGCTGGCCTACCTGCTCCAGGAATGGTACATCAAGCGCAACCGCAAACTGCGCGCCTCCCACCCGCGCGACCTGTGCGACCAGATCCTCGATATCGCCCGCTACCTGTCCACCGAGCCGGTGATGAGCAAGGAAATGCTCGAACGCGCCGCCCTGGCCTATTTCGTGGAACTCTGACATGTGGCCTGACATTCCCTCCCCGGTCATCTTTGCCCATCGCGGCGACTCGGCCCACGCCCCGGAAAATACGCTGGCGGCGTTTACGATGGCCGCCGACAAGGGCGCGCCGGCCATCGAATTCGACGTGAAACTGTCGGCGGACGGGCGCGTCATCGTCATCCACGACCAGACCGTTGACCGGACGACGGACGGCCGCGGCGACGTGCGCCGTCTCCCGCTCGCCGCGCTGCGGGACCTGGATGCGGGCGCGCGTTTCGCGGGCAGTTTCCGCGGCGAACGCATCCCCACGCTGGAGGAAGTCTTCGAGACGGTCGGCAGCCGCCTCTGCATGAACGTGGAACTGACCAACTACGCCACGCCGCTCGACCATCTGGTTCCCGAAGTGGTCAAACTGGTCAAGAAATTCGGGCTGGAAAAGCGGGTGCTATTTTCCTCCTTTTTCCCGCATAATCTGTTGAAAGCGGCCAAACTCCTGCCCGAGACGCCGCGCGGACTGCTGGCCTGGGCCGGCTGGATGGGCTGGCCGGCGCGGACGTTCGGCTTCCGCAGCGATGTGTACCAGGCGCTGCACCCGCACGTGAGCAGCCTGACTCCCGGCCTGGTGGACCGCGTCCACGCCGCCGGGAAGCGCGTCCACGTCTGGACGGTCAACGCGCCGGACGATATCAAACGACTGGCCGGCCTCGGTGTGGACGGCCTCTTCACCGACGACCCGGCGCTGGCGCTGGAAATCCTGGGAAGGGGCGCGTGATCCCATCCGAGTGGCTCGACCGGGCGGCCCTGCGCGTCGCCCCGCACATCCGGCGGACGCTGTTGACCAACGACGCCGGATTGAATTTATACCTGAAATGGGAGAACCGTCAGGTGACCGGCTCGTTCAAGGCACGCGGCGCGTTCAATAAGATCCTGTCCCTCGAGCCGTGGGAATGCGCGGCCGGGCTGGTGACGGCCTCCGCCGGGAACCACGGCCAGGGTGTGGCGCTGGCCGCCCAACTGGCCGGCGCGCCGGCGCTGGTGTTCGCCTCCAGCCACGCCGTCCCGGCCAAGGTGGAGGCCATGCGGGCGCTCGGCGCAGAAGTCCGCTTTGTGGACGGGGGCTACGAGCAGGTCGAAGCGGCGGCCATCCGCCACGCGGCGGAGCAGAAGATGACCTGGGTCTCGCCCTACAACGACGGGCAGGTGATCGCCGGGCAGGGGACCGTCGGCCTGGAGATCGCCGCCGACCTGCCGCCGGACGCCTCCCAGACCTGGATCGTGCCGGTCGGCGGGGGCGGCCTGCTGGCGGGCATCGGCGCGGCGCTCGAGCGTTTCCCGTCCCGCCCGCGGCTGGTGGGCGTGAATGCCGCGGCCTCGGCGTTCATGCACGCGCTCTATCATCACGGCACGCAGGCCGACGTGCCGGACGATCCGACCCTGGCTGACGGCCTCTCCGGCGCGGTGGAAGAGAATTCGTTGACGATCCCCCTCGTGAAAAAGTATGCCGACGACCTGCTGACCGTTTCCGAGGACGAGATCGGCCGCGCCATCGCCTTCGCGTGGAAGCAATACGGCGAAATAATCGAAGGCTCGGCGGCGGTTTCGCTGGCGGCGGCGCTGTCGGGCAAGGTCAAAGCCCCGGCGGTCGTGGTCATCTCCGGCGGGAACATCCAGCCCGAGGTCCACGCGGATGTGTGCGGGCGGTACGCGGAGGCGGGATGAGGAACAGGATGACGGTCCCGCGCGCCCTCTCGACGGTCCTGCTGGCCGCGTTCCTGCTGTCTGCGGTCGGACCGGCAGTCCCGGCGCGCGCCGCGGGCGATTTCCAGGCCGGCACACCGGAGTCGCTGGCGCAGGAACTCCTCGACCAGATGACGCCGGAGGAGCGCGTCGGGCAGTTGTTCCTGGTCACGTTTACCGGCTCCAGCGCCGGCCCCGACACGCAGGTCTACGACCTGGTCACCCGCCATCACATCGGCGGGGTGGCGCTGCTGGCCGGGAACGACAATTTCGTGGACGCGCCGGACACGGCGGCGGGCGCCTACCAACTGATTGCCGCTCTCCAGACGGCGAACCGGGATTACGCCAGCGCCCCGGTCACGACCGCTGCGGGGGAGCAGGTGCAGTTCAACTACGTGCCGCTGTTCATCGGCATTTCGCAGGACGGCGACGGGTATCCGAACGACCAGGTCCTCTCCGGCCTGACCCCGCTCCCCGACCCGATGGCCCTCGGCGCGGCCTGGGACACGGCGCTGGCCGAGCAGACCGGCGCGGTGGCGGGGCAGGAACTCTCGGCGGTCGGCTTCAACCTGTACTTCGGCCCGCCGCTGGACGTGCTGGAATTTCCCGGCGCTTCCACCGGCAGCGGCCTGGGCGCGACGGTCTTCGGCGGCGACCCGTTCTGGGTGGGGACGATGGGACAGTCGTACATCTCCGGCCTCCACACCGGGAGCGGCGGGCGCATGGCGGTCATTGCCAAGCATTTCCCCGGGCGCGGCAGCGCCGACCGCCCGAGCGGGGACGAAGTGGCCACCGTCCGCAAGCCGCTGGAGGCGTTGAAGCAGATCGAACTGGCGCCGTTCTTCGCCGTGACCGGCAGCGCCTCCACGCCGGCCGGCACAGCCGACGGGCTGCTCGTCTCACACATCCGCTACCAGGGATTCCAGGGCAACATCCGCGCCACCACGCGCCCGGTCAGTTTCGATTCGGCGGCGCTGTCGTTGATCCTTTCGCTCCCGGCGTTTTCCTCCTGGCGCGAGGCCGACGGGCTGATGGTCAGCGACGACCTGGGCAGCAATACCGTGCGCCGCTTCTACGAGAGCAACGGAGCATTCCCGGCGCGGCAGGTCGTCAAGGACGCTTTCCTGGCCGGGAACGACCTGCTCTATCTCGGCAACATTGTCTCCACCGACCAGCCGGATTCGTACAATACGGTTGTCCAGATTGTGGAATTCTTCGCCCAGAAATACCGCGAGGACCCGGCCTTCGCCCGGCGGGTGGACGATTCGGCCCTGCGCATCCTGACGCTCAAGTACCGCATGTACGGCGATTTCAATCTGGACACAGTCATCCCGCCCGAGAGCGGGCTGGAGACGCTCGGCCAGTCGGAGAGCGTCACCTTCGACGTGGCGCGCCGGTCGGCCACCCTCATCAGCCCGGACTCGGCCGACATCGCCAACGTCCTGCCCAACCCGCCCGGCGCGCGCGACCAGATCGTATTCCTCACCGACACCCGTTCGCAAAAACAATGCGGCGCCTGCGCCGAAAAGCCGGTGATCGCCGTGGATGCCCTGCAGAACGCCGTCCTGCGCCTCTACGGACCGCAGGGCGCCGGCCTGGTGTACTCGTCCCGCATGGCCTCCTATTCGTTCAGCGACATCTCCGCCATCCTGCCGGACGGGCCCGGCGGCCAGGCGCTGGAGACCGACCTGTTCCAGGCCGAATGGGTGGTCATCTCGATGCTGGATTCCGATCCCGACCAGCCGGACTTCCTGCTGCGCCGTTTCCTTTCCGAGCGCCAGGACCTCCTGCGCAGCAAGAACGTCATCCTCTTCGCCTTCAACGCGCCGTATTACCTCGACGCCACCGACATCTCCAAACTGACCGCCTATTACGGGCTGTACAGCAAATCCGCGCCGTTCGTGGAGATCGCCGCCCGCATCCTGTTCCAGGAGGTTACCCCGTCGGGCGCGCTGCCGGTCTCCGTGCCGGGCATCGGGTACGACCTGCTCTCCGCCACCGCGCCGGACCCGGACCAGGTCATCGGCCTCTTCCTGGACCTGCCGCCTGTCCCGCCCCCCACCGCGCTGGTCACACCCGAACCTTCCCCGACCCCCTCGTTCCGCGTCGGCGATACCATCACCATCCGCACCGGCCCCCTCCTCGACCACAACGGGCATCCGGTGCCAGACGGGACGGGCGTGCGCTTCACCCTGACCCAGAGCGGGAGCAACGACATCATCCAGCAGGTGGACAGCATAACGATGCAGGGAGTGGCGAAGGCCTCCTTCAGCATCGAACGCTCCGGCCTGCTGGAGGTGCGCGCCTCGAGCGACCCGGCAGCGGTCTCGGTCGTTCTGCAGATTGACATCACCTCGGAGGGGAGCGTGAGCGTGACCGCCCTGGCCCCCACGCCGGCCGCCGGCGACATCACGCCCACGCCGGAGGCGGCGGCCACGCCCGCGCCCGGCTCCTCGCCGCTCACAACGGGACGCCCCGGCTTTGGCGGCTGGCTGCTGATGCTGGCCGCGCTCGCCGGGCTGGGGTTCGGGGCCTACCGCCTGGGCGGACGGCTCGTCTCGATCCGCTGGGGCGTCCGCTGGGCGCTGTGCCTGGCGCTGGGCGGGCTGGCCGCGTACAGTTACCTCGCCTTCGGACTGCCCGGCGGGGCGGCCTGGATGATGGAGTATGGTTTTTGGGGGATCCTGGGGGTGGCGCTGGCAGGAGCCTTGACCGGCCTGGGCGCCGGCTGGCTCTGGCGGCGGATCGAAAAGCGATAAGCGCGTTGCTAGTATCCCGGAGTCCGACGACTCCAGTCGTCGGAATGCTGCCGAAGTCAGGAGACTTCGGACTCCGAATTAGTTGCTCATCGGTTGTTTATTTTAGCGAATCAGGGAGGCGATCAGGCTGACAAGCAGCAGCCCGGCGGAGGTCCAGAGCATGATCCGCTCGGGAGAGGCTTTCAGGTGTTGGATGAATTTCTGGCGTGCGGGAGCCGCCTGTGGCCGGAGGGGAAATTCGCGCGTCCCGAGCATGGTTTCGCGCAGCGTCTCCACTGAGGCGGGGCGTTCGTCGGGATGCAGCGCCATGGCCCACAGAACGGCGCGTTCGGTGCGGGCGCTGACAGCAGAGTTGATCTTGCGCGGCGGGAGCAGACTCTCGGGGTGCAGGAAGCGCTGGCGGGCGTCCACCGGCGGCGTGTTGGTCAGCAGGTGGTAAAAGGTGGCGCCGAAAGCGTAGATGTCGGAACGGGCGTCGGTGTGCAGGCCGTCGCCGCCGTACTGTTCGAGCGGGGTGTAGAGCGCGGTGCCGCGTCCCTGGATGACGGTGATGGTCATCTCGTCGGGGGCGAGCGCTTTGACCAGGCCGAAGTCCACCAGTTTGAGCAGGCCGTCGGGAGTCACTTTCAGGTTGGACGGCTTGACGTCGCGGTGGACGAGCGGCGGGGCCTGCCTGTGCAGGTAGGTGAGCGCGTCGGACAACTGGCTGGCCCAGCGCAGCACGTCCTCCTCATCCAGGAACTCGCCGGCCTGGCGCGCGGCCAGCATGACCGCCCGCAGGTCCCGCCCGGGGACGTAGTCCATCACGATGTAGTCACGCTCGCTGATGGTGAAGAAGTCCGACACTTTGGGCAGGTTGGGGTGGTCGAGGCGCGCCAGAATGGTGGCCTCGCGCAGGAACTGCTCGCGGGTCTCCTTCAACACTTCGGGGGGGACGGTCCGGTCGTGCTCCACTTCCTTGAGCGCGCAACGCCGGCCTTCGAGACGAAGGTCGTCGGCCAGGTAGATGCTTCCCATCCCGCCCTGGCCGATGCGCTCGACAATGCGGTAGCGGCCGCGCAAGACCTCCCCGGTCTTCAATGCGCCAGGCATACCTTTCTCACAGTCTGATGATGCGGATAGAACGTGCAGCGGTTTTGATCTCGGCGTTGTCTCGCCCGCTGCGCAACTTGCTCACTTTCTGCCCTATTATAACGTCTTTAACTTTGTTGTATAATGTCGGCAGGAATTGGAGCCAGGAGAGAATGCCGAAGCGTGTGGAGGACCATCCGATCCTGATCGCCCAGACCGGTCCGCTCAAGGGACAGCGTTTCATCCTCGAACGGGCGCTGGTCATCGGGCGCGAGTCGACCTGCGAGATCATCGTCCCGGACCGGCAGGTGTCGCGCTACCATGCGCGCGTCACGCCGGCCGCGGACGGCGTCACGCTCGAAGACTTGGGCAGCAAGAACGGGACGCACCACAACGGGGAATCCATTTCCGGCACGGTCGCGTTGAAAGACGGCGACATGGTGCAGATCGCGCTGATCCAATCCTTCCTGTTCCTGACCTCGGACGCGACCCTGCCCCTGACCGAGGACCTGCCGCGCCCCGGACGCCTGCGGCTGGACACGCGCTCGCGCGGCGTGACGGTGGACGGCCGGTCGGTGGAGCCTCCGCTCTCGGCGCTCCAATTCCATGTATTGCACGTGCTTTATCAAAAAGGCGGACAGGTGGTGGAACGCCGCGATTTGGTGGGCGAGGCGTGGGGCAAGGTGGAAGCGGTCGGCGTCTCGGACGAGGCGCTGGACGCGCTCCTGCGCCGCCTGCGCGACCGCATCGCTGCCGTGGACCCGACGCACAACTACATCGTCACCGTGCGCGGGCATGGGGTGCGGCTGGATAATCCGCCGGGGGAGTGAGAAGGCAATGATAGAGATTATGGTTCAGAAAAGCACTTTCCGGATAAATATTGCCCGCTTGCCGGAAGGAGTGTACCTGGCAACGTCTGATGATGTGCAGGGATTGGTTGCGCAGGGCCGGACGGTTTATGAAACGGTGGAGATTGCCCGCGATGTTGCGCGGAAATTGATCGAGGCGCAAGGTGGATTATCACTGCAATATTGAGGCTGTAAAAAAGAAATACCCGAGGGCATATCAAAAATGGATGCCAGAGGAAGAGAATTTGCTTCTTGAAAAATACCATAAGGGAGCAAGTCTCATCCAGCTTTCACAAGAATTTAAAAGGCAGCCAAGCGCGATTTCTGGAAGGTTATTCAAGATGAAATTCGGGGACAACAATTGCGTTAATCTTCAAGGGGGTACAATCGAATTTCGAGTGGCTTTTGAATGGGAAGTTGTTCTGGCCTCGGAAACCACCGAGTATAAATTTCCCACTCCCATTACCAGTTTTATGAAACAGAAATATCGAAAGCCTGTAATTTACCGTTGGACAATAGAACACTTTGATGGCGAGAGATCCTTTTACATCGGCGAAGCGGTAAAATTTTGCCCAGATAGACTGAATGGCTATCTTGCTCCTGGCCCAACCCAACAAACAAACCTAAGGTTAAATCGGCTTTTTCACGAAGGTATCGAAAATGGGGCATGTTTAAAACTCGAAATTCTGAAATTGCCCGGCGCATTTGTGAACGACCTTGATTTGCATGAGAAGGATTTGGCGCGACAGGATATTCGACGGCTGATCGAGAAACTTCTTACTGCTCTCTATCGGCATCAAGGCTTGGATTTGCTCAATCTGTGATCTTCTTGTTCTATCGCTCCACATCGGCAATATGGTTGTTGGAAGATCGGAATAAAAAACTCTGCGAGACCGTTTGGCCTCGCAGAGTTTTATTTTCTATTTCAGGCTCTTCTTCATCGTAAACTTCAGCACCGCCTTGTACACGGACTGGAGTTTCTCGACCATCTGTTTCTCTTCTTCGGGCGGGGCTTCGCCGCCCTCGCCTTCCGTCCGGGCGATGACGCTGGCGACCACCGCACTGAACTCGGGGGTGATCTCGGCGGCGTGTTCTTCGATGAGTTTGTCCAGCGCGGCTTCGTCGGGCGCGGCCATGAACGTTTCCAGCAATGCCAGTTCGGGCGGCGGGGCGCTGGCCTGCTGGAGCACGGCGACCACCTGCTGGAGTTTGGGCATCCGTTCAGCGTCGTTCTTGCGGTTGGCTTCCTGCACCGCCTGGTTGAGCACCTGGATGAACATCTCGCCCATCTCGGGCAAATGCTCGGCGGTGGCTTTCTGGATGTCTTCGGCCTTGAGAATGGTTTCCAGCATGGCGGAGGCGCGCTTGAATTCTTCTTCCACGCGCTGGTCAATCTTGCGGGTGAGTTCGAGCAGTTTCTCGCGCAGGCTTTCCAGTTTCTTCTTTTCGTCCCCGGTCTGCTTTTCGATGCGCTCGGTGAGACTCTGGAAGAACAGGTAGTCCAGGCCGGGGCGGGTCATGCTGACCAGCGCGCTGACGCGGTCTTCGTTGGGCGCCGCGACGATGATCTCCAGCAGTTTCTCGCGGTCGAGCCCTTTCCCGGCGGCCTGCAGGGTCTTGACGGCTTCCTGCGTCTCGTTGTACTGGCTGGCGATCCTGCGCCCGAACTCGGTCTCGGCCAGCAGCGCCTGCTGGACCGCGTCCATTTGTTTGGCGAGTCCCTCCTGACCGGAAGCCAGGGAATTTTCCAGCAGGCGGCCAAAGATGCCGAAGAATTCCGCGTCGAACGCGGCGGCTTCCTCCTTGATGATGACGGAGCGCGCCTCGGGGGTGGCCGCCGTCAGCAGGCGCTCGACCAGGCCGACGCGCTTTTGCTGGGCCTGGATCATCTCCGGCGTGATCCCGTCCGCGCCGAGGATGCGCTCGACGAGACTCTGGTAGGTGAGGAAACTCTGCGGGCGCAGCAGGTAGGCTTTCCGCTTTTCGAGCGGGAGTTTGTTGGTAACCTGTGTGATGAGCGGTCCCACCAGTTTCTCCTGCGCGTTGACCGGCATCCCCAGTTCGCCGGGGAAGTAGGTCAGCAGGAGTTCCTTGTCCGCGTCGTGGTAGACGATGGGCGTGGCGAGCGGCCCGTTGAATCCGCAGTTCTGGCAGGCGGCGTGGTTGGAGACCCCGCCGAGCAGGCGTTGTTTGGCGCCCGGGTCGGAGGTCACGTCGAAGAGTTGTTCCACGATGGCGGGGACGGGCTGGCGGCAGCGCGGGCAGGAGATTTGAGTTCTTTGAGGGGGCATGTTGGATTTCCGATTTAGGATTTGGGATTGATTGTTCCTGTGTCGCTGCGAGGCGGTGTTCTTCCGCCGAAGCAGTCTCCCGGCTTTAGAGGGGGTTGCTTCGTCGCCCCTCGGCTGCGCTTTGCTCCGCTCGGGGCTCCTCGCAACGACACGCACTATTGACAACCGGCCTATTTTACTTCATTGCAGGAAAATGCGCGGCGCGTTATTTGCGCGGCAGGGAGAAACAGACGCGTGCGCCGGAACCCGGCTGCGGGTCCAGCCAGATGCGCCCGCCGTGCGCCTCGACGATGGCTTTGGCGAGATACAGTCCCAGCCCGGCGCCTTTCGTCTTGCGGACGGCCTGGTCGGAGCGGTAGAAACGGTCGAACACGTACGGGATGTCAGCCGGGTCAATGCCCGGCCCCTCGTCGCTGACCGTGACGATGACCTGTCCGGGCCGGACCTGGCCGCCGATGCGCACCTCGCCGCGCGGCGCGTACTTGAGGGCGTTCGAGATGAGGTTCGACAGCACCTGCCCGACGCGGTTCTCGTCGGCCAGGATGACGGGGAATTTTGCGGGGAAGTCCACCACGAGGGTGTGACGCCGGTCCGGGGTGCGGAAGCGTTCGGCGAGACGTTCGGCCAGCGCGGGCAGGTTCACGTCGGCCAGGTTCGGGGTCAGACCTCCGGCCTGCAGGCGCGAAGCGTCGAGCAGGTCCTCGATCATGGCGGCCAGGTGGTCGGCTTCATCCTCGATGACTTTCAGGCTGTCCTGCACGGTGGCCTTGTCCCATTTGGCGTCTTCGCGGCGCAGGGTGCTGACGTAGCCCTTGATGAGGGCGACGGGCGTCTTGAGTTCATGGCTGACGATGGAGACGAAGGTGTTCTTTATCTGATCCGCATTTCGGAACCTGGTGATGTCGCGCACGGTGGCGATGATGTTGCGCAGCGCGCCGTCGGGGGCGAGCAGGGGCGCGTAGGTGATGCCGACTGGCAGGGCGGGCGGGTCGGCGCGTTCGAGGTCGCCTTCGACGTAGAGGTAGGCGTTGGGCGTGAGCGGCCAGCCGCCCGACACGGCTTCTTCGAGGGTCAGGCCTTCGGGGCGGCGCGCCCAGCGGATAACGTCGGCGTGCGCCTTGCCCTGGAATCCGGCGCGCGGCTGGCCGTAGAGTTTCTCGAAGGCGTTGTTGCAGCGTTCGACATTTCGATTCGCGTCCAGGATGATCATGCCGTCGGCGGCGGAGTCGAGCAGGGCGTCGAGGCGCTGCTTTTCGTAACTCACCTGTCCGTAGAGTTGGGCGTTGTAGACGGCGATGGCGGCCTGGTCGGCGAAGGATTGCAGCAGGTTTTTGTCGTTGGCGGAAAAGAGGTCGGGGTAGGAGCGGAAGATGAAGATGACGCCGATGACCCGCCCGTGCGCGGCGAGAGGGATGCCGACGCCGTTCAGCAGGCCCATGCTGGCGGTGTAGGTCAGGTTCTTCAGCATTCGGTTGAGTTCCACGAGGTCGAGTTCGGCGGCCTTTTCCTCGGCCAGGAGCGGTTCGAGGTAACTCAGGAACGCGGCCGGGATGCCGTGCGCCGCGGCCACGCGCCATCCGCCGGTCTCTTTGAGGGCCAGCAGTCCAGCCTGCCCGGCGAGCATCTCGATGGAGATGCGCAGGATGCGCGCCAGCAGTTTGTCCAGGTCGAGTTCCTGGGTGAGGGCGCGGGCGATTTCGAGCAGGTAGTCACGTTGTCGGACGCGGAAGTCGGGAAGCATGGGGATGGTGAATAGTGAATAGTGAACGGTGAATGGTGATTGAGGATTGGCGATAGTTTGATGTATTTTATCACCTGCGACAATTTGGCGCGTAAGATTTATGTTATTGCTTTGTCGGAATTAAATAAACGCGCGCTCCGGATGGTTCACGGAGCGCGCGCACTTGCCATTCTCTATTCACCATTCACTATTTACTTGATCTGCATTTCCTTTTCCGCCAACGCGATGGATTCTTCGAGGATCTGCAAGCCTTCGTCCACTTCGGTCCTGGTGATGCACAGCGGCGGGGCAATGCGGATGACGGACTTGCCGCAGCCGAGCAGCAGCAGGCCGCGCTCGAAGGCCAGGTCCACGACGCGATCCTGCAATTTGTCGGCGGGTTCCTTCGTCTCGCGGTTGCTCACGAATTCCACGCCGATCATCAGGCCGATGCCGCGCACGTCGCCGATGGACGGGTGGCGCGCTTGCAGTTCCGCCAGCGCGTCCAGCGTGTACTGTCCGACCTCGGCCGCGTTTTGCAGGTATTCCTTCTCGATCAGGTCAATCGTCGCCAGGGCCGCGGCGCACGAGATGGGGTTGCCGCCGAAGGTGTTGCCGTGCGAGCCTTTTTCCCAGTCCATGATGTCGCGGCGGGCGATGCACGCGCCGAGCGGCATGCCCGAGGCGATGCCCTTGGCGGCGGTGAGGATGTCCGGCTCCACATCGAAATGCTCGATGGCCCACCATTTGCCGGTGCGCCCCATGCCCGATTGCACCTCGTCCACGATCAACAGGATGTCGTGCTTGTCGCACAGTTCGCGCAGGGCGGGATAAAATCCCGGCGGCGGAACGATGTAGCCGCCCTCGCCCTGGATGGTCTCGACCAGGATGCCCGCCACTTCCTCGGGCGGCAGGATGTGGTCGAGGATCTGTTCCTGGATGTAGCGGACGGCCGTCTCGCCGTAGTCTTCGCCTTTGCGGCGCTCAAGCATCGGGCGGTACGGGTCGGGGAACGGGGCGTGGACGACGCCGTTCATCAACGGATAAAATCCCTTGTGGTATTTCGGTTTGCTGGCGGTGAACGTGACCGCGCCCATCGTCCGCCCGTGGAAGGCGCCGGTGAAGCCGATGAAGTTGGAGCGCCCGGTGTGGTAGCGCGCCAGTTTGATGGCGGTTTCGATGGCTTCGGTGCCAGAGTTGGTCATGAACGACACGCCGTAGTCGTCGAACGGGGCGATCTCGGCCAGTTTCTCGGCGAGTTTGATCCAGCCTTCGTGATAAAAGTCCGACGAGATGTGAATGAACTTTTCGGCCTGCTGCTGGATGGCCTTCACCACCTTCGGGTGCGCGTGACCGGTCGAGGCCACGGCGATGCCGGCCATGAAATCCAGGAAGCGGTTGCCGTCCACGTCCCAGACTTCGCAGCCTTTGCCGTGATCCATGGCAAATGGGTAGCCGCGCGGGTAGGACGGCGAGATGACCGCCGAGTCGCGCTTGATCAGGGCGCGGGCCTTTGGCCCGGGTAATTTCATCGGTTCCATATGGGACTCCTTGTGGTTATGAAGTTTTCAGCCTGTCGGCGAAAGTTCGGAGAGTTTGATGCGCGCCTGCGCCAGCGCGCCGAGCAGTCCGGCATCGTCGCCCAGCCGGGCGAGGACGATCTGCAGGCCGTCCAGGTAGGCCGGCGTCATAACGAGGCGCTGCACGGACGCGCGCACCGGGTCGAGCAGGAGCGCTCCGCTCAAGGAGACGCCGCCCCCGAAGATGACGATGGACGGGTTGAAAATGTGCAGGAAGCCGGCCACGGCCTGGCCGAGATATTTCCCGGCGCGCTGGAAAGCCTCGCGCGCCAGTTCGTCGCCCTGGGCGGCCGCCCCGGCCGCCTCGCGGGCGGAAATGTTTGCCGCTCCTGCCAGCCGGGAGGGGCGGCCGCCGGCGATCTCTTCGCTGACGTAGCGGGCAATGGCCGTGCCGGAGGCAATGGCCTCCAGGTGGCCGCGCTGTCCGCAGGAGCACAGCGGCCCGTCGGGCAGGACCACCACGTGGCCCAGTTCGGCGGCCATGCCGTGCGCCCCTTCCAGCAGGCGGCCGTGGCTGATGACGCCGCCGCCGATGCCGGTGCTGATGGTCAGGTAGAGCAGGTCGTTGTGTCCCTGCCCGGCGCCGTATTTCCATTCGCCCAGCGCGGCCAGGTTGGCGTCGTTGCCGACGAACACCGGGACGCCGAAACGCTCCGCCAGCCGGTCGCGCAGCGGGAAATCCTTCCAGCCGGGGATGTTGGCGGCCTCGATGACGATCCCGGTCTCCGGGTCCAGCGGGCCGGCGGTGGCAACGGAAACAGCCTCGGCCGTCTCATCCAGCCGGACGGACTCGATCAGGGCCGCCATCCGGTCAAAGACGGAGCCTTCTCCCGAAACTGTCGCAATACGGCGGACCCTGGTGGAGGTGATGCCCTGCTGGGGATAGACAGCCGCGCGGATCTGCGTCCCCCCGATATCAACAGCGATGATTCCAGACATGCCGCGATTATAACATGCGCCTGCTGCCGCCTGATGCGGTTGACGATTCATTCGAACACTGCTATCATCTTTTCGATGAATCGTCCTCGGCGCGGCCGTTCTTCCTCCTTCTGGCGGGGGATCAAACAACTGTTCCTCTGGCTGATCCCCGGCCTGGGAGTCAAGCGCTGGTTTTTCGTTTTGCTCGGCGGGATCACGTTCATCGCCGTCGGGGTGGCGATGTTCGTGCTGGATATTTACCGCAACGCGCCCGAGACCTGGTGGCTGCCCATCATCACCACGCTGGCCCTGCAGGCCCTGCCGCGCTGGGCGCGGGTCGTCATCTTCGGGACCCTCGGCCTGGGTCTCACCACCATCGGCATCTGGGGCCTGAACCGCTCCCTGCTCGTCCCGTTCCTGCGCCCCGGCAAGAGCCTGGTGGACCAGGTATCGGAGTTTCGCCGCCGCGAGCGCGGGCCGCGCGTGGTCGTCATTGGCGGGGGGCACGGCATCGCCACCGTCCTGCGCGGCATGAAAGAGCACACCCAGAACCTGACGGCGGTGGTCTCGGTGGCCGACGACGGCGGTTCCTCCGGCGAACTGCGCCGCAGCCTCGGCATCCTTCCGCCGGGCGACATCCGCAACTGCCTGGCCGCGCTATCCGATGATGAGGCATTGTTGACACAACTATTCCAGTACCGGTTCGGGGAAGATTCCGGCCTGGGCGGACATTCGTTCGGCAACCTGTTCATTTCCGCGCTGGCTGACGTGACCGGCAGTTTCGAGGAGGCGGTGGCTGAATCGGGACGCGCCCTCTCGGTGCATGGGCGGGTGCTTCCCTCCACGCTGCACAATGTCCGGCTGGTGGCCGATATCCAACTGCCGCAGGCCCAGACCGAGGTCCGGGTGGAGGGCGAGAGCCAGATCCCCAAGACGGCCGGACGCGTGCGCCGCGTCTGGCTGGAACCGGACAATGCCCCGGCCTTCCCGCCGGTCATCCAGGACTTGCTGTCCGCCGACCTGATCGTCATCGGACCCGGCAGTTTGTACACCAGCATCCTGCCGAACGTGCTCGTCCGCGACCTGCTGGAGGCCATCCGCTCCAGCCGGGCGCTGAAAGTGTTCGTCTCCAACATTGCCACCCAGCCGGGCGAGACGGAAGCCTACACCTGCGCCGACCACATCCTCGCCCTCGAGGCGCTGGTTGGCCCCGCCCTCGTGGATATCATCGTTTGCAATTCATGTTATGATGGGACGCTGGAAACCGGCACGCACTGGGTGCGGCTGGACGAAAAGATCACCGGCGAGCCGCGCCTCTATGCTGCCGACCTGCTGGACGGCGGGCATCCCGGTCGCCACGACGCGAAGAAACTGGCCCAAACGCTGATGGATCTGTACAACGAACGCACCGGGCCGCTTGGATAGGAAACCGCAACGCAAATGCGTTGACCTTATTTCACCTGCAAGGAGGTTGCAATGACTACTCGTGTTGGCATCAATGGTTTTGGCCGCATCGGACGACTGGTGTTCCGTACGATCAAGGAGCGGCACCCCGGCGAGTTGGAAGTGGTCGCCGTCAACGACCTGTTCGACGCCGTCACCAATGCCCATTTGTTGAAGTATGATTCGATCTACGGGCAATATGCTGGCACGGTCGAAGCCAAAGACGGGCATCTGGTGATTGATGGCAAGACTATTACCGTCACGGCTGAGAAAGATCCCGCCGCGATCAAGTGGAAAAATATGGGCGTGGACATCGTGCTTGAATGTACGGGCTTGTTCACTGACGCAACCAAATCGAAGGCGCACATCGAATCGGGCGGGGCGAAGAAGGTCATCATCTCCGCGCCTGCCAAGAACGAAGACCTGACTATCGTGATGGGCGTGAACGAGAACAAGTACGACCCGAAGGCGCATCACATTGTTTCCAACGCCTCCTGTACTACGAATGGCCTGGCTCCCGTTGCGAAAGTCCTGAACGACAAATTCGGCATTGACAAGGGTATGCTAACCACCATTCATGCCTACACCAACTCGCAGAAGTTGCAGGATGTCGGCGCGAAAGACCCGCGCGACGCCCGTGCCGCCGCACAGAACATAGTCCCGTCTGAGACGGGCGCGGCCAGAGCCGTCGGGCTGGTGATCCCTGAACTGAAAGGCAAATTTGGCGGCATGGCTTTCCGAGTCCCCACGCCGACCGTCTCGGTGGTGGATTTCACCGCCATCCTCAGCAAAGAGGCCACGAAGGAAGAAATCCGCGCCGCCATGCTGGAATATGCCAAAGGCTCGATGAAAGGCATCCTGGATGTGACGGATGAGCCGCTCGTCTCCACCGACCTGCGTGGCACCAACTTCTCGTCCGTGTTTAGCTCGATGGATACGCTGGTGATTGGCAACATGGTCAAGGTAGTGGCCTGGTACGACAACGAATGGGGCTACGCCTGCCGCACGGCGGACCTGGCGGCGTTGATGGCGAAGAGCCTTTAGGTGATCAGGGAGAAGGGATCAGGTAATCAGGGAGAAGGAATCAGGAGAAGGCCCCTGATCACCTTTTTACCTGATTACCTGTTGTACACCGGGAGTTCTTATGAACAAGAAAACTGTTCGCGATATAGAACTGAAAGGCAAGCGCGTCCTGATGCGCGTGGACTTCAACGTCCCGATGGAGGGCGGCAAGGTCACCGACGACAAACGCATCAAGGCCTCGCTCCCGACCATCAAATACATCCTCGAACAGGGCGCGTCGCTGGTTCTGATGAGCCACCTCGGACGCCCCAAAGGCGGACCCGATCCCGAGTTCAGCCTGAAAGCGGCCGCGGATGTGCTGGCCGGTCACCTCGGCAAGCCGGTCCGCATGGCCCCGGATTGCGTCGGCGCGGAGGTCGAGAAGATGGCGAAAGCCCTCCAGCCGGGGGAAGTCCTGATGCTCGAAAATACCCGCTTCCATCCCGAAGAAGAGAAGAACGACCCGGAACTGGCGAAGAAGATGGCTGCTCTGGGCGAAGTCTACGTCAACGACGCCTTCGGCTCGGCGCACCGCGCCCATTCCTCGACCGAGGGCGTGGCGCGCTTCCTCCCGGCGGTTTCCGGCTTCCTGATGGAACAGGAACTGGAATACCTCGGCCGCGCCACAGCCAACCCCGAGCACCCTTACATCGCCATCCTGGGCGGGGCCAAGATCAGCGACAAGATCCTGGTGGTGGAAAACCTGCTCGCCAAATGCGACAAACTCATCATCGGCGGCGGCATGGCCAATACCTTCCTGGCGGCGAAGGGACTGAACATGCAGGACAGCCTGGTGGAAGCCGCCTCGGTGGATACGGCCAAAGCCATCCTTGCCAGGCACGCGGACAAGATCATCCTGCCCGTGGACGCGGTCATTGCCGACAAGTTCGAGGCCGAAGCGGACAGCCAGGTTGTGGACGTGGACAAAATCCCGTCCGGCTGGCGGATGATGGATGTTGGGCCGAAAACTTTGGCGGCTTACCAAGCCGCCCTACGGGGCGCGAAACTCATCGTCTGGAACGGGCCGGTCGGCGTGTTCGAAATGCCGAAGTTCGCCGAAGGGACGTTTGCCCTGGCGAAAATGCTGGCCGAATCGGGCGCGGTCACCGTCATCGGCGGCGGCGACAGCGCCAGCGCGGTCAAGAAGGCGGGCGTTGCCAAACAGATGACGCACGTCTCGACCGGCGGCGGCGCCTCGCTCGAGTTCCTGGAAGGCAAGGAACTGCCCGGCGTGGCCGCGCTGCTGGACAAGTAACGGCTGGAGAGGATGAAATGTGACAGTCACTTTCGAAGTGACTGTCACATCTGCTATATCGGCTATAATCAGGAAAACCTCGCCGGAGGAGCCACCTATGTCATTTACAGTCGGAGAAATGGTCGGGCCGTACCGCATCATCGAGCAGTTGGGACAGGGCGGCATGGCTACGGTCTATAAAGCCTACCACGCCGCGCTCGACCGCTACGTGGCCCTTAAAGTGCTGCACCCGGCCTTCCTCGAAGACCCGAATTTCCTGGCGCGCTTCCAGCGTGAGGCGCGCCTGGTCGCCAAACTTGACCACCCCAATATTGTCCCCATCTTTGATTACGCCGAGCACGAGGGGCGTCCCTACCTGGTGATGAAATTCATCGAAGGCGAGACCCTCAAGGCGCGCCTGGCGCGCGGATCGGTCGCGCCGGAAGAAACCCTGCGCATCGTGGAAGCGGTCGGTGTGGCGCTGTCGTTCGCCCACAAGCGCGGCATCCTGCACCGCGACGTCAAACCCTCCAACGTCCTGCTCTCCGGCGACGGCGGCATCTACCTGGCCGACTTCGGGCTGGCGCGCATCGCCCAGTCCGGCGAGTCCACCCTGACCTCCGACATGATTCTCGGCACGCCCCAGTACATCTCGCCGGAACAGGCGCTCGGCAAAAAAGACCTGGACGAAGGCACCGACATCTACTCCTTCGGCGTGATGCTTTACGAACTCAGCGTGGGCAAGGTCCCGTTCAGCGCCGACACGCCGTTCTCTATCATCCACGACCACATCTACTCGCCCCTGCCCATGCCGCGCCAGGTCAACCCGACCGTCTCGGAGGCCGTGGAACGCGTCCTCCTGAAAACGCTGGCCAAGGAACGCGCCGACCGCCACAAGGATGTGCACGGCATGGTGGACGCCTTTAAGCACGCCTGGAACGAATCGACGCCCCCCGTGCCGGTGGCGGAGGAAACCATCCGGGCGGAGATGAAAACCCGCGGCGCGCCCCGGACCGAGGTCCCGCCCCCGCCCGCCGGACCGGTCTCCACGCTCAAGGCGGAGGCCCCCGCTCCCGGTCCCGCGCCCGTTCCGGCAGTCCGCAAAAAGATTTCCTGGATGTGGATCGCCGTCGGAGCGCTGCTCCTGGTCTGCTGTGTGATCGGCGGCCTGGCCCTGCGCTCGCTGCCGCGCGGACAAACCACCCGCACGCCCCAGCCCGCGGATACCCGGCCCCCGCTCCCCACTTCCACCCCGACCGAACTCGAACTGGCGCGCCAGAAAGTAGAAAGCAACCCGGAGGATCCTTACGCCCACATGGATCTGGTCTTTGCCTACTTGCGCGTGAACCAGGAAACCCAGGCGAGGGATGAACTGGAAAATGCCATCAGCGCGGGCGGTGCAAACCAGCAGTTCTTTATTGATGCCGGAGGCAGGCTGGCTGGAGCGCAATCCTGGCTGATGTCGGCGCGCATGTACCTGCGGGCGGCCGAACTCACGGGGACGGGCAGCCCGCTGCCGGAGGAAGTGAGCGTGGCCTTCCACGAAGCGGTCTACAAGGCCTTCATCCTGCCGGAGGCGCGCGACTACATCCCGTACGAATCCATCGGCAACGTGGACAAGCCGCTCCAGTACATTGCCCGGGCGCGCTACAGTTTCTACAACGTGGACCAGACCCAGGGCTGGACGGGGCTGGCCGACCTGGACACTTACAAGGCCAACATGTTCGAGAGCGGCCTCCTGCACGGGGAGTTCTATGCCCGCTCCAACAAGGCGGCCGAAGCGAAACGGGCGCTCAATACCCTGCTGGTGCGGGCCGGCCTGCCCGAGTGGATCCGGGCGGAAGCCAGGAATATTCTGGACAGTCTGCCGAAATGAAAAATCGCATCCCCTTTGTTGCCGGAAACTGGAAAATGAACAAGACCGTCGCGGAGGCGCGCCTGCTCGTCTCCGAAATGAGCGCGCCGCTGGGCGCGGTGAAGGGCGTGGAGAAAGTCCTCTGCCCGCCGTTCACCGCGCTCCTGCCGGTCGCCGCGCTGCTGCAAGGCACGGATATTGGCCTGGGCGCGCAGGACATGCACTGGGAGCCGAAAGGCGCGTTCACTGGAGCCATCGCGCCGGGCATGGCCGCCGAGTTCTGCAAATACGTCATCATCGGCCATTCCGAACGCCGCGCGTATTTCGGCGAAACGGACGAGACGGTGAATAAAAAGACCGCCGCCGCCCGGACCGTGAACTTGGTCCCGATTGTTTGCATCGGCGAGACCCTGGCCGAGTACGAGGCCGGGCGCACCGCCGAAGTGGTCTCCCGCCAGGCGCGCGAGGGGTTGAAGGGTTTCGACCCGGAGTTTGCCGCGCGGCTGGTGGTGGCCTACGAACCGGTCTGGGCCATTGGCACGGGACGCGCCTCCACCGGCGAGAATGCCGAAGCCGTGGTGCGGGATGTCATCCGCCCGGCGCTGTCCGCGTTGTATGGGGAGGCTGTCGCGCAGGCCGTGCGCGTCCTCTACGGCGGCTCGGTAACCGCCGCCAACGCAGTCGAATTCTTCGCCCAGCCCGACATTGACGGCGCGCTGGTCGGCGGGGCCAGCCTGAAAGTGGATGAGTTCGTGGCGATTGCCAAGGCCGCGGCGAAGTAACGACGGTTGACGAAAGACGATGGACGATAGACGGCAACTACTGATGGTCATTCGTCCATCGTTTTGCATTTAATGAGCGTTGTGATAAGGTTTTGTGTGTCGTTGCGAGGAGCCCCGAGCGGAGCGAAGCGCAGCCGAGGGGCGACGAAGCAATCTCCTCGCAGGCTGGGAGACTGCTTCGCCAAAGAACGGCTCGCAGCGACACGATACAAAAGATTCTCGCGGATCGCGCAAATGTTGAGTGGTAATACTATCGCTGGCGTTATTTAAGGCAATGAATACCCTCTCCTCCTTCGACGGCCTGCTCTGGCTCCTGCTTGCGCTCCTGGTGCTCATCCTGTTCCAGCGCGTCCTGCACCGCGAGATCCAGGCCTTCTTCCTCATCCTGACCCGCCGCCCGGGCGTGGCGCAGGTGATTTTCGCACTCCTTTTTTTCCCTGGCGTACTGCTCCACGAATTGAGCCATTTTCTGGCCGCCAAACTGCTCGGGGTGCGCACCGGGCGTTTTTCCATTTTCCCCAAACCGATGCCGAACGGACGCCTGCGCCTCGGCTACGTGGAGACCGCCTCCGGCGGCGCGGTGCGCGATACGCTCATCGGCGCCGCCCCGCTCGTGACCGGATGCCTGTTCGTGGCGCTGGCCGCCATTTATGCCCTCAACCTCCTGCCGCTCTGGGACCTCCTGCGCCTCGGCGATTGGCCTGCCTTCTGGGCCGGGCTGGGCGGCGTGGGCAGCGTCCCCGACTTCTGGCTGTGGTTCTACCTGACCTTCGTGGTCAGCAGCACCATGCTGCCCTCCGCCTCGGACCGTCACGCCTGGCTGCCGGTCATCCTGTTCGCGGCCGGACTGCTGGCAGTGGTGTTGCTGGCCGGCGCAGGCCCGTGGATGCTGGAACACCTGGCCCCGCCGTTCAATTCCTTCCTGCGCGCCCTGGCGATGATCTTCGGCCTGAGCGCGCTGCTCCACGCCCTGCTCATCCTGCCGTTCCTGCTCCTGCACCGTCTGCTGGCGAGGCTGACGGGGGTGGACGTGAAGTAGGGCAGGCAGGGGAAAATAAGCAATACATTTCTTTGAAATCACGAGCGCCCTTTACGGGTGCTCGTGATTTTCTTTGGTAAAGCCCTGGCGACATTTATGGGGCGAAGATGGTGATGCCGTCAACGTCCACGTAGTAGGCTGCGCTGGTGGAGACATTGACGAACCTGACGGTGTGGATGCCGTTGGTGAAGGCCGGGGAGGTCCAGGTCTTCTGCCAGATGGTGGCGGCGCCGTTCAGGTTGAGCGTGGTGATCTTGACGTCATCCACGTAGATGTCCATCTGGCCGCGGTTGGAGGCGCTGGTGGTGATGAGGGTGAAAGTGGAGGGTGTTGAGGTAAGGGCCTGCGCCGGAATAGGTCAGCCAGGCGCCGGAGTAGAGGAAGTTGGGATTGGGGTCGTCATAGGTGCCCGGCTCGGCCGGGGTGACGGGCTTGGCCTGCGCGGAGGGGGAATTGGAAAGGCCGCCGAGGTTGGGGACTTCATCCTGGGCGCGCACGGCGAAGAAGTAAGTGGTTCCGGGTGTGAGGCCGGTGATGGTCATGGACTGTGGGCTGCCGGCTGCGAGCGGGGGGGGCAGGCCGGTGGTGACGGGCGTGGCGGCATTCCAGGCGGCCTCGTCGGAGATGGCGGAGGCGCTGCGGCGGACGAGGTAGGAGGCGGCGGTGCCAGTGCTGCCGTCGTCGCCGGGGGCGGTCCAGGAGAGATTGACTGACCCGGTGGATGCGCCGGTGACTGCGGCCAGGTCGGAGATGGCTGCGGGCGGAATGACCTCGGCCGGCTGGAAGATGGTGATGCCGTCAACGTCCACGTAGTAGGCTGCGCTGCTGGAGACATTGACGAACCTGACGGTGTGGATGCCGTTGGTGAAGGTCGGGGAGGTCCAGGTCTTCTGCCAGACGGTGGCGGCGCCGTTCAGGTTGAGCGTGGTGATCTTGACGTCATCCACGTAGATGTCCATCTGGCCGCGGTTGGAGGCGCTGGTGGTGATGAGGGTGAA
>WOUS01000009.1 GCA_009772985.1 Anaerolineaceae bacterium
GCCAAGCCCGAAGAATTGCTGACCAAACCTGAAGACCGCCCGGCGGAGGCCCCGGCCGCGGTGGCGAGACTGTCTGAAGAAGCCGCCGCCCCGCCAGCGGAGGAAAAGATAGAGGCAAAGATACTCAAAGAAGCGGCTGCCGCGCGGCCTGCCGCCGGCGACGATACGATCTCCACCTGGCTGAAAAACCTGGATGAGACCGAACTGCCTGCGGAAGCGTCGCAAGCCCTGTCTTTGCAGCCCGACCTGCCCGACTGGCTGAAGGATCTCGAGCGCCCCGCCTCGGCTGCGGAAGCGGCCCCGGCGGCGGATGAGGGGCTGCCGGAGTGGTTGAGCGGCCCGGCCGCGCCCGCCCCCGCGGAGGAGTCGCCCGTCTGGGCGCGCGACGAGGCCGCGCCGGTTGTCGAACCTCCCGCCCCGACCATCCCCGGCGAGTGGGTCCCGGCAGATGCGGCGGAACCGGTTGAAGCGCGGCCGGCCGTCCCGGCTTCCACTCCCCGCCCGACGAAGCCGACCGGCAGCCTGGCGCGCATCCCGGAGAAGGAAAAGGATGCCGACATCCTGGCCGCCGCGCAGTCGGCGCTGAACAACAGCAAACTGGACGAGGCCATCCAACTCTACATCAAACTCATCAAGAAGGCCCGCCTGCTGGAAGAGGTAATTCACGACCTGCGCGAGGCCATCTACCGCTTCCCGGTGGACATCATCGTCTGGCAGACGCTCGGCGACGCGTACATGCGCGCCAACCGCCTGCAGGACGCGCTGGATGCCTATACCAAAGCAGAAGAACTTTTGCGATAAGCGGTACAGCGTAGGTCGGATTGCCAATCCGACCTACCGCTTCATTATCTTCTCTTCGCGGTGAATCTTTTCTTCTGGAGGAAATTATGGAACGCACCCTCGTACTTGTCAAACCCGACGGCGTGCAGCGCGGGCTGATCGGGGAAGTCACCAGCCGCCTCGAACGGCGCGGACTGCGGCTGGCTGCCGCCAAATTCATCCAGGTCTCGAACGAACTGGCCGAGACGCATTACGCCATCCATAAGGGCAAGCCGTTTTACGCCGGCCTGATCCAGTACATCACCTCCGCGCCGGTGATGGCGATGGTCTGGGAGGGACCGAGCGCCGTGGCCGCCGTCCGCCAGACGATGGGGGCGACGCGCCCGACCGAGGCCGCGCCCGGCTCGCTCCGTCACGACTTTGCGCTCGAAATCGGCCGCAACCTGACCCACGCCTCCGACACGGTCGAGAACGGCGAAAAGGAAGTGGCGCTGTGGTTCCAGCCGGGGGAACTGGTGGACTGGAAGCGCGAGACGGATAGATGGATTTTTGAGAAATAAAACAAAAACACCCGGAGACTCGCAGTCTCCGGGTGTTCGGTTTTTTACTGCACCCTCAGCAGAATCTTCCCCTCTTTCCACAACTCTTCCAGGTTGTAATACCGGCGCAACTCCTCGTCGAAAACATGGACGACCACATCGCCGTAGTCCACCACGATCCAGCCGGCGTCGGGAGTGCCTTCCACGCGGCCTTTCCTCTGGTGCTTCTCGCGCGTCTTGTCGTTGGCGGCGTCGGCCAGCGCGTTCAACATCCGGTTGCTGGTGCCGGTGCAGATGACAAAGTAGTCGGTGAAGGAAGTAACTTCATGAATATCGAGCAAAACGATATCTTCGCCCTTTTTCTCTTCCAGGGCGTCCACGATGGTATGGGCAAGGTCAAGCGGTTTCAGGTTTCACCTCGTTCAAGATTGGAATGGCAGTGTGTACAAGTGTGTGTACACCGAGCCGGACGATTGCAGGTCGCTTTTGAAAATGTGGAGCGCCTCCACGCGCGCCGTGCCGAGCGGACCGACGACCGTCGCCTCGACGGCGGCGCGGACGCGCGCCAGGTCGGCGGCGGAGGTGTTCTGCCCGACGCGGCCGAGGGTCAGGTGCGGCGAGAAGGGACGCTCCTCGGGCGGGTAGCCCATGCGGGCGGCCACCGCTTCCACGCTGCGCTGGAGGGCGGGGAGCGCGGCCGGGGCCTCGATCCCGACCCAGATCACGCGCGGCCGGCGCGGCGTCGGGAACGCTCCGAGTCCGCCCACCGAGAGTTCGAATCCGGCCAGCCGGGCGGCTTCCACTTTGAGCGCCTCGGCCAGTTTTTCCAGGTTGGCGGGCGAGACGTCTCCCAGGAATTTAAGCGTGAGATGGAGATTTTGCGCCGCCACCCAGCGCACCAGCGGCCTGGGCAGGGCTTTTTGCAAGTCCGCGGTGCTCCGGGCAATGGCGGCCTGGATCGCGGCGGGGATTTCGACGGCGACGAAGGAGCGCAGCATCATGCTCTGCATTATGCGCCGAGCGCCTTCTCGACGGCTGCTTTCAAATCCAGGTAGCTCACCGGCTTGGTCAGGTAGACCGACGCCCCGGCGTCCAGGCCGGTCTTGATGTCGGTCGGCATGCTTTTGGCCGAAACCACGATGACCGGGATCTTTTCCAGTTTCGGCTCGCGGCGCATGAAATGCAGCACCTCCAGGCCGGAGATGTCGGGCATCATGATGTCGAGGATCACGGCGGCGGGTTTTTCCCGGGCGATCATTTTCATGGCTGTCTGGCTGACGGATGCTTTCAGCACACGGTACCCGCTGACGCGCATCATCTCCGCGAACATATCGGCTGCGTCCTGCTCGTCTTCGACAATCACAATGGTTTTCTGCGCTGCGGTCATTCAGGCTCCCTTGATTCGGTTGCGTCAAAAATAGCACAAGATGGTGGAAATGGCAAGGGCTTTATTCCAACTTCTTAAAATCCTCCGGCACGTCCACGTCCACCAGCAGGCTTTCGTCGTGCCAGGGCAGGTACGTAACCGGGAATTTCGAGAAGACGGCGCGTCCGCCCACGTCGCCGGAGAGGGACATCAGGTCGGGGAACGTGACCCGGTCGAACAGCACCGGGTTCGCGCGTTGACCGTGGACCTGCGGCGCGACGACCGGGCATAAGTCCAGGCTGTGACGTTCCGCCAGCGCTCGCAGGATCGTCGCGGTCACCTGCGGCTGGTCGGCGAGCAGGAAGATGGCGGCGCCGACCCCCTCCCGGCCTCCCCCATTTCGAACCCCAGAAATGGGGGAGGTGTCCCGAAGGGACGGAGGGGGCAGGGCGCTTAACCCCGCTCGGATGGACGAACTTTGTCCGCTCTGCCAGTTGGGGTTATGGTGAATGGTTAATGGTGAATGGTGAATGGTCAAATCGTGAATGGCAGACTCAACCGCTTCGGCATTTGCGCCCGTGACGACGATGACCGGCGACAACCCGGCGGCAAGCGCCGCCTCCGCCGCGTGCCGGACGAACGGCTTGCCGCGCCATTCCAGCAGTTGCTTCGGTTGGCCGAAGCGGGACGACCCGCCCGCCGCCAGAATAATTCCGGCAACCGGCTCGTAAACGGCAAAGATGTTTGCAGGTTTGCAGGCCGTCAAATTGGGGATTTCCAACTTTCCAACTTGCGAACTTTCGAACGAATTCACCACAACCGAGTCGTAGGCAGCCAGCAACAACTCTGCCAGATATTTTCCCTGTCCTTGCAAGAGCGGCGTGTCGGCCTGGTTGAGCAGCGCCACGCGCCGCGCGCCTGCCGGGATATTCTTCAATCCGCCGGAGGAGTGGGTGAGCACGCGGACGACTGCCTCGGGCGTAATTTTATCGCCGATGGCAAGTCCGCTCAACTTCGCGAAAATTTCCGGGCGATGGACAAATTCCTCCGTGAGCGGCTTGCCGAGGCCGGACAGCCCGGCCACAACCACCACCGCCTCGACGAAATCGGGAATGACCGGCTCATGGTCAGCGGGCGCTTTCAGCGGTCTCTGCCGCGCCCCGTCCGCTTCGATGAGGAGGGGGATATCGCGTCTTTGACAACCTGCGCGTAGCCAGGATAATATGCTTTCAGTCAAACTGCCGAACCGGTCGCCCTCCAGCGGACCGGTTACCAGCGTCACGCCGGGGGCGAGGCGGGATTCGATGGTCGCGTTCGGTTCGGTGAGGATGAAATGCCGGTCCGCGAGAGAAGCCTGCCACGCGCCGAGATGCGTTGTGGTGGCGACAACTGCCGGGGCGAGTTCGCGCGCCAGTTGGAAGAGGGCGGTTGTCTTTCCGCCCGCGCCGACAAAGGCGATTGCCGCTGGGGGATTGGGGATTGCGGATTGAGAGAGACGAAGGGCGCGGGAGAGGAGCATAGCGGGATTGTACCTGCGTTTTTACTCCTCAACCATGATGTCGAGCAGGTTGAGCAGCCGGGTGGCGGCTTTGCGTACTTTACGCGCCTGCGCCTCTAGTTCATTGAAAGTGGAATTGTCCTGCGCGTCGGCAAGGGCCAGGTCGAGCCCTGTGCGGGCGATGGCGAGCGCGGCATTCTGCAGCGGGGTATTGCCCTTGAGCGCGGTTACGCTGGCAGTAAGTTCTTTCAGTTGGGGCAGGGAATTCTTCTTCGGCTTGACGGGTTTGGGGGATGCGGTATTGGGCTCAAGAGTTGTTATGATGCGGCCTTTGGTTTTGGCGACTGTGTAGGTGTATTTTAAATCCGAGCGAATGCCACCGCCAAAATGCACGTTGTAACCCGAAAGCAGCCCATCGTAAATGATATATCCTTTGAATGGCAATAGAATAGCCTCGACCATGCGTGGCAGGGCGTAAGAAGGGATGATCTCCTCCAGCGGGTCCTGAATTCCATGCACGGCGTAAACCTCGTCTTTCTTGCTTATGAAAATCGAGCCTTTTTTTAGGTGGCGCAGGATAAAGAACGAACTTTTTACGAAATTCTGCCACCTTCGGATGATTTCCAGGTCTTCTCTGCCCAAGCGGTTGGGATTTTCGTTGACGTATGCCTCGATTAGTTCAGGATGTTCCCAGAGCGCGTTGCGAACTTTGAGTTTCTTCTTGGTGGGGAGGCTGGCGTATTCCTCTGGCGAGGAAATATCCTTGTAGATTCCGAGTTTCTGGGTGATGTAGAATTGCAGTTTCCACATGAGTTGGAAGTAGAGAATGCCATCTTGGGGGGAGAGAGTCATTGCATCTTCCTTTCGAAGTGTCATAACCAGAGTTGAGCGCGTAATTCGGGTTTGGACAAAATCGCCTCCAGCACCCCGCCGCCGATGGCGAGCGCCTTGTCGGAGACCATCTGGCACAGGCGTGGATCGTCGCGCGGGTCCACGTCGCCGATCTTCGTGCCGCGCGTCACCGTCAGGCCGGGATGGATGAGTCCGCGCAGTACACCGGTTAATGGTGAATGGAGAATAGTGAATGGTGTCCGTTGTCCGTCGTCAATCTCTGCGATGGGCTCGTCTTTTTCAACGTGGTCTCCGATTTGCTTGAGCGCGATGATGACGCCGTCACCCGGCGCGCGCAGGACGCGGGAC
Source organism: Anaerolineaceae bacterium (assembly GCA_009772985.1). Classification (GTDB taxonomy): domain Bacteria; phylum Chloroflexota; class Anaerolineae; order Anaerolineales; family Villigracilaceae; genus UBA877. Next base: position 5,384 of record WOUS01000009.1, read on the forward strand.
GGGTCGCCGTCGGGCAGGCCGGTGTCCGGGTCCGGGCCGCCGCGCCAGTAGACGCGCCCGAGCGTGTGGCCGCGCCGCGTCTCGATCGCAGCCTGGCAGTTCACGCCGGCTTCGAATCCCGGGCCGAGGCCGATGTAGAGCGCGGGTGAGTAGCCGATTGGCTCGGGCGGACGTTTGGTCATGCGCCCGTCCACGATGACGGCGGGATGCAGGAGTTTGGCGGCGGTGCAGTCGGGGTCTACCAGCACGGGGACTTGCTGTTTGCCGAGCACGGTCAGGATGCCCAGGCTGTCGGCCGGATCGTCCACGCGGCGGGCGGTGACGTCCTCCACGGTCGTCTCCCCGGCGTAGACCGCTTCGGCAAACGCGACGGTTCGGCGCACGCACAGCGGCTGCGACATTTCGGTGATGACGACGCGCAGGCCGGAGCGGATGAGGCGGAGGGCGACGCCGGTTGCCAGGTCCCCGCCGCCGCGGAGGAGGACGATGGATGGCATGTCAGCCGCCCTTCCCGGCCCCTTCCTGGAGGATGTGGCCGAATGCGTAGAAGGTGAGGTACACGAAGAGGAAGAACAGGGTGTACAGGCCGACGAAACCGACGGAGCGCAGGCTGGGGTCCGACAGCCAGGAAAAAAGGTCCGCAGCGGCCCCGGTTGGATTCTGGAAAATGTCCCAGGAGTTGAGCCGAATGAAGCGGCCAACGTAGACGCCGGCGCTGCTCAGTCCCGCCACAACGAACACGAAAATCCAGCCGAGCCAGCGGCCAAAGTGACGTTTGATGATTTCCTGCATCAGGTTGAGCGAAACGACGCCGAGCAGCATTCCGGTCCACGAGAACCAGACGAGCAGGATCACATCGTACCAGAGCGGGACGTTCGAGTCTGTCTGGCCGAGGTGCTGCAGGTCGGTCAGGATGTAGGGCGCGTTGGGGAAGAAGACCAGCCACAGGAAAGCGAAGAGCGGAACAGCCACGAAGACGAGCCACCGCCGCCACGAAAGCATGTAGGCCAGGTATGCCAGCGCGAACGGGATCCAGGCCAGGAAGAGATTCCAGACCAGCCCGCGGTATTGCTGCGTGTCGCTGTAGGCGATGCGCGCTGCGACCAGCGTCACGCAGACGAGGGAGGCGGCGGCCAGCAGGAGGAAAGTGGCGGCTTTGTATTTGTGGCGGGCGAATGTGTCGCGAAGACGATTGATGGAAGGCATGGAGATATTAAACCACAATTGGCATCGAATTGCCCGAATTTCTCGAATCTTCTTCGTGCAATTCGTGACATTCGATGCAAAAAACTATTTCGGATGAAGTCGAATTCATCCTTTCAGCGTTTATCCGCGTCCTATATCTTTCCCAACCCGCGCAGGACGCGTTCGGGCGTGAGCGGGAAATCGTCGAACCAGACTCCGGTGGCGTCGTGGATGGCGGCGGTGATGGCCGGCGCGAGCGGCAGGAGCGGCAGTTCGCCCAGCCCGCGCGCCCCGTAGGGTCCGTTCGGCTCGGCCACTTCCACGATGACCGATTCCACCGCGTCCGGGATGTCTAGCACGGTCGGGATGAGGTAGGTGCTGAGTTGGTCGGTCAGGATGCGGCCGTTCTTCGAGATGAAGTTCTCGGTGATGGCGTACCCCGCGGCCTGCACCACGCCCCCCTCGATCTGTCCCTCCACCAGCGCGGGGTTGATGGCCTGTCCCACGTCGTCGGCAGAGACGACGCGCAGGATTTTGATGAAACCGGTTTCCAGGTCCAGTTCGAGTTCGACCGCCTGGGCGACGTAGGCGTACGACAGGTTCGGCATGGCGTGCCCGGTCTCCTTGTCGAACGGCGTCGTCTTCGGCGCGAGATAGGTGTACTCGGCGATGGCCGGGCGTTCCCCGGCCTTCCATTTTGCCAGCGCCGCCTCCGCCGCGCCCTTGACGGCGTTGCCCGCCATGAAGGTCAGGCGTGACGCGGATGCGCTGCCGGGGTTGCCCATCGTGGCCGAGTCGGATGTTACCATCGTCACTTTCTCGAACGGGACGCCGACCGTCTCGGCGGCGAACTGCGCCAGCACCGTGTGCGTGCCTTGCCCGACCTCCGCGCCGGCGTGCCAGACGACGACCTGCTCGATCCCGGTCTTGCCGTGGATTTCGACGCGCGCCCACGAATTTTCCTGGTAGCCAAAACTGAAGCCGACGTTCTTGAAGCCGGCCGCAAACCCTCGACCACGGACGAACGACGAAGGACGGATGCCTCCGTCTTTCGTCCTTCGTCTTTCGTCCCAGTGAAATCTATCGCGTGCTGCTTCTATACACTGCACGATGCTGACCGGACCGGGAGCCGGGGTGCCCACGTTGAGCGTGTCGCCGTCCCGCAGCGCGTTGAGATGGCGGAACGCCACCGGGTCCATGCCCAGTTTTTCGGCCAGTTTGTTCATCTGCGACTCGGCCATGAACAGCGCCTGCGGCGCGCCGAAGCCGCGGAACGCCGCGCTCGGGACGTTGTTGGTGTAGACGCCGTACACATCCTCCTTGACGTTGGGGATGAAGTACGGGCCGGTGGCGGTGATGGTGCAGTTGCCGAGCACCTTGTTGGACGTGTACAGGTACGCCCCGCCGTCGGCGATGATGGTGGTCTCGGCGGCGAGCAGTTTGCCGTCTTTGGTTGCGCCCCATTTGGTCTTGAGCGTCATCGGGTGGCGCTTGCAGTGGCCGACGATGGATTCCTGCCGCGACCAGACGATCTTGACCGGACGCTTGAGTCTCATCGCCGCCAGCGCCAGCACGATCTGCACGGACAGGTCTTCCCGTCCGCCGAACGCGCCGCCGATGGCCGGGTAGATGACGCGCACCTGTTCATTTGCCAAACCCAATGCGTGCGCGATGCCGTCCCGGTCGGCGTGCGTCCATTGACCGGCGCACTGGACCGCGATGCGGCCCTCCTCGTCGAGGTACGCGATCCCGGCTTCCGGCTGGAGGTAGGCGTGCTCCTGGAACGGCGTGCGGTACTCGCCCTCCACGATCACGTCCGCCCTGGCGAACGCGGCCTCCACGTCGCCCTTGCGGATCTTGTCCAGCACGCAGACGTTGGTGTCGCCGAACTCCGGGTGGAGCAGCGGCGCGCCGGGCTGCATCGCCTCGACCGGGTCGAAGACCGCGGGCAGGTCCTCGTACTCGACCCGGATCAGGCCGCGCGCCTGCGCGGCGATGGCCTCCGTCTCCGCCACGACCGCCGCCACCAGGTCGCCCTCGCAGCGGACGATGTCGCCAGCCACTCCCCTCTCCCGCCCGCCCCCATTCTTTGGGGGTTCTTTGGGAGAGGGGCCGGGGGTGAGGGCTGCCGGTCCGCACAGCGCCGGCTGGTCTTTTCGCTGCAGACCATACTCGTTGACCGGCACATCTTTGGCGGTCAGCACCAACGCCACACCGGGCAGCGCCTCCGCCGCGGACGTGTCCATGCTGACCACGCGCGCGTGCGGACGCCCCGCGAACAGGGTTTTCATGTGCAACATCCCCGGCATCGAAAGGTCGCCGGAGTACAGCGCCGCGCCCGTGACCTTGTCACGCGCGTCGACGCGGGGGAGGGATTGGCCGATGGATTTCACCGTCTACCTCTTATACACCTTCACCTTGTGCTTCGGCGGGGGCGCATCCAGGGCGGTGTATTTCGACGGCCCCGTGATGCGGTAGAGGATCGAGTACACGGTCGAGAAAACCCCGGAGAGCAGGAGCAGCAGGATGAAGAAGATAATCAGCACGGCCCATAAGTTCGGATAATTTGCGATGGGCGCGGCCAGCACGGGCAGCACCGGCGCGTTCCAAACCCAGTCCGGGAATTGGATATGGCCGATAAACTCCGGCGGGAACGGCCAGCCGTGTCCCACGCCGTAGTTTACCAGCGTCACCGCCCCGGCGTACGACATCAGCGGCACGATGACCATCAACAGGCAGCCGATCCCGCGCCAGACGGGATGGGTCTGCGATTTGCGCTCGAACGGCTTTCTCTGGTACTTCACGTATTTACCCATCGATTTTCTTCCTTTCGGGTGGACACGCAGGTCCGCCCCTACACGTTGGACAAGTCTACAGACTTGTCTCACCACGCAGGTCTGACCCTACGATTTGGCGGCGTCTTCCACCGCCTGGATGATCTTGTAATAGCCGGTGCAGCGGCACAGGTTGCCGGTCAGTGCCTGGGTGATCTCCTCCCGCGTGGGGTGCGGGCGCTCCTCCAGCAGTTTCGCCGCCGACATGACGAAGCCCGGCGTGCAGTATCCGCACTGCACCGCGCCGTCGGCGATGAAAGCCTCCTGAACGGGATGCAGCCGCTCGCTTTGGGCAATCCCTTCAATGGTGACGATCTCCGCCCCATCCGCCCGCGGCGCGGGGACAAGGCACGCCATCACCGCTTTGCCGTCCAGGAACACGGTGCAAGCCCCGCACTCGCCCTCGGCGCAGCCTTCCTTCGTCCCGGTCAGCCCGGCCTCCTCCCGCAGCAGGCGCAGGAGCGACTTGTCGTGTCCGCTGGTGAAGGCATACTCCCTGCCGTTGATTTTCGTGCGGATGAATTTGCCTGACTTGCCAACGTGCAACTTGCCAACGTGTGACGTGCCAACGTGTGACGCGAGCAGCACCGGTTCTTCCGGGACGCCAGCCTGCCACTCCCCGCCGCGCAGTTGACGCAGCGCGCGCATCACCAGGGCGCGCACCATCGCTTTGCGGTACGCGGCCGACCCGCGGATGTCGTCAATCGGCCGGGCGGACTCGGCGGCCAGTTCCCCGGCGCGGGCGATGACCTCGTCGGTCAGTTCCTTGCCGGCCAGGTATGCCTCCGCTTGCGGGGCGCGGATGATGGTCGGCGCGACGGCTCCCAGCGTGATGACGGCTGATTTAACGGTGGCATCAAACAGGTCCAGCACGACCGCCGCGTTGACCACCGAAATCGCCTGGGCGCGGCGCAGTCCAAGTTTCAGGAACGTCCCGCGCTGGGTTTTCGTCAACGCCGGGAAGGAAATGTCCACCAGCATTTCATCCGGCTGGAGCACGGTCTTGCGCACGCCGGTATAGAATTCCGCCAGGGGCACGCAACGGGTCCCTTTTGCCGAAGCGAGCGTCACCGACGCGCCGAGCGCCATCAGCGGCGTGATCGTGTCGTTGGCGGGGCTGGCGGTGACGAGGTTCCCGGCCACGGTGGCGCGGTTGCGGATCTGCGGCGCGCCCACCTGCCACGCCGCGCTGACGAGAGGGAAGGCGCGCTCGCGCAGCAGTTTGGAGGCCGCCGCCGCGTTGTGCGTGACCAGCGCGCCGAGGTGGATGGTCCCGGCTTCATCGAGGGTGATGCGGTCGAGGCCCGGCAGGCGGGTGATGTCAATCACGGTCTCCACGCCCCGGCGGACGCCGCGCTCGAGTTCGAGCATCAGGTCGGTGGCCCCGGCGGCGAGGCGGGCGGTTTCGCGTTTCTCAGCCAGCAGGCGCAGGGTTTCGTCGAGGCTGGCGGGGATGAGGTATTCAGTCCACATGCCAGTATTAAACCACAAAGTAGCGCAAGATGCCATCTTGCGCTACTTCGAATGGGCGGGAAAGATTACTGCGGCGCGCCGGAGCCGGTGATGACCTGGTAACGCTTGTCGAAGGTTTCCCCGGCCTGGAGCGCCAGGCTGTTCACGGCGCCGATGGCGGACTTCAGCCCGTCGCCGCCGATGGCGGCCGCCACGTTGTCCAGCCCGCTGGCGATCTGGTCGGCCAGCACGAAGAAGGCGGCGTCGAAGGTGTAGAGCTGCGCCAGTTCCTTCTCGTTGATCTTGACGGTGTCGAAGAAGCCGGAGTAGCCATAGGAGGCGTTCTTGATGCGGTCGGAGAAGGTGGTCAGTTTCAGGCCAATCGAATCGATTTCTTCGAGTGCGTCGAACTGCCCGGCTTCCACCAGGTCTTTCTTCATGCCGGAGAGGCGCCTGGCGAGTTCGCTGTATTTCAGCGCCACCTGGTCGCGCAGGAGTTTGTCGGCCGCGCGGCGGTTCGAACGTTCGATGTAGCCATTGAAGCCCGGGACGTAGGACAGGAGTTTCTTAAAGATGTCCTGTCCGCCTTTGACGGTTTCGAAAAGGTCGCTCATGGTTCCTCCAGAAAGGATTGATGGTTGAGGTTATTGTTTTGATTATACTTCATCGTGCTCACAGGGATTTACGACATTCGGGGGATAAGGTTGTAGGTGGGTCGGATTGCCAATCCGACCTACGCGGGCTTGGTATAATGGTGCAAATCACGGTTGCTTTGAAGTTGTGTAAAAATAACTTCCCGACTCTGTTGTTCGCGAGCAGTTGCACTGCGAGCAGGATGCAGTCCAACTGCATCCGAAACCAGGACCTTATTTTCCACGAGTACTTTGTGACAAACGAGAACCCGGAAGGAGTGAAAAAAAATGATCGTCACCACCAAACAACTCTTCGCCGCCGCGTATGGCAAATACGCCATCGGCGCGTACAACATCAACAATCTGGAACAGACCATGGGCCTGTTCCGCGGCTGCATGGACAGCCAGGCCGCCTTCATCATCCAGATCAGCAAGGGCGCGCGCTCGTTCACGCACAAGGCCATGCTCGAAGGCCTCATCCGCGCCGCCGACCAGGTTTTCCCGGAGGCCGTCTTCGCCGTCCATCTCGACCATGGCGACGAGGCCGCCTGCATGGACTGCATTGCGAGCGGATTCTATTCCTCGGTTATGATTGACGCCAGCGGCGAACCGTTCGAGAAGAATATCGAAATCACCAAACGTGTCGTGGACGCGGCGCACGCGCGCGGCATCGTGATCGAGGCGGAACTCGGTCAACTCGGCGGCGTCGAGGAACACGTCAAAGTGGACGAAGCCAACGCCAAACTGACCGACCCCGGCCAGGCGAAGGAATTCGTAAAGTTGACCGGCTGCGACTCGCTGGCCTGCGCCATCGGCACCAGCCACGGGGCGTTCAAGTTCTCCGGCTCGCAGGGCCTGCACTTCGAGGTGCTTGTGGAAATCCAGAAGCGCCTGCCCGGCTTCCCGCTGGTCATGCACGGCTCCTCGTCTGTGCCGCAGGAGGAAGTGGCGCGCATCAACGCCGCGGGCGGCAGCCTGAAAGGCGCGAAAGGCGTGAACGAAGACGAGTTCGCCCGCGCCGCCACGCTCGGCGTGACCAAGGTCAACATTGATACCGACGGGCGGCTGGTCTGGACGCGCGTCCACCGCGAATTCTTCCGCGACTTCCCCGAGAAGTTCGACCTGCGCGATCCCGGCAAGATTTTCATGGCCGAATACGCCAAATTCATCGCCCACAAGAACGAAAAACTCGGCTCCGCCGGGCATCTCGAAGAAGTCCGCAAATTGGTGTAAGGCGAGATACTATCTCGCCCAACTTCAACTATGCCTGCCTCCGACCAGGGCGTGACCCGCGACCGTTACATGCTCATCCCGCGCGTGCTCATCTTCGTCACGCGCGGGACCCGCGTCCTGCTCCTGCACGGCGCGGCGGACAAACGCCTGTGGGCGGACCGCTACAACGGCCTGGGCGGACACGTTGAGCCGGGCGAGGACCTGCTGACTGCCGCGCGCCGCGAACTGCTGGAGGAGGCCGGGCTGGTTGCTGATTTATCGCTTTGCGGGACGCTGATTGTGGACACGGGCGACAATCCCGGCATCGGGATTTTCGTCTTCACCGGCGAGTGCGCGCAGGGGGAGCCAATCCCGTCCGCCGAGGGGACGCTGGAATGGGTGGCGTGGGACGCGGTCCCGTCCCTGCCGTGCGTGGAAGACTTGCCTATGTTATTGGGGAAAATCCAGGCGATGCGGCGCGGCGATCCGCCCTTCGCGGCGCGATCTTACTATGATGGGAATGGTCATCTAATTGTTGAATACTCGAGATAATGTGAGCCGGAGTGTATTTCTCCGGCTCACGAATTTCGATTTTCAGTGGGATTGGCATGAACCTTCGTGTTTCACCGGTCTATCGCAGAAGCCATAACGGTCGAAGTCTTTGCAGGGCTGGCCGCAGACGTTCCCTGAACTGGCGCTTCTTGAGGGATATGTTTCTTTGAGCAAGCGATTTCCGAACCAACTTTTTGGATCTTTCCACGACCAATCAAAAAATCCCAAAGGTTCTCCAAACAAGCTGGTTCCGGCGGTGACCGGACCCTCGTAGCCTTTGATCGTTCCCCCTCGCTTCGACAGAAACACTTTTCCTATCCTCTTCATGAATTTGCGGCCATTTGCACTCGCACCGGCATAGCAATTTGCAAGAAGAACATCACCATTATCGTCTATTAGATCGCTGATATCTTTTATCTGTTCGAGCCTGTTCTTATGGTGGGTGAGTTTTTCGCGGGCTGTAACCAAGCGATTGTTTACCACGTCCCTCTCTGCACTTAGTTTGTTTTTATCCACACTTTCATCATCAGGCTGAGATAGTTCTATGGATAATTTGTTGTAGCGTTCCTCTTCCACGGAAATTTGCGCCGGTAAAAGCGACTGCTCGTTCAATAGGTAAGGGATATCTAATTCTTTGGGGGTGAGAATAGTGCCGATCTGCGGAGTATCGTGTGGATAGTCCATGTCGCCATGTCCAGCCAGGATCAGCGTTTTGATTTTGATGCCTTTCTTTGCCAGTTTTTGCAGGTAGGCGAAGAGATCATCGGCGTCTTTTGGTTCGAAAATTTCATCCACGAGTTTGTCATTTTTCAAATTGGTTCGCCAACGTTCCTCTTTTGAAAGCAAGATGGCTAGATTGATGCTTTTTTTCTTGGTGGACATGTTATCTCCTTATTGACAGACGAACATGCGATATCATTGCCGTCGTGGGCGACGGTGCGGGCAAGCCAGAATCTATATTGTCGTCCCGCCTTCTTTTTCGCTTTCCCCTTCTTCTTTCCAGATATTCAGCCACATCGTGAACGTGCTGCCCTTGCCGGGCGTACTGTCCACCGTCAGGCGGCCCTTGTGCTGTTCGACCACCTGCCTGGCGATGGCGAGACCGAGGCCGAGTCCCTCGAACAGCCGGTCGCCGGACTTGTCGAGGTGGTAGAACCGGTCGAAGATGCGCGGCAGCACCTCCGGCTGGATGCCGATGCCGTTGTCGCTGACCGCCACGGCCACCTGCCCGCCTTTGCGGCGGATGGAGATGTCCACCCTGCCGCCGTCGGGACTGAACTTGACGGCGTTGTCCACCAGCGCGGAAAGGGCGCGCTCGAGGCTGCGCGCGTCGCCGGTAATGGGAGGCAGGAAGAGGTCCGGTTTGACGCGCAGGTCTACCTTGCGCGCCTCCGCTTTTTCGCGGTAGGCCGCGGCGGTCTCGCGCGCCAGGTCAACGCTGTTCACCGGCTGGAATTTGCCGAGGATGAGTTCCATTTCCTGGACGAAGAGGATGTCGTTGACCAGCGCCACGATCTGCTGGACGTTGCGCGCCACCGTGTCCACCGCTTCGGGCATTTTGTCCGGCGGGATGGCGCCTTTCTGGATCATTTGCAGGAAGCCGCCGGCGGCCATCAGCGGGGTGCGTAACTGGTGGGCCGCGTTGGTCAGGAAGTCGCGGCGGGTCACGTCCTGCTCGGCCAGTTTCTGGTAGGCTTCGGCCAGTTCGCTGGCGCGGATGCGCAGGTCGTCAATCGCCATCTCGTCGTTCTCGCGCAGGCGGCGGCTGATCTCGCGCACCATGGCCAGCGAGACGCTGCTGCTGTTCTTGAGGACGCGGGCGAACGCCTCCCTGCGGATTTCGAGGGCGATGAGCGGCGTGACGGTCTTGACGGTGGCGGCGCGCGGCGCGTTGTGGATGAGCGCCATCTCGCCGAAGAAATCGCCCGCGCCGAGGGTCTTCAACAGGCGCGCCTCGGCGTTGTTGATGACTTTGGTGACCTCCACCTCGCCCTCCAGGATAAGATAGAACGTATCCTCAACGGCGTTCTCGCGGCACAGGACGGTCTCGGGCGGATAGTTCGCCAGTTTGCTGTTGTTGATGAGTTCCGAGACTTCGTCTGGCGTGATGCCGGGGAAGGCGCGCGGAATGATCTTGCTGGGGGCGCGGGTGGTGGTCATTTTTGTCCGTTTACGGCATGGGCGGAATTTCGGGTATTTCCTGGGTTTCCGGGGCGGGCTGCGGCCCGCTCTTTTTGCCAACAAGCAGGGTGAAGACGAGTACCACGAGCGCCGCGGCGCCAAGCAGGTAGAGCGGTGTTCTCAGACAATTCAACCAGCCATAGGTGCTGCTGAAATCGCCTCCGGAACGGATTGCAACTGGCACGAGGACCAATGAAATTACATAATTGAGCACCAGATTGAGACCCAGGAGGAGGAACCCAACCGCGGCCAGGATGCCCGGCAGGGCCTTCTTGCGGGTCAGCCCAATGATGCCGGCCACGATCCCGCCGATGTAGAGCAGGCAGAGCAGGCCGTCGCCGATTATGTTGAGGATTTGGGAAAGATTCATCTGCTATCTCCTTGTGAGGTTGATTTGGGGTGGTTACGCTTTGTAGCCGATCTTGCGCAGGAAATCCTTGCGCCAGGCAATGTCTTCCGGTCCCTCCACGCCCTGCGGCGCGGACCCGTCCACCACGCCGAGGATGCCGCGTCCCTGCCCGGTGACGGCCACCAGGACCTCGGTCGGGTTGGCCGTGGCGCAGAAGATGCGGCAGACTTCGGGCACGTTCTTGACGGCGTTCAGCACGTTGACGGGGAAAAATCCCTCTGCAAGGAAAACGATGAACGAGTGCCCCGCGCCGATGGCGAGGGCGTTCTTCTTCGCCAGTTCGATCATCGCCTCGTCGGTGCCGGACCAGCGCACCAGGCACTTGCCCGAGGCTTCGCAGAACGCCACGCCAAAGCGGATGCCCGGCACGGCGTTGACCAGCGCCTCGTGCACGTCTTCCACTGTCTTGATGAAATGCGTCTGGCCGAGGATGAAGTTGACGGCTTCGGGCTTCTTGATCTTGACGGTTTGGATCTCCATGCGATTCTCCTTGCGAACTGCATCTATGATACAGAGGAGCGGGGAAAATAGCAACCCCCATTTTTTCTTATGGCCGTTTTAGTGGTATTCTGATACCGGGCATTTCGGGAACAGGACGCGGATGAACGCGGAAAACGCGGATTTCTTTTCCGGGTCAGCAAAGTGGTTTTTCCGTGCTCGTCAGCGCTCGTCCGCGTCCCATTCTTCAAACTGCCGGGCGAACAGATCATTTCTTCTCGTAAAAAATCAACAGGGTGCTGCCGTACTTGCGCTCGTCGAACTTTTCCAGGTGGTGGAGTTCCAGTTCCTCCATCTCGCGCGGATGGATTTGCGCGATAACCCAGGCCCCCTCGCTCAGCCAGCCGGGATTGGCGTCCAGCGCGCGCAGGGCCTTCGACCACATTTCCTTGTATTGCGGCGGGGCGATGTAAACGTAATCGAACGCCCGGTCCGGCGCGGCGGCCAGCATGGCGAACGCGTCGCCGCGGCGGACTTCGGCCTGCGCGCTGAATCCGCACGTTTGCAGGTTGGCTTTGATGGTCTCGATGGGCAGGCGGTTCAACTCGGAGAAGCGCACGAACGCCGCGCCGCGGCTGAGGGCCTCGATGCCGATGGCGCCCGTCCCGCCGAACAGGTCCCACCAGGCCGAGTCGGCCGCGTCCGCGCCGAGGATGTTGAACAACGCCTGCCTGACCATGCCGGTCACGGGGCGGGTGGTGTCGCCGGGGACATCCTTCAACCGGCGGCCTTTTGCCGTGCCAGAGATGACGCGCAGGGTGCTCATTAGATTTCTGATTTCCGATTTCCGATTTCGGATTGCGGGTTGACGGCGTTGCGCGCCGCGAGCAGGTTGCCGTGCGGCGCGATGACCGGCACCACGCAACCGGTGCCGAGCAGGAACCGGCGTCCGCCGGTCTGGGCAATGGCGTCCGCCGCCTCCTCCCGGACCCGGGAACTGTCCGCGAAAACGATGCTCTTCTGGCTGATGCCGCCGCACAGTGCGGGGCAGACCTCCGAGTTCTTAAAGAACTCGGAGGTCTTGGCTTCGACCAGGGATGGATACGTTTCGCGGTCGTGCCAGTTGACGATGGAAAAAAGTGACGAGTAATGAGTAATGAGTTGGAAGTAGACGTTGAGTCCGTGCAGGTGGAGCAGGTTGCACCAGAGGCCGGTTGCAGGTTGTAAAGTTTGCAGGTCGAAATGAAGGCCGAAAGTTTTGTACTCGTCGAGGGTCAGCAGTCCCGCCTGCGCGTGCTGGACGGCGTAGAAGACGCCGTCAATGCCGGTCTCGATGGCGGCTTCGATGAACCGGCGCGTGGACTCGGCGATGGCCGCCAGTCCCTTCATCACGGCTTCGGGGTACTGACGGAGATGGACGATGAGCGTCTCGCCGCCGGCCAGGTTCTTGGCCTGCGCCAGCGGACTGAAGACGGTTTGCAGGATGGGGGTTTCGCAGCCGAGTTCGGCGCGTACCAGGCGGAGACAGTCCAGTTGCCCGGCGAGGTGCGCGGACTTGCGCGGGTCGAGCGTGGGCAGGCGTTCCCAGTCCTGCGGCTTCTGGACGACGCGCTTCGTGTAGCGGCGCGTCCCTTCCGTGTGGCCCTCCCAGATATCCTCCGCGCCCCAATCCTTCAGGCAGAAGGACGAGGCCGGGGTGACCTTGACCAGGTCGAAATCATAAGCGCGCTGAAAGTCCACGGTGGCGGCGGCCAGCGTTCCGGGCGACTGGTCGTCCACCGGGAAATGCCGCCAGAGCGCGACCGGCGGGCGGTCGAGGGCGGAGTCGTCGGTCAGGCAGGCTTGCAGGCGTTCGCGAGGGGTGAGCATACTTGTCTACAAGTTTCTTATTTCCACATGAGTGTAGGTAGTTCAATTTGATAAGTTTCGGCATACTCTTGCAAAATCAGGTTGATTTTTTCATAATCATCTCGAGTCTGCATAGATGCCCATTTCGCTCTGAGCTCCTCTTCTTCTTGTTCAGAAAGATATGGGACGACAACAGCAAGTCTTTGCTCAAAGGATGTATTCATTTGTAAATCGGAGAAGAAAAGCATTGAGCTGGCTATTATGCCGAATGTAAGCATCAACCAACAGATTGCCATCCCTATTTTTAGGACAATTGTGATGTGTTGCTTATTTTTCTCTTTGATTTTCAGGAACCTGTTCCGAGACAGGTAGCCAGTGAAAAAGCCGAATGAAAGGCCAAAGAAAGTGGATACGCCAGTCTCGAAGGCAACCACCTCCAGATAGTTTCTATGTCCAAGGGCCGCATTTGAGTAAAGGGAGTTAGAAAATCCGGTGAAAAATTTTTCTCCCAGCGGCTGAAGTAGTTGTCCTAATCCTCGCACCAACGGCTGGAATAGGATCAAGAAAATAAGCGACGAGATTATCCCGGCCAAAATATCTTTACGAAAGTTGACATCTTTTAGCATATTGCCTCCTTGGCCGGTTTCGTCAATCTATTCAAAGTTTGTCAGCCGGCCAGAATATTCCCGATTTGCGGAAATTTGATTTTCCTCTTTAAAATTACTTCTTCCTTGTTCCTTGTTTCGCCCCCAACCCATTCAGCAACTTCTCCATCTCCTCTTCCTCCCCCTTCTGATTGCTGAAATATTCCGTCATAAACTGCGACCTTCTCAGCCGCAGCGCCATCGGCGCGACGGTTTTCAGGTCCGCGGGCGCGACCGTCGTCCGGCCATCCGCGGCGGCGTAGGCACGCGCCGCCTCGAACCAGGTGATCTCGGCGCGCAGGCTGTCAATGCCCATCTTCTGCACGAGTTTGATGGCCGGCTTCGCCACGTTGTCGGGGATGGTCACTTTGGGCAGCCGCTCGCGCGCCGACTGCACCTCCTGCGCGGCGGCGAGCATTTCGTCCGCGTACGCGGCGGTCACGGCGCGCGGGCTGGCCAGGTAGGCGTGGACGCGGCGGTAGGCTTCCAGGCGTTCGGCCGGCCGCTCCAGTCCGCGCACCAGCACGCGCAGCCCGAACCGGTCCAGGATCTGCGGGCGGAGTTTGCCCTCCTCCGGGTTCATCGAGCCGATCAGCACAAAGCGGGCGCGGTAGGTGGCGGATGCCGGTCCGCGCCGCACCGTGTACGAACCCTGCGCGGCGGCGTCGAGGATGGCGTCCACGATCTCGTCGGCCAGCAGGTTGATCTCGTCAATGTAGAGCAGGTTGCGGTCGGCCTGCGCCAAAATCCCGCGCCGCACGCGCGAACGTTCGTGGCTGGCGGGCTGTTCCTCGACGATCCCGCCGACCACGTCTTCGAGACGGGCGTTGAGCGGCAGTTCCACCAGCCGGGCGCGGTCGGGCGCGGTCAGCGGCTGTCCCTCGGCGTACTTGCGGGCGCAGTCCGGGCAGACGGCGTCCACGCCGCCGGTCTCCACGTCTTCGGGCAGGCAGCCGTAGCGGCACAGGCTGCGCTCCACTTTGGGCAGGATGTCGAGCAGCGAGCGAACCGCGGTGGTTTTGGCGGTGCCGCGCGGACCGACGAGCAGGATGCCGCCAATGGACGGGTTCACCAGCCCGAGCAGGAGCGCCAGTTTCATCTCCTGCTGGCCGACGATGGCGAGGAACGGGAAGGGCAGCGGTTCGGCCAGCCCGGACTCCTCGGCAGGGGCGGGCGCGACCGTCCGCCCGGAGACGAAGTCCACCAGTTCCTTCAGGCTGCGGAACGGGTGCGCCATCCGTTCTTTCGGTTCCGGCGCTTCGGTGTCCGGACCGGGAACAGGTTCCGGGCTTGGCTGGCTCATCTGTGCTCTCCGGCTTTCTTCTCGGCCAGGCGTTGTTCCTGGCGCTGGCGGGCGGCTTCCATGCGGGCTTTCTCGGCCGGGTTCTCGGCCACCAGCGGCGGGACCGGGGCCGGTTTGCCGTCTTCGCCGATGGCCACGTAGACGAGATACGCGGCGTTGGTGTGCGTGCGCTGGCCGCTGATGGGATTTTCGGCGATGACCTGCACCTCGACCTCGATGGACGTCCGCCCAACGTAGGTCACTTCGGCGTCCAGGATGATGAGGTCGCCGATGCGGATGGGTTGGCGGAATACCATCTGGTCAATCGCCACGGTGACGACCCTCCGCCCGGCGTGGCGGGTGGAGGCCAGCGCCCCGGCTTCGTCCACCAGTTTCATGATCCAGCCGCCGTGGACGTTGCCTTGCAGGTTGGCGTGTTCGGGCATCATCAGTTGCGCCAGTTGGATGTGCGAGGCGCGCATGGGTTTGGGGGAGAGTGGTTCGGTCACAGCCATCCTTTTCTGGGGAACCGGGAAGAAAAGCCGCCTATTGCTCCTGCGGGATTTGCAATCCCGCAGATTGGGGGTCGCAGACCCCCTCGGAGCAGGAAGACACCTTCGCGGTTAAAGGTCTTTTCAATCCAGATCCTCTTTAAACTCGCCCACATCGAGCGTGTGCAGGAGTTCTGGTTCCTCCAGCAGCACATCCATCGTGCTGTAGGTCAACTCGCTCATCATCGGCGCGAGCGGGATGGTGGCGGGCGGATACACTTTCGGCGGGGGCGGGGGCGGGTCCAGGCGCGGCTTGAGCGAACTGGTCACCCGCTTGCGCAGGATGCGCGGGTCGTTCGTTAGGCTGCCCACGTAGTAGCCAAGTACGGAATAGACCTCGCGCTTCGGCGTGATCCAGCCGATCCACTCGCCGCTCCGGTTGTATAGGAAGGGATAGGCCAGGAAGGCCTCCGCCTCGCCTTTGGAGGTGTAAATCGGGATGATGGCGGGTTTATTTTCCATGGATTCTTTCCGGTTCGGTCTGGCCAACATCATTATACGTCCAATACCGGTTGACGAAAAAATTCCAAAGCATGACAATTCCGACGGCGACCGCCAGGGTCAGGTTCTTCGCCAGGAATTCCGCGGAGGCAGGCAGACGGTCCGGGTGGCTCGCAAAGAGGCCCAGGAGCGGCGGTTCGAGGAAGTGCAGGATCGGGATGCGGATGAGAACGCCGGCCGTGTTCACCGCGAAGAACATCACAAGTTGCCGGGCGGGGTGGCGCGAGCGTGAGTCCGGGTAAGTCCAGTAGCGGTTCCAGAGGAAGTTGCTGGCGACCGCGCAGACGAAGGAGATCGTCCCGGCGGCGACGAGCGGCATGGCGAAGATGTGGGTCAGCAGGTTCATCACGCCGAAATCTACCACCGCGCCGAAAGCGCCGACGGCCATGAACTTGAGGAAGCGTGTGCGTTCCTGGCGGCTGGTAAGCAGGGTCATGCCAGTCCCATCTTTTGCTTGAAATACGGGATCGTGCGGGCGAGGCCTTCTTCGAGCGAGACCTTCGGCTCCCATTTCAGGATGGATTGCGCGCGCCCGATATCGGGCTGGCGGCGCTGGGGGTCGTCGCCGAGCCGGTGCTCGGACTTGAAGACAATGCCGGCCTGGTTGCCGACGATGCGGTTGATGGTCTCGGCAAATTCGCGGATGGTCGTCTCGACCGGGTTGCCGATGTTGACCGGCTCATGGTAATCCGATTCCAGCAGGCGGACGATGCCCTCGACCAGGTCGTCCACGTAGCAGAAGGAGCGAGTCTGCGAGCCGTCGCCGTAGACGGTGAGCGGTTCGCCGCGCAGCGCCTGCTGGAGGAAGTTCGGCACGACGCGCCCGTCGTCGAGCCTCATGCGCGCGCCGTAGGTGTTGAAGATGCGCACGATGCGCGTGTCCACGCCGTGGAAGCGGTGGTAGGCCATGGTCAGCGCCTCGGCGAAACGCTTGGCCTCGTCGTACATCGAGCGCGGCCCGACCGGGTCGGTGTGGCCCCAGTAGGTTTCCTTCTGCGGGTGTTCGAGCGGGTCGCCGTAGATCTCACTGGTGGAGGCCAGCAGGAAGCGCGCCCCGCGGGCATGGCAGACGCCGAGACAGTTGTGCGTGCCGAGCGCCCCGGCTTTCATCGTCGGGATCGGCAGGTTGGAGAAACTGAATGGGGAGGCCGGGTTGGGGCTGGCGGGCGAGGCAAAATGCAGCACCGCGTCCACGCGGCCGGGGATGAAGATATAGTTCGAAACGTCGTGCCTGTAGAACGCGAAATCCGGGTTGCCCATCAGGTGCGCCAGGTTGTCGGGACTGCCGGTGATGAAATTATCCATCCCGATGACGGCGTGCCTGTCTGCCAGCAGGCGGTCGCACAAATGGGAACCCAGGAAGCCGGCCGCGCCGGTGATGAGAATGCGCATGTTTCCTCGCTTGCTCGTTTCGCTCCCGCCGGATTTGCAATCCGCCGCGAGCGTATGTATGTATGATATGCCGAAATCTATTTCCAATCCATGCGTGTGATCAGCCCGTCGCCCGTCACCTGCTGGGCCGCGCCAGTGGCCGAATCGACCAGCCACAGGTTGCCCTGGTACATGACGGCGATGAGATCGCTTCCGCCCGCGCCCGGGGCCGGCGACCAGAGCGGGGTCTGCACCTCCAGCCCGGGCAGCCCCTCCGCCGGGAAGAGCGTCCGCCGGTTCGACCCGTCGCGGTCCATGACGACCAGCCGGTAGTTGCTCGTGGCGCTCTGCGCTGGGAAGACGGCCTCCATGTATGCCATCGTGTACGCGTCCTCGTCGCCGTTGCGGCGGAGGCGCGAGACCGACGGGAAGGCGAACATCCCGGTCCCGCTGGCGAGGCGGACGTTGGCGTTGTTGACCAGCGAGACGGCGGTCAGGTCGAAGTTGGGCGATTCCTCCGCGCTGACCAGCCCCTCGCCCGCGGCGTGCGTGACCACATACAGGGTCGCGCTGTCCGCGCCCCAGGCCAGGCCGGGCACCCAGGCCCAGTCGCTGTGGGTGTTGAGCGGGGTGACGTCGAGCAGGGGGATGAGCGCGCCGGCCTCCAGGTCCACGAAGCCGATGCCGTCGGGCCGGGAATAGGCCAGCCGGGAGCCGTCGGGCGCCCAGAAGAAGGACGTTCCCCACCAGCCATACTGTCCGCCGTAATTGGTATCAACCAGTTTGATCGGCTTTGTCGTTCCGCCGCTGGTGACAAACCTGGCTTGATATAGATCGTTATTTGCTGACCAGCCCGGCGGCGCTGTCTGTGGATCCGCAGTGGACCAGACGATGGTCGTTGACTTGCCGGGCGCCCAGTCTGCAAAGTGGACCACGTTGGAAATCTTCAGCGGGATGAGCGCGGGCGTTCGTTCGGTCGTGCTGACGATCCACAGGGTGTTGATCTCTTCGTCGGCGGGTTTGGCGGATTTGCGCGTGAACATCAGCCACTCCCCGTCCGGCGAAAGGACGAAGATGCGCCCGTCCAGGTCGCCGGTGGCAGCGAGCGGGCGGCGGTTCGACGTGGAGCCTTCCATCAGCCAGGCATTGCCCGCGGCCAGGTAGGCCAGTTTGCCGGGGATGGCGACCGGCGCGAAGGGCGCCTGCACGCCGACCATGATGATCTCCGGGGTGGCGGCGGCGAGCACGGTCTCCTGGATCGCCGCGCTGCTGATCTCCACGCCGTCCTCGTAGACGCGGCGGATGGTGATCTCCTTCAGCCCGTTGGCCCCGGCCTGCAGCAGGCGCGTGTCGCCTACCGGGAGGGACTCGTTGCGCATCTGCATGTGCTCGAAGGGGATGATTTCCTGCCGCGTCTCGAACTCCTCGCGCACGCGCACCACGCGGATGGACGCCCCGTCCGACAGAACGGTGTAGGCGGGCGGGTCCACCCGGTCAAGGCTGCCGAGCGCCAGCCCGGCCTCCGTCAGCGCCTCCTGGACCGTGCTGCCTGCCGCGATCTTGACCGGCTGTGCCGCCCCGTCCGCAGTGATGGAGACGGTGATGTCGCCCTGCGCGATCTGCGGCGGGGCGCAGGAGGCTAGAAAAGAAATTACCACAAAGGACACAACCCCCAACGTGCGGGGGCAGGCGGTCACGAAGGAAAAAGAAAAAAACGATCTCCTTTGTGAACCTTTGTGGCCTTCGTGTTTAAAGGTTTTTGTCCGCGCTGGAATGAGGAAATTCATTGCTGGTATAATCCCATCCGCTACCGGGTGCGGCCGGTCAGGGTCATCGTCCCGTCGGCGATGACGACCGTCTCCAGCCGGAAGCCGGTGGCGGCTGGGCCGAGGGCGCCGGTGTAGGCTTCCTGGATGATGGCCGTGAACGCGTCCTTCAATTCCACCGGGACGGGCATCGGGCCGAAGTCGGCGGAGGTCACTTCGATCTGGATCTGCCCCTGGTCGTCCACCCCGGCGGTCAGCACAATGTAGACGAAAGCCTCGAGGTTGCCCTGCACCGCCGTGCCGTAGATGCGCATCTGGCCTTCCCGCAGGTAAACCTGCGGATTGGTCAGGAGCGGGCTGGACTGCGCCTCGAAATAATAATACAGGTACGAGGTCAGTTCCGGCTCGGTGAATACCAGCGTTACCTGGCCCGTTTCCGTGCCGGCCGCGACGGCAGTCTGGATGTTCGACTGGAGTCCGGCCACCGCCTCGGTCGAGATGGGGATGGCCGGGGTGGGGTAGCCCGGCCCGCCCACGTTGATGGTGCAGGCCAGCGCCGCCGCCAGCAACGCGGCCACTGCAAGCAGGATGTTTTTTGTGCAGCTGTTCATAAGTACCTCGGATGACATTCCAAAATCAAATTGCTGTGTCACTGCGAGGCGATGCTCTCTCGCCGACAGTGTACCCGAAGGGTAAGCAGTCTCCACGCTTGCGAGGGGATTGCTTCGGGCAAAAAGCGCCCTCGCAATGACATAAGCAGGAGTTATTATAGCATGAGCGAATCTGAAAACCTGGCCCCGGTGGCCGACATCCCCGCCGCGCTCGAGGCGCTGCTGTTCGTTTCGGCAGAACCCGCGCCCCCGGCGCAACTGGCCGCGGCGCTGAACATCTCAGCCGCGGCGGTGGAGGAGGGACTGGCCAGCCTCGACAGTGAACTGCGGACGCGCGGCCTGCGCCTCCAGCGGCACGGCGGGCGCGTCCAGTTGACCACCGCGCCCGAACTGGCCGGGCTGGTGGAACGCTTCCTCGGCCTCGAAGCCACCAGCCGCCTGAGCCGCGCCGCCCTCGAAACGCTCTCCATCATCGCCTACCAGCAGCCGGTCACGCGCCCGGCGGTGGACGCGGTGCGCGGCGTGAGCAGCGACGGCGTGATGAAGTCCCTGCTTGGCAAGGGGCTGATCCAGGAGATTGGCCGCGCCGAAGGCCCGGGCCGTCCCATCCTGTATGGCACCACGCCCGATTTCCTCCAGCACTTCGGGCTGAATTCGCTCGGCGAACTCCCGCCGCTGAACCTGGCCGGGACGCCCGCCGAGAACGGCCACGACGAACTGTTGAAGGGCTGATGGAAGAGCGACTGCAAAAAATCCTTGCCCGCGCCGGCTACGGCTCGCGGCGGAGTTGTGAAGAGATCATCTCCGCCGGGCATGTGCGCGTCAACGGGCATGTGGCCGGTCTGGGCGACAAGGCCGACGCGGCGCGTGACACGGTCACGGTGGACGGGCGGGCGCTCAAAGCCGCCGAGGAACTGGTGTACGTCGCCCTTTACAAGCCGCGCGGCGTCATCTCCACCGTCACCGACCCGGACCTGCGGCCTGCGGTGCGCGATCTCGTCCCCCTGCCCGGCACGCTTTACCCGGTCGGCCGCCTGGACTTCGACTCGGAAGGCCTGCTGCTGATGACCAACGACGGCGAACTGGCGAACCGGCTGACCCATCCGCGCTATGAGCATGAGAAGGAATACCGCGTGCTGGTGGCCGCGCATCCCGACGGCAACCAGTTGGCGCTCTGGCGGCGCGGCATCGTCCTGGAAGACGGCTACCGCACCCAGCCCGCCGAAGTTTACGTGGAGAAGAAATTCGGCAAAGGCGCCTGGCTGCGCGTCACCTTGAAGGAGGGACGCAAGCGCCAGATCCGCGAGATGGGCCAGCGCACCGGCCTGCCGGTGGCGCGCATCGTCCGCCTCCGCATCGGGGAACTGCACCTCGGCACCCTCAAGCCGAAGCAGTGGCGGCGCCTGACGCCGCAGGAAGTGGCCGCGTTGCAAAAACCGGCCGGGTCCGGGGCAGGGAAACCCGCTCCGCAGAAATCCAAAAAGACCCGCTGAAAATTTAATTTCACGGAGGAATGCCATGACTAAAAAACATCACTCAAGGCATGAACGGCGCGCCGCCCGCGCCCGGGCGAGAATTTTCTGGCAGGCGGCATTCTACGGCGTGATTCTGGTTGTGGCGGCGCTCATCGTCTGGACGATCGTCGCCGGGCGGGAGCCTGCCGCGAACCTGCCGCCGATCCCGACTGCGGGCGGGCCTACCCCGATGCTGGTCGGCACGCAGCAGTATTCGTCCGCGCCGCCGTTCCTGATTGACGTGGATATAAAGTATTTTGCCACCTTCAAAATGGCGAAGGGCGGGGAGTTCGTCATCCAACTCTATCCCGAGCAAGCCCCCGTCACGGTCAACAGTTTCGTCTTTCTGGCGCGGCAGGGATACTACGATGGCGTGACCTTCCACCGCGTCATTGACGGGTTCATGGCCCAGGCCGGCGATCCCACCGGCACCGGCATGGGCGACCCCGGCTACAAGTTTGTTGACGAAGCAAACGATCTTGTTTTCGACAAAGCCGGTATTGTTGCCATGGCGAATTCCGGCCCCGATACGAATGGCAGTCAGTTCTTCATCACGTACGATGCCACCGAGTGGCTGAACGGCAAGCATACCATCTTCGGGCAGGTCATCAGCGGGATGGACGTGGTCAACGGCATCACCCGCCGCGACCCCAGCCAAAATCCCACCACTCCCGGCGATGTCATAGAGAGCATCACCATCACGGAAGAGTAACAACCAACGTTTTGACAAATCAAAGACCGGCCGCGCAGGCCGGTCTTTTGCTTGGGCATGGAAAATGTCCCCTCCTGTTCTTGTCAATAGGAGCGGTGTTTTTGAACCTTCAGCCTGGGATGAAAATCCCTAGCTCATGCCTCCGGTTTGGCTGGCGTATTTCTCCAGTTTGTCAATGGCGATCTTCTGCTCGTCAATGATGGATTTGACCAGATCGCCGATGGAGATGAAGCCAACCAGTTTCTTCCCGGTGATGACGGGCAGGTGGCGGATGCGCCGGGCAGTCATCAGCGCCAGGCCCTGTTCGTTGGTCTGGTCGGGGGTGATGGAAATCAGGTGCGCCGACATGATCTCCCGGACGGGTGTCTCCTTGGAGGATTTCTCCTTGAGGATGACTTTCCGGGCGTAGTCGCGCTCCGAGAAGATTCCCACCGGTTGGCCGTCCTCCATAACCAGCAGGGCGCCGACATCTTTCGCGGCCAGCAGTTGGAGCGCCTCGAAGACCATCGTATCGGGGTTGATGCTCCAGATCTCCTCGCCTTTCTGTTTCAATATCTGTTTGATTGTTCTCATCTGTTCTCTCCGTTCGGCGGGTGGATTTCGTTAAAGAGATTATAGCCAGATTTTGAAGTGAATCAAGAGGTTTGTGTTATGGAATTGGGTAAAGCAGCGGCGCGGTGGCAAGATTGACCGGCCAGACCACGCGCTTGACCATCGCGCCGGTCGTGTCCTGCTGCCATTGCATGTAAACCATTTCGTGCCCGATCTGCAGGCCATGAGTTTCAGCGGCGGTGTCGAATTGCAGGCGGCCGAAGAAGGTCACGATGTTGGTTGAATCAAGCGCGGCCAGCACCAGGTCCGTTTGGGTCGTGCCGGCTTGCTCGATGGCATATTGCAGGGCCAGTCCGGCAGCATATCCGCCGGCCGCGAAATAAGTCGGGTCTTTGCCGTATGCCTGCTGGTAGGACAGGACGAATTCCGGCACGGACGGCCCGTACCAGGGCAGGCCGGCATCGAAGGCGCTGATCGAAGAGTAGGCCGCATCCGGCTCCCATTGACTTGGTCCCGTGATCCCCAGCGCCGCGTTTCCCAGGTTCCCGAAGGATGGATCGGAGGGCGCAACGAGCAGGGTGATGAGTTTTGCCTGCACTCCCTGTTTGGCCAGTTCCTGCGCGAGCAGCATCCCGTCTGCAACGTGGCCGCCTCCCAGGATCGCATCCGGCTGGGCGGCCCGGAGGTTTTGGACGTAGGCGCTGAAATCCGTGGCGCCGCCTGGGTAGGATTCGATGTAAACGACTGTGAATCCCTGCGCCAGCAAAGCATCCGAGACGGACTGCACGGCGGATTTGGAAAACGGTTCGTCTTCATGGAGAATGGCGATGCTTTTCGCCGCCGGGTCCAGGGTGGACAGGATATCCAGGGCGGGGGTCAGGTACCCGCTGGCGGGTGTGTAAATCTGATAGACGGATTTGTAGTTCCGCTGGAAACTGGCATTGGAGGCGGCTCCGGCGGAAATCATGATCTTTCCGTTCAGGTCGGCGACCGGCGCGGCGGCATTGGTCAGGCCGCTGGAGTATGGCCCGATGAGGAAATCCACGTTGTCTTCCAGGATCAGTTTTTGGTACAGGGCCTCCGTCTGGGCGATGTCGGACTGGTCGTCGTACGTCTTGTAAGCCAACGTGGCGATATCGCCGTTGGCAAGACGAATCCCGCCCACTTCGTTCACCTGGTCAATCCACAATTTCAGCCCGTTGGTCTGGTCTGTGGACTCCCGGACGTATTTCCCCGTTATCGAGGTTGTGAAGCCAATTGTCACAACCGTCCCAGGGATAGAGGTGGCGGGAGCCGCTGGCACGCAGGCCGCAGTGACCATCACCGCGGTCAGGGTCAAAACTGTCACGAGCGAGAGAAATAAGCGTCTCATGGTTTCCTCCGTTGAGAAAGGCGGATCATTTGCCGAACTCCAATAGGACACGCGCCATGTGGCGGGCGTGTTTGAGATAGAGGTCGAGGCGGATGTTTTCGTTCGGGGCGTGGCCGCGCGAGTCGGGGTAGCCCAGCCCGGCGGTCGCGACCGGCAGCCCGAGTTCGTGGACGAACGGGCTGTTCGGTCCGGACCCGCCGCTCATCGGGATGAGTTTCATCGGCTTGCCGTAGATCTCGGGGGCGGTGTCGCAGACGAGTTTGATGAACGGGTCGTCGGGGTCGGTGCGGGCCGGGGCCTCGCCGCCGAGGAACTCGATCTTCACGTCCGTGAAGCCTTGCGCGTCGAGGTGGGCGCGCAGCGCTCGCAGCACGTCGGCAGGCTCCTGGTCCGGGACGAGGCGGAAGTCCACCTTGGCGGAAGCCTTCGCCGGTTGCACCGTCTTCGAGCCGGGACCCTGGTAGCCGCTGGTCAGCCCGCAGATGGTGCAGGTGGGGGTGAAGACTTCCTCCACGCGCAGGGCCGCGCCGCCGGTCAGCCCCTTGATGAACGACTGGACGCCGTACTGCTGTTTGTAGACCTCCGCCGTTTCGGGCAGAAGGTCCATCAGTTCGACATCTCGCGCCGACGGGGGCCGCACCTTGTCGTAGTGACCGGGCAGGCGGATGCGCTCGTCGGGACCCTTGAGGCTGTTCAGCGCCCAGACCAGCCGCCAGGCCGCGTTGGGGAAGATCGAGCCGCCCAGCCCGGAGTGGACGTCAATGCTGGCGGTCTCGACCGAGAGTTCCACGTAGCAGATGCCGCGCAGGCCGAGGTATTCGAGCGGGGTCTCCTCGTGGTCCACGCCGCCGAATTCCCAGATGCAGGCGTCGGCTTTCAGGCGTTCCAGATTATTGAGCACGAAGTCGTGCAGGTGCACGCTGGAGGTCTCTTCCTCGCCTTCGACGATGAATTTGACGTTGCAGGGGAGTTCGCCGAGGGCGGCGAGCAGGGCGTCAACCGCGAACAGGCGCGCGGTGAGATGGCCTTTGTCGTCGCTGACGCCGCGCCCGTAGAGTTTGCCGTCCCTAAGGGATGGCTCGAAGGGCGGCGTTTCCCACAGTTCCAGCGGTTCGGGCGGCTGGACATCGTAATGGCAATAGAACAACAGCGTTTTTCCGCCCTTGCCCTTGCGTTCCCCGAAGACGACCGGCGCGCCGCCGGTGGGCAGGACCTCGGTCGCGAAGCCGCGCTTGCGGAGCATTTCGGCGGTCAGCGCGGCGCATTCCTGCATCCCCAGGTTCTGCGCGCCGACGGAGGGCTGGGCCACGAAGCGGGAAAGTTCGGCGATGGAGTCGTCGAGATGAGAGTCGAGATAGGCGTCAATTTCAGCGTAAGAGGACATGGGCTACTCCATAAGTGATTTACCACAAAGGTTCACGAAGTAAAGAAACAAAGCCTTCTCTTTGCGTTTCGTGTTCTTCGTGTTTAAAAACTTGTTCTATTTGAGAAGCCACTCCAGCGAGAGCGACCCGGCGTAGGCGATGACCAGCATCTTGATGAGCTGTCCCGGCAGGACCCACAGGAAGAACTTGTGGACGGGCATCTTGAGCGCCCCGGCGGCCACGCCGACCACATCGAAGACCGGGTTGGGGATGGCGGCCAGGAGCATGATCGCCGGTCCGCCGTACTTGCGCACCCAGGCGGTGATTTTCTCGTAGCGCTTCCAGTTCTCGATGACGGCCCGTCCGCTGAAACCGGCCAGGTAGCCCGAAAGTTCACCCACCGCGCCGCCCGCCGCGGCGGCCAGCGCCACGCCGGCCGGGTGGAAAACTCCGCTCATGGCGAAGACGACGGCCAGCCCCGGCACCGGGATGAGGATGGTGGCGTAGGAGATGAGCACGATGAGGAAGATGCCGGGATAGCCGAAGGCGGCGAGATTCTCCACCTGGTCACGGAGCAGGTACGCGCCGACGGTGATCCCGGCCACCGCCAGCAGCGCCAGGACGCGGAGCATGGTGGTGGTCCATTTGGGGTTTTCTTTGGCGGGCGAGGGTGAGTCCATAAGTTGGTGTGGGACAAGTCTGTAGACTTGTCCTACTGCGGGGATTAATTTTCGGCAACCTCGACCGACAGGATCTTCACGCCCGGATATTCGGGCTGCATCGGGTCGCGCGGCGGGATGGATATCAGCACATCCATGCCGCCGATGACCTGCCCGAAGACGCTGTGCTTATGGTTCAGGTGAGGCGTTGGGACGTGGGTGATGAAGAACTGCGAGCCGTTCGTGCCGGGGCCGGCGTTCGCCATCGAAAGGATGCCGGGTTTGTCGTGCTTCAGCGATGGGTGGAACTCGTCTGCAAAGCGGTAGCCGGGGCCGCCGCTGCCCTTCCCGGTCGGGTCGCCGCCCTGGACCATGAAGTTGGCGATCACGCGGTGAAAGATGACGCCGTCGTAAAAGCCTTCACGCGCCAGGAAAACAAAGTTGTTGACCGTGAGCGGGGTTTTGTCGGCGAAGAGTTCGAGCACGATGTCGCCTTTGTCGGTCTTCATCGTGGCGGTGTATTTCTTTTTCGGGTCAATCGTCATTGCGGGCGGAGTGTTCCACTGTTTCATAATCAATAATCCTTTCGAGAGAATGTGTGGGACAAGTCTATAGACTTGTCCCACGATGTTCCTACAGTAAAGCCTCGATCCTCGCCACCACCATATCCAGGGCGGCTTCGTTGAACCCGCCTTCCGGGATGATTACGTCGGCGTAGCGTTTGGACGGCTCAACGAACTCCAGGTGCATCGGGCGGACGGTGGACAGGTATTGTTTGACCACCGATTCCGTCGTCCGGCCGCGCTCGGCGATGTCGCGCTGGAGGCGGCGGATGAAACGGAGGTCGGCGTCGGTGTCCACGAAAATCTTGACATCGAAGATCTCGCGCAGGCTTTTTTCGGCGAAGATCAGGATGCCCTCCACGAGGACAACCGGCCGCGGCTGGACGGTGAACGTCCGCTCGGTGCGGCTGTGGGTGGAGAAATCGTAGATGGGAACCTGCACCGCGTGCCCACTGACCAGTTGCCGGATGTGCTCGCCCAGCAATTCTGATTCAAGTGAATCCGGGTGGTCGAAGTTGACTTCGGCGCGCTGGTTGGGCGGCAGCCCGCCCAGGTTCTTGTAGTAGGAATCGTGCTGGAGGAACGCGATCCGGTCCGGGCCGACGCGCTGGAGGATGGTCTGGGCGACGGTCGTTTTGCCGGACCCGGAGCCGCCGGCGATTCCAATCACGAGGGGAGGACGCTCGGACATGGCTCGATTATACACTCTCCCGGCGGCTTAACCCTGCGAAGGTTTGCCGGGGGCGGCCTCCGCATGGGTGGATGGATGAAAATATGACAAATGACACTTGAACCCGGACGCCGGAATCGGTAAAGTATCAGTATCGCCAAGTCGGAATATGTCATCAGACAGAGAAATCATGCACGAAACCGACAAAACTGATGCCCAAATTGTTGACCTGTTGATGGAAGACGGCCGCATGCCGGCGGCCGTGATCGCGCGCCGGGTAGGGGACATCACCGAGCGCGTCGTCCGCTACCGCATTGACCGGATGGTGGCCGCGGGCGTGATCCAGGTGCGCCCAATTGTCAACCCGCAGGCGTTCGGCCTGACCACCGTGGCGGACGTCCTGCTCGAGGTCGAGTCGGACCGCATCCAGGAAGTGGCGCGCAAAGCCAGCGAGTACGAGAACGTTTCGTACGTGGCCTGCTCCATCGGCGAGACCGACCTCAGCGTGCAGGTGGTGGGAAAAGACACGGCGGAAATCTACCAGTTCGTCACCGAAGTAATCGGGAAGATTCCCGGCGTGCGCAAGACGACCACTTCCATCGTGCCGATGATCGTGAAGGATGTCTATCAGTGGCGCATCCCCCGTTATGCCGTTTCGAACGGGAAAAAATCTGGATAGCAAGCGGAGAAGATAACACCATGAACATCCCCTGGCAGAAGAGCAATGCTCTGCAAAAGAGGGCATCGAAAGTGATGCCCCTGGGGGTCAATTCCAACTTCCGGTTCTGGGGGGAGGGGATTACGCCCTACATGCAAAAGGCAAAGGGCGCCTATCTCTGGGACGCGGATGGCAACAAGTATATTGACTACCGCATGGCCTTCGGGCCTATCATCCTCGGCCATGCCTGGGATGAGGTCAACGCGAAAGTAGCGGGGGAAATCGAACTCGGCACGCTGTCGGCCATGACATACGAGTTGGAGATCGAAGTCGCCGAGAAAATGGTGCGGATGTGCCCCGGCCTGGAGATGGTGCGCCTGGCCTGCTCCGGCACGGAGGCGACCATGCACGCCCTGCGCGTGGCGCGCGCCTACACCGGCCGCGAGCGCATCATCAAGTTCGAGGGCATGTACCACGGCTTCCAGGATTACACGCTCTGGTCCACCTACGCCCCGGTGGAAGCCTACGGGAATCCGCGCAGCCCGATCCCGGTCCCGTCCAGTTCCGGCATCCCGCGCCCGCTGGGGGAGATGGTGGTCACGCTCCCGTTCAACGCGCCCGACATCCTGGAGCAGACGCTCCGGGCGGTGGGCGAGACGGTGGCGGCGATCATCATCGAACCGTGCATGGGCAACTGCGGCGCCATCGAGCCGCAGAAAAACTTCCTGCAATTCGTCCGCCGGCAGTGCGACAAGTACGGGATCGTCATGATCCTGGACGAGGTCAAGACCGGCTTCCGCATCGCCAACGGCGGCGCGCAGGAGGTCTACCGCATCAAACCGGACCTGGCGACGTATGCCAAAGCCCTGGCCAACGGCTACCCCCTGGCCGCGTTCGGCGGGAAGCGCGAGATCATGTCCATCATCGGGCATGGCGTTTCGCAGGGCGGAACATTCACGAATAACAAGCCGGGCGTGGCGGCGGCCTGGGCCACGCTGACCATCCTCCAGCGCGAGCCAGTGATGAAGACCATCGCGAAGCGCGGCAAGCGCCTGATGAACGGGATCTCGAAAATTTTCGACGAGGCCGGTATCCCGTTCTGCATGAGCGGCTACCCGGCCATGTTCTCGTACGCCATCGGCGTGGAAAAGGTCAGCGACCAGCGTTCGTGGAGCGCGAGCGACAAGGAGTATTACCTGAGGCTGGCCGAGGCGCTCATGGAGCGCGGCGTGATGCCGGATTACGACTCGCGCGAACCCTGGTTCCTGTGTTACGCCCACAGTGACAATGACATTGACCGCACGCTGGAGGTGTTCCGCGAGGCGGTGAAGGCGGTCAAGCGGTAATAGGTTGGCAGGTTGACAGGTTGGCAGGTTGTCAACTTTCCAACTTTACAACCCTCAAACCTTCAAACTTTCAAACAAAACGGAGATTTTATGCCTGGGCTTACTGCAAAAGAAATTGTTGCTTTAAATCGCGAATACACCTTCTTCTCCTGGTCGGTCCAGGGGCAGGTCAACCCCATCCCGGTGGAGAAGGCGGAAGGGATTTATTTCTGGGACACGGACGGGAAACGCTATCTCGATTTCTCGTCGCAGTTGATGAACACGAATATCGGCCACCAGCACCCGAAGGTGGTGAAGGCCATCCAGGAGCAGGCGGCCAAATTGTGCTTTGTCCATCCCGGCAACGCCACCGATGTGCGCGGCCTGCTGGGGAAGAAACTGGCCGAGGTCACGCCCGGCAATCTCAAGAAAACCTTCTTCACGCTGGGCGGGGCGGAGGCCAACGAGAATGCCATCAAGATCGCCCGCTTCTATACCGGGCGGCACAAAATTTTAGCCCGCTACCGCTCCTATCACGGCGCGACCCACGGCGCGGTCGCGTTGACCGGCGATTACCGCCGCCTGGCGGTCGAACCATCCATGCCCGGCGCGGTGCACTTCCTCGACCCGTTCTGCTACCGCTGCCCGTTCGGGCGGGAGCAGGCGACTTGCAAGCGCGAGTGCATTTCCCATCTCGAAGAAGTCATCCGCTACGAGGGCGCGGACAAGATCGCGGCGGTCATCATGGAGGGGGTGGTCGGCTCGAACGGGATCATCGTCCCGCCGGACGATTACTGGCCGCGTGTGCGCGAAATTTGCGACAAGCACGGCATCCTGCTCATCTCGGACGAAGTGATGAGCGGCTGGGGCCGGACCGGGAAATGGTTCGCGGTGGACCACTGGGGCGTCACGCCCGACATCATCACCACGGCCAAGGGCATCACCAGCGGATACGTTCCGCTCGGCGCGGTGATCGTCTCGGAGCCGATCGCCAAATTCTTCGACGATAAATACCTCTACGCCGGGCTGACCTACAACGGCCACGCCCTGGCCTGCGCCGCGGCGCTGGCGACCATTGCGGTTTACGAAGAGGATGGCCTGATCGAGAATGCGGCCCGGGTTGGAAAACACCTCACGGAGGCGCTGGCAGGCATCCGGTCCCGCCACGCTTCGGTCGGGGACGTGCGCGCCATCGGCCTGTTCTCGGCCATCGAACTGGTCGCCAATCGCGAGACGAAGGAAATCCTTCCGGCGGAAAAAATGGCCGAACTCGGCAAGGTCTTGCGCGAGAACGGCCTGTTCACGTTCATCATGGCGAACAACATGGGCAGCATCGTTTTTGTCGTCCCGCCGCTGTGCATCACCACGGCGCAACTGGACGAGGGGCTGGAGATCGTCGAGAAGGCGCTGGCTGTGACCGACAAGGCGGCGGCATGATGAAGATCCTGAACTACATCAACGGCGAGTGGATCGAGCCGAACGTCGCGGAATACCTGGACGTGGTCAACCCCGCCACCGGCGAACTGCTGGCGCGCACCCCCGTCTGCGGGCTGGACGATGTGGCTGCCGCGGCCAAAGCGGCCGCCGAGGCCTTCCCGGCCTGGCGTCAGACCCCGGCCCAGGAACGAATCCAGTACCTGTTCAAACTGCGCGACCTGATGAAGTCCAATATGGATGAGATTGCGCGCACGATCGTCGAAGAGTGCGGCAAGACGTTCGATGAAGCCAAAGCCGAGATGGTGCGCGCCATCGAGAACGTGGAGATCGCCGGCGGCATCCCGATGATGATGAAGGGTGAACTTTCTGAAGATATCGCGCCCGGCATTGATGAGATGATGATCCGCCAGCCGGTGGGGGTGTGCGCCACGGTCTGCCCGTTCAACTTCCCCGGCATGATCCCGTTCTGGTACCTGCCGTATGCGCTGGCGTGCGGCAACACGTACATCATCAAGCCGTCGGAAAAAGTGCCGATGACGATGCAGTTCATCTTCAAACTCGTCGAGCAGGCCGGGCTGCCGAAGGGCGTCATCAACCTGGTCAACGGCGCGAAGGAAGCAGTGGATGCCATCCTCGACCATCCGGCCATCCGCGCCGTCACGTTCGTCGGCTCGTCGCCGGTGGCGAAGTATATCTACCGGCGCTCGGCAGAGCAGGGCAAGCGCGTCCAGGCGCAGGGCGGGGCGAAGAACCCGGTCGTCATCCTGCCGGACGCGGATATGGAGATGGCGGTCAAGATCGTGGCCGATTCCGCCTTTGGGTGCGCCGGCCAGCGCTGCCTGGCGGTCTCGTGGGCGGTGACGGTGGCCGAGGCGCGCGACGAGTTCACCGAGATAATGTGCGACGCGGCCCAGAGCCGCGTGGTCGGTTACGGGCTGGAGGCGGGCGTCCAGATGGGACCGGTCATCAGCCAGGCGTCCCGCGCCCGGGTCGAGGGCCTGATCGGCCTCGGCGCGGCGGAGGGCGCCACCGTCTGCGTGGACGGGCGGAACGCCGTCGTCAAGAATTACGAGCGCGGCGCGTTCGTCCGTCCGACCGTCCTGGCGAACGTCCGGCCGGAGAGCGAGATGCACCGCACAGAAATTTTTGGTCCGGTGTTGAGTCTCATGCACGCCAATACGATTGACGAGGCGCTGGCGCTGGTCAACGGGGGGCCGTATGGCAATCAGGCCAGCATCTTCACGGCAAGCGGCGCGGCCGCCCGCCGGTTCAGGTACGAGGCGGAGGCCGGGAACATCGGCGTCAACATTGGAGTCGCCGCGCCGATGGCGTTCTACCCGTTCAGCGGGTGGAAGGATTCATTCTTTGGCGACCTGCATGGCCAGGGCATGGACGCGGTCGAGTTCTTCACCCAGAAGAAGGTCGTCGTCGAGCGCTGGCCGAAGGAATGGTCTCGTAAATTCTAGCCAGGAAGGAGGAGGCAGGATAAAACCCAGTGATCCTGAAATTCCCTGTTTGTCCGGTTGTGAACATTCACCTATTTCATGAGAGGAGAAAAATGCTATGCCTGAACAAATGGCTTTTGCCCGCAAGGCCAGCGGCCTCGTAAGAGGCCTGTCGTTCCTCGACGCTTTTGGCGTCGGCTTCATGAACCAGGGCCTGACCCCCAGCATGTGGGTCATGATCAGTTTCGGCCTGGGCGTCTATACCGGTGGCAACCTGATTATTGCTACGCTGCTTTCAGCAGTGCTGTGCGGTATCGGTTTCTCGCTGGTCTGGGGAATCCTGGGCGGCTCGATGCCCCGCTCCGGCGGCGAGTACATCTACAACTCGCGCATCATCCATCCGATCGTCGGCATTGCTGAGAGTTTTGGCAATGCCTTCGTGTGGATCATGTGGATCTATGTCCTGGCCCCGTGGACGGTGGATCCCGGCCTGGTGATGATGTTCCAGTTCCTGAACATGCCCGCCGCGGCCGAGTTCTGCACCCAGCCGATCGCCCTGTTCCTGATCGCAACCCTGGTCAACCTCATCGGCCTGTTGTTCGTCGTCTTCGGCGTGAAGGTCTTTGCCAAGGTGCAAAAGGTGATCATGGTGCTGGGCATCTCGGGTTGTCTGGTCATCCTGCTGGTATTCACCTTCACCTCGCACGATGCCTTCGTGCAAGCCTGGAACAACCTGTCGGCCCAGTTCGGTTCGGTGGACTACGAAGGCTTCCTGGCCAACACCCGGACGGCGATCGCGGACGCCGGCGGCAAGCCGCTGTCCACGACCTGGAACTGGTTCGACACGCTGGGTGTGATGGTGGCCGGTTCCTGGCTCTTCGCCTACTCGTACTGCATCACCTTCATCGCGGGCGAGGTCAAGCGCCCCGATAAGACCATCATCCTGGCCAACCTCTCGGCCATCCTGGTGCCGGCGGTCTTCATGATCTGGCTGGCGGCCGCCCTGTACAACTCGGTCGGCTTCGAATTTCTCTCGGCCACGGCCTGGGTGGATAACATGGGCGAGGGACTGGCGGGATACACGCTGCCCTGGGCGCCGAACTTCGTTGGGCTGGCGGCGGTCATCAATCACAACCCATTTGTGGTCTTCATGATGGCCATGTCGTTCATCGTATTCAACCTGTGGTGGGTGGCGCTCTCCTACCTGGCCTTCCCGCGCATCCTGTTCGCCTGGGGCATGGATCGCATGGGTCCCAAGTGGTTCGCCGACATTGACTACCGCTGGGCTTCGCCGGTCAAGAATCACATCCTGTGCTTTATCCTGGGCGAGATCGGGATCGTGATGTATGCCTTCATCATGGACCCGATGACCGGTCTCTCCGTGACCGGCATGGAGATCGTCACGGTGTTTGGCATTACCGCCATCGCCGCGCTCATCTTCCCCTTCTCGAAGAGAGCCAAGCACATCTGGGAATCCTCGCCCTATAAGAACTGGAAGATCTTGGGCATCCCGGTCGTCTCCATTGCTGCCGTCGTCAACCTGATCTACCTGGGTATCCTCTTCTATTTCTTCTTCTTCATGGCAGAAATGGGAGAGCAGGAACTGGTCAAAGGTTCCCTGATCCTTTACGGGATTATCTGGGGCCTCGGCATCGCCTGGTACTTCTACTGGAAAGCGCGCAACAAGAAAGTTGGCGTGGATACCGACATGACCTTCGGCGAACTGCCGCCCGACTAACCCTTTACGATCATCACGGAAAGGGGCGGGGCAGTCCCGCGCTCCGCCCCTTGATGCAATCATACAATTTTATCTTTACAAGGAGACGCTGATGAGCAAGCAAATCAAGATTTTCTTCGTTACCGATATTCACGGCTCGAACCTGTGTTACCGGAAATTCCTGAACGCCCTGAAAGTGTATAACGTGGACGTGGGCATCCTGCTCGGCGACCTGACCGGCAAGGTGCTGGTTCCGCTGGTGGAGAAAGCCGGCGGCGGCTGGGAGACCACCCTGATGGGAACCCACACCGAGTGCGCCACCCAGGAGGAACTGGACAAACTCAAGAAGACCATCGAAGCGATGGGCTATTACTGGGTTCACCAGACCCCCGCAGAGTTCAAGGAATTCAAGGGCGATCCCAAAAAAGTGGACACCCTCTTCAAGCAATTGATGCTCTCCCGCTTGAAGGAGTGGATTGCCCTGGCCGACGAGCGGCTGGCTGGCACTTCCTACAAGGTCTACATGGCGCCCGGCAATGACGATCACTTTGAAGTGGACAAGGTGATCGAAGACTCCGCGGTTATTGTCAACTGCAATAACAAGAACGTTCCCGTGGGCGACCACGAGATGATCACTTTCTGCTGGGCGAACCCGACTCCCTGGAACACCCCGCGCGAGAAGCCGGACGAGGAACTGGAGCCGATGTTGGAAGAACTTGTCGCCAAGGTCGCGGATAAGTCGAACGCCATCTTCAACTTCCACGCCCCGCCTTACGGCTACGCCCTCGACCTGGCGCCCAAACTGGACGAGAATCTGGTCCAGGCGGCTGACGAAAAGATCCACGTCGGCAGCCGGGCGGTGGCGAAGATGATCGAGAAGTACCAGCCGCTCATCGGCCTGCACGGCCACATCCACGAATCGCGCGGCGCGCAGAAAGCCAAACGGACGCTGCTTATCAATCCCGGAAGCGAGTACTCGGAAGGCATCCTGAAAGGCGCGGTCATTGTGCTGGAGAAAGGGAAAGTGAAGGATTACATCTTCACTTCCGGCTAGGAGAATGAACATGCCTCTACAATTCCGTTTACCCAAAGACATCCCGCTGGACGAATATCCCAAGCCGGAAGCCTATCTCGAAGAAGCGCGCCGCCTGACGGACGATGCCCAGAAGCAGGGCATTATCCTGCGCGTGATGGGACCGATTGCCCTGCACTACTACTTCCCCGATTACGTGGACCTGTATCGCCGCATGGAGCGCCTTGGCGACCGCGTCTTCACCGACATTGATTACGCCGCCTACGGCAAGCATCGCAGCAAGATTGTCCCGTTCTTCGAGAAGAACGGCTATGAACTGGAGAAACGCTCCGCCATGCTCAGCGGCGGGACGCGCATGATCTTCTTCAGCGACAAGATTCCCATGATTGACGTGTTCTTTGACAAACTGGACTACAACCACCCGATTGACTACCGCGGGCGGCTGGAGTTCCATCCGCGCTGTGTCTCGCTGGCCGACCTGATGTTACAGAAACTACAGATCGTCCAGATCAACGACAAGGACCTCAAGGATGCCATGCTGCTGTTCCTGGCCGCGCCGGTCAGCGACACCGACAAGAACGCCATCAACGTCAAATATGTCGCGAAGTTGTTTGCCGACGATTGGGGTTTCTACCACACTGCCACAACCAACCTCAGGCGCATCAAGGAGGCCATGTCCGGCGTCAGGGCCTTGAGCGACGACCAGTGCGCCGTCATTGCCGAAAAGGTGGACTATTTCCTCGAGTTCATCGAGGACACGCCCAAATCCGGAAAATGGAAGAGCCGCGCCAAAACCGGGACCAGCAAGCCCTGGTATCAGGAAGTATCCGATTGGTAAATTGGGAGGACGCGATGCCACAATCATTGAATGACGCCCTTGCATATTCCGCCCGCTGGCTGGACGTGATCCACAAGCCGCAGGTCCCGGAAGAAGAAGGCAAGCAGATCATCGAGGAATCCAAAGTCAACTTCGCCGAGCATTTCAACAGGGGCTGGCTGGAATACCGCAAGTCTGTGACCGAGGCGGGAGACTGGGCTTCTGTTGAATGGACCGGCTCCGGCGCCGTCTTCCGCGACATTCTGGGCCGTGAGTACATTGACTGCCTGGGCGGGTATGGGATGATGGATCACGGCTGGAGCCACCCGGACGTGGTGGCTGCCGTGCGCGACCAACTGGGGCGCACTCCCATGCCCAGCCAGGAATTGATTGATCCCCTGCGCGGTGTGCTGGCGAAACTGATGGCGCAGATCACCCCCGGCGACATCAAATACAGTTTCTTCGCGGCCAGCGGAACCGAGTCCATCGAAGGGGCGATCAAACTGGCAAAACTGTACACCAAAAAGCCGGGCTTCATCGTTGCCACCAAAGCCTTTCACGGCAAGACGATGGGTTCGCTCAGCATGTTGGGCAAATCCGATTACCGCGAGCCGCTCGGCATTCTCTACGGCGGCCCGGTCTATCACGTGCCGTTTGGAGATGCGGAGGCGGTCGAGCGCCAGTTGGACATCTGCCAGAAGGTGGGCATCGGCATCGCCGCCTGCCTGTTCGAGCCGATCCAGGGCGAGGCCGGCGCCATCGTCCCGCCGGACGATTTCTGGCCGCGCGTCCGCGCCGCGACCAAACAATACGGTGTGCTGCTCATCGCCGACGAAGTGCAGACCGGCCTGGGCCGCACCGGGAAACTGTGGGGCGTGGATCACTGGGACGTTGTGCCGGACATCCTGTCGGTGGCCAAGTCGCTGGGCGGAGGGGTGATGCCGGTCAGCGCCTTCTGCTCCACCGAGGAGATCTGGCAGGTGATGATGTACCCCAACCCGTTCATTCATACGACGACAACCGGCGGCGGAGCGCTGGCCTGTTCGGCAGCCATTGCCGCCATCCACGTCACCCTGCGTGACAAACTATGGGAGCAGGCCGCGGCCAAGGGCGGCTACCTTATCCCGAAACTGGAGGAACTGGCTGCCGAATTCCCGCAAATCTACAAGGGCATCACCGGGCGAGGATTGCTCATCGGCCAGCACTTCCACACGCCGGAGATCGGCTACCAGGTGGCCGCCGGGCTGTTCAAGCGCGGCGTGCTGGTGGCCGGCACGCTGACCAGCGCCCAGACCGTCCGCATCGAGCCGCCGCTGGTCATCACGCAGGAGCAAATTGACGAAGTGCTCAACCGCCTGACGGACACGCTGGCGGAGGTGAGCAAAACGGTATAAGGAAGACGCCATGGCCAACATCTTCGAAGCACAGTTCCGCGCCCGCACACCGCGTTCACAGGCAATGTTCGAGCGGGCAGGCAAAGTTTTGCCCGGCGGTGTGGCCGGTAACGGGAAATTCCTGCCTCCGTACCCGATCTATGTGAAGCAGGCGCAGGGCGGCGAGTTCGTGGACGTGGACGGCAACCGTTACGTTGACCTGCTGATGGGCGGCGGCGTCCACATTCTCGGCCACTCGCCCGAAGTGGTGATGAGCGCGGTCGAGGCGCAGTTGCGCAGCGGCGTCCACTTTTACATGGCCGCCGAAGCCGAGGTGAAACTGGCCGAAACGGTCTGCCGGTTGATGCCGCACGTTGAGATGGTGCGCTTCGTCAACACCGGCTCGGAGGCCACGCAGATGGCCCTGCGGGCGGCGCGTGCCTTCCGCAAGCGCGACAAGATCGCCAAGTTCGAAGGCAATTTCCACGGACAGCACGAGGCTGTGCTGATCAGCACCCTCGGCGCGGACGGGCCGTCCGAGACGCCCGCCCCGCGCGTCGACAGCGCCGGCGTCCCCGCCTCCACGCGGGACGGGGTGCTGGTGCTGCCCTACAACGACGCCGCCCGCGCCGCCGCGCTGATCGAACAGCACGCCGGCGAACTGGGCGGAGTCATCCTCGAACCGGTCTCGGCCTTTGGGCTGGGCGTGGTGGAGGCGCAGCCCGACTTCCTCAGGGCGGTGCGCGAGGTCACGGCGAAGCACGGCATCCCGCTCATCTTCGACGAAGTGGTGACCAACTTCCGCCTCGGGCTGGGCGGCGCGGCCGAATACTTCGGCGTCACGCCCGACCTGACCTGCCTGGGCAAGATCGTCGGCGGCGGGTTCGCCATCGGCGGATACGGCGGGCGGCGCGAGATCATGGACAAGGTCGTCACGCCGCATACCGGCCTGTGGAATCTCTCCGAGCAGATCTTCCAGTCCGGCTGCTTCTCCGGCAACCCCATCTCGATGACCGCCGGGCTGGCCGTGTTGAACGAACTGGAAAAAGGGGATGTCCATCCGCACATCAACCGCATCGCCGAAAAACTGCAAACCGGCCTGACCGAGATCGGCGAGCGCCTGGGTTTCCCCATCCTCGTCAACCGCGCCGCCTCGTTCCTCCAGGTGCATTTCGGCGTGACGGAGATCCGCAACAAGCGCGACCATTTGCGCGCCGACAAGGAAACCGCCAACCTCTTCCATGCCGGTCTGCGGGCCAACGGCGTGATGGCGAGTTATCATCCGCTGTTCATTTCGGCGGCGCACACCGAGGCGCACGTCCAGGAAGCGCTGGACGCTGCCGAGACCGTCCTGAACCGGATGAAGGCCGGACGCTGACGAGGCGCGTCCCCGCCCCGGTCCCGGACCGGCTGCCGGCCGCGCGTGGGGAGGCCGCGCAGGTACACGGTCCGGGGCGAAGCGGGCGGAGAAAAGGCAGCCATGTCCGCATAACGATGACGGATAATCATCCAAACGTTGATTTTAATGACGAAAAGTTGTAGAATAGCAGCATGGTGAACGGAAACGGCACAATCCCCGGCGACCTGGACGAGATTGATCGTCAGATCATTGCCGCCCTGCAAAAAGATGGGCGGGAGGCGTTCGCGCAGATTGCCGAGCGTTTGGGCGTCTCGCCGGGGATGATCCGGGTGCGCTATAACCGGCTGGTCGAGATGGGGGTGCTGCATGTCGTTGCCATCACCAATCCGCTGCGGATGGGCTACAACACGATGGCCTTGATTGGCATCAAGGTGGAAGGCGGCAAGTTGATGGAAGCCGCCGGCCAGGTTGCCGCGCTGGACGAAGTGATCTACCTGATCGTCGTCAGCGGGGCGTACGACATCATCGCCGAAGTGATGTGCCGCGACCGGGAGCATTTACTCCAGTTCCTCACCGACCGGCTGTACAAGATTGACGGCGTCCGCGAGTCGGAATCCTTCATGCACCTCAAGATCGTGAAGGAAGTCTACTTCTAGCAAGCACCGGCCCAGCCGGAATCTTTCCCAAGAAGGAGAAGCGGACATGAAAGTTTTGCTCGTCGGTGTCGGCGGGGTTGGGGAGGCCATTGCGGCCATCGCCAAACCCCGCAAATGGGTGGAGCAGGTGGTCCTGGCGGACTACAACCTGGAGCGCGCCAGGGAAGTGCAGAAGAAATTGAAAGACCCAAAGCGCTTCCCGGCTGAATTCATTGATGCCAGCAAGCGGGAACTCATCGAGAAGATGGCGAAGAAATACAAAGTTGACCTCATCATGAACGCCTGCGACCCGCTCTACAACGAGCCCATCTTCGACGCGGCCTACAACGTCGGCTGCAATTACATGGACATGGCGATGACCCTGTCCACGCCGCACCCGAAGAAGCCGTTCGAGAAGTGCGGCGTTAAACTGGGCGATTACCAGTTCGAGCGCGCCAAAGCCTGGGAGAAGAAAGGCCTCCTGTGCCTGGCCGGACTGGGCGTCGAGCCGGGCATGGCCGACGTGTTTGCCAGGTATGCCGAGAAGCATCTTTTCGATGAGATCGAAGAGGTCGGCATCCGCGACGGCGCGAACATTGCGGTCAAGGGCTATGAGTTCGCCCCCAGCTTTTCCATCTGGACGACCATCGAGGAATGCCTGAACCCACCGATCATCTGGGAGAAGGGCAAGGGCTGGTTCACCACCCCGCCGTTCTCCGAGCCGGAGGTGTTCGAGTTCCCCGAAGGTATCGGCAAGGTCGAGGTGGTCAACGTGGAGCATGAGGAAGTGTTGCTGGTGCCGCGCTGGGTCAAGACGAAGCGCGTCACCTTCAAGTACGGGCTGGGCGACCAGTTCATCGGCGTGCTGAAAACCCTGCACATGC
Organism: Anaerolineaceae bacterium; assembly: GCA_009772985.1. Classification (GTDB taxonomy): domain Bacteria; phylum Chloroflexota; class Anaerolineae; order Anaerolineales; family Villigracilaceae; genus UBA877. Next base: position 44,943 of record WOUS01000009.1, read on the forward strand.
TCGGCCTCGACAACAAGGAGAAGATCAAGGTCAAGGGTGTGGAAGTGGCCCCGCGCGACGTGGTGGCGGCCTGCCTGCCGGACCCGGCTCACCTGGGCGACAAAATGGACGGCAAGACCTGCGCCGGCACCTGGGTCAAGGGAAAGAAGAACGGCAAGCCGCGCCAGGTCTACCTCTACCAGGTGGCCGACAACAAGGCCTGCATGAAAAAGTGGGGCTGCCAGGCGGTGGTGGCGCAAACCGCTTTCAACGCCGTCATTGGCTGGGACCTGCTGGAACACGGTATCTGGAAGGGCGTCGGCGTGCTCGGACCGGAAGCCTTCGCCCCGGAGCCGTTCATGGAGAAGATGGCCGAATACGGCTTCCCGTATGGAATGAAAGAGATGTGAATCGCGGCGGCGCGGCTTCAGCCGCGTAATGCCTGTTCATATCCGGCCAAGAAAAGGAGAAAACCATGGATTTCCAAGCATATGAATACGCAGGGCTGATCATCGGCGGGATCGTCGTCATCCTGATCATCCGCATGATCATCGGCTGGTGGGCGTCCAAGAAGGTCAAGTCCAACGTGGACTACGTCCTCGCTGGCCGCCGCCTGCCGCTGTGGATGGCGGCCCCGTCCATCATGGCCACCTGGTTCGCCGCCGAGACCCTGATGGGGGCCAGTTCCGAGGCTTACTCGTACGGCTTCCAGGGCGTAGTCTTCGACCCATTCGGCGCGACTCTGTGCCTGGTCATCGCCGGCATCTTCGTCGTCCGCCTGGCGCGCCGCGCCCAGTACGTGACCATCATGGACTTCTTCCAGCATCGTTATGGTACGGCCATGTCGGTCATCGGCACGGTCACGCAGATCATCACCTACTTCGGCTGGACGGCCGCCCAGATCGTGGCGGGCGGCGCCATCCTGCAGGCCCTGCTCGGCTGGCCGATCTCGTGGGGCATGATCCTGGTGACAACCATTGTGACCCTCTACACTTTGATGGGCGGCCTGTGGGCCGACACCGCCCTGGACTTCATGCAGATGTTCCTGACCTCCATCGGCCTGCTCATCATCACCGCCGGTATTGTCATCACCGTGGGCGGGTTCGATACCATGTTCAGCATGGCCGGGGCGCAATACACCACCAACACATTTGCCATCTGGCCGACGGCTGTAGACGGCTACTACGGCTACTTCGGGATGCACGGCTGGTTCTACTACATCGCCGCCTGGCTCTCGCTTGGACTGGGCGCCATCCCGGCCCAGGACTACCTCCAGCGCACCTGCGCGGCCAAGAACGAGAGCATCGCGGTCAAGGCGACCTTCGTGGCTGGCGCGCTCTACCTGGCCTTTGGCGTCCTCTCCCCGCTGATCGGCGTTACGGCTTATGGCGCGCTCGGCCCGGACCTGGAAGGCGCGCAGACGGAATTCGTGCTCATCCTGATGGCGATGAAATACCTCCCGCCGATTTTGGTGGCAGTCTTTGTTGCCGCGTTGGCGTCAGCCCTGATGAGCACCTCCGACAGTTCCCTGCTGGCTGGCGCGACCATGTTCACCGAGAATATCGTCAAGGTGTTCAAGCCGGACCTGTCCGACAAGGCCACCCTGCGCATTACGCGTATCAGCCTGATCGTGAGCGGCATCTTCAGTTTGGTCATTGCGTTGTATGCCTCCACGATCTACAAACTGGCGGTGCTGGCGAACACTTCCATCCTGGTCGGCCTGGCCGCGTCCTACCTGATCGGCATGTACTGGAAAAAAGCCAACCACTGGGGGGCGCTGGCGTCCTTTTTCAGCGGCGTCGTCTCGTGGCTTGTCCTGACCCTGGTCTGGATGTATACTTATATCCTGCCGGTCGTGTACGAGGGCGAGATGATGGACGACGTGGTCTGGGATTCGATCTACATTGCGTCCACCCCGGCCTTCTTCATCTCGGTCGTCTTCCTGATCGTGGTCTCGCTTCTCACCCAGAAGAGCGACCCGCCCAAGGCGCTGACCGATATCAATGGCAAGCCGTTTGATACCAAGAACATCTTTGCCTGGAGCAAGACTCCCAAGGGAGTTGACGAATAGCCTGGAGTAGGTTACGTTGTTGCGCAGTGCTTCGCTTCCTGTGAGCACTGCGCAACTTTGCACTCATTCATTTTTCATTCAGACAAAAGGAGCCTGCCATGCCCTACGGTTATCACGGAAAGATCCTGCACGTGGACCTGACCACCGGCCGGATCGAGGTCGAGACTCCGCCCGAGTCCTTCTACCGGACGTACATGGGCGGCGGCGCGATGGGAACGGTTTACATCCTGCGCGAAGTCCCGAAAGGCGCCGACCCGCTCGGACCGGAGAACCTGCTCGCCGTTTTCCCCAGCGTTGTGACCGGCGCGACCATCGCCGGCCTGAGCCGCATCAACATCAACGCCAAGTCCCCGATGAGCGGCGCGATCGGCGACTCGCAGGGCGGCGGATTCTTCCCGGCTGAGTTCAAGTTCGCCGGCTACGACGGCGTGGTCTTCCGCGGCCAGTCGCCGAAGTGGGTCTATCTCACCATCATTGACGGCAAAGCCGAACTGCACGAGGCCGCCCACCTGACCGGCAAAGTGACCGGCGAGGTGGACGCGCTGCTCAAGCAGGAAGTCGGCGACGGGAAGGCGCAGGTAATGCAGATCGGCCCGGCGGCCGAGAAAGGCGTCCGTTTCTCGGGCATCGTCACCATGGCGAACCGGCTGAACGGTCGCACCGGCATGGGCCTCGTCATGGCGAGCAAGAAACTCAAGGCCATCGTGGTGCGCGGCAAGGATAAGCCCAAAGCCGCCGACCCGCAGGCGCTGGCCGCGCTCAACAAGGCCGGCGTGCAGGGCATCCAGGCCAATCCAGACGTGGATGGGCTGGGCCGGCTCGGCACGGCCAGCGTGGTCATGCCGCAAAACTCCTTTGGCTCCCTGCCCACCCGCAACTACACCGAAGGACAGTTCGAGGGCGCGGAAGCCATCAGCGGCGAAAAGATGGCCGAGACCATGCTCAAGGAACGCGATACCTGCTACGCCTGCACGGTCCGCTGCAAGCGCGTGGTTGAGATCACCGAGGGCAAATACAAAGTGGACCCCGTCTACGGCGGCGCGGAATACGAAACCATCGGCACGTTCGGCTCGTACTGCGGCATCTCGGACCTGGCAGCGGTCTCGCTGGCGCACCAGGTCTGCGACATGCACGGTGTGGACACCATCTCCTGCGGCGCGACGATTGCCTTCGCCATGGAGTGTTTCGAGAAGGGCATCATCACCAAAGAAGACACCGGCGGCATCGAACTCCGTTTCGGCAATGCCGACGCCATGCTGGAGACGCTGAACCAGATCGTGACAAAAAGCGGCAAGCTTGGCCCGGTTCTGGCCGAAGGGTCCGCCCGGGCGGCCAAGAAATGGGGCCGCGGCGCGGAAGCGTGCCTGATTACCTGCAAGAACGAGGAAGCCCCGGCGCACATGCCGCAGGCCAAACGGTCGCTGGCGCTCATCTACGCCGTCAACCCCTTTGGCGCCGACCACCAGTCCAGCGAACACGATTGGATGTACGAAAAAGGCATGGCCTCCGAACTGTACCTGGGCCGCCTGGCAACGATGGGACTGACGGAGCCGCCCGCGCCGATGTCGCTGGACGCCGAAAAGATCAAGTTTGCCTATCTCGGCCAGGCGTTCTACAGCATGATGGACACACTCGAACTGTGCCAGTTCGTCTATGGCCCGGCCTGGTGTCTCTTTGGGCCGGTCGAGACGGTCGCGATGGTCAAGGCTGTCACCGGTTGGGATGTAACCATCGAGGAACTCATCCAGGTTGGCATCCGCCGCATCAACCTGATGCGCACGTTCAACGCCCGCGACGGCTTCGCCCGCAAGGACGACGCCCTGCCGGAGAAATTCTTCAAACCGCTGGGCGGAACCGGACCGACCGCCGGCCTGGCCGTTGGCCGGGACGAGTTCGAGCGCGCTCTCGACGAGTATTACCGGCTGCACGGCTGGACCCGGGACGGGGTCCCGACCGCCGACGCGCTCGCGAAGTCCGGCATCCTTTGGGCGGCGGAGTATCTCCCCGCATAATCCCGCAACAGGGGAGGAAGGAATTCCTCCCCTGTATTGACTGGAATGGGACGCGGACTAGCGCGGAGGAACGCGGAAAAACCATTCGGTTCTTCTCCCAAAAAAAAAGAATCCGCGTCCATCCGCGTCCATCCGCGTTTATCCGCGTCCCCAAAAAGGTTAACCCCATGACCAACCTCTACGATGAAAATTTCCCCCACATGTCCCCGGTCTGGACGCGCATCTTCCCCATCCGGGCCGAGCGCGCCGAAGGCTGTATTATTTATGCCGAGGACGGCAAACAATACCTCGACTTCACCTGCGGCATCGGCGTGACCAACACCGGCCATTGCCACCCGAAGGTGGTTGAATCCATCCGCCAGCAGGCCGGGCTGTTCCTGCACGCCCAGGCCAACATCGTCGTCCACCGGCCGATGATGGAACTCATCGCCGAACTGCGGACGATTGTCCACCCTTCGATTGACGGCTTCTTCTTCAGCAACTCCGGCGCGGAGGCGCTGGAGGGCGCGGTCAAACTGGCGCGCGCCGCCACGGGCAAGCCCAACGTCATCGTTTTCGCGGGCAGTTTCCACGGGCGCACTGCCGGGACGATGGCGCTGACCACCTCGAAAACAATCTACCGGTCCGGGTTCCAGCCGCTCCCGGCAGGCGTCTTCGTCGCGCCGTATCCGTATGCCTACAAACTCGGCCTGAGCGAGGAGAAAACCACCGGGTACTGCCTCGCCGCTCTGGAGGAACTCCTCCTGTCGCAGACCTCGCCCGCCGAGACCGCTGCCATTCTCATCGAACCGGTGCTGGGCGAGGGCGGATACGTCGTCCCGCCGGCGGCGTTCATGCAGGGGCTGCGCGCCCTGGCCGACCGGCACGGCATCCTGCTCATCTTTGATGAAGTTCAGTCGGGCTTTGGCCGGACCGGGAAATGGTTCGCCCAGGAGCATTTCGGCGTCGTGCCAGACATCATGACGGTCGCCAAGGGCATCGCCTCCGGCCTGCCGCTCTCGGGCGTGTTCAGCCGTCTCGACCTGATGAAGAAGTGGCAGACCGGCTCGCACGGCGGGACGTACGGCGGCAACGCCCTGGCCTGCGCGGCCGGCGCGGCCACCGTCCGCGCCATGCGGGACGAGGATATGCCCGGCAACGCGGGCCGGCGCGGGGTCCAGTTGGCGACCGGGCTGCGGAAATTGCAGGAGCAATATCCCGTCATCGGTGACGTGCGCGGGCTGGGGCTGATGATCGGCGTCGAGTTCACCGTGGACGGCAAACCGGCGGACAAGTCCATCACCAAGGCTGTCATCCACGCCTGCGAAGAGCGCGGACTGTTGCTGCTTTCGTGCGGCACGTACGATAATGTGATCCGCTGGATCCCGCCGCTCATCGTCAGCGAGAAGCAGATCAATGATGCTCTCGGTATCTTTGCCGAAGCATTGAAGGAAAACATCAAATAGATTGCGGACGGCGGCGTACATGGCCGAAAAGTCAGCAGGTTGAACTTGTGAACCTGCCAACTTGAAAACGGAGTTTGTTATGGAAATCTGGAGAGTGAATGTTGAGCGCCAAACCCTGTCCAGGGAGGCCGTGCCTGTTGCCTGGGAGCGGCTCGGCGGGCGCGGACTGGTGGCCCGCTTCCTGCTGGACGAGGTGCCGGCAGCCTGCGACCCGCTCGGTCCCGAAAACAAACTGCTCTTCGCCCCCGGCCTGCTGGTGGGACACATGCTCTCGTCCTGCGACCGGCTGTCGGTTGGCGGCAAGTCCCCGCTGACGGGCGGCGTGAAGGAAGCCAACGCGGGCGGCACGACCGGCCTGCAAATCACGCTGCTCGGCATCAAGGCGCTGATCCTCGAAGGCCTGCCTGCCGGATCGGGGTTGTGGGTGCTGCACTTGAGCGCGGCCGGCGCAAGGTTCGAGAAGGCCGACGATCTGGCCGGGCTGGGGGTTTATGAAACCGCGCCGAAATTGCTGGAAAAGTATGGCGAGAAAGTCGCGATTGCGCTCATCGGCCCCGGCGGCGAGATGAAGATGAAAGCCGCGGGCATCCAGAACCTGGATAAAGAGAAAGTCCCCTCGCGCATCGCCGCCCGCGGCGGACTGGGCGCGGTGATGGGCAGCAAAGGATTGAAGGCCATTGTCTTCGACGCCAGCGGCGGGCAGAAACCGCCGATTGCTCATCCCGAAGCCTACCGCGAGGCCCAGAAGGCTTACAACAAAGCCTTGCTGGATCATCCGCAGACGCACACGTATCGCGACTACGGCACCGCCGCCATGGTGCAGATGTGCCAGACGCTCGGCTCCCTGCCGACCCGCAGTTTCTCGGCCGGCCAGTTCGAGCAGGCCGATTCCCTCTCCGGCGAGCACATGCGTGAACTCCTGCTCGGGCGCGGCGGCGTGTCGAACCCGACCCATGCCTGCATGCCCGGCTGCACCATCCGCTGCTCGAACATCTTTGGCGGCGATGATGGCAAGGTGATCGTCTCGCCGCTCGAATACGAGACCATCGGCCTGATGGGTTCCAACCTCGGCATCGGCGATTTGGATACCGTCGCCCGTCTATGCTGGGAAGCCAACGACCTCGGCCTCGATTCGATTGATCTCGGCGCGGCGCTGGGCGTGGCCGCCGACTCCGGCCAGATGGACTGGGGCGACGGCCAGCGCGCCCTCGAACTGCTGGACGAAGTCCGCCGCGCCACCCCGCTCGGCCGCGTCCTCGGCGACGGCGCGGCTGCCACTGGCAGGCATTTCGGCAACGAACGTGTCCCGGCGGTGAAGGGACAGGCGATGGCCTCCTACGAGCCGCGCGCCATCAAAGGGACGGGCGTCACTTACGCCACCTCACCCCAGGGCGCCGATCATACCTGCGGCCTGACCATCCGCGCCAAGGTCAACCACCTCGACCCGAAAGGCCAAGTGGAAGCCTCGCGCCCGGCGCAAATCAACATGGCCGGCTACGACACGCTCGGCGCGTGCATCTTCTCCGGCTTCGGCTTCGCCGCCGCGCCCGCCGGGACGATTGCCCGCCTGCTCAACGCCCGCTACGGCTGGGACGTTCCCGACGACATTTTGCAGGCGCTGGGGAAGGAAACGCTGAAACTGGAACGCGAATTCAACCGCCGCGCTGGTTTCACCGCAAAAGATGACCGCCTGCCGGCCTACATGACCCGCGAACCCCTCCCGCCGACGAACGCCGTCTTCGACGTGGCGGATGCGGATTTGGATAATCTGTTCGACTTCTGAGCGTTTGCAGGTTTAAATGTTTACAGGTTGGAAGGTTCTTGTTGAAACCAGCCAACCTGTAAACATGTCAATGTGACAACCTTACAACGAATTTGGAAGAGCCACCAAAGAGAGTTGAACTCTTGACCTGGCGTTTACGAAACGTCTGCTCTACCGACTGAGCTATGGTGGCGGTGGCGCAAATTGGCAATTTGCGTTACGAGCGGCGGGATTATACCAGCGTTTTTCGCAATCTGGCAACCTCTGATATACTCTGCCCTGAGTATGGACAAGTCTGTAGACTTGTCCCACTATTGACAATCCTCGCGTGCAAACGAACCCGTTCTCATGAACATCGCCATGCTTTCCTACCACACCTGTCCGCTCGCCACCCTCGGCGGCAAGGACACCGGCGGGATGAACGTCTACGTGCGCGACCTGACCACCGCGCTCGGCCGGATGGGCGTCCACGTGGACGTGTTCACGCGTTCGCAGGACGAGCACGTGCCGCACGTGCTGCACGACCTCGGCTTTGGCAACCGCGTCGTCCACGTGCCGGCCGGGCCTGAGGTCCCGCTCCCGAGGCGGGAACTGGCGGAATACATCCCGGAGTTCGCCGAAGGCGTCCGCCGTTTTGCCGAAGAGAAGGGGATCCGCTACGACCTGATCCACAGCCATTACTGGATGTCGGGCATCGCCGCCGAAACTCTCGCGGACCTGTGGCCTGCCACGCCCATCCTCCAGATGTTCCACACCCTGGGGGAGATGAAGAACCGGGTCGCCCGGTCCGACGAGGAGCGGGAGGGCGCGTACCGGCTGGAGGGCGAGCGCCAGGTGCTGCGCCGCGCCGACCGTATCATCGCCGCCACCCTGGCCGAACACGCCCAACTGGAATGGCTTTACAAGGCGGAAGCACGCAAGATTACCATCCTCCCGCCCGGCGTGGATACCTGCCACTTCTACCCCATCCCGGCGGACGAGGCGCGCCAGTTCATCGGCCTGAAGCCCGAAGACCGCATGATCCTGTTCGTCGGGCGCGTCGAACCGCTCAAGGGGCTGGACACGCTCATCCGGGCGGTGGCCTGCCTGCGGCCCACCGACTGCGGTGAGCCGGTGCACCTGGCGGTCATCGGCGGCGACCCGGAGGCCTCCCCCGAAGCGATGACAGCCGAGATGGCGCGCATCCAGCAGTTGTGCGACAACCTGTGCCTGGGCAAGATGGTGGTCTTCCTCGGCAAGCGCGGGCAGGACACCCTGCCGTATTACTACTCCGCCGCCGAGGTGCTGGTGATGCCCTCGCATTACGAATCCTTCGGCATGGTGGCGCTGGAGGCCATGGCCTGCGGCACGCCGGTCATCGCCTCGCAAGTGGGCGGACTGGCTTTCCTGGTGCAGGATGGCGTGACCGGTTACACGGTCCCGGCGGAGGACCACGATGCGCTGTGCGCGAAACTGGCGCTCCTGCTGGGGGACGAGTCCCTGCGCCGGCAGATGGGCCGCGCCGCGGCAGAATCCGCCCGGAGTTATGACTGGGAGAAGATCGCGAAACAGATCGTGGGGGTGTATGAAGAACTAACGACCCGCGCCAGGAAAGATTAATATTCCTTCTCGAACTGCGGATGAACCCACAGGAATTCCTGGCGTTTGTTCATCACGCGGACGAGGCCGCCGAAGCCGGGGTCTTTGGCTTTTTATTGGTGCGGCTGAATCACGTCGGGAATATTCGACTGCATCAAATCGTAGTGCTTCTTGCATACCCATGCATAATCACCAGTGTAGGTTGGAATACGGTACAACCCTATTCTTTCCTGATTTGGATCAACATCGCGCAAGAAACTATGCAAGGCTAAAAGACCAGACCGTTCTGGTTCAGTCAATACCCCATCCTTCAAACGACCCGGGTCATGAACCTTGATTCCCTCCGGCAGCACACTGGTAAGTGATGTTTGTATCAAACTCAAATGGTCTTTATATTTCCACTGGTCAAAAGCGCCAGAACCAAACAATACATTTACTGACGGAGCGACCATCGGCAGGAGGGTTTTCATTACGCCAACGATGAAATTGGCGTATGGCGCGATTTGGGCAATCCACTCACTGGTCATCTTGAATTCGTAGATACCCAGTCCATCGTCATCATACACGGGATGCTGGCAATCTTCGGCTTCGCACCAAAGCTGCAATTTGTATTTCTTGTTGATCCATTGCCAGCGTCCATCCACAGGCTCGACCGTAAACAAGCGCGGACCATTCTTGGCTTCACTCGCCATTGCCTTCATCGTGTTTAGGAAATTGTTGGCAATCTGGCTGCGTAGTTTCTCAAATTCATCACCGACATTCGCAAAGCCGTGCTCGACGGTTCGTTGAAGTTCGGTAAATCTTTCGCGGACATCATAGTCTTCAAAGCCATAGAGCAATTCGATGATATTTTGGCGTTCACGGCATTTCTGACAGCGGATCGTCTCGTCACCGTCGTTTAGAAAGTCTCGTAATGCCGCAATTTCAAAGCGACCTTCGCACGCATTGTTTTTGCAAGGCACGGTAAATGAATAGCGCCCTTCCAAGCCGGGCCAGTTATCGGTGATGAGTTTATCCAATCTCTGGCGCAAAATATTCATAAAATATTCGGGCCAAACGGCCTCGGCATACATGTGGAACTCACGCCCGCACAATTCGAGCAGGGCTTCACCGTGACGGTCGTTCCGCAGGAACATCCCTTTTTGCCAGTGCAGACTATGCTGTCCAACTGGATAAGCATAATCATGCGTGCGGACGATCATCCACGGAATAAGTCCTGGCGGCGCTTCATCCATCACGCAGACCATGCCAAGCCTGCGCTGGTTGTCTTTTGGTTCCTCTTCTGGCTGCCACGGCAAAGGCGGACGGGTTTGTGGAACGTGCTGTGCTACGAGACTTGCGTCGCCTTCGGGCAGACGATAGGAAACATCGTACTTTTCCATCAGACGCAGGAAGAATGGGTAGAGTTCGGCATCGTAGCGCGGTTCGCCTTCAAACGAATGATCGTGCCAGACTTTATACAAGCGGTTATCTGGCAAAATTCCTTCGTTTTCATCTGTAGTTTTGTCTTCCAGCACGAAACCGATGGCTTTGGTCAGCCACTCGGGTTTGAGGATGATGTCGTCGCGCAGTTTTTCGTCGTCGCTGTAGTGGACGATGTAGCCGAGGTCGTGCATGAGGTGGGCGAGGGTCTCGGTGTCGATTCCGCTCAAGCCGCGTGCGGCGCAGACTCCGCTAAAGGTCGAGTAAGAGATGCGCGGTTCGGGGCGGGCGAGCAGTTCGTCGCGGGCGGCTTTCCAGTCGCGGTTGAAGCCCATCCCCATTTGTTCGAGTTTTGAGGCGTGTTCGGCGATGACTTTTTTTAATTCGGCGATGCCGACCATCTCGCCTGTGGTCCCTTCGGGATCGGGGACGAGGCTGTCCACTTCGTGAAAGCCGACGATCATGTCGCCGTATTGCTGTTTGAAGACGGGCTGGTCGATGCGCGCGATGCGCTCGCCCGTTTTGCAGTGCGTGGAGACGATGATGACGCGCGCGTCGTCGCCGACCCGCAGGCGGATCATGTTCAGCCAGTCTTCCACCTGACCCTGCTGGACGCCGCGGCGCGGCTCCCAGACCAGCAGGTAGAGCGAGCGGCGGCTGAAGAAGAACTGGTGCGTGACGCGGTAGACGTCCTGCCCGCCGAAATCCCAGGCGTTGAGTTGGATCTCGACCCCGTCTTTGGCGGGGTGCGGCAGGCGCAGTCCGTGAATGTCAATTTCGACGCCGTGCGTGGTGGGTTCGTGTTCCTGCGGGGCTTCGCCTGCCTTGCCCTTCAACGCTTTGAGCAGGGTGGTCTTGCCGACGTTGCCTTCGCCGACCAGCACGAGTTTGGCTTCGTAGAGCGGCTCGGCGTTTGTTTCTAGACTGCGGAGGTATGCCCAGAGTGGTTCATAATTTCCACGACTACAAGCCTTGTATGCGCTTTGCAGGGCGGGATTGAGCGGGTTGTTCTTGAGATTGAGTTCTCTCAAATGCTCAAGCTGAGCGAGAGAAGATGGCAAGTTGGTAAAATCATTTTCGTTGAGATAAAGTCTTTCCAGTTTCGTAAGTTCTCCTAGCCATTCAGGAATAATTTTTAGATGGAGATTTGCTATTGCAAGAGCATTCAGTTTATTAAATTCGGAAATATATTTAGGCAGTTCACTTAAGGGGTTGGTCAAATTACCAAAGCCCAAGCCGAGTTCAGTGAGATTTTGTAAGTTTCTCAATGAGTCAGGAAGAATCCTTATCTGATTTCCCTGAAGTTCTAACACAGTAAGCGAGGTTAATTCGCCAATAAAGTTGGGGATTTCTGTTAATTGATTATCAATGAGTTCTAAGTCTTGTAAATGCGCGAGCTGCCTCAAGGAATCCGGCAGTGCTTTCAAATGGTTGTTGGAAAGATGAAACGACCACAACTGCGTGAGTTGTCCCAGCGACTCTGGCAGTGCCGTCAGTTGGTTGTGGGAGAGATTCAGCGTCTGCAACTGCGTGAGTTGTCCCAGTGAGTCTGGCAGTGTCGTCAGTTGGTTGTTGGAGAGATCCAATTCTGTCAACTGCGTGAGTTGTCCCAGCGAGTCTGGCAGGGTGGTCAGTTGGTTGCTGGAGAGATCCAGTTCTGTCAACTGCGTGAGTTGTCCCAGCGAGGGTGGCAGGGTCGTCAGTTGGTTGCTGGAGAGATTCAAAGACTCCAAATGCGTGAGTTCCCCTATTGATGCGGGCAATTTGGTCAATTTGGGACCCTTGTCTCCATAACTTCCATGAAGATCAAGTTCCTTTGTCTTTGAAGATTTCGCTTCTTTAATTTTCTTTTCGACTGTTAGATAAAATGTTTCATTATCGTTAGTCATGGTAGCCACCTTAATTTTCGATGAAAAGCGAACAGGTAAACTGATGGTGAATAGGTAGTTCCATTGCGCCCGATTTCAGGGCTTGTTTGATTTTTTGTTCGGCTTGCTGATAGGCTTCGTCACGCGCCATGGTTATTTACCCCTCTGCCCTTCACCCTGCGGGTACTTCGCGGGCATCTCCCCTAAAGGGGAGAATTTGGTTGTCTTGCTTTGGATGATTTTATGATTCAACATGGTGTCCGCCTTTCGATCTACCCCCTCCGCCCCTACGGGGCACCTCCCCCAAATACGACGATACGGACTTTGAATCCACATTCAAAGTTTCCATCGTCGTATTTGGGGGAGGAAGGGAGGGGGTTGGTCATTGGGATGTATTTTACTCTGAAAATAAAACTGCCCTTGATGACAGAACTCCGAGATTTTCAAAATCTCGGAGTTCTATGTTACGCGTTGCATTCTTTGTTCACTCACTTCTGCCAGCAATTGATCGAGGCGTCCCGATTTCGCGTCTTCTTCGATTTGCTTGTCCCACATTTGAGCGTCGAATTCCTCGAACCATGCGCGGAGACGGGACAAATCCTGGGGAGGTAATTGGGTAATCGCCTGTTTAATTTCGGAGATTGTCATAGGGAACTCCTTGCTATGCGCCTATTCTAATTCTACTCCTTCATCTTCACGTAAAACAGCGTACTTCCGTCAATCTCCTGCGTGCACAGCTAGCGCTTGAAGATATGGGGGTATTTCCCCGGGTTTTTCAACGCGTCCAATTCAATATCGATATCCAAATCCGGCCAGTGAATACCGCCAAAAGAGGCTTTGAAGTGATGGATCTGGGCAACGGTCGCGTTTTCGAAATCCGGGTAATCGCTGAACGTAATGAAGTATTCGCCGTCTGGCGTCAATAGCCAGAAGCCATCTTTTTCGATGTCCGTGACGGCGATTGGCAATTTACTCCTTCATCTTCACGTAAAACAGCGTGCTCCCGTCAATCTCCTGCGTGCGCATCTGGAAGAGATCCTTGTAACTGGCGATCATGCGCGAGAGTTGCCGGTGGCCGTAGGTGCGCGGGTCGAAGCCGGGGTCGAGTTGGTACAGGGCGTTGCCCATGTGGTCGAGCCGCGCCCAGCCGTCCTCCTGCTGGGCGATGTCGTACGCCTGCCGGATGATCGGGGTCGGGTCGTTCTCGTTGTCCGTTTCCGGGACGGGGGCCGCGAGCGGGGCGCTGGCGGGTGCGGGGGCGCTGACCGGCGCGGCGGCCGCGGTTCCGGGCTTCCGTCTCGGCTGGCTGCGTCTCTGCGCCGGGGCGCGGTGCGACTTCTGCTCGACCACCAGGTTGGACGTGTAGACGAACACGTCGCAGGCGTTGACGAACGGCTTGGGCGTCTTTTTCTCGCCGATGCCCATCACGAACACGCCGCTTTCGCGGATGCGCGTGGCCAGCCGCGTGTAGTCGCTGTCGCTGGAGACCAGGCAGAAGCCGTCCACCACGCCGGCGTGCAGGAGGTCCATGGCGTCAATGATCATGGCGCTGTCGGTGGCGTTCTTGCCGATGGTGTAGCGGAACTGCTGCACCGGCTGGACGGCGTGGAAATTCAGTACATCCTTCCACTGGTTCATGCTGGAGGTGGTCCAGTCGCCGTAGATGCGGCGCACGGTCACCAGGCCATACTTCCCGGCCTCCACCAGCATCTGCGGCAGGAGGTTGGCCTGGGCGTTGTCGCCGTCAATCAGGATGGCGATCTTGTTTCTCGTAATGTGGGTTAATTGTTCTTCGGGCATTTTATCTTCTTTCCCGCAAAGCGGTGAATGTTTGGATTTTCTTTATTATACGGTGTTTTGGGCTTGCAGGGGGGAAGGAATTTTTGGACACGGAGTTCACGGATGGGACGGATTTTTTCCGTAACTCACGGAAAGTTCCGTGTCTTCCGTGTGATCCGTGTCCGAATGTTTTTATCTTTCCTTGATCGCCGACATGACGATGCCCGCTGCCCTCACCGGCGCGTTGATGTAGAACACGCTGCGCCAGCCGAGCGTCCAGCCGTGGCCTTTACACAATCTTTAACCATGCTTTGCATCCTCCTTACGCAGCCCCGGTATACTGCCATTCGTCGGCCCGTACTGCGAAATCCTTGTTACAATAACGTGGGGCTGCAATTTGTTCCCGCCCCGCGGAGGTCTTTATGGCAAAAATCCTGATCGTTGACGACGAACCCGCAATCGTCCGCCTGGTCAAATCGTACCTGGACGCCGAGGGCTACGAGGTGTTCACTGCTTCCGACGGCCCGTCTGGTCTCAAGGCGGTTCACGCCTACAAACCCGACCTGGTGGTGCTGGATATCATGCTCCCCGGCATGGACGGGCTGGAGGTGCTCTCCCGCCTGCGCCGCGAGTCCGAAGTGTACGTCATCCTGCTGACGGCGCGCACCGAGGAGACCGACAAGATCGTCGGCCTGTCGGTCGGCGCGGACGATTACGTCACCAAGCCGTTCAGCCCGCGCGAGTTGACGGCGCGCGTCAAGGCCGCGCTGCGCCGCGTCCAGACGGGGGCAGGCGCGGGGTCCGCCCCGAGCGTGTTCTCGTTCAAACGGGTGCGGATAGACACCGGCGCGCGCCAGGTCACGATGGACGGCAGTCCGGTCGAGTTGACTGCCATCGAGTTCGACCTGCTGGCGGCCCTGGCCGAAAACCGCGGCCGGGTGTTGACCCGCGAGCAGCTGCTCGAAAAAGTCTGGGGCTACGATTATTTCGGGGATACGCGTGTGGTGGATGTCCACCTTGGGCACGTGCGGCAGAAACTGGGCGAGGCTGCGCCGATTGCCACCGTGCGCGGGGTGGGCTACCGGTTCGAGGATGAGCCGCTATGAAAAAAAGCCTGGGCGTGCGCCTGTTCCTTTCCTACCTGGTGGTCATCCTGGTGGGAGTGGTTGTGCTGGCGGCGGCCACCCAGTTCACCCTGCTGGGCGCCTACGGGCGTCACCTGGGGCTGATGGAGGAGATGGTGTCCGCCACCAGCGAATCCGGGATGGGCCTGGGGATGGGCCGCGGGCAGGGGCAGGGCAGCAGCGAGAACCTGTTCAGCAGTTTCCGTTCCAGTTTCAACGAAGCGCTGGTCTGGGCCGGGCTGGCCGCGCTGGCTGCCGCGCTGGCGGTCAGCCTGCTGGTCAGCCGCGGGATTTCGGCCCCCATCCGCGCCATGACGGTTGCCAGCCAGCGCATCAGCGAGGGCCGCTACGAGGAGCGCGTCCGGGCGGCGGGGAGCGACGAACTCGGCCAACTGGCGGGCAGTTTCAACCGCATGGCCGAAAAACTTGAGCAGACCGAGTCCCTGCGCCGCCGCCTCATCGGCGACGTGGCCCACGAACTGCGCACCCCCCTGACCGCCATCAAGGGTTCGATGGAAGGCCTGATGGATGGCGTCCTGCCTCCTACGCCGGAGACGTTCGACCAGATCCACCAGGAGGCGGACCGGTTGTCCCGCCTGGTGGACGACTTGCAGGAACTCTCACGGGTGGAGGCCGGCGCGTTCCAACTGGACCGCAAGCCTGCCGCCGCGGCCGGCCTGGTGAATTTTGTGCTCAAGCGGCTGTCCCGCCAATTCGAGGCGAAGGGCGTTGCCCTGACCTCGGACCTGCCCGCCTCGCTCCCGCCCATCCTGGCGGACGAGGACCGCATCGGCCAGGTGCTGCTCAACCTGGCCGGGAACGCTCTGCACTACACGCCCGCCGGCGGACAGGTGGTCATCTCGGCTGAAGCGCGCGGCGGTGAAGTGGTGTTCGCGGTGGCCGACAACGGCATAGGCATCCCGGCGGAGCACCTGCCGCACATCTTCGACCGCTTCTACCGCGTCGACAAGTCCCGCTCGCGGGCGGGCGGCGGTTCCGGTATCGGGCTGACGATTTCGAAACATTTTGTCGAGGCGCACGGGGGGAAAATTTGGGTCGAAAGCGCGGGCGAAAACCGGGGCAGTATATTCCGGTTCACGCTTCCTGAAGTTTTGTAAGAATTCCATTAAAGATCGAAAAAACGCTTGATTTTCTCCCCCGTTTGTGGCACAATAGGGTTGCCCGTCGTTGGGTGCCCCCCTCACCCAGCGGCGGGTATTTTATTTAAGGGATGGGTTCCAGGACGCCCACTTTGGCCGACGCCCAGCCCGGAAAGCCGAGCTCCCGGCAACTGGGCTGGCTGGCAGAAGCGGTGATGCCCTGTTCGGAAACCACGTCCACTTGGATGGACGTGTCCTCCTGGAAGCCGGTATCCACGGTCAACTTGAGCAGGATCTGGTGGAGCGCGGGCAGCGCGGCCGCGCACTGTGTCTTGTCGGGATGGGCGCGGGCCTCGTCGCTGGCCGAGAGCGTGGCGCACAGGTTGGTCAATGCGCTGCTCCCGTAATTGCGCAGGGTGACGTAGGCGTTGGTCACCTCGCCCATGCTGTGGGTGATGTCGAGGCTGGTGTTGCAGCCGGAGAAGAGGATGGCAAGCGGCGGGACGGGGGTATGGGTGGGGGTGTCGGTGGGGAGCGGGGAGGTGGGCGTGCCGGTCGGTGGGATGGGCGTGTCTGTGGCCGCGGGGGATGGGGCGAATGTCAGGGTGGGGGAAACGGGCAGGGTGGGAGATTCCCACAGGATGGTGCGGGTGGGGGAGAGCACGCGCGGCGTGCCGGTGGGCGGAACGGTCGGGAGAACGGCCGGCAGGCTCGGAGTCCCTCCGCAGGCGGCCAGGAGCAGGGTCAGGAAAAGAATGCCCGCAAGGCGTCGTTCCATGAAAAAAAGTATATCATACAGTTCTCGTTCCCGTGCTATACTTTGTGTGCAGCACGTGACAGGTCACGCGAGCGCCTATGCCGCAAGTCAGAACAATATCCCGCCCTTCCCGCAAGCCCGAGAGAACCATGCCAGACAGCGACGCGGTGTTCCGCGTCCTGGCAGAGACGGCCGCCTCGGCCATTTTCATCTACCAGGGACAGGATTTCTTCTACGTCAACCCGGCGATGGAACTCCTCACTGGCTACTCGCGTGACGAATTGCTGCGCATGCGTTTCTTCGACGTGGTCCACCCGGACGACCGGAGCATGGTGCGCGAGCGGGGCACGCGGCGCCAGCGGGGCGAGTCGGCTCCCGCGCGTTATGAATACCGGTTGGTGGCCAAAGGCGGCGAGGAACGCTGGATTGATTTTTCCGCCGGGTTGATTGAGTATGAGGACAAGCCGGCCATCATCGGTACGGCGTTCGACATTACGGAGCGGAAGCGCGCCGAGCAGCTCCAGGAGGCGGTCTATCGCATTGTCCGGGCGGCGAACGAAGCGGAACGGCTGGACGATCTTTTCCCGGCGCTCCACGCCATCATCGCCGAGGTGATGAACGCCGGGAATTTTTATATTGCCCTCTATGATGCCGGGAAGAACCTGTTGAGTTTTCCCTATTTTGTGGACGAGGCGGATACGCCGCCGCCGCCCGGCATCCCCGGCAAGGGGCTGACAGAGTACGTGCTCCGCACCGGCAAGACGCTGCTGCTCGACCCGGCAACGGATGCGGAATTGCAGCGCCAGGGGGAAATTGCCCTGGTGGGGACTCCTTCTCCTGTCTGGCTTGGCGTGCCATTGTCGGTGGACAACCAGGTGATCGGCGTCATGGTGGTGCAGCACTATTCCGATCCCCGGGCCTACGGGGAACGCGAGAAGCGCATATTGGAGTTTGTCTCCTCGCAGGTGGCGGCGGTCATCAACCGGAAGCGTGCCGAGGAGGCGCTGCGCGAAAGCGAGGAACGCTACCGCCGCCGCGCCGACGAACTGACGGCTCTTTACGAAACCGCCCGCGACCTGTCCATGCAGCGCGACCTGTCGCTCCTGCTGAACATCGTGGCCGACCGCGTGTCTGCGCTGCTCCGGTCGCCGGGCTGCTCGATCTATCTGTATAGCGTGGAAAATAACAACCTGGAGGCGGTGGTATCGCGGGGCTGGGAGGGCATTGTCGGGATGGTTCTCGAACTCGGCGAAGGGCTGGCAGGACAGGTGGCGCAGTCCTTGCAGCCGATGGCGCTGGAGGACTACCGCACCTGGGAACACCGCTCCCAGAAATTCGCGCACCTGCCGGTCACGGCGGTGGCCGAAGTGCCGATGTTGTACAGCGGCGAACTGGTGGGCGTGCTGACGGTTTTCGAGTTCGACAAGGGCGACGGCGCTCCTCCCCGCCATTACACCGAGGCCGACATCAACCTGCTCTCCGTGTTTGCCGGCACGGTCGCCAGCGCGGTGCATAATGCCCGCCTGTTCGAAGAGACCCGCCAGCGCCTGCTGGAACTGGAGGTGCTGTACCAGGCCAGCCTGGCCTCGGCGCAGATCCACAGCCTTACGGCGGTGGCCCAGCGGGTGATCGAAACGCTGGAACAATTGATGAACTGGCAGCGCGGCTCTCTCTGGGTGATTGATGAAGCCAGGAAGAAGCCGACCCTGCTGGCGAGGAATAACGCCGGCCTGACCGGTGAGGCATTTAAGGCCGAGATGGCCCGCGTGGACGCGCTGGTCCCGGACATGGATCACGGGATCATCGGCTGGGTCTGTTCGCACGGGAAGCCGGTGAATGCCGGCGACGTAAGCGCAAATCCGCATTACATCGAGTCGGTGGCCGGGACGAAGTCTGAACTGTGCGTGCCTTTACGTATCGGCGGGCGGACGATTGGGTGCATCAATGTCGAGAGCCGCCAGGAAAACGCCTTCAGTGAGCACGATGAGCGTCTCCTTTCCACGCTCGCCGGGCAGACGGCGGTCGCCGTCGAGAACGCCCAGTTGTACCAGGATGCCCTGCGTTCGTCGGAACGGCGCTCGGTGTTGTATCAGGCCAGCCAGGAAATCGCCCGCGCCAGCCAGGACCCGGAGCAGGTGTACGCCGCTGTGCATCGCGCCGCGGCCCAACTAATGCCCTGCGATTCGTTCGTGATCACGCTGTCAGACGAGGCGAATCAGGAGATCCACGGCGTCTATCTCTTCGACCGGGGGGAACGCCACGCGAACAATGTCTTGCGGTATGGCGAGGGGATTTCCGGACGGGTCATTGCCACCGGGAAGGCCATCCACATCCGGGATTTCGAAGCGGCGGACAACGGGATTGTTCCCTGTGTGTTTGGCAAGAAAGGGGTAACGCGCTCCGTATTGGCTGTGCCCATGCGTTCGGGGGAAAAGGTCATCGGCATGATCTCGGCCCAAAACTACCAGTCGAACGTCTACACGGATGACGATGTCGTGCTCCTGGAAACGCTGGCCGCCAACGCCGGCGTTGCCATCGAGAATGCCCGCCTGTTCGAGGAGACGCGCCAGCGCGCCGTGCGCCAGGCGGCGCTCAACACGATCATCATGTCTGCCACGCGCGCCGGAGCAGACCTGGATGCCCTGTTCAACGTCGCGCTGGAACACACCCTGCGCGCCCTGCGGCTGGAAATGGGATCCTTGTGGCTTACCCATCACCTGCGCGGCATTCCCCGCTTCGCCGTGCGCGGCCTGTTGCCGGTGGCCGGATCCACGGCGGTGCAGGTCTTGAACATGGTCAGCGTGGACCTGCTCCACACGGATGTGGTGGCCGACTGGAAAACCGACAAGCGTGCCATCGCCGGGAGCATTCTTGAAATGGGCATCGGCGCCTCGATCACCGTGCCGATGCTCTCCAATGGACAGCGCATCGGCGGGGTGGCAGTGGGGACCGCGCAGCCGCGCGACTGGTTGGCCGACGAGATCGCTCTGGTGGAGGCGGTTGGGCGCGAGGTCGGAGCGGCCGCCGAACGGGCGCGCCTGTTCGATGAGACGCGCGTCCGGCTGGTGGAGTTGGAGAGCGTCAATCGGGTATCTGTCGCTTTGCGCCGGGCGCGCACCATTGACGAAATGCTGCCCCTGCTGATGGACGAAACCCTCAACGCTCTCGATACCGCCACCGGCTGCATCTGGCTGTATGACCCCGCGCGCGGCAGGTTGAAGCAGGCCATCGGCCGCGGCTGGTGCCTGAACTTTGCCGACGAGGAGATGGAGAGCGGCGAGGGCATCCCCGGCAAGGTGTTTACCTCTGGCGACGTTTATTTTTCCTCGGAAGTGAGCCGCGACCCCATCGCTGCCCGGGGAAATTTCGGGCCTGCCCCCGAGGGCTGGAGCGGCATCTGTGTGCCGATCCTGGCGGAGCAGGAGGCCATTGGCGCCCTCTTCATTTCAGCCCAAATGCCGCGCGAGTTCAGTTCCGATAATGCCCGCCTGCTGGTCACCCTGGCGGAAATCGCCGGGAACGCCATTCGCCGCACCCTGCTTCATGAGCAGACGGAACGTCACGCCGCCGAACTGGAGACCAGGGTGACGGAGCGCACTGCCGAACTGCAGGCCGCCCTGCAAAAGGCCCAGGAAGGCGACCGGCTGAAGACCGAGTTCATCGCCAACGTGAACCACGAACTGCGCACGCCGTTGACCAACCTGGTGCTTTATTACCAGATGCTGCGCGCCCAGCCCTCGGTCCGCACCGAGGAGCGGATGGACGTGATCGGGCGGGAACTCCAACGCTTGCGCACCCTGATCGAAGGCCTGCTCGACCTCTCCCGCCTGGACCTGGGGCAGGTATCCTTCCGCATGCAGCCCGGCGACCTGAACAAGGTGGTCCAGACCCTGGTGGATGACCGGCGCTCGCTGGCAGAGGAACGCCGCCTGGCGCTGACGGCCAGCCTTGCCCCCCGCCTGCCCCCGGTTATGATGGACGAAGCCCTGATCACTCAGGCGATCTCCAACCTGTTGACCAACGCCCTGTATTACACTCCGCCCGGCGGGGAGGTTTGCGTGCGGACGATGCTGGAGCGGGGCGGGGAGCCGCGCGTCGGGTTGAGCGTGCAGGACAACGGTCCGGGCATTGATGCGGAGGACCTGCCGCACCTGTTTGACCGTTTTTACCGGGGAAAGGTCGGGCAGCGTTCCGGCGCTTCCGGGACCGGCCTCGGCCTCGCCATTGTCAGGCAGGTGGTGGAGCGTCATCACGGACAGATTGAAGTGGCCCCCGGCGGGCAGTCCGGCGTTGGGGCAGCATTCACCCTCTGGCTGCCGGTTGAACAAACACAGGAGACCGGTTGACGGTCTCCTGTCTGCGCCCCCGGAGAGGCTCGAACTCTCAACCACTGGATTCGAAGTCCATTACTCTATCCATTGAGCTACGGGGGCAGTGCAAAAATTATACTCGAAAATCCGGCCTTGCTTGCTCCTGTTACGCATGTTATAATCTCGCCCCGCGCCGTTAGACGGTAAAATCTTCGTAAGGAATTAAACATGATTGACCTCGATAAGAATTTCAATACCACCGATAATCCGAACATCCCCACCCTGAAATCTGGCGACCAGGTGAGCGTGCACGTCCGCATCAAGGAAGGCGAACGCGAGCGCATCCAGGAATTCAAAGGCACGGTCATCCGCATGCGCAAGGGCGGGAACAATGCCAACTTCACCGTCCGGCGCACTGCCTCCAACGGCATCGGCGTGGAACGCACGTTCCTGCTCCACTCGCCGCGCGTCGACAAGGTCGTGGTGGAACGCCACACGCACGTCCGCCGGGCGCAGTTGTACTTCCTGCGCGGGCTGACGGGCAAGAAGGCCCACCTGAAACAAAAATTCGAGTAAGAGTCAAAACGCGCTTACAATAAAAGGGTGCAGTGACAACGAATGTCCCTGCGCCCTTTTGTCTTTTCTCAGGAGCACGAATGTCCGTTCCGCTGATCGGTCTGACCACTTACAACCACCAGAACCAGTACGGTTTCCCGATTGCCGCGCTGATGCACAAATACATCGCCGCGGTGGACGAGGCCGGCGGCGCGCCGGCGCTGATCCCCTCCGGGCTGACCGGCGCGGCGCGGCGCTCCCTGCTCGACCGGCTGGACGGCATCCTGTTCACCGGCGGCGGCGACATTGCCATCCAGCATTTCGGGGGCCAGGCGCACGAGAAGATTATTCTGGTGGACGAGGCGCGCGACGAGATTGAACTTGCCCTGGTCAGGCAGGCCGCCGCCGGCGGCAAACCGTTCCTGGGCATCTGCCGGGGATTCCAGGTGGTCAACGTGGCCCTGGGCGGGACGCTCTTTACACACATTGCCGACCAGTTCCCCAACGCCATCAAACATGATTACGATTCGGGGACACAGCGCGAGTTCCTGGCGCACGATGTGAACGTAGCCGGGGGAACCCGCCTCGCGGAAATCCTCGGCGCGGCCGAACTACCGGTCAACAGCCTGCACCACCAGGGCGTGGACAGGATCGCGCCGCCGCTGGTTGCCTCGGCGCACGCGCCGGACGGACTGGTCGAGGGCCTCGAACTGCCCGGTCATCCGTTCGGCATCGCCGTGCAGTGGCACCCGGAGTGGCTGACCGCCCACGAGCCGGCGCGGCGTCTCTTCGCGGCGTTCGTGGCCGCGTGTGAGGCGAGAAGCGAGTAACAAGAAACGAGTAACAAGAAACGAGTTGATCAACTCGTTCCTCGTTGCTCGTCGCCTTGATTTCATCCCAACACATGGAAAAACCTTCCTCCCCCCTCGGCATCTTTGACTCCGGCGTCGGCGGCCTGTCCGTCCTGCGCGCCATCCGCCGGGAGTTGCCTGCCGAGGATATGGTCTACTTTGCCGACCAGGGACACGTCCCCTACGGGCCGCGCCCGCTGGAGCAGGTGCGGGATTTTTCGGAAGCCATCACCCGCTTCCTGCTCGACCGGGGGGCGAAACTCATTGTCGTTGCCTGCAACACGGCCTCGGCCGCGGCGCTGCATTCCCTCCGCCAGGCTTTCCCGAACGTTCCCTTTGTCGGCATGGAACCGGCGGTCAAGCCTGCCGCCGAGACCACCCGCACCGGCGTTGTCGGTGTGCTGGCCACCCCGGCCACCTTCCAGGGCGCGCTGTACGCCTCGGTGGTGGAGCGCTTCGCCAACGGCGTCACGCTCCTGCAAGACACCTGTCCGGGACTGGTGCAGCAAATCGAAAAGGGCGAACTGGACACACCCGCCACGCGCCAGATTTTGGAATCCGCCCTGCGCCCCATGCTGGAGCGGGGAATTGATACCGTTGTGTTGGGCTGCACGCATTACCCGTTCGTTATCCCGCTCATCCAGCAGATTGCCGGGCCGGACGTGCGCGTGATTGACCCGGCCCCGGCGGTGGCGCGCCAGACCGCGCGGCTGCTGGAAATGTCCGGTTCGCGGCGGGCCGGACCGAGGTCCGGTTTGCTGCGCCTGTTCACCAGCGGCGAGGCGGACCGGCTGCAGAGTCTGCTCCCTCGTCTGCTGGGGGAGGTGGCGGACGTTCGGGCTGTCCGCTGGGATGGGCTGAAAATCAACCTCCCGCAGGGATGAGCCTGCGGGAGGTTTGCTCAGTCTCCAACCGGGGGATGGAGGGGGTCTCCGGCCCGGTTGTAGAGACAGAATTTCACCGACGGTTTCCCGCGCGGGTAGGTCACTTCGACCACGCCGAAATGCGGCTCGTGGGTGGTGAAGACAGGTTTTTGATTCCCGGCCAGCCCGCTCAGGATGGGGAGGTACATGCACCGCGCCCAGCGGTTGGTCTCCTGCTCGAAGGGCGTGGAGCAGAATTCCCAGACCGGGACGCGGCAGCCTTTCGGTCCGATCTCGGCCGAGACGGCGTGACCGGAGTGCAGGTCGCCGGCCAGGAAGTAGACGCCGCGGATGTCGTTCTCGCCGATGAAGCGCAGGAGTTTGTCGCGTTCTTCCCGGAAGCCCGACCAGCGGTCGCCGGGGATGTCAATCCACATGGGGAAGAGGATCGAGCAGGAGGTGACGATGAACTTGACCGGGTACCTGTCTTTCGCGTCGAGCAGCCATGCTTTCAGGATGCGCCACTGATCGTCGCCCAACATGCGCCGGTCGTTTCCTTTTTTGACGCGCATACTGCGTGTATCCAATACAAAGAAAGCGGCGCAGCCGTACGTGAAGGAATATGCCAGCGAGCCGGGGGCGTACCGCTCAAGGACGTATTGCCCATCTTCATCCACTTCGGGCGGGAGGGTCATCGGCGGGGCGTGCATGCCCTGGTGTTCCCAGTAGGCCTGCAGGGCGGCGAGGATGCGCCGGCGGGGCAGGCGCCATTCTTCCGCTTTGCGGCCCTTGAAGAACCGGCCGATTTTGTCCCACCAGGGGATGCTGCCGGCGCGGCGGAAGGAGGAGGTCCAGCGCCAGTCGTCGTCCACCTCGTGATCGTCGAGGGTCATGAAGGCCGGCAGGTTCGTGAGCGCGGCGCGGAAGTGTTCATTTCCCCAGACGTGGGCGTACACGTTCCGGTAATCCTCCAGCGATACGGCCACCCGTCCTTTTTCCCCGTATTGTTCTTTCAAGCCGTTGAACTTCCAGTCGTCGGCGTAGACCTGGTCGCCGATGAGCAGGGTGAAGCGCAGTTTTCGGGCGGCATCCGTTTCGACGGCGCGGCGGTGGCTCTCCAGGCTGGCGAAGATTTCGCCGTTGGCGATCTTGCCGGGGCAGAAGCAGGAGCCGAACGCGAAACTGAACGGGCGCGGCCGGCCTGGGCGCGGGAATGTGGTGAACTGCCCGTCGGGTTTGGCGGGCGGACGGCCCGTCAGCGTGACGGCGTAATAGTAGGTCGTTTCGCGGCGGAGGCCTCCCACGGGCGCGACCCCGGCGAAGCCGTCCTCGGCGCGCAGCGGGCGGGACTTGCCGGCCTCCGCCGCGTCGCTGAAATCTGCCCGCCGCCCCAGCCAGGCGCGCAGCCTGCCGGGACCATCGGCGCGCGCCCACAGGTTGGCGGCGGTGTCGGAGAGGCCGCCGATGAGCGGGCCGAGGAGGAGTTTGGGTGATTGGGACATATTTTTCTATCCTTGTGATCTTATCGCGAGCATAACCATATTGCGGGCCAGGGCGCGCAACTCAGCCTCGTCCCTGTATTTCAAGCCAGCCATGGCCATCACGGCGCGGGCGTACTTTGGCGCTTTACGAACGAGCACAACCAACTTTTCTTCGGCGATTTCGGATGGGAGGAATTCAGCGCGCGCTGCGAACTTGCGTTTTCCAACCTGGGCGCGGAAATCGGGATTGGCCTGGATATTCCGCACCCAGTCGGCGCGGTGACCGTAGGCAGCCTCGACGTAGAATGTGTTCGTTTCTTTATCGTAGTCCACCACATCCACGATCACCTGGCGCGGCTTGCCGCTCTTGCGGCCTGTGGTGGTGATGAGCATCCATTGCGCGCCGGTGAATTTCTCGATCCACCAGACGATGCCAACCTTGTGAAGGAAAAGCGGCATTTTGAAGAAGAATTTCAGAAAGCCGCGCGGGCGGTCACTGAATGCTCCTCCGGGAGGATGGTCGGTCGTGCGGCCTGCTTCGTGGTCTCTCATTCCTCGCCGGTGATCTTGAACACGCTGGTGTGTGGGTGAACCGGTTGGCTGACCTTCATCGCCACTTCCTGTTTTGGCCCGGCCTTCTTCACCGCCTGGTGTTCCACTTGCAGCGATTCGACCGTCTGCTTGAAGTCGGTCGAATGGCCGAGGAAGTGCACCGTATCGCCCACGCGGAGGGCGGCGGTGAGTTCCAGCACCACGACGCCGATCTTGTCGAAGTAGTGGGTTGCCTTGCCGATTGGTTTGCCAGACATAGGTTCCTCCTTTTCAAGTACTTGTGTTTGACAATTGTCGAAGGCGGAAAAACGCCTCCACCACCTTTGGGTCGAAATGGGTTCCCGAATTGGTTTTGATATGCTCCAGCGTTTTTTCTCGCGTCCAAGCTTTGCGGTATGGACGGTCTGATGTCAGCGCGTCGTACACATCCACCACGGCGAAGATGCGCGCCGCCAGCGGGATTTGTTCGCTCTTCAGGCCGCGCGGGTAGCCAGAGCCATCCCATTTCTCGTGGTGGCAGCCAGGAATATCCAACGCAGGTCGCAAATACGAGATCGGTGAGAGCATTTCAAAGGCATATTGGGGATGCTTGCGCATGATGACCCACTCCTCATCGGTCAGAGGGCCGGGCTTGAGCAGGATGGCATCGGGAATGCCCATCTTGCCCATGTCGTGCAAGAGCGCGCCGCGGCGCACATGCACCAGTTGCTCTTCTCTCATCCCCATCGCGCGCGCCAGCCGCTCGGTCATCTCGGTAACGCGCTGGGTGTGCCCCTCCGTCTCTTTGTCACGCAGGTCGAGGGCGTGCGACCAGCCCTCGATGGTGGCATCGTAGGCTATGCCAAGTTCCATGTTGGAGCGCTGCAGGCCAGTGAACAATTGGGCGCTATCCACGGCAACGGCAACCTGTCCGGCCAGTATTTCCAGGAATGACAGCCACTCCGGCTCGGAAACCTGCAATGAACCTGTCGAAGGGTCAAATGGCGTACGGCGGTAGACTTCCAGAACGCCTTTGACCTCCCCTTTGGCAGTCAGCGGCACGCCGGTATAAGTGAAAAAGTCCTCGCCGGAGAACAGCTCGGCTCGCACGAATTTTTCGATGGTCGCAGACAGGTCGCTAATGTGGACGGTCCGGCGTTCGAGCGCGGCGCGCCCGGCGTGACCTTCGCCCAGACGCAAACGGGAACGCTCGATGGCTTTGCTGTGGAAGCCGCGCCCGGCGGCATATTCCAGGGTCCGGGTGTGCGGGTTGAGCAGCAGCACATCAACCGCAGCATCCATACCCAACTGCGTGACGATTTGTTTCAGGGCGATGTCGAGGGTCAGGCGCAGGTCGAGGCTGCCGGCAATGGCTGTATCAATGGTGTGCAGCGCATTCAGGTTTTTGATTTGACGCTCGATCTGCTCCTCCGCCCGCTTGCGCTCGGTGACGTCGCGCCCGGTCGAGACGAAGTGGGTAATATTTCCCTGCTCGTCCCGCAATGGTGAAATGATCTTTTCCTCGTAAAAGAGTTCCCCGTTCTTCTTTCGGTTGACCACCGTTCCCTGTAAAACTTTTCCTGCACGAATCGTTTCCCAAAGCTGCTTGTATTCATCCGGCGTATGCTTGCCTGATTTCAGGATACGCGGCGTCTGGCCGATGGACTCGTCTTTGGTATAACCGGTGAGACGCTCGAAGGCTGGATTGACGTATTCGATGACGCCATCGTAATCAGTGATGAACACGAGCTCCGTTGCCTGCTCCACAATACTGGAAAGTTTCTTGAGTTTTTCTTCGCCCCGCTTGCGCTCGATGCTCCCCGCCAGCGTATCGGCTATGGCGAGGATGAATTTCTCCTCTTGTATGCCGCGGCGGTGACCCTCACGCAGATAGATGTTTATCACGCCAAGTGTCTTGCCGGCTGACAGAATGGGCACACAATAGTGACCGTGAGGGATAATACCTTCATAGGTGATCTCGTGGTGCACGTCAAGACGATCGGCGAACCTGGTCTTTTGCTCCGCTGCGGCACGCCCGCACAGACATCTGCCAAAAGGAACATGAGCACAGGCCTCCAGTAACGGCTCGGCAAGCCCCCTTTGACCTTTCAATACCAGGGCTTGATCGTCCTCGGCGAGGAAAATCGCGCCACGTGATTCGAAGGCAAGCCAGGGGATCGAGAGGGTGAGATCAAGCGCTTGCGTCAGGAGTTCATCCAAGGAGACATCTTCCAGCGAGAGGCGCAGGAGTGTGTTGAGCACAGTCCGGGTATCATTCTCCCGCTGGATTTCTTCCTCTGCCTGCTTATGCTCGATGATGTCTGCCTGCAATGTTTCGTTGGCTTTTGCCAACTCAGCCGTTCGTTCCTGAACCCGCAGTTCCAACTCGTCATGCCCTTTTTGCAGCGCCTGCTCGGCTTGCTTGCGCTCGGTGGTGTCACGCAGGAACACGTAGAATCGTCCGCCGCCGCTTGGCTTGTAATTGGCGCTGACCTCAATATCAACAACCCTGCCGTTTTTACAGCGATGTTGGGTCTCAAAGCGGTCATGGCCAGTTTCTATTATCTTCTGGATGTGTCGCGCGGTCTCTTCCGGCTTTTCCGCTGCTTCCACATCCTGGACGCGCATTTTCAGCAATTCTTCCCGGCTGTAGCCGATCAGATGGCAATAGGCATCGTTCACATCCAGAAAATGTCCCTGCATACCCGTAATCCAGAAACCATCCATCGCCGCGCTGATAATCGTCTGATACTCTTCCTCCGCGCGCTTTACGGGTCTAGCAGAACCCTTCCCAATTTGCTTATTTGTTTGTCTCATCTTGGCCTCCTGGGATAATGGTATTTTTCCAAGCTTGAGACTTCCGAAGTCTCGAAGACTTCGGAAGTCTGAACCAAGACTCCCATTTTCTCCATATCTTTCATCAGTCGGACTGGTTCAGCCAAATGTCCCATCATCCACAGGCCGGGACGTTTGGCGGAACCGTCCAGGTATTGCAGCAGGTAAGCGACAACCGGGATGGCGGTGAGTTCATAGCCGTCGGGATGTGAGACGCTCGCCCGGACCTGAGCCTGTTGGCCGTTTTTCAGGCCTTTGGCCTTCACCATGAGTTCCACCCGGTAAGGCGGCTTGGGCAGGTTGAACATGCCCCACCACATCAACTTTCCCAGCGGACGGATGCCGCGCCTGGGGAAGAGTTTCAGCCCGACCATCACGGCCATGTTGATGAAATAGTCCGTCAGCCAGTGCATTTCGGAAATGTAGAATCCGGCCTCCTTCAGCGACGGGTACATTTCCGGCAGGGCTTGTAATTCGGGGAGATACATCGAGTAGCAGTTCTTCCGCCCGATGTCCCCGCCGAAATCGAGTTTGCGCATGTCGAACGAGGAAGGCTTGGTCCAGCGCCCGTTCTTGAAAACCTGGGCCTGGTATTCCTTGAAGAATTCCATCAACTCGTCGGCGGAATCGGTATAAGGCAATTTGCTGCCGCCCATGTTGAGATACCCGGCGGTGACGGCGCTCTCGATGACATCCAGTTGCGCCGCGGCATACCGTACCAGCGCCGCAGGCAGGCCGGGATGGAATCCGGCTTCGGTGACGAAGCAGCGCCCGGCCTGCTTGATTTCTCCGGCCAGCGATTGGAGCAGGGCGAGTTTTTTCATTCCCAACTGAACATCGAGATAGTCCACGCCCGCTTCCAGCGCGGACCGGATGACCGTCTCTGGCGGGGCGGAGGTGAGCGGCGCGGCGGCCAGCAGCATGTCCGCGCCCCGCAGCGCCGATTTCAGGGATGCCGCCTCCGCCGCGTCAACGCGGACGGCAGTCACGCGCGCCCCTTTGAATTCGCCGTTCAATTGGTCCGCGAGAGCCTGCGCCTTTTCGAGGTCGCGCGCCGCCAGGACGATTTCGGCATCCGTTTGTTCGAGCAGGTGACGGGCGAGCAGCCGGCCGGTGTAGCCGCTGCCGCCGAGGATGAGAATTTTGGTCATGGCCCTCTCCTTGTAGTAGGGCGGATTTCATAATCCGCCGCCTGGCTTGGAGGTCGTGCGGCGGGTAGGGATACCCGCCCTACTTGCCTGTAATCAAAAATCTCCAGAATTTGCCGAAATCTTTCGGGCGCGGCCAGAAAGCCGGGACGCGCTTGCGGTAGCCCAAGTAGCCTGCGCCGAATCGCTCGATAAGTTCTTTCTCTTCGACTAACCGCAGCCAAAGGGTCATACCGAAGGGCATGAACAGGCCGAAGGCCACGGCGAACCAGTTGCCGTTGAGCAGCGCCATCCCCAGCCCAAAGCGGATGGCCGCCGCATAGGTTGGATGGCGGAGGATGCTGTAGATGGCCGTATCCACCAGCCGGCCTTCCGCGGGATAGTAAACGTAGAGCAGGGCGAGATTGTCGAAGCCGAATGTGAAGATGGCGCGCGCCCAGATGCCAAAACCGACGACGCAGAAAAACAAGCCCAGCGTCACAACGCCGGGCGACCACCAGCCGAGGGGCAGCGCCGGGCCGGGCATATATGCGATGTGAATGACGGCGGACAGGATCAACGCCAGGCCGGGCACGCCGTGGATGCCGAAGGC
This sequence comes from Anaerolineaceae bacterium, assembly GCA_009772985.1. Lineage (GTDB taxonomy): Bacteria > Chloroflexota > Anaerolineae > Anaerolineales > Villigracilaceae > UBA877. Next base: position 75,006 of record WOUS01000009.1, read on the forward strand.
GTTGTGATAGGCCAGTTCGCCCCACTTTTGCTTGAAGGCCGCGCGGCGCGTGATGAAGCGCGCCAGCCAGTAAAATCCCACGATGAGGACGGCGAACTGCGTGACCAGCGTCCCTTGCGGCCAGCGACTGTCGAGGATGACAAAGAAGAGCGTAACCAGCGCGAAACTACCCAGCACGTACAAGCCGATGATCAGATGTCCCAGCGGCGTGCGCATCTCTGGGACGTGGGCTTTCACTTGTTCGAGGCCGGAAAAAGATTTCATGTTTCACTCTCTTCTGGATAACTTTAGTATAGTGCGCTTATTCCGAAAGTCAAGCGGGAGATGGCAAAAAAGAACGACCAGGATTCCTGGCCGTTCTTGCGTGCTTTTTGTGACTATTACTGTTCCTCCTGAGAGGTGCGCGGGCTCAGGCGTCTGCCGGGGAGACGGACAGTTCCTCCGGCGCGATCTTCAGTCCCTGCATGGAGTCGAACGTCAGGCGCGCCGGGTCGAGCGGGCGGCGGGCGCGCAGGCGTTCGTAGAGGGCGTGGTAGCCGGCTGTTACCGCGGCGCTCCAGTCCAGCCTCAGCCGTCCTGCCAGCGCCCGGATATCTTTATCTTCCCCCTCGATCTCGAGAAAATCGCCGTACGGGAGTTCGTCGAGCATCACGTGCGCGGCTTCGAGCGCGTAGACCGTGCGGTATTTTTCGTAGACGAAGACAACCTGGTAGCCGAGGGCTTCGAGGATTGCCCGCGCCGCCTCGAGATCATCAATGACTGTTTCGATTTCGCAGCGCGTGCTGACGCCGTCGGTCGTCGATCCGGGAGCCTTGTAGGTCAGGTGGCATGCGTGATCCTTTCGCAGGCGCAGCACGCGTTTGGCGGGACGCAGGTCGCCGGTCGGGGTGTCGAAGCGGTAGTTCATCTCCAGCACGCGCGGCTGGACCAGCCGTCCGCCCAACTGCCGGACGCGTCGCTCGACCTCGGGCAGGTTGGCCAAGTGGAATTTCGCTTCGATTTCTAGGCCGGATGAGTCCACGTTGCCTCAAATCTGCGGCAGAACGGTCAGTTCCTTCTCGCCGACGAAGGCGCGGAAGAAGCGCACCTGCAATTCGAGTTGTTCGTCGAACAATTGCCTTCCGGTCTGGGTGAACATCGGGTTCTTCTGCTGGTACTTCTCCAGCCGGTCAATGCGCTGGGCCAGTTTGCCGGTCAGGCTGTCGTAGTCGTCCATGTCGGCGAAGCACCATTGCAGGATGCGGTACGGCCCGAAGCGGTCCACGTTGTCGGCGTCGCTGACGATGCGGGCTTCGAGCGTGCCGGGCGAGTCCACGTCCACGTGGGCGGCGACCGAGTAGCAGATGTTCTCGACCTGTTGGGAGGTGAAGCCCAGCCCGGCCAGGAACGGGCGGGCGATCTGCGCGCCGATGCGCCCGTGCTCGCGGCTGTTCTCGCTCCCGGTGTCGAACCAGGCCACGTCGTGCAGCAGGCAGGCGGCGGCCACCAGTTCCATGTCGGCGGCCTCGGTTTCGGCGATCACCTTGCCAAACTGGGTGACGCGCTGGGTATGCTGCCAGCGATAGGAGGCGTTGTACAGGATGCGGTCGAGCCGCTTGCGGTCCTTGCGCTTTTTGTAGGTCTTCTCCAGGTAATTCCGGGCGAAGCCGGCAATCATTTCCAGGCGATTATTGGCGCTCATTGCGTTTCCTTTGGACGTTGAAGAATGAAGTAGTTTTTCTGGAAAACAGGATCACGATGACGGGAGCCAGGCAGACAAGCGTGACTCCCAGCGCGAACGGCCAGTTGGCGTGCGGCTGCTGGAAAATGAGCCGCTCGAACCAAACCCAGACGGGGTAGCCTGCCGCGGCTCCAACAGCCGCGTACCAGGCCCAGGCTTTTCCGCGCCACAGCCCGAAGGCGATCGCCAGCCCGGCGGCCAGCCAGACTCCGCCGCTGACGGCGAGGAAAACCGGCCCCGGCTGCGCTCCGTACTCGCGCAGGACCTGCCGGAAGGCAACGGCCTCGCCCAGCCGCAGCCCGTTCCAGGCCGAGAGCAGGAGCGCGGCAAAGGCCAGCAGGGTCACGCGGCGCGGCCGGCGCAGGCGGAGGGAAAGCGCTTCGATTTCGGTCACGGGGCTGCTCCGGCCACGTCGAATTCAACGGGTTGGGATGAAACCGGCGAATTGCCGAGCGCGTCCACCAGCGGCTGGGAGGAGACCGCCAGCGCCCGGCACTGGTAATGCCCGGGCGGGAGGGGGATGGAGATGACGCCATGTGTCAGGCCGGTCATGGAAAAAGACTGTTCCGGCAGCGGCTCGTAACTGGCGCTGGAAAGCGGGTCGTAGAGCGGATCGGTGGTGAAGACCAGCGCGTCCACGAACAGCGCCATGAATTTCCTGGGGTCCTCGGCGTAAGGCCGGGTCATCGTCCATTGACCGGGGCCGGAGAGTCGGTAGGGGCCGATCCGCTCCCAGACCCAGGCGTTGAGCCAGGCCGGGGAACTGGATGCAAAGATGAAAGACTGGCTGCCGAGGGCCAGCGCGGCAGGGGAATTGTCGGCGGCGCGCTTGAAGTAGCGCACCCAGACGTACCCCTGCGCTCCGCCCGGCAAGGAGGCGGTGTACGTGACCGACTGGCTGCCGTACGTGTCCATCAGGAAACTGCTGCCGGACCAGCCGGTGACGTATGCGGTTTCGGACCTCCAGCCGTTTGCCTGGGCGAACTGTTCCGCCTCCACCCAGACCAGGCTGTCGAGGCGGCGGTGGCATTCCAGGCGGATCTCGGTGGCCGCGCCGCGCGACAGCGACCAGGCGATGTCCGCGCCCGCGTCTGTGGAGGCCGGCGCCAGGTCCAGCGTGACCGGCAGGCAGGCGGGATTTTCGCGCGCGGCCAGGTCGAGCGTGAAGCGGTCGAAGCGGATGCCGGGCGTCAGCGTCCCGCCCGGAAAGCATTTCATCAGCGCGGCGTAGACAGCGTCGCGCTGTTCGCGCTCGCGGTTGGCGGTCTTGTCCAGTACGATTTCCAGATAGGGGATGTTGGTGTATTCGCTGAGCAGCGTCGGGAGGAACTCGTCGTAGGGGACGGCCAGGTGCGCGGCGGGAATCTGGCTGACGGGCATTTTGCCGTGCAGGGACATCTCGATGACCTGGTACTCGTTCGCCAGCGGTTCGTCGGCCCCGGCCACGACCGGCAGGAGCAGCAGGCGGCCGGTCCCGCCCGCTTCGGCGGCGATATCGCTGATCTCGCGGCGGGACTGGCGGTCCACCGCGTCGGTCACTTCGTTGAAGTAGATATAGAGGTTGAGCATGGGCAGCCACAGGAGCAGGCCCAGGCAGATGGCAGCCGCCACTACTTTCAGGTTCCCCAGCAGGCGGGCGGCCTCGTTCCAGAAGAGGAACATGCCGAGGGCGGCCAGCGCGTAGACGGCGGGCAGGGCCGGGTAGACGACGCGTCCCATCTGCGAGTTTGCCAGGACGGGAACGGGCAGGAGGAAAAGCAGCGCCCAGGCCAGCATCCAGTGCGAGAAGCGGCGGCGCAGGGAGAACCAGACGACCACAAATCCGAGCGCCAGCCAGGGCAGGAGGGCGGCGTTGAGCAGCGGCCCGGTGCGGTTGTAGAGGAAGTCGCTGCGCCCCTGGACGAACCAGGTGGAGACTACGCTGCCCAGGTTGCGCAGGAGTGTGCCGCCGAAGTCGGTGTCCCAGCCTTTGCTGCCCAGGCTGTAATACGTGATGCGGCTGACGAAGTATGGGACGACGAGCGGCGCGGCCAGCACGGACGGGAAGATGAGCGCCGCGAAACGTTTGGCTTTTTCCCTGGCCCCGTCCTTGTGGCGGACGATCTTGATGACGCCGAGGATGAGCGCCACGAGCGCCAGCGGCCAGACCGTGTCGTAGGTCAGCAGGCCGAGGGCGAGCGACGCGCCCGCCAGCGCGTAGACCTGCCAGCGCTGTTTGCGGAAGGCAAGCGCCAGCAGGGCCAGCGTCAGGATGGGCCACAGTTTGACGTGGCTCTCCACGTTGGCGAGGCGCGAGGCGCTGATGTCGAAGATGGAGACGCTCAAAAGGAACGAGCCGAGCATGGCCAGCGGGAACGGAGCGATCTGGCGCAGCAGAACGTAAAAGACCAGTGTGGCGAGGATGCTGGTGACGATGACTTCGAGCCGGGCGGCGAAAATGCCCGCGCCGAAGATGTGGAAGAAAGCGGATTCAAGGTAATAACTGACCGGCAGGGCGTCGCGGTGGTATTCGCCGCTTTGGTCGGGGCGGCCGTCCAGCATGATGTTGACCGCCTCGGCGGTCCATTTGGCCTCGTCGCCCTCGATGCCGTACGGGACGGCGGGGAAGGCGTACAGGCGCGCGTAGGCCGTCAGGGCGAACAGGCCGACGAGGAAGGTAATCTCCAGCCAGCGCGCCGGGGGCTTCGCCGGTTCCAGGTCTGCTTTGACGCGCTTGCGCGCCAGGAATGCCCACGAGACAAATCCCAGGATGGCGGTCCCGTAGGCGATCTTTGCATACAGGATATTGTTGGCGGGACCCAGCATCCACTGGCCGAGGGCGGCCAGGGTGAGCGAGATGGCGAGCAGGCCGGCCTGGGCGGCGAAACGCGAGCGTTTGACCGCGGCCCAGGCGAGGATGGCCAGGCTGACGAGGCTGCACAGGAGCGTGCTCCACGTCCAGAACAGGGCGTAGTTGGTCGAGAGCGTGGCGCGCAGCCAGCGCAGGGAGTAGAAGGGGCGTCCCGGCTGGGCGGGGGAGGCGGGGATCTGCCCGGTCAGGCGCGGGGGCGCGGCGGCCAGCAGGAAGATGAAAACCGCCAGGATAACGGCGGCCAGGATCAGGGTCCAGGTATGTTCGCGGGCGAAGGCGCGGACGGCGGCGCGCCAGTCAGCCTTCTTCGGCTTCGATTTTTTTGTCGGGCGGGGAGGGTCAGGCTGCCCTTCGGGCGGCGCGGGAGGGTCGGCGGGCCATTTCAGTATCCAGCCCACGATGAGCAGGACAGCGCTGGCAAGGAAAATGATGAAGGGCAGGCGATAGGTCCAGAGAGCGAAGGGGGTCATGGGTGCCTCGTCGGCGTGATTATAACGGATAACTCTCCCCTCTCCCGCCTGCCCCCGATCTTGGGGGGATTTTGGGAGAGGGCCGGGGGTGAGGGCTGATTGGCGGCTGGCGAACGCCGTCCACTTGCGATATACTCCCCGCACACCCTGTCGCCGAAGAGATCACTGATGAAGCGTTACTTCTCGAATTTTGCCTCGCGTATTTTCCTCATTGCGCTGGTCCTGCGGCTGGTGCCGGTTTTGCTTTCGTTCAACCTCGGCATCGGGCTGGATGACATGTTCCAGTACGACATGCTGGCGCGCAGCCTCGTGGCCGGGAACGGCTACCGCTGGTACGCGCAGGAAGACCTGTATCTCATCGAGCCGGTCATCCATCTCGACTTCTCCACCATCGCGGAGTACGACCCGCGCGGCGTGCCGACCTCCTTCCGCCCGCCGCTGTATCCGGCCTTTTTGGCGCTCATCTATTTTTTGGCCGGCACCGGCGCGCGCCGTTTCTTCGTTGCCCGGCTGGTGCAGGCCTTCGTCGGCGCGGCGCTCGCCCCGCTGACGTATGCGCTGGCGAAGCGTCTTTTTCCGCCTTCCCCCGCGGGGGAGGGGCCGGGGGTGAGGGCCGAAAAAGCCGCCCGCCTCGCGGCCTGGGTGGTGGCGCTCTACCCGATGCTGGTCATCTATCCGCTCTCGCTGGCGACGGAAAACCTGTTTTTCCTGCTTATCCTGTGTTCCGTGCTGGCGCTCCTGAAAGCCGCAGACTCAATCTCCAACGCGAATTCTCAAATGCCGCGAATGAAGAAAGAAAAAAATTCGCGTAATTCGCTCATTCGCGCAATTCGCGTTAATGTTTTTCCCGCCCGCTGGTTCCTGCTCTCCGGCCTGCTACTCGGCCTGGCCGCGCTGACCCGCTCGGTGGCGCTGGCCTTCGCCGGGCTGGCCGTGCTGTGGGTCTGGTTTGCGCTCAAGCAGAAGAAGATGGCGCTCGTCACCTTCGCGATGGTGGCGCTCACCGTCCTGCCGTGGATGGCGCGCAACAGCCTGCTCTACCAGCGTCCCACCGGAATCGAGACCGCCCTCGGCTACGACCTGTACGTCAGTTACCATCCGCAGAGCCGCGGCACGTTCCAGTATCCGCAATCGCTCGACCTGCTCCCCATCCTCGACGACATGCAGCGCGAGGAGACCGGCCTGGCGAAAGCGCGCGAATTCATCCTCGCCGATCCGGGGCGCGTCCCCTATCTGATGCTCAACCGTTTCGGCTTTTTCTTCGGCCTCGAGCGCCGCGCCCTGGCGTATTTCTACTCCAATAATTTCTTCGGCTACATCCCGACGCCCCTGCTGCTGGCAATCGCCGCGCTGATGCTCCTGCCGTTCGCGGCGGTCAGCACGTCGGCGGCCTTCGGTCTCGCCCTGACCCGCTGGCGCGCCTCGACCCGGCTCCTGGCCCTGCTCTTTATCGGATATATCACGCCGCACATCCTCATCATCGCCGAGGACCGCTTTCACCTGACGCTGGTTCCCTTTCTCGCTATTCTCGCCGCCTCCTTCTGGACCGGGGGCCTGCCCGCGCTCCGTGAGCGGGCGCGCACGCGGGCAGGCAAGATCGCCCTCGCCCTGGCAGTCGTTGCCGTCCTCCTGCTCTTCGCGAACTGGGGACTCGAACTCTGGCGTGATGCCGATAAACTGATGCAGTTGCTCGGTCCGGACGGGAACCGGACGTACTTCCCGTATTAGCCTGTTCTGCTCGAAGGGGATTTGCAATCCCCGTGCGGGATTACAAATCCCGCTGGAGCAATATCGTCGGAGGCTCATCCATGCGCAACCTGTTTGCGACCGGCCTGAAATTCGACTGGAAAATCGTGACCATCACCATCGTCAGCACGCTGGCGTTGACGGCGGACTCTTACATCGAGATCACGAAAAAATGGCTCAGCGCGCCATGGTGGAAGTATGCCGACCGCACCATCCTGTACTTCGTCATCCCGATGATTTTCATCCTGCTCGTCTTTCGCGAGAACCCGCGCGAGTACGGCTTCATCCTGGGCGACTGGCGGGCGGGACTGATCCTTACCTTGGGCGGGATTTTGCTCATGATCCCCATCCTGTGGTTCCTGAACCGCGGCGATGCCAGCATGCAAAGTTATTACCAGCCGTACATGAGCGGCCTGCCGTGGAACACCTTCGCCGACCTCTTTGGCTGGGAATTCATTTTCCGCGGCTGGATATTGTTCGGCTACGCCCGCAAGTTCGGCCCCGAGGCGCTCTGGCTGCAGGCCGTGCCGTTCGCGCTGGCGCACATCGGCAAGCCTCCCATCGAGACGTTCTCCACCATCTTCGGCGGGTTCCTCTTCGGCTGGGTGGCCTGGCGGACGAAGTCCTTCGTCTACCCGCTTCTCATCCACTGGTTCGTCGCTTCGTTCACCATCGTTGTCGCGGCAGGCCTGCTTGGATGACGTGGTTTTGCGTCCCGCGACAAAGGATGACTTTCCCGCCATCCGGGCGCTGATCCGCGCGGTCGGGATCAATCCCATTGGGCTGGACTGGCGGCGGTTCCTCGTCGCCGTCACGCGCGCCGGGGAACTGTCTGGCTGTGTGCAGGTCAAGCCGCACGCCGACGGTTCGCGGGAACTGGCCTCGCTGGCGGTGCGCGGGCAGGATCGAGGTCAGGGGGTGGCGCGGGCGCTCATCGAACGCCTGCTGGAAGGCCAGCCGCGCCCCGTCCATTTGATGTGCCGCGCCGGCCTCGGTCTGTTTTATAATCAACATGGTTTTCGCGTTGTGGAAGAAAATGAGATGACGCCCTATTTCCGGCGTGTCAGCCGCTTGTTCCGCCGGTTCGCGGGCGGCGGCCTGCTGGTGATGCGGCTGGATTAAGGATGAGGAGACAGGATGAAAAATTTTCTGAATATCGTTTATGGCGTGTTGATCGGCCTGCTGGCGGCGGGGATTATCTGGCTGGCGGCCTCGCGCCCGCGCGGCGAAGCGGTGGCGCTGCTCCCCTCGCCGACGCCCGCTTCGCTGGCCGTCTACGTGACCGGGGCGGTGGTCAATCCCGGCCTGTATCACCTGCCGCCCGGCAGCCGCGTGGCCGACGCGGTGGATGCGGCCGGCGGCTTTTCTGCCAACGCCGAGACGGACCGGATCAACCTGGCCGCTTCGGTGGCGAACGGCGAACAGGTTGACGTTCCCGGCGTGAGCGGCAACGAGCACATCATTCTGGGGCGCATCAACATCAACACCGCCACCGCCGACGAACTGGATACGCTCCCCGGCATCGGTCCGACCACCGCGCAGGAAATCGTGGATTACCGCACGCAGAACGGCCCCTTCCAGACCATCCAGGACATCATGAACGTTCCCGGGGTGGGGCCTTCGACGTACGATCTCATCAAGAACCTGATCACGGTCGGGCCTTGAGATGGCATTCGACCATTTCGGTTTCCTGGCCCCGTTCTACGACCGCCTCATCCGTTTTGGTGAGGCGGACGCGCTGGTGCGGCCTCTCGGTCTCCCGGTGCAGGTCGAAGTGGACGAGGCGACCGCCTGGGTAGTTATCGAAAAAGATAGGAAAAAGTAATTGTATTTTGCTCCCCGGCGTGCTAAAATCTTCTCATCAAACCCAACTCATTTCAGGAGGCATGCTCATGGACGATAAGAAGAAACTCAGAAGGATGGCAATCTGGATGATCACCATTTTCGCCACCGCGTTTGCCATCGTGCTGACCGTTCTCTATCTGGTTGCCGGCAATAATATCGTGCTGGCCCTCGTCAGCGGATGGTGGCTCATCCTGATCCTCGCGGTCATCTGCCTGGCGGCCTACTTCGGCTACAAGATGTACATTGGCCGGAAAAAGTAGCGCCCAGCGGAATTAACCACAACCGGTGTGGCGGTCCACACCGGTTTCGCTTATCAATCTGTTTTCCCGCCGGCAGGCCTTTCAGCCAAGCGGTCCAGCGCGCTCCGGCTCAGGTGGGATTGGCCTTCTTGCTTTCGGTGATTTTGGCATCCAGGGCATTCCAAAAACTGCCTCCCAGCTGGCTTGGGGGTTTGCGCCGCAGGTTGACCGTGTAGTTGAGCCGTTCGCCTTCGCCGCGGCGGATGAGCCAGTTCTGGGCGGTCAGCGTATCCAGGGCCTGGTCGAGTTCCGCCCGGTTGAGCTGGTCGGCCATCGGCAGGGTAGACATGGTTGCGCAGATCGCTGCGTGGGTCAACTCCACTTCGCGCAGCATCAGTCGCATGATCTTGCGGAGGGCCGGGGGCAATTGGGCAATATCTCCCGCGCTGATCCCCTCCGCTTCTTTTTGAACTTCCAGTTTTTTCTGCAACCGGTCGTAGATGCTTCCATCCATACGGCCTCGCTTTCAGAACATTTCCGGCATGCCGATTGGTTCGGGCTGCGGCTGGCAGACCCCGCACCAGATGGAATCGGCGACAACCAGCCCTTTGGGTGTGTTGTTGTCTCCCAGGTACATGCACAGGAAGGTGGGCATCTTGGAGGCGTGGTCTTTGCAGACGGCCCGTCCGCAGAACCGGCAGATGGCGTGCGCAGGTTGGTCACAAACCCAGCAGTGCATATCGTCCTCCTCTCAGGCGGCCAGGACGGTTTCGGCGATCTTGCGCAGTTCCTTCGACCATACATGGTCGGGATAGCGCAGGGAGAAGATATCCGCAGAGCCGAGGTTCGCCATATCTATCGTGAGCGGCAGGATGCCGGCCACTGTGGCTCCGTATTTTGCTTCAATATCACTTCGGAATTTCTGGACAAGCTGATCGTATTCTTTAAGTTCCGGGCTGATTAGTGATTTGTTGACCACCAGGAACAGGTTGGGCACATCCAGTTGGCGGGCGATATCCACGGTTACGGCGGTGCCCTGGAAGTCCTGCTGGTCGGGGCGCAGGATGACCACGAGCGTATCCGACAGGGCGACCGAAAGCAGGGTCTCTTCGTTCAGGCCGGGGTGGGTGTCTATGAACAGATAATCCAGGTTGAGTTCCTTTTGCAGGGCGTTCAAGCCCCGGTTCAGCACATCCACGCTGTAACCGGTTTTGACCACCCGGCTGATCTCCTTTCCGTTAATGCTGGAGGGCACCAGCCAGATGGTGTGTCGGGTCAACTGCTGAACGCCTTCCCTGCCCTCGGCTCCGGCCGGATGGGCCACTTCCTTGATGGTGCATTCGCCGCGCAGGAATTCATTGAGCGTGTGCCCCATCTTGGTTTCATCCAGCCCGAACAGGACGTGGATGCCAGGGGACTGGATGTCGGTGTCCACCACGGCCACGCGCTTGCCCTGCAGGGCGGCCTGGGCGGCCAGGTTGGCGGTGATGTTCGATTTTCCGGTCCCGCCGCGGAAGGAATGGATGGAAATGATTTTGCCCATAGGGTCTGCCTCCATGCAAACTAAGAATCGGATTTCTTGTCAGTGGATGTCAATTTGCCTCCCAGCCGGTCGTACATGCTCGGCCCGGAGGATTTGGGCTGCTGCGCCAATTGTTCCAGCCGCGTTGCCAGGACGGTCTGCCAGGAGAAGAGTTCTTCGAGATGGGTGGCGCGCACGTAAACCATGGCATACGACCCAATCTCGCGCCGCAAGGTCTCCATTTCCTTGCGGAGCGCTTCCACCTGCGACTGGATGGCGAGGCGCATTTTTGCATCTTCCATTTTTTCAGCGGTTTTGCGCTGGATGCCCAATTTTGCCTGCACCAGGAGCAATTTCTTGATCCTGGCGCCTGTGGCCGGGCCGAGCCTTTCGTCCAGCCGGGCCAGGATTTCGTCCACTTTCTCGATGTTCTGGACAGCGATCACTTCCCCGCGCTCGACGCGGTCGGGCAATCCCAGCGTCTGGCCGATCCACTTCTTCTCGACCGCCAGCCCGTGTTTGATCATAAAGAATATCAATCCTGCCGCCCCTCCGCCGATGGCGACCGCATACAGCAGGAGCCAGCCGGAGGTCACGCGCGTGACGAGGTTGTTGAATCCCGTGTGGAGCAGGATGGCGATGACCATCCCGCCCACCGATAGCAATGCCTGCCGGGCGGGTTTCTGGAAGCGCGCCAGTCCCAGGATGATGCCCAGGGTGGCCGTGGCCGCGGCGTGCATCAAGTTGGTGGAGATGACGCGATTGATTGCCACTGCCATGGCGGCGTTGGGATGTCCCAGCACGTACTCGAAATTCTCGAAGATGGCGAACCCGATCCCGGCGGCAAACCCGTAGATGGCCCCGTCCACGAAGTAGGTGAATTTCCGGCGGCGGACGAGGAAGAAGAGAATCAACCCCTTCAGGATTTCCTCGGCCACCGGGGCCACGAATTGAACCGTCAGGTTGTAGATTGCCAGGTTCGGGTGCAGCCCGGCCGGATTGATGACCGGCGCAAGAGCCGGATACAGGATCTGCCCCGCCGGCATATTGATCAACGCCGCCGCGAAGTAGGCCAGCGCGCCGGCCCCGAAAGCGGCCAGCATGTACTTGAACTCGCCGGTTTTGTAGAGGTCGAGTTTATAGATCCCCAGCAGCGCTGCCAGCGGGATGATGGTGGCAATGATCAGGGCAATGACGATCATCATGGGATGATGATACTACAAAAACGAAATATCCCCTCCCCGAAAATCCGGGGAGGGGATATTTATGTGAGGTTATTGACCGCGGCTGCCGGGTTCTTTCGAAGGCGACCATTCGGACCATTTATCGGTCGCCGGGTTGATCGTCAGGGGGCCTTGCGCGCCGCCCTGCCAGGCAGATTGGAAGATGTCCGGGTTGCCGCTGGCGGTGGTGGTGTAGGCGATCTGCGTACCGCCGCAGTTCCAGGTCGGGGAGGCGTCGGGACCGGCGTTGGTCGTGACGCGGTATTCCTTCTTCGCCCGCAGGTCGTAGGAGTAGATGTCGAGGTTCCCGCTGCGGTTGGACTGGTAGGCAATGCGGTATCCTTCCGGCGCCCAGGTGGTGTTAATGGTATCACCGCTTCCGCTGGTGATCTGGGTGTCGTTCTTGCCGTCGGTGTCAATGACGTGCAGGTTCCAGGAGCCGCCCGCGTCGGACAGGTAGGAAATCTGTTGGCCGTTGGGCGACCAGGCTGGGCTGACCTCGTTGGCTGCAGAGGCAACCAGTGTGTATTCGTTGCCGGTGGTGGTGTCCAGCAGGAAAACGTCCCAGTTGCCGTTGCGGTTGGACTGGAAGACGATCCAGCGCAGGTCCGGCGACCAGTACGGGTTGACATCGTCGCGCGGACTGAAGGTGAGCTGCTTCACTGCGCCGGTCTTGATATTGAGGCTGAACAGGTCCCAGGTGCCGCTGCGGTCCGACTGGAAGAGAACGGTATTGTTGTCCGGCCCGACCATGGCGTTGACGTTGTTCGACGTGGTGGTCGTCAGGCGGGTCTGGGAATTGCCGGCCAGGTCAGCGGTGTAGAGCTCCACGTTCCCGTTGCGGTTCGACTGGAAGACGATGAACGAGTCGTTCGGCGAGCGGGATGGACGGCTGTCCTGTGCGCTGGAACTGGAGAGGTTGAAGAGTTTGGCATCCGCCGAGCCTTCCACTCCATCCAGGCGGTAGATCTCGAGGTTATTGTCGCGGAAGGTGTGGAAGACGATGAACTGCGGGCAAGTGGCCGCGTCTGGCACAGGCTGCGGAGTGATTTTAATCTCCGGCGTAGGTGTGATGGTGGGTGTGTTGGTGGGTGTCTGGGTAGGCGTGTTGGTGGGCGTGTTGGTGGGCGTCTGGGTAGGCGTGTTGGTTGGCGTCTGAGTGGCCGTTTGGGTAGGCGTGTTGGTGGGCGTATTGGTGGCCGTATTGGTTGGCGTGCTGGTGGGTGTATCGGTGACCGGGCCAGGGCAGCCGCCGGCCGGGGCCGGGATGATGTCGTTCGGGTGATGCGAGTGGTCCGCGCCGCCGCCGTCCTTCATCGAACCGTCGGTGGCATTGACGCTCACTTCGATCAGCACGTACGGATTGCTCGAACTGCCGGTGGCATGGCAGATGAGTATCTTCTCATGCTTGGGCGTTTTGGAGGGATCGACTGGCGTATTGGTGGCTGTGGGCCCGCCGGGGCAGCCGCCTGCCGGGGCCGGGATGATGTCGTTCGGGTGATGCGAGTGGTCCGCGCCGCCGCCGTCCTTCATCGAACCGTCGGTGGCGTTGACGCTCACTTCGATCAGTACGTACGGATTGCTCGAACTGCCGGTGGCATGGCAGATGAGAATCTTCTCGTTCGTCTTGGGCGTTTTGGTGGGATCGACTGGCGTATTGGTGGGCCCGCTCGGGCAGCCGCCGGCTGGGGCCGGGATGATGTCGTTCGGGTGATGCGAGTGATCCGCTCCGCCGCCGTCCTTCATCGAACCGTCGGTGGCGTTGACGCTCACTTCGATCAGCACGTACGGATTGCTCGAACTGCCGGTGGCATGGCAGATGAGGATCTTCTCATTCTTGGGCGTGTTGGTGGGCGCCGGAGGTGGGGCTGATGTGTTGGTGGGCGGCGGGGGCGGGACCGGCGTGTTGGAGGGCGCCGGCGGAGGCGGGGGCGGCGGGGCAGCCGATCCGCAGTTCTGCGTATCGCGCGGATTGCTGCTGCCGGGATGCCCAGGCCGTTGGTCCACTTCGAAGCGAACATCCTGGCCGGCGTATGTGAAGGTATAGGTGGCGGATTCGCCTTCGCCGAGCGTCAGGCTGCCGCTCTGGGTCAGTACGTTGTTGACGTACATGCGCCAGTTCGTGCTGCCGGCCATGGCGGATCCGCCGTTGGTGACGGTGAACATGGAAGAATTGCCGGAGCAGCGGCCATTGACGGAAACGCTGGACTTGTCCCAGTCCGCTCCGCCGCCGCCTGCCAGCCCATCGGCGCCGCAGGCTGACAGCAGAACGGCAAAGAGAACCAGGACGGAGAGATAAATCGTACCCTTGCTTTTATTCATTTCTGCCTCCTTACTATTTTTTTCGCAGTCTCCAGAAAGCAAATCCTGCGATGACGGTGAGAAAAATGGCAATTGGGATCCAGATGGATGTGTTCCCTGCCGCGCCGGGAGTAGTCAGCGGTCCGGAGGGCAGGAAAACCAGGATCAGGGCAAGGATCGCAACGGTCCCGATGGCGAGCGCCAGGCGCAAGGTCCAGGACGAAGCGGGCCGGACCGACGGCCTGCTCCTGCGCAGTTCGGCGGTCAGGTTGGCGCGGATGCGGTTCTGCATCGCCGTGTCCGGTTTGCGGGGCGGGAAGGCTTCCCGTACCCGCCGGGCGGTTTCCTGCAATTGGAAAAGTTCGCCGTCCGCCTCGCGCGTGGCAGCCTCCTGGGGGATTTCCCCGGCCATCAGGCGGTCGGTGAAATCGGCCAGGCGATCTTCGGGGGCGGGTCTATCGTTGCGGTTATTCATGACTGGCGACCTGTTTATGCAGGGCGGCCACGGCGCGGCGGAAAAGCGATTTGGCGGCTTCGAGGCTCTGTCCTTGCATGCGGGCAATTTCCTGGAACGGCAACTCCTCGGCAAATCTCAAGAGGAGGATCTCGCGGTATTTATCCGGCAGCGTGCGGAAGGCCTGCCGGAGCAGGATGGCGTCGTCGCTTGCTGACGGGTCGTGCGGGGCGCGCAGGCTTTCGTCCAGCGGGACGCCGGTTTGGCGGCGTCTCCGGTAGTACTCCGCCACCTGGCGGACGGTCAGCGTGCGCAGCCAGGTGCTGAACCTGGCCTCCCCGCGGAATCCCTTGAGCGAGCGGATGGCTGCAATGAATACTTCCTGGGTGACATCTTCCACGTCATCTTCCGGCACGGTGAAGCGGACCCGGTGGTAAACCATTGGCAGGTAGTGTTCGTAAAGCAGCGTCAGCGCTTCGGGGCTGCCTTGGCGGGCTGCTTGGATGAGTTCGTTGTCGCCGGGCGGGGGATTGAATTTCATCTCTGGCCTGATAATACAGTCGTGGTTGGGGTCGGAAAAGGGTCGCGGCGCGATTTATCCAGTTTGCCTATTGAACAAAAGGCTTTTATACTGTATCATAAAACGAGATGACTATCAATATTAATTTCGGACGACTTTCAAGGAGATAAAAGAATGAAAACGCCTTTCCGTATCATTGCCCTGATGACACTGGCCGTTTCGGTTGCCCTGGCGGGCTGCGGCGGGACGGATGACGCCGGAGGCGTCGCGACCCAGCCCCCGGCCGCCACCCCGACCGTTGACCTGGCGCCCACCCCGATCGGGCCGGAGACGGTCAGCCGCTCGATCCGCCTGGACCCGGCGATTGTCACCGACGCCGACTCCCTGACCGTGAGCGCGTATCTCTACGACGGCCTGACCCGGCTGGACACCTCCGGCCAGCCCCAGCCCGCCCTGGCGGTCAACTGGACCGTCTCGGATGACGGGCTGGATTACGTGGTCGAACTGCGCCAGGGCGTTACGTTCCACGACGGCGCGGCCTTTAATGCAGACGTGGTGCTGGCGAACTTCAACCGCTGGTTCGATCCCGCCGACCCGCTCCACGGCGCGGGCGCGTATGCCGGCTGGACCGAAACCTTCCTCGGCTTCCTCGGCGATGTGGATGCGGGCGGCATTCCCAAATCCCCATTCGATGGCATCGAGAAACAGGATGCGTATACGGTCATCCTGCACCTGAACCGCCCGTACGAAGCCTTGATGGCGAACCTGGCGCAGCCGTATTTCTTCATCCTCGACCCGGCTGCCCTGGCAGCCAGCGGCGACGCCTACGGCGCCTCCGCCGGGACCGTCAACGGCACCGGCGCCTTCGTGATCTCCTCCTGGACGGATGCCGGCCTCGCGCTTTCTCCCAATGCTGCCTACTGGGGCGGCGCGCCGGCCAGCGGCGTGCAGTTCGGCTGGAAGTAGCCTTCCCCGCAAGAATCAGTCAGGGCGCAGATTGTCTGCGCCCTGATTTTTTATGGCAGTAGGGCAAGTCTCAGACTTGCCCTACCATCAGCGCGGCGACCAGGCCGGGGAGTCGCTTGAAGCGGGGGGATTGTCCGTCAGGCGGACGGAGGTCCCGTCCCATATGTTCAGCGTGTAGATTTCGTTGTTCCCGTCGCGGTCGCTCTGGAAGGTCAGGTACAGCCCGCCGGGCGACCAGGAGATGGCGCAATTGAACTGGCCGCCGGTCACGAACATCGCCGGGTTGCTGCCGTCTGCCAGGGAGATGAACAGGCTTGAGAGTTCGTCGCTGCCTTCGGTGGGGATGGTGCAGTAGGCCAGGCGCAGTCCGTCCAGCGACCAGGCGGGGCAATCCTCGGCGGCCGCGGTCTGGGTGAGGCGCGTCAGCCCGGAGCCGTCGGCGTTGACCGTGTAAATGTCGGGGTTGCCCTCTGTCCAGGAGAGGAAGGCGATCCGGCTGCCGTCCGGCGACCAGGTGGGAGCGGAATCGGGCGCGGGGGTGTCCACCAGGCGCGCCGCCCCGCCTCCCCAGGGACGGACAAGGTAGATGTTGGCGTTGCCGTCGCGGTTGGTGAGGAAGGCCAGCCAGTCGCCGCCCGGCGACCAGACCGGGTAACTGTCGCCGCCGGGATCGTCGGTCAGGCGCGTCTGGCCGGAGCCGTCGGCGTTCATGGCGTAGATTTCCCAGTTCCCGTCGCGGTAGGAATCGAAAGCGATCTGCCTCCCGTCCGGCGACCAGACCGGGCCGGTGTCGTTGCCGGGGTCGTCGGTCAGGCGCGCCAGGCCGGAGCCGTTGGCGTTCATGACGTAGATTTCCCAGTTCCCGTCGCGGTTGGAGGTGAACGCGATCCGCCTGCCGTCCGGCGACCAGACCGGCGCGCGGTCCTCGCCGGGGTCGTTCGTCAGGCGCGCCAGGCCGGAGCCGTCGGCGTTCATCACGTAGATCTCGCGGTCCCCGCTCCGGTCGGAGACGAAGGCGATCCGCCCGGAGGGGGCCGGGAACGGCGTGGCCGTGGGGGGCAGGGTCGGCTCCGGGGTGTCGGTCGGGAGGACGGGTTCGGGTGTCGAGACGGGAGTGTTGCCCGCCACGCCGGGCAGGCCGACGGGGTTCCAGTTGCATGCTGACAGGAATGCCGCCAGCCCCAGCGCGAGGCTGGCCAGTAAAAGGAAGGTAATTTTGTTTTTCATGTGTGTGTCCATTTTATAACATAGTAGGAGGGATTCGGGAAAAAGGGCTGTGCCTAACAAAACTATCGGTATATAATCAAAGCGGAGGCGATATGAGCCAAACGAACCGTGCTGCTGGAATGCAGATCCGCCTGGCGCTGGCATCGTGGGGGGCATGCCTGTTCGGGGCGGTCATCACCCTGGTCTTCTGCCAGGGATACCGATTCCACTGGGACATGCCGATCCCGCTGGTCAACGTCCCATTCTGGCTCGCGGCCGGGCTGGCCGCGCTGGCGCTCCTCGTTGGCGCGCGGATTATACTCGGCCTGCGCCTCCGTCCGCTCTGGACGTGGGCGCGGCAGGCAGGGAGCGGGTCGCCGGCCGCGGCTGGCATGCCGCGGGTCCGACGCGACGCGCTCAACCTTCCGGCGTATTATGCCGGTTACGTCTGGTTCCTCTGGCTGGTCATCGCCTTTGTCTTCGCCCTGCTCGTCGAGGGGAGCGTGCGCACGTTCATCGAAATCCTGGCGGGTGTGGGCATCCTGGCGGGATTCTCATCCGCCGTGCTGGAATATTTCCTGGTGGAATGGGCCTGGCGGAAGGAGGTGCCGCAGTTTTTCGGGACCGACGAACTGGCCGGCGTCCCGGCCTTCCGCCTGCGCCTCCGCACCCGGCTGCTGCTCCTGTTCATCCTGGGCATTGTCCCGCTCATCCTGTCGGTGCTGCTGGCGCGCTCCCGCACAGTGGAGGTCCTGCTGGGTAGCGGGGGCGTCCTGCTGGCGTTCCTGCTGGCCCAACTGTCGGGCGCGGCGGTGGCCCGCCCGCTGGAGGCCATCGCCCCGCGCCTGCGCGCGGTCCAGGAGGGCAAACTGGACGAGCGCGTGGAGGTCACCTCCAACGACGAGATCGGCGAACTGGCGGCGCGTTTCAACGGCATGGTCGCCAGCGTCCGCCAGCGGAACAGCGAGGTGGAGACGATCTACCACATCAGCCAGGAGATCACCGACAGCCTGGAACTGGCCCAGACCCTGCAGGCCATCCTCGAGGAAGTGCGCGCCATCATTCCGTACGACGGCGCGGAGATCTGTCTCTACGATAAAAAAGACAACCTGCTGCACGTGCGCGCCTGGTCGAGTTCGGCGCGCGGCGTCATCATGGATACGCGCGGGCGCACGTACAAACTGGGGGAGGGCTACACCGGCTGGGTGGGGGAGCAGCGCCGCAGCCTGCTCATCCCCGACGTGGACGCGCACGACGGGCAGAAGCCGACCATCCGCCAGATCGCGGACGGGGTGTTCCTGAACGGGTATCTCGGCGTGCCGCTGGTGGTCAAGGGAAACAAGATGGTCGGGACGCTGGAACTTGTCAGCACGAAGAAATCGGTGTTCGATGAACACAGCCGCCAGATCCTGGAGATCATTGCTCCGCAGGCGGCCATCGCCATTGATAACGCGGAGCAGGTGTTGGAACGTGAGCGCGAACTGAAAGCGCAGATCGAACGCCTGAAGATCGAGATTGACGACGCCAAGCGGGCGAAGCAGGTGGCGGATATCACCGAGACGGCCTACTTCCGCAATTTGAAGGAACAGGCCAAGCGGCTGCGCAAGGAGACGCAGTCGGACGAAGATGGCGCAGGCGGATAGGTTTTGAATTTTAGGAAACCTTTCTGATTTCTTCACGATACCTTTACACCCTTGCAGTATCCTATGGGTAAATCCAAACACAAAAGGAGTGTAAAGGTATGAAGAAAACCATTTTGATCGCCCTTGTCCTGGCCGTCCTGGCGGGACTGTTCGTAACCGCCAGCGCCTATGCCCAGGGAACGCAGCCCCCGGCGCAGGCGACCGGCATCCTGCATCCCTACTTCGCCGCCGCGCTGGCTGAAAAACTTGGCCTGAGCGTGGACGATGTGAATGCCCGCATTACCAACGGCGAGACCATGTACCAGATCGCCCTCGACGAAGGCATTGCCGCGGAAGACATCCCGGCCCTGCTGCTCGAAGTCCGCACCACGGCGCTTAAGCAGGCGGTGGCCGACGGCGTTGTCAGCCAGGAAACGGCTGACTTAATGCTCCAGCGGATGCAGCAGCGCGGCCTGCATGGCTCCGGCCTGGGGACCCACTCGATGGGCGGGACAGGCTCCGGGTCTGGGCGGCGCGGCTCTGGCATGACCCCCGGAACGGGGGGCATGGGCGGCGGTTGTGTCCAGCAGACCAATCCGTAATAGAAACAAAAAATCGGGAGGCTCAATGCCTCCCGATTTTTTTTATCCATTGCTTACCCCAGCGCCACGTCCAGCAGCATCATAATGGCAAAGCCGAGCATGGCCCCGAACGTGGAGAAGTGCGTATCCTTCCCGGATTGTGACTCGGGGATGAGTTCCTCGACCACCACGTAGATCATCGCGCCGGCAGCGAAGGACAGCGCGTAGGGCAGGATGGGGCGCATCGCCAGCACCGCCACCGCCCCCAGCACGCCTGCCACCGGCTCGACCAGCCCGGAGGCCTGCCCGTACCAGAAACTTTTCAGGCGGCTCATGCCTTCCCGCCGCAGGGGGACGGCGACCGCCGCGCCTTCGGGGAAGTTCTGCAGGCCGATGCCGATTGCCAGCGCCACCGCGCCCGCCAGCGCCGCGGACGGGATGCCTGCCGCGACCGCCCCGAATGCCACGCCCACCGCCAGCCCCTCCGGGATGTTGTGCAGGGTGATGGCCAGCACCAGCAGGATGCTCCTCTGCCAGGAGGTCTTGATGCCCTCCGCTTCGCTGGTCGGCAGGCCGAGGTGCAGGTGCGGCAGGACTTTGTCCACGCTCCACAGGAACGCGCCGCCCATCAGGAAACCGATCACGGCCGGCAGCCAGGCGGGGAGATCGCTGGATTCCCCGGCCAGTTCAATTGCCGGGGCCAGCAGCGACCAGAAACTGGCCGCGATCATCACGCCGGCGGCGAAGCCGAGCATACTGTCGAGCGCCTTGCGGTTGATTGTTTTGAAGAAAAAGACCATCCCCGCGCCCAGCGCGGTCACGCCCCAGGTGAAGAGCGTTGCCAGCAGGGCCTGGATGATGGGATTGAGATTGGTAAACCATTCGAATGACATGTTGACCTCCAGGTGGCTGGTAGGGCAAATTGTCAATTTGCCCCACCGTTAAACTCCAAAAATACCCGACAACACAAACACAAAAATTGCGCCGAGAATGATACCGATCGCCGTCCAGTGCTGGTGGCCGTGTTCGCGCGCCGCCGGGACAAGCTCATCGAGGGTGATAAAGATCATTACGCCGCCGGCGAAGGCCAGCGCGGCCGGCACGAGGTCCCTGAACGCCGAAAGGAAGAAGATTGCCAGCATCGCGCCCACCGGTTCGGTCAGTCCTGAAAGCAGGGCGATGCGGAACGCGTCCCGCTTGCGCGCCCCGGCCTTGCACAGTGGCAGGGCGGTGGCGATCCCCTCCGGGATGTTGTGCAGGGCTATGGCCATGGCGATGAAATAACCGAACTGGGGTTGGTGTGCGTAACTGGCGCCGACCGCGATCCCCTCCGGCATATTGTGGATGGTAATACCGATGGCGATCAGCACCCCCGTCTTGAGCAGCATCCTGTCCAGCGGCGCGGACGTTTTGCCGAACCAGCCGCGGCGCTGGCGGCGCCCGCGATGTCCATGCCGCCCGGGCGTTTCGGCGTTGCAATCGCAATCCTCCGGGGAAGATGCTTCGGGCTGCTGCCCGATTCCTTCCTTCTCGCCGAAACGCATGTGCGGGATGAGCATGTCGATTGCCAGCATGAAAAGCGCCCCGGCGGCGAACCCGAGCGTGGCGGTCAGGTACCCGGCCATTTTCCAGGCCTCGCTGACCAGTTCCATGAACGCCAGGCTGATCATCACCCCGGCGGCGATGCCCATCAGCAGCCCAAACGACCGGCGGCCGGGTTTCCGTACGATGGCGATCAGTCCGCCCAGGCCGGTGCCCAGCCCTGCAATTACGCTGAGCAGCAAAACATTCCAAACCTGGCTCATGTGCTTTTTCGCCCCTGCACCCGCAGTCTCGGCCAGGCCGGCAGGCGCCACGAGCCTTCCCCGCTGACCCGGATGTCGCGGCGCAGGAAAAGCGCCCAGGTCAGGGCAACGAAGAACAGTCCAGCGCCGAACAGCCTGAGCAGCCAGTCGCTGTTCAGGCCGTCAACGGCATACCCGCTCTGGTAATATTTCATCGGCAGGTAAGCGCTTACTTTTTTGACTGTCTCATCGAACCCGGCCAGCGCATTGATAAAATAACTGCCCACCAGCAGGAGGCCGGAGACCAGCGCGGCCATGCTGCGCGAGGGCAGGATCATGCTCAAGAACAGGCTCAGGGACTGGAATAAAAACAGTAGCGCGAAGAGGGCGATGAATGGGCGGAGCAGTTCGAGGGCCGATAAATTCAGTTCTTCCGAGACGGCCACCCCGCCGATAAAGGCGATCCAGACGATTCCCAGAATGACAGCCAGCGCGGTTGCAATCGCAGCCACCCGCCCAAGGAAGAAGCGGCTGCGGCTGATCGGGTGGGCAAGCAGCAGGTCCAGGATGCCCGCCTCTTCATCGCCGAGGAGGAGGCTGCATCCGGAGAGGATGGCATAGATGCCAATGACAACCGGTATGATGGAAAAAAACTCCATCGAGAGATACCCTTGCGGCGAGAATGCGTTTTCCCCGCCGCCAAAGAAGGCCATCAGTTCGGGAGGGTATTGCGAGATCAGTTGTTCGATCATGGCTCGCTGGTCGGCCAGCGTGTCGTAGAACTGCATCAAATAAAAACCCAGCAGGGCCAGGGACAGTCCCCAGCCAAGGATTGCGCCTGTCGAACGGCGCAGCATGTGCAGGATGACGGCGGTCATTGCGCCTCCTTGTCGGCGTAGTAGGCCAGGAAGATTTCTTCCAGCGAGGGTCGTTCCGTCTCGAACTCACAAACCGTGTATTTGGCCAGCGCCTTGAGGAGCGCGTCCATCTCGCCTTCGATCTGGATATGAACGGTGTCCCCGTCGGTGTTCAGCACTTTGACCCCGGCGACGTTTTCCAGACTTTCAGCCTGCGCCGGTTTCCCAAACCGGACTCTGGCCCGGCGCAGCGCCCGCTTAACCAGCGCTTGCGTCTCGGCGATTTCGACAACCAGCCCCTGGCGGATGATGCCGACCCGTGCGGCCACCTGTTCCACCTCGCTGATGATGTGCGAGGAGAAAAAGATGGTGGCTCCTGCGCGATTCATTTCATGCAGGAGTTTCAATACCTCCCGCTGCATCAGCGGGTCGAGACCGGCAGTCGGCTCATCCAGCAGGAGCAATTCGGGCTGGTGCATCAGCGCCTGAACGAGGCCGAATTTTTGCTTGTTGCCCTTCGATAGGTTTTTGAATTGAGGCTTGAGGTCCAATTCGAGCCGTTTTGCCAGGGTGTGGGCGAATCCCCAATCCACCTTGCCGCCGCGCAGACTGGCCAGGTAGCGCAGCCCGGCCTCGACCGTCATGTTGCCCTCGAAGGCCAGTTCGCCGGGCAGGTAGCCGGCGCGGGCGCGCACCTGCACCGATTGCCGCTGCGGGTCCAGGCCGAGGACGCGGATGGTCCCACCGTTCGGGCGGATCATATCCAGCAGGCAGCGGATGGTGGTGGTCTTCCCGGCTCCGTTCGGGCCGAGGAAGCCGAAGATTTCGCCGCGGCGGACCTCCAGGTTCACGCCGCGCAGGGCCTTGACCGGGCCGTAGTTCTTGACCAGTCCCTCTGTCAGTATCGCGGTGTTTTGTTCCATAGTCGTTTCCTTATGCCTCCATTGTTTCGACTGTTTCGACAAAAATATGACTGCTGGTGGCCGGATCTATAACGACCGGTTTCTGACCCGTAACCTGCACCGTCAGGCCGGAATCGAAGGGCGAGACTTCGAGCACGTTCAGTTCTGCTCCCGGCGCCAGCCCCAGACTTTTCAGGCGCTGGAGCAGGGGCGCATCCTCGCAGTCCACCCGGCGGACGACGGCGCGTTCCCCGCCGTGCAGACTGCCCAGCGGGACATCGTTGGTGGGCGGCATGACCAACTCAGCAGACGGGATTGGCGCGCCGTGCGGGTCGCGCACCGGGTGCCCGAGCGCCGCGGCGATGCGCCTCTCGAACTCCTCGGAGATGACGTGTTCCAGTTTGCAGGCTTCCTCGTGGACGGCGTCCCAGGAATACCCCAGGCTTTCCACCAGCCAGGCTTCGAGCAGGCGGTGGTGGCGCAGGACTTCCAGGGCGGCGCGTTCGCCCTCGGGCGTAAGGTGTGCGCCCCGGTGCTTCTGGTAGACCACCAGCGGCGGCCGGAGCGCGGCCAGTTTTTGCAACATGCCGGTGACGGAGGGAGCGGCGATGCCCAGCCGCGCCGCCAGGGCGGTGGTGGAGGCTTTCCCGCCGTCGCTCGTCAGGCCGTAGATGGCCTTCAGGTAATCCTGGATGTTCTGGGTCAGGGGTTCGGTCATAGGCGCAAGAATAATTTAGGTTAACCTAAATTATTGTACGGCAAAAGAAGAGCCGAGTCAAGGGGAGACTCGGCTGTAACAAATTGAGGTAATCAGGAGTGGATTTTACTAGCAACGAAATATGTTTTCACGATGATAGCGCAAGAAGTCTTTGTGTCTTTGTTCCATCCGCAATAACTTCATATCGCAATTTATGCCCAATAGTTGTGATGGGCGTTGGTGCATGAAAGGCTAGACAAAAGAGGCGTGACCGTGTAAGTTTGGGTTTATGCCTAAACAAAAACACACACAGCCACGCCCGAAAACATTA
>WOUS01000010.1 GCA_009772985.1 Anaerolineaceae bacterium
TCGGCAGCTCCAAGGATTCGGTTTCGTGGTGGAAACCTAATTTACTCGGTTTTGCTCGCCGATCAACACCTTTTTACGAAACTGTCAGGTGGCTAGATTAATAATAGAGTTGATGAGCAAGAAAATAAGGGTTGTTTGAATTATCTTGAAAGCCTTGCTAAAGCACACCGTTTTGAAACCGAGTTCCGATCGTTTGCCAAAACAACAAATGATATCGAAGCTTCTTTTCCAGGCGACAATGTTGAGAAACAGCTTTCGCATTTTAGATTGTATTTAGTTATGATCGGTTCGCGTATGGTTAAGCTTTTTGGTGAAAGGATGACGAGTGCCAGGTCTTGCGTTGAGAATCTCTGGGACTACAAAGTCAATATTGAAAAAGAAGAAGATATCAAGGCTATTCTGAAAGATCTGGTTGGCACGCTAAACGCGCTCTCAAATTATAGCGAGGCGTCTAAGAAAACACGCATAAAAAATGAGCAGCCTCTCGAAGCAGATATAGTCTATCGTAAGCTATTACTGCTTGCCAATCACCTTGGCAGCCACTTGGGATGGGAACTCAGACAAATACTTGGCGATCATTTTGACAAAATTCCGGAGGATGACACAACTGAACTAGACAAAAGATACTTAAGATTGAATGAATTGGCTTGGCTGGAGGATTTGCTATGGTATAGCCTTCGCTTTGATGTTCCAGATTATCTCAATATGGATGAGATGGCCTTTCGTTTTTCTTTGAGACTTCACGGATTAACACGCAGAGAACTTTTGCAAGTTATTACCTCTACCTGGGCGAAGCCGTCTCCTCAAGAAGATATTCAGCAATGGATTCACTTCTGTGAACTGAAGAGGCAACCCTGTGAGCTTCACTTGGTACTTGCGGCAGCGGCATGGCATAAATTCGATACTTATAAAAAAAATCCCTCCAAGCGTGATATTATGCCACTTCTCTTCACTACAAACTTTGACCGTAATCTTGAACTTGCTTTTCAGCACTTAAAAAAGCCTTATCATGTGATCTTCCCCATCCGAGTGAAATATAAGAAAGTGGGTAAAGAGAACGCTTCACCAAAAAAGGCTGATATACCTGATTCGCAAAAAAGGCCAACAATAATTTGGGTACTCAGAACGTGGCAATGGGGTGTAAGTGCTTATATAATGAGGCCCTTGAAAGAGTTGCCATCAGAGGAAGAGTTGAGCAAATCAATCATGGGTCCTGTGATTGTCAAGTTGCATGGATCTCCGGCTGAGTCCTTGGAAGATGATGGGCAGGATGAGTTGTTGAATAAATATGATGATGTTAAACCTTACATTATCTTGTCTGAATATGATTATCTCCAAACGGTAGTTGAGACTGAAGCCACAAAGATTTTCCCAAATGTGCTAATTGATGCGATCAAATTAGGAAGTCAATGGTGGTTTCTCGGTTATCCAATTGATGATCTTTTCATTAGGTTACGCATATTTCAACTCATAAGCTATACTGTTAAATCAGCTAAGCCACCGGTTGTAAAAGTCTTGGACCCTGATTTTGATTTTTTTCGCTCCCATGTCGTGGAGGCTTGGAATGTTCAAAGACTACAAACCCAACTTTCAACGGTGGTAGATGTTCTGAAAGAGATTAAAGAAATCAAAGAAATCCTTGGAGAGGCAGGTTAGGTTACTATGACTAAGACTATTATTAAAACTGTGCGACAAAGCCCCTGGCCTGGCCCACGACCCTATGAGATGTGGGAAGGGGAGTTATTCTTCGGGCGTGATAGCGAGATAGAAGAACTTCGCCGCATGATATTGCGCGAGCAACTGACGATTCTTAGCGCTGACAGCGGCGCAGGGAAAACGTCGCTTCTGCGCGCCGGGTTGGCCTATGGGTTGATCAAAGAGCGGCAAGATGATAGCCGAGGCCTAATCAAACCGGTGTTGTTATTGAGAGATTGGGGTGGAGGAAAAAGAGAGAATGTTGAACAGTTGTTCAATTATGAGTTAAGGGAAGCCATTAGTAATTTATCTAAAGAGAATTTGCCCACCCAGGCAAACAACGACTTTAATCTGTTGTCAAAAGTCCAATTAAGCGATAGTGACCCGTTTGTGGGCAATATCATTAAGTTGTGTGATCAAGCTGACGGTCTAATTTTGATTTTTGACCAATTTGAAGAGGTCTTGCGAGTTGGTGAAGAAACGGCAAAAGGAGCAATTAGTTTAATAAAAGATATATATCGCTTTGAACCTCGCGCCCGGATCATGCTATCGCTACGCAGTGAATACCACAGAAATCTTCACGAATTGGAAGTTTATGTGGGCGGTTTATACAGTCGCACATATTTTTTAAAGCTCATGGTGGTTTCTGCCGCCAAGGAGGCAGTCCAGAAATCTGCTGAGCGCGCCAAAGTTGAAATTGATAAAACAATTATTGATAATATCGTTACGATGTTAGTGGAGGCATCCAATTCGGATTACAAAGCGCAAGAGAAGGCGGATGCGGTTGATTTACTAACTTTGCAGGCCATCTTGCCTGAGTTATTTGAGCTGAGCAAGCTGAGACAACCTGATATCGAGAAGGTTGTGATTGACAATGCTTCCTATCAGGATTATCGGAAAAACAAGAATCCCAAAGAGTTGGTTGCAGACGCTCTAGCAAATTGGATTGAACGAGGATTGAACCAGCCTTTTACAAAATCATCCGAGCATCTTACGCCCGCGATGAGTCAGATACTTTCCGATTATCCGGGAATTGTGCATAGAATTGCATCGCGGATGGCCCAATATTTATCCTCTGGAGGCTATAAAGTAACTGCAGAAGAAACTGAATTAATGTCGCGCACATTGCGGGAAGATTTAATGCGCTTGACGCCTGTATTTGGCGATATCGAAGTCAGTGATTTGAAAGTCATCAGCAACAATCCTGTCTGTCTGGATCGAAGTCTATTGGAGTTGGAAGAACCAGAAAACGTAAAGTTTGCCGTGAATAATTTATCCGGGATTTCTATCGAAAAACAATGGACCCCCGCAGACACGGCTGACAATCTAGCCAGAGCATTCTACGAAACACTATATCGTTTACACGCTGCAAACATCCTAAAACCAATCTACAAAAACGTACGTGTCCGCTGGGAGTTGATTCACGACGGAATGGGAAAGCCATTTTCTGCCTGGAGCGAGAAGAAAAGGGATACATGGGATGACTGCGTTTATGCATTTACCGCTTCAAAGGGCGTTGATATTAAGATACCAAGTAAAAAGGATAAGAAAAAGATGGGGTTGCAGAAGGCAGTCAAGGTTATCTGGCGGGGTTGTTTTATCAGCGCCCGTAAAGAGCCAGTCCTAGAAGGTGATGGTTCACAAGTAAGCGAAAAGCAGCCTGTAGCCCCGCCTTTTTCACTTCGTGTGAGCCACTACATCTTAGAAAACCACGAGTTTGATGGTTGTGACCTGAAGGGGACGGTTTTTGAGGGTATAACATTCCGCGGCGGAAAATTTTTGAATTGTATAATGGATGGATGTTTGTTTATTAACTGCCGATTTGAAGCGAGTGCGGATGGAGCCCCCTTTGTTTTTTCTGGTTGTCGCGCCAATGCGATGACATTTTTAACTCCCAAACAGGAGAGCGAATCCGAAGCGGTACCTGTTATATCAGAAATGGGATCCGTAAACTTTTTTGATTGTAACTTCACTCAGATCAGGTTCTCCGGGATTAAGTTGATCGGGAATGTTGTTTTTGGTAAGAATACACGATTATCCCTTTGTCATTTCATTCGTATTGACGGAGACCAGATGGATTCTGGCAAAGTAGTCTTTGACGGTTGCAAGATCTATTACACTGCTTGGGATAGGCAGAGCAGACGCTTCCTCAGTTTTGTGGATCTTGCCGACGAAATTGGCAATGGGGTATTGGAAGATGCTAATTGAAAGCCTGCTTATATCTTCGTGTAATTGTGTAGGATGCGTATGTCTGATATTCAAATTCCTATCTTGAATGATTTACCGTCAGAAAACGATGCTCTTGAATTTAAGCCGTATGTTAATACATTGGCGGATATTATTAGCACGGCTAGTACACCGTTGACTATAGGAATATTTGGCACCTGGGGGTCTGGCAAGACCTCCTTGATGAAAATGATCAAGAATGATTTGAAACGAAAGCAGAAGTTCAGCATAAGTTGGTTTGATGCCTGGAAATATGATAAAGAAGATACACTCTGGCGTGCTTTCCTGCTTTCAGCTCTGTCGTCACTCCGAGAGTCAGAAAGCAAGGACTCGCAAGCTGAAGATTTGAGTTATCTTGAAAGTATGCTTTATCGTTCCATCGAAATTGAGAAGGCTGGCGGTGTAACAATTGATCTTCTGAAACTTGGGTCTAAAGTTGCGCAGGGTACGGTACAACTAGGTCTTTCTTTTATTCCTGGCATGGCAGCATTGAGCAAGATTGTGGACGAATTGCAGAATCTGGGTACGGCAAACGTCAGTGAAGGCGCTTTGGATGCTATCAGGCAGGAACAATCAAAAGTCCATATCGAACAGGTGCGTTTTCTAGAACAATTTCAGGATAAGTTTAAAATACTTGTTGAACAGCATGTTACTATACCGGGTAAGCGTTTAGTGGTATTTGTAGACGATTTGGATCGTTGCTTGCCGGAAAAGGCAATTGAGGTACTTGAGGCTATCAAACTATTTGTCGATGTTCCTGGCTGTATATTTGTGCTTGGTCTCGATCAACAGGTTATTGCACGTGGAATAGAGATCAAATACAAAGAATTTAGAAATAAAGATGATTCTGGCAAAAACAATCTGAGAGGGCCGATTGATGGAGCGCGTTATCTCGAAAAAATCATTCAACTACCTTTTCAAATTCCTCCAATTGATCGTACAGATATGAGCGACTTTGTGAGAGGGCTTGTATCTGAGTGGCCGCATGAAGAATGTCCGAGGGTGTTTGCTGATACACTTGGAGACAATCCCCGGCAGGTAAAGCGTACCGTGAATATTTTTTTTATGCTATGGGGATTGGTGTCAACAAAAGAGCGTGAGGAAAAGCTACATGGAGCAATCAAGCCAATACGACTCGCAAAAATCGTAGCCATTCAATCTTTGTTTCCCGAACTATACGAAATACTCAGAAAGACGCCACTTTTATTGCGCGATTTAGAAAAACATTTTCGCGAAGAGAAAGAAAATACAATAATAAACCAAGTGGATCCAGAGTTAGAACTTTTTGTTTCAAATTCTACCTTGCGCAATCTTTTTTCCATGCACCCACATGATTTTCCAAATGCTAATTTTACTTCTTTGAACCCGTCTGAAATAAGGGAGTATTTTACTCTTACGCGTCCGCTCAGTATTCCAACAATTAATTCAAGTTCTGTGCCACATTTATTCTTTGAACCCGAAGTAGTTCAAATACCAGTTGGTCCTTTTTTGATGGGTATGCCATATGGACAATCATCGAGTTTAATCGATCAAGGCTTGGGCGAAGGATGGGCTGAAAGTGAGCAACCTCAACATGATGTTGAGTTATCGGAATATTATATTGGGAAACATCCTGTAACCAACGACCAATATCAGCTCTTTGTGGATGAAACAAGTTCGAGGCCGCCTAGACATTGGGAAGAAGGTAGATATCCTGAAGAAAAAGGGGAGCATCCCGTTGTTAATGTGACATGGGCTGATGCAATTGCATATTGCAAATGGCTAAGTAAGAAAAGTGGGAAGCAATATCAATTGCCTACAGAGGCCGAGTGGGAGAAAGCCGCTCGAGGTAAAGATGGTCGCATATACCCTTGGGGTAATGAATTTGATTCCCAGAAATGTAATACAAAAGAATCGGGGAAAGGTGATACTACGCCAGTAGGGCACTTCTCTCCTGCCGGGGACAGTCCTTATGGTGTGGCTGATATGAGCGGGAATATTTTTGAGTGGTGTTCCGATTGGATGAGTCCGACAGAATACGAAACCAGAAAAGATAAAAAGGTTAAAGACCCTAAGGGTCCAGAAAATGGGGCCGGCCACGTAATTAGGGGAGGTGCCTATGATCGAAATTATTTGCTTGCTCGAACTACATTTCGTGAGACAGATATCCCGATGAGTAGGTCGCTGAGGCTGGGTTTTCGAGTAGTACTCCAAATAAGTGGCTAGTACATCTTGGCATAAATAAGGCTTTGGTGGTATAGGATAAGGCAAACTCTTGAAGGAGATGCCAAGAATGCCAATACCGAAAGCACAAGTCGTAAACCTATCGGATGCCGAACGAAACGGTTTAGAGAAATTGATCAAGCGGCATCAAGTTGGTCAGCAAATTGCATTGCGAGCGAGAATCGTTTTGGCTGCGGCACATGAACAAAAGAACAAAGAGATTGCTCAAGCATACAACGTCACCTTAGACACAGTCAGGCTGTGGCGCAATCGTTGGGTCAAGTTGCAAGACATCTCTCTGGATGACTTGAGCATCGAAGATCGTTTACAGGATGCGCTTCGCCCCGGCCAGACCGGAGGAGATCATCGAGTACGCCCAGATGGAGGTCCAGGTGGGGAACTCCAGCATCAACAGCAGGCCAAAATAGGCCACCACGTCGCCGACGTTCAGGATATTTTGCCGGTACAGGAACATGGCGTGGAGCAGGCCGGCGGCGAGGCAGGTGGCAAACAGCAGCAGCGGCAGGTAGCGCGCCTCGATGTCTCCCTGCCGGACGGTGGCGGCGCGCAGGCTGCGGGCGTTGACGTTGAACCGTCCCACTTCGGCGTCCTCCTGCGCCGCGCCTTTCATCGTCTCGATCCCGTCCAGCGCCTCGGAAAGGTGCGTGTTCATCTTCCCGAAGGTTTCGCGCACCTGCTCGGTGACCGGCTCGAGGCTGCGCAGGTAGACCCGCAGGGCGATGAAGTAGGCGACGGTGAACACGGCGGGCGTCAGCAGCAGCGACGGGTGGTACTGCGGCGCGAAAAAGAACGGCATCACGAGGAAGACGAGCGATCCCACCACCAGGTTGACGCCGGGGCTGAACAGATAGTTCACTTCACGCACATCGTTGGTGGCGCGCGCCATCGTGTCGCCCACCGGCTGGAGGCTGTGGAAGGTCATGCTCTTGCCGAGCAGCGAGACGTACAGACCGTCGCGCACGTCCCGTTCGATCTTTTGCGCCATCAGTTCCGCGCCGAAGTTCCGGCCCAGTTGCAGGATGGCGCGGACAATTTGCGATCCGCCCATGATGAGCGCCAGCGGGAGCAGCACCGTCGTCTCGGGCGGGACCTTGAGCATGGCATTGAACGCGTCGCCGGTCAGCACCGGGACGTAAGCCGCCAGCGCGGCGTTCCCCACCGCGCCGATGAACATGATCAGCGCCAGCCACCAGTAGCGCGCCGAATGGGAAAGCACCCAGCGCACCGGTCCGCGCCGGGTGGCGGTGGTTTTGCGTTCGAGGGTGAATTCAGCGACTTGAGAGGCGGTAGTCATGGGGTCAAAAAAGCCTCCCGTTGGATGAGCGGGGGCAGACAGCAACCGAAAAGGTCAATAAATTTTACCATAGTGCAGGAGCAACCTTTTATACGTGTGCGGGTTGTTTATGGTAGAACCGGCGTTTGTCCGGCCCCATCTATTCCGC
The DNA here is from genome assembly GCA_009772985.1 of Anaerolineaceae bacterium. Lineage (GTDB taxonomy): Bacteria > Chloroflexota > Anaerolineae > Anaerolineales > Villigracilaceae > UBA877. The sequence goes on from WOUS01000010.1 coordinate 7,587, forward strand.
AAAAGGAGAAAAACATGAAATTCCCGAAGCAACTTTCCACCATCTTCTTGATCCTGTTCCTGCTGGCTTATGGTATCGGCTACTTTGTCTTGGGTAGTTTGCTGATGCCGGCCGCCGCCGTTCTCGCCATCCTGGCTGCGATCTTCTATCTGATCGGCAGGTAGGACCAATTGATGCACGCGGCAGCCTCCCCGGTTTGGGGAGGCTGTTTTTTACTTGTCAGGCGGGAAAGCAGGATTTTATCTGACAACAGGTTTGACTTTGGCCTCCAACTATTGTAAACTTCCAATATCCGCACGCCCATCCCATACGGAAAGAGGTACCCCATGAAGAAGCGCAAGTCCGCCTATCCGGTATTCGTGATCGTCGTCTTTGCCCTGTTCATGCTCCTGCACCAGACCGACAAACTAATGATCGGTTCCCTGGTAGTCCCGATCAGCAGCACGTTCGGGCTGAACGACCAGACCTGGGGATTCATCAACTCCGGGGCAATGATCGTCGCCACCATCCTCTACCCCATCTGGGGCTATCTCTATGACCGCTACGCCCGCGCCAAACTGCTGGCGCTGGCCTCGTTCATCTGGGGCGCAACCACCTGGTTGAGTTCCATCGTCAAGACCTACCCGGCCTTCCTGGCCACCCGCGCCTCCACCGGCATTGACGATTCCTCCTATCCCGGCCTGTACAGCCTGGTGGGCGATTATTTCGGCCCAAAAATGCGCGGCAAGGTCTACGGCATCCTGAACCTGACCTCCCCCATCGGCTACCTGGTGGGAATGGTCCTGGCCCTGATGGTGTCCCCCTCCCTCGACGGCAAGATCTTCGGACTGGAGGGCTGGCGCTCGATCTTCCTCATCACCGGTTCGCTCGGCATCCTCATGGCCATCGTCATTTTCTTCGGCATCAAGGAGGTCCCGCGCGGCAAGGCCGAACCGGAATTCGAAAGCATGGAAGAGGTCAAACAATTCCGCTTCAATTGGAAGGAGGTCTGGGAAGCCCTCAAGAAACGCACCATGTGGTTCGTGTTCCTGCAGGGGTTCGCCGGCGTCATCCCGTGGACCGTTATCACCGCCTTCTTCTTCAAGTACCTGATGCGGGAACGTATGTATGACAACATGAGCGTTTTGATGACCATGGCGCCCGTCATCCTCATCCTGGCGGCCGGTTACTTCGTCGGCGGCGCTCTGGGCGACTGGCTCTTCAAGCGCACGCCCAAGGGCCGCATCCTCGTCTCCAGCGCTGGCGTCATTCTCGGCGCCATCTTCCTGTTCTTCGCGCTGAACACCCCGGTCACCGACCCAACCCGGTTCTTTATCCTGATGTGCTTCACCGCCATCTTCATGCCCTTCTCGTCGCCGAATGTCCTGGCCACCATCTTCGACATCACCTCGCCCGAGGTGCGCTCCACGACCCAGGCGGCGGAATACTTCATCGAGAACAGCGGCGCGGCCCTGGCTCCCGCGATTGCCGGCACCCTCTCCGTCTTCCTCGCCTCCATCGTTGGTCCCTTCGCCAGCCTGCAATACACCCTCCTGATCATGTGCATCACCGCCTGGGTGCTGTGCTTCTTCCTGTACATCGGCGCGCTGTTCTTCGTGGACCGCGACGTCAAATCCCTGCGCGACCTTATGGCCGCCCGCGCCGCCGCACAGGGCAAATCCGGGTAACCTGAATGGGCAGGCGTTGCGCCTGCCTTTTGTTTATGATCGCCGTCCAGATCAACCTCTCCGACCGGGCGCAGGTGCGGGAATTCCTCGACCTGCCCTTCCGCATCTACCGGGACATCCCGCAGTGGGTGCCTCCCTTGCGGATGGATGACCGCGCCCGCCTGGACCCGAAGCGGTATCCGTTCTACCGGCACTCCAGCGCCGCCTTCTTCCTCGTCCGCCACAACGCGCGGACCGTGGGCCGGCTCGCCGTTTTGGACCCCTGCCTCTACAACGAGCACAACCACGAGCAGACCGCGTTCTTCCACCTGTTCGAGTGCGAAAACGACCCGGGCGCGGCCGCGGAACTTTTCGCCGCCGCGTTCGACTGGGCAAGGACGCGCGGCCTCAACCGGATCCTCGGTCCGAAAGGATTTACCGCGCTGGACGGGCTGGGACTGCTGGTCAAAGGCTTCGAGCGGCGTCCCGCGCTGGGACTGCCGTACAACCTGCCGTATTATCCCGCCCTGGTCGAGGCGCAGGGGTTCGAGAAAGCCAACGATATCGTCTCCGGCTATCTGGGAGCAAATATCCAGTTCCCTGAGCGCATCCACGAACTGGCGGAGCGCGTCCGCGAGCGGCGCGGGCTGCGCATCGCCCACTTCCATTCGCGCCGCGAACTGCGCGCCGCCCTGAAACACCTGAAAGCCCTCTACAACGGCGCGCTGGAAGGCACCAGCGGCGGGACGCCCATCACCGACGATGAGATCAAGTCGCTGGCTGACCAGATGCTCTGGTTCGCCGACCCGGAACTCATCAAAATTGTGATGAAGGACGAGCATCCGGTCGGCTTCCTGCTGGCCTACCCGGATATTTCCGCCGCCCTGCAAAAAACGCAGGGGCGCATCTTCCCGTTTGGCTGGCTCACCATCCTGCGCGAACTGCGCACGACCGACTGGATCAACATCAACGGCGCGGGCATGATCGAGGAATACCGCGGCCTGGGCGGAACCGCCATCCTGTACAGCGAAATGTTCAAGAGCGTCACCGGCAACCCGCGTTACCGTCACGCCGAGGTGGTGCAGATTGGCCTGGAAAATGACAAAATGCAGCGCGAAATGGAGAATTTTGGGGTAGACTTCTACAAGATGCACCGTGTTTACAAGACAAATTTATAAAGGAAGACAATGCAGAAAACAAGGTCGCCCCTTCGTGAACCACCTCTTCGTAATCCCGGACAATCGCTTGAGGAAGAGATCCATCATCTTTATGACGATGCGATTCCATATTTCTTTTCTTCTCTGGGCTTCATGGTGATTGCCCTTATGGCATGGCAAGAGCACTTCACAAAAAAGCCTTTAAACCCCTATGCTGGAACAATAATCGCCCTTGGAATAGCAGGGTACTCTATTTACAGGGTGATCAAACTGCGCAAAAGGATTGCTTTGCTCAAAATGGCTCGCGATGGAGAGAAAGTTGTTGGTCAAGAGTTAGAAAATCTTCGTCGCGATGGTTGCTCAGTTTTTCATGATATAAAAGGGGACAATTTCAACCTTGACCATATTATTGTTTCTTCCCACGGCATTTTCGTAGTTGAGACAAAAACTTTCAGTAAGCCCGTAAAAGGGGAAGCGAATGTTTTCTATGACGGGAAGAAAGTTCTGGTGAATGGGCATGTTCCTGACCGCGACCCGCTAAAACAAGTCGAAGCAAATGTAAATTGGCTTAGAGGGGTTTTGAGAGAAAGCGCAGGAAAAATATTTCCCATCAGAGGGGTTGTAGTATTTCCTGGTTGGTTTGTTGACTCTCGGTCCGCGAAAGGAAGTGCCACTTGGGTGCTCAACCCAAAGGCGCTGGCAAGTTTCATCCCTAACGAACCGATGCAAATAGTGGATGCAGATGTTCACCTCGCAGCCTTTCATCTTTCCCGATATATACGCACGCCTAATTAATCCTAGGAGGAGATATGATCACCATCGTTGCCGATACCACCTGCGGACTGCCGCGCGAGACAATGACGCGTCTCGGCCTCCCGGTCTACGAACTGCCCCCGGCCATCGTCGTCCACGGCGGGCCGGGAGCGCTGGCCGTCGGATTCTTCGTTTCGGCGTAGCGCGAAATCAATTTCGCCATACCAAAAAAAGACAGACGGCCGCAACGCCGTCTGTCTTTTGCTTTTTGTTCTTTGCTTTTTGTTTTTTTTTACTCCGCCGGGTACAGCGCCAGCCCGACCGTGCCGGGGCCGAAGTTGGCCGCCAGCGAAATGGAGAGATCGGCCAACACGACATCCTTGATGTTGAAGCGTTTCTTCGCCTCTGTCATCAGGGCATTGCCAGCTTCGAGGTCGCGGGCATGGATGACGCCAAGATAGACCGGCTGCTTGCCAAACTCTTCCACAGCCATTTCGACGACACGCTCCAGGGCAGCCTTGCGGGTGCGCACTTTTTCCACCATATTGACCAGGCCGTCTTTGAGCACGGCAATCGGCTTTATGTTCAACATGGAGGCGAGCGCGGCCGAAAAGGTGCCAACGCGTCCGCTCATGCGGGCATATTCGAGCGTATCCAGCGTCAGGAAGACACGCACGCGCGCGCGTATGCCTTCCAGGTATTCGATGATCTGCTCCACGCTCTTGCCGGCGCGGTCCAACTTGCGGGCTTCCCGGCACATCAGGCCCAGCCCCAGCGAGCCCACGGTTGAGTCGACCGGGAGAACCTTGAACGTGTCTTTCACTTCCTCCGCCGCCATCACAGCCGAGGCATACGTGCCGGAGAGTTTGCTGGTCACGTGGACGGACAGGATGGTGTCGCCTTTTGCGGCGATCTTTTTGTAGAACTCCACGAACTGGTGCGGGGACGGCTGGGAAGTCTTGGGGATCTTCCCGCTCTCGTCCACCAGTTTGTAGAAGCCCTCGTTGTCCAGGTCAACGTTTTGCAGGTAAGTCTTCTCTCCAAATTGGATGTTGATGGGAATGACATTAATGTCGTATTCTTTTTCCCATTCGGTCGAGATGTCGGCCGTGCTGTCGGTCACAATTCTTAACATGGTCAGCCTCCTTGGCTAAAGTTGGTTGCCGGTTTCGCCTCGCAAGGGGAAACGAAGTACGCTCCAGCACTCCTCCGCGGGGTCCCAGTTCCGGCCAGGATTCGCTTTCCGGGATTTGATAAGAATAACCCCGCCGGGTTTGGGAAGTTCCACAATCCGCGCATGTATACGGCTTGGATTCGCGGCAAAAAATCACCGCAGAACCGGGCTGGTATAATTATCAGTTGCACGCCTGCCTTTTATAAACAAAACAAATGTGCTAAAATTGACCTGCTGCGAAAGAGGGAACCATGTCATCCAACGTTATCCGCGTGGTGGGGGCACGCGAACACAATCTCAAGAACATCACCGTCGAACTCCCGCGCGAAAAACTGGTGGTCATCACCGGCCTTTCGGGTTCCGGGAAATCGTCGCTTGCCTTCGATACCATCTTCGCCGAGGGCCAGCGCCGTTATGTTGAGTCGCTTTCGGCCTACGCCCGCCAGTTCCTCGGCCAGATGCAGAAACCGGACGTGGACTATATCGAAGGCCTCTCCCCCGCCGTCTCCATTGACCAGAAAGGCACCAGCCACAACCCGCGTTCCACCGTCGGCACGGTGACCGAGATCTACGACTTCCTGCGCCTGCTGTTTGCGCGCGTGGGAATTCCGCACTGCCCGGTCTGCGGACGGGAAGTCGTCAAGCAGTCCGCCCAGGAGATCGTGGACGCCATCCAGACGCTGCCTTCCGGGACCCGCATCCTGGTGCTCGCCCCGGTCGTGCGCGGCCGAAAGGGGACGTACCAGGCCGTCTTCGAGGAGATCCGCAAGGCCGGCTTCGCCCGGGCGCGGGTGGATGGGACAGTCCACTCGCTCGACGAGGAGATCAGCCTCGACCGCTACAAGATCCACACCATCGAGTCGGTCGTGGACCGGTTGGTCGTGGCAGGCTCAGGGTCCGAAGAGGAACGGACGACGAATCTCACGCGGTTAACGGATTCCGTCGAGACAGCCCTGAAATTCGGAGAGGGATACCTTACAGTACAGATCGTAGAGAGTAGAGAACCGAGAACAGGGACTGGTGAATCGGGAACCGAGAACGGTACAACTGCTCTCCACTCTCTGCTCTCCGATCTCCATTTTTCGGAACATCTCGCCTGCCCCGAGCACGGCATCAGCATCCCCGAGATCGAGCCGCGCACCTTCTCGTTCAACACCCCGCACGGCGCCTGCCCCGACTGCCAGGGACTCGGCAACAAACTGGAGATTGACCCCGAGCGCGTGGTGGACGCCGACCGGTCGCTTAACGACGGCGCGGTGATTGCCATGGAATGGGCCAACACGAAAGATGACGGCGGCTACTACTGGCAGATCCTGAACGCCGTGGCGCGCCACTTCCACATCGAGATGGACAAACCCTTCGGCGAACTGTCGCCGGAGCACAAAGAGATGGTGCTTTACGGCACCAAAGGCGAGCGCGTGCGCGTCCATTACCAGAACCGGGAAGGACGCCAGGCCACCTTCGACGCCGCTTTCGAGGGCGTCATCCCCGGCTTCATGCGCCGTTACCGCGAGACCAACTCCGAGTACATCCGCGAAAAAATCTCGGAGTACATGACCGACCGTCCCTGCCCCACCTGCCGCGGCAAACGCCTGCGCCCCGAAGCCATCGCCGTCACTGTGGATGATGTGAACATCATCGAAGCCACGGCCTGGCCGATCAACCGCGCCCTGGAGTGGACCGAGAAACTGGCGGGCAGGCGCACTCCTCTCACCCCGCGCCAGCAGGCCATCTCCGAGCGCATCCTCAAGGAAATCCGCTCCCGGCTGGGATTCCTCGTCAACGTGGGCCTCGAGTACCTGACCCTGAACCGGGCCGCCGGGTCGCTCTCGGGCGGCGAGGCCCAGCGCATCCGCCTCGCCACGCAGGTCGGCTCCCGGCTGGTGGGCGTGCTGTACGTGCTGGACGAACCGTCCATCGGACTGCATCCGCGCGACAACAACCGCCTGCTCGACACGCTCAAGGGACTGCGCGACCTGGGCAACACCGTCCTGGTGGTGGAACACGACAACGATACCATCCTGACCGCCGACTGGGTCGTGGACCTCGGGCCGGGCGCGGGCGAACACGGCGGCAGGATCATCGCCGAAGGCACGCCGGAGCAGATCCTCGCCCATCCCAAATCGCTGACCGGCGCATACCTGTCGGGGCGCAAGCACGTGCCCATCCCGAAGCATCGCCGCACCGGCAACGGCAAACATCTCACCGTGATCGGCGCGAAAGCCAACAACCTGAAGAACCTGACGGTGGACATCCCGCTCGGGAAACTGGTCTGCATCACCGGCGTATCCGGCTCGGGCAAGTCGTCGCTGATGAGCGACGTACTCTACAACGCCCTGGCCGCCAGCCTGAACCGGGCGCGCACCCAGCCCGGCGAGCACGAGCGCATCGAAGGCATCGAGCATCTCGACAAGATCGTCAACATTGACCAGTCCCCGATTGGCCGCACGCCGCGCTCCAACCCCGGCACCTACACCGGCATGTTCGACGAGATCCGCAAACTGTTCGCCGAACTGCCCGAGTCGAAAGTGCGCGGCTACAAGCCGGGGCGCTTCTCGTTCAACGTTCACGGCGGGCGCTGCGAGGCCTGCCAGGGCCAGGGCGAACTGCGCATCGAAATGCAGTTCCTGCCCGACATCTACGTTCCGTGCGACGTGTGTCATGGCAGCCGCTTCAACCGCGAGACCCTGCAAGTTAAATTCAAAGGCCACAGCATCGCCGACGTGCTCGACATGACTGTTGATCGCGCCCTGATCGGGTTCTCGGCCTTCCCGCACATGATGAGCCGCCTGAAACTGCTCCAGGAAGTCGGCCTCGGCTACATCAAGATCGGACAGCCCGGCACAACGCTCTCCGGCGGCGAAGCCCAGCGCGTCAAACTGGCGAAGGAACTCTCCCGCCGCGCCACGGGCCGCACCCTGTACGTGCTCGACGAACCCTCGGTCGGCCTCCACGCCGCGGACGTCCACAAACTTATCGAGGTGCTCCAGCGCCTGGTGGACGCGGGCAACAGCGTGCTGATCATCGAGCACAACCTGGAGATCATCAAGATTGCCGACTGGATCATTGACCTCGGCCCCGAGGGCGGCGACGCGGGCGGCGAACTTGTCGCCGAGGGGACGCCGGAGGAGGTCGCGGCAGACCGCCGGTCCTATACCGGCGCGTTCCTCAAATCCCACTTGAAGCGGTGAGCATTTTTGTGTCATTGGGAATCGCCGTGACTCTCCCCCATATCTGGCGGCGCGGCGTAAGGCGAAATTAATTTCGCCCCACATCTGGCGTTCTTCCAGCGGCGAAGCAATCTTTTGAAATAGCCGAGGCCTGTGTCACAGGGGACTGCTTCCCGAAGGCTCGCAGTGACACAGTTTAGAGATTAACCTATACGCAGTTTCTTCTACTCCCAAAATCCCCGAAGTTCAGGTAGAATACGGTTGCCAACCTGCGCGTTGGAGAAACGGACGGGAACCACTATGACTGTATCAGACACCATCTCTTCGTACCGCAAACGCAGGAAATCGCCAACGCCGCTCGTGATCGGCCTCCTGGCGATCATCCTGGTACTCGTCGGGATTATCGTCCTGATCCTCGGCTTCGGCGGAGGCAGCGGCATCGGCAGCCTGTTCGCCACCGACACCCCCACGCCGACCATCACCCCCAGCCCGACGAACACATCCACGCCGACCGAAACGCCGACCGTCACCCCCACGGCCACCAATACGCTGACGGCCACACCGTCCGCGCCATACCAGTACGTCATCCAGCAGAACGATTATCTGGAAACCATCGCCAAGGACCACGGCCTGGGCGACACCGGCGTGGTGCTGATCCTGCTGCTCAACCCGTACAATGCGACGACCGGCACAGGCATTGACCCGATCGCGCAAACGATCTACGTCGGCCAGACGATCTGGCTGCCGCCGCCGGGAATGTCCTTCCCCACGCCCACGCCCTGGCCCACCAACATCAAGTCTGGCACCAAGATCACCTACTTCGTCCTGCCCGGCGACAGCCTGGGGAGCATCGCCCTGAAATGCAACAGCACGATTGCGGCCATCGTCGCGGCCAATAAAGACATCCTTGCAGACGGGGAGGCCACGGTCATCAGCCCCGGCTGGCTGCTGCTCGTGCCGGTCAACCTGGTCACGCCGGTTCCGACGGCCATCTCGACCGCCACCCCGTCCCTGACCCCGACACCGTAACCTGTCAGAACCCTCAAACGACCCGGCTTCGACACGAGGCCGGGTTTTTTATCCGGCAATTCCTTTGACATTCTGAACGGCTGCGGCTAAAATCATACCAACCTGCTAATTTCCATCGAGGAGTAATCGTGAGCAAGTGGCCCGGGAAATACGTCATCGGCCTGACCGGCAATATTGCCACCGGCAAGAGCGTCATCCGGAGGATGCTGGAGCATCTCGGCGCCTACGGCATCGACGCGGACGCGCTGGCGCACCGCGCCATCGCCCGCGGCGCGCCGGGATACCAGTCCGCGCTGGACGCGTTCGGGAAGTGGATCCTCGACCCGAACGGCGAGGTGGACCGCGTCAAACTGGGCCGGCTGGTGTTCACCGACCCCGAGGCGCTCAAACAACTCGAGACCATCGTCCATCCCCTGGTCGAACAGGCTGTGGACCTGATCGTCAAGCGCGCCGGCCAGCGGGTGATCGTCATCGAGGCCATCAAACTGCTCGAAGGGAAACTGGCCGCCGCCTGCGACACCATCTGGGCCACGTACGCGCCCGAATCGGCACAGAAGGCCCGCCTGGTAAGCAAGCGCAACATGACCGAGACGGATGCCCTCCAGCGCATCCGCGCCCAGGGCGCGCAGGAGGTCAAGACCGGCGCCGCCAACGTGGTCATCCAGAACGCCGGTTCGTTCGAGGCTGCCTGGAACCAGGTGGTGGCGGCCTGGAAGGTCATCTCGCCCATCACCGACACGGTGCCGGTCGTGATGAAGAAGTCCGAAGCCGGGGAACTCTCCGTCCAGCGCGGGCGGCCGCGCGACTCGGCCCAGATCGCCGCCCTCGTCACCCGTCTCAGCGGCGGGACGCGCCCGCAGGCCGAGGACGACATCATGGCCGCCTTCGGCGAAAAGGCCTTCCTGCTGCTCAGGTCCGGCGGTCAGACCATGGGGCTGATCGGCTGGCAGGTGGAGAACCTGGTGGCCCGCACCACCGACATCTTCGTTGACCCCTCCGTTCCGCTGCCGGACGCCATCAAGATCCTGATGACCGAGGTGGAGAACGCCTCACGCGACCTGCAATGCGAAGCCTCCCTGCTCTTTCTGCCGCCGCAATTGGCAAGCCAGGAAACCCTCTGGAAAGGGCTGGGCTACGAGCGGCGCTCCCCGCAGGCGCTGGGCGTACAGGCCTGGCAGGATGCCGCGCTCGAGTCCATGCCGGCCAACGCCATCCTGCTCTTCAAACAATTGCGCCAGGACCGCGTCCTGCGTCCGATCTAAACAAAGACAACCAGGCACAAGGTAATCAGGCAAAAGGTAACAGGGACGCGCCTCCTGATCCCCTGGTTACCGAATCCCTGATTACCTGTTTTTTATCTCATGGCTGAACTCCTGAGCGACCTCCTCTTTATCTTTCAGCGCCTCGACTGGCTGGGGGTGGTGGACATCCTGCTGGTCACGCTGATCTTCTTCGGCCTGCTCTACCTCGTGCGCGACACGCAGGCCCTGGCCTTGCTGCGCGGCGTCATCCTGATCCTCGTGCTGCTCGCGCTGCTGACCAGCCTGTTCAGCCTGCCGGCCTTCTCCTGGCTTGTGCAGGCGGCGCTGCCCGCCATGATCTTTGCCATCCCGGTCATCTTTGCCCCCGAGATCCGCCGCGCCCTGGAACGCATCGGGCGCGCCGGCAATTTTCTCTCGGCCCGCAGCCGCGGCGCGGACCAGGAGTCCGCCCGCACCATCCAGTCCGTCGTCACCGCCGCAACGCGCCTCTCGGCCCGCCAGCACGGCGCCCTCATCGTCTTGAAACGGCTCGACAACCTGGACGATGCCATCCGCAGCGGCGTGGCCATCCACGCCCGCGTGACCCCCGAACTGCTCCTGCAGATCTTCTATCCCAACACCCCGCTCCACGACGGCGCGGTCATCATCGCCGCCGACCGGGTGATCGCGGCCGCCTGCGTGATCCCGCTCTCCTCCAGCGGCATCCTGGCGCGCTCGCCCGAACGCCAGATGGGACTGCGCCACCGCGCCGCCCTCGGCATCTCGGAAGCCAGCGACGCCGTGGCGGTGGTCGTCTCCGAGGAGACCGGCGGCATCTCGATTGCCCACGCCGGGCGCATGATCCGCCGCCTCGACCCGGAGCGGCTGACCAACATTCTGAATGCTTTCTACGGCCCGGTCAAAGCCGAGAGCCGGGGAAACCCATTCCGGAAATTCCTGCGCAATCTCTTCCCGCGCGACGAGGACTGACCCATGCTCCGCTGGATTGGCACCAACCTGCGCACGTTCCTGCTGGCCTTCGCCCTGGCGCTGGCCGTCTGGGTTTCGGCGGTCACCGCCGCCAACCCCGACGAAACGCGCCAGTTCCCCGCCGCCGTGCCAATCGAGTTCATCGGCCAGGACCCCGGCCTGGTTGTGACGGGCGGCGTGCCCGACAGCGTGGAACTGACCCTGCGCGCGCCGCAGTCGGTCTGGGAGGAACTGACCGGCCGGAAGGATGCCATTCGCGTGGTGGCTGATTTAACGGGACTGGCTGCCGGGACGCACACGGTCGAGGTGCAAGTGCAGGTCGGGATCCGGCCCGTGCGCGTGATTTCCGTCACGCCCGCCGCCTTCGACCTGACCCTCGAGCCGCTGGTCACGCGCACCCTGCCCGTGGAACTGATCCTGATCGGCGACCCGTCCACCGGCTACCGGTCCGGCGACGCCGCGCTGGACCCGCTCACGGCGCTCGTCTCGGGGCCGCAGTCGGTCGTCGCCAAAGTCGCGCACGTGACCGCCACGCTCGACCTGACCGGGATGCGGCAGGACGTGAACACGTCCATCCCGCTGACCGCCACCGATGCCGACGGCGCGGCGCTGGCGGGCGTCGGCATCCACCCCGAGAGCGTGCAGGTGACCCTGCCGGTGACACAGTTGGGCGGTTACCGCGATCTGGCCGTGAAGGTGGTGACCTACGGGCGGCCCGCCAGCGGCTACACCCTGATCAGCGTCTTCTCCACGCCCGCGGTGGTGACAGTCTTCTCGAACGACCCGGCGCTCATCAACGCCCTGCCCGGCTACGTGGAGACCGCCGCCGTTGACATGGGCGGCGCGAACGCTGACATCGAGACGCGCCAGGCGTTGATCCTGCCGGCGGGCGTTGCGGTGGTCGGCGACTCGACCGTGCTGGTGCAGATCGGCATCTCGCCCATCCGGGGCAGCCTGAAACTGACCAACCAGGCCATCGTGACGACCAACCTGGGGAGCGGGTTGCAGGTGCGGATTTCCCCGCTGTACGTGGACGTCATCCTGACCGGGCCGCTGCCGACGCTGAATTCGCTGTCGCCTTCCGGCCTGCGCGTTGTGCTGGATTTGACCGGGCTGGGGCCGGGTACCCATCACATCACGCCGCAGGTCGAACTCTCGGTGCAGGGCATTGTGATTGAATCCATCCTGCCGGGGACGGTGGAGGTGGTCATCACCGCCGCCGTCACGCCGACGCCGTAGCCCTCACCCCCGTCCCCTCTCCCAAAAAGGGAGAGGGGGGAAATGAAATTATGACAAAACCAATTGTTGCTCTTGTAGGCCGCCCCAACGTGGGCAAAAGCACCATCTTCAACCGACTGGCAGGCGACCGCCTCGCTATCGTGGACGACGTTCCCGGCACCACCCGCGACCGCCTGTTTGCCGAAGCAGAGTGGAACGGCGTCTTCTTCGACGTGGTGGACACCGGCGGCATTGACCCGACCCACGGCGGCAAAACCCCGCTCTCGGTCGGCTCGGCGGACTTCATCACCGAGATCCGCCAGCAGGCGCTGGTGGCCGTCCGCGACGCCGACGCGGTGCTGTTCCTGGCCGACGGCGATGCGGGCGTCACGCCCCCAGACCTGGAGGTGGCCGAAATCCTGCGCCGCCACCAGAAGACAAAAGACGGCCACCGCTGGCCGCCCATCTACGTGGTGGTCAACAAGTGCGAGAACGCCGCCCGCCGCGCCGCTGCGGCCCAATTCTACGAACTGGGGCTGGGCGACCCGTACCCCATCTCGGCCCTGCACGGCACCGGGACCGGCGACCTGCTCGACGCTCTTGTGGCCGCCTTCCCGGCCGAGACCGAGTCCGAGCCGGACGAATCCATCAAGATCGCCATCGCCGGCAAGCCCAACGCCGGGAAGTCCAGCCTGCTCAACAAACTGACCGGCGAGGAGCGCGCCATCGTCAGCCCCATCCCCGGCACGACGCGCGACGCGGTGGACACGCACATCGAATTCGAGGGGCTGCCGGTCACGCTGATTGATACGGCGGGCATCCGCAAGCGCGGCAAGATCGAGCAGGGCGTGGAGAAATACAGCGTCCTGCGCGCCATCAAGGCCATCGAGCGCTCCGACGTGGTGCTGCTGGTCGTGGACGCCGCCGAGGGCCTCACCGCCCAGGATACGCACATCGCCGGGTACATCCTGGACGCGCTGAAATCGTGCGTGGTGCTGGTCAACAAGTGGGACACCATCGAGAAGGATAATTCCACAATGGACGAGTACACCCGCCACGTCCGCCAGGCGCTCAACTTCATGGACTACGTGCCGCTGTTGTTCATCTCTGCCAAGACCGGCCAGCGCGTGGACCAGGTTCTGCCGCTGGCGCTGCGCGTGCAGGAGGAGCGGCTGGCGCGCATCACCACCTCCATGCTGAACCGCGTCCTGCGCGATGCCCAGGACGCGCATCCCGCCCCGACCCACGCCGGGCGGCAGTTGAAAATCTACTACGGCTCGCAGGTGCGCACCAATCCGCCCACGTTCGTGCTGAACGTCAACGACGCGAAACTGGCGCATTTTTCGTACCGGCGCTACCTGGAAAACCAGTTCCGCAAGGCATATGGGTTCATCGGAACGCCGATCAGGATCGTGCTAAAGGGGCATAAAGAGAAAGAATGAAATAGTGTCTGCCGCCTTTGTGAAATAATACAAAAACCGGACCGCGAGTCTCCTCGCGGTCCGGTTTTCGTAAATCGTTATCGCCGCTTTTGCGATCAGCCATCCAGCGGACTCTTGACCGCTCCCGCGCCGCGCTGGAGAACGTGGGTGTAGATCATGGTGGTTTTTACGTCCTTGTGGCCCAATAGTTCCTGAACGGTGCGAATGTCGTAGTTGTTTTGTAAAAGATGCGTGGCGAAGGAGTGGCGGAAGGTATGCGGGCTGACCGGTTTGTCAATCTTCGCAAGCCGCGCGGCTTCCCGGACGGCGCGCTGCAATACGCTTTCGTCGAGATGATGCCGTTTGATGCGCTTTGAAATCGGGTCCGTGGAACGGACGGATGCCGGGAAAACATATTGCCAGGCGAATTCTTTGGGGGCATTAGGGTATTTTCTTTCCAGGGCGTAAGGCAGGGATACTTCGCCAAAACCATCGTCGAGGTCTTTTTGGTGAACACGCCTGACGCTTTGCAGGTGATCCTTGAGCGATGCTACCAGGGTATCGGGGAGCATGGTGATACGGTCATTTTCGCCTTTGCCGTCGCGGACGATCAATTGGTGATTATCGAAATCAATATCCTTGACGCGCAGGCGCAGACATTCCATCAGACGCAGACCACTGCCGTAGAGAAGTTGAGCCATGAGTTTGGGTGTACCTTGCATGTTGCCGATGACCGCCAGGGCTTCCTGCTTACTGAGGACGGTGGGCAGGCGGCCGGCTTTCTTGGCGCGAATGATTTCGGGCGGGAGGGCGAGTTCGCGCTGGAGAATGTGACGGTAAAGGAAGAGGATGGCACTGAGGGCCTGATTTTGGGAGGAGGCCGAGAGATTGCGTGCGGTGGCCAGATAAGTAATGAATGCCTGCACTTCGGTTTCGCCCATCTCGCGTGGATGACGCTTGTTATGAAACAGGATAAAACGGCGAATCCAGTCCACATAGGTCTGTTCTGTGCGATAGGAGTAGTGTTTGACTCGCAGGACATCGGAAACCTGATCGAGTAATTTTTTCTCTGCCATAAAACTCTTTCCTTTTGGGGGAATATTGATATACTATTGGTGTGGCAGGGTTATTTTACCCCTTTTCTCGTTCTTGCAGCCTAATCACCCATATTAATTTAGGGGATTAGACGGCAAGAATGAAGCCCAAAAGTAATTAGGCTGGCAGCCTAACCAATAGTTGGCTGGCTGGTTACAAGGAAGTTATATGACAAATGAAATTCTTCTTTTGGTGATAGGTGCTGTTATTGGTATCATAAGTACATTTGCTATTGAATTAATTAAACACGCACTGGAGAAGAAACGATTAAAGCAAGAGCGAGAGACAAATTCTTTCTTAGCACGGGAACAAGATGTTGTGAATTTGCCTTCAAATGAAGGGAATAATAAATACACACCTGCATGGCTAAAATTAGTTGAAACCCAAAACCCTATAATCGTCTGGAGGAAAATGACGGGTGGCTCCAGTTATGTAAGGGGTAAATCTGAAAGCACTACTACTGCTTCTCTGCCTTCACTGAAAACGGAACGCGACAAATTTTTTGAGTCAACTAGATCAAAAAAGGCTATCAACAAGTATATACTGGGGCGCACTCAGATAATCGGAAGACATGGAGACTGCGAAATACAACTATCTGATTCATCTGTTTCCAGGCTTCATGCCATGATTAGATACGAGCAGGGAAATTATTTGATTTACGATATAGGCTCTACATCGGGAACATTCCTGAATGGCACACGAGTAGATGAAATGGGATTTATATTAATGCATCAAGATGTAATAGTTGTAGGAAATTCTGTTTTTGTGTTTGAGAAGATTGCAACAGTAATAAACTCCCAGAATGATAGAAAAAAGGCAACTAAAAAATTGCAGAAAGCAGGCAAATCAAATGTTGCAGACAATTAAAACGCCAGCCAACACAGCGTGCACCTGACGTGTGGGATTCTGCGGCATTTTCAAGCATTTTTCTGGCTTCAAGTTTTTCCTGCTCCCAAACAGAATCCACGCCCACCCACACGCAGGTAACGCAAGCCGTTAGCCGCTCTCTCTGCCAATTTGTAATTGAGAAACTTACACATGAAATTCCTTGACGATTCCAAAATACCCCAGCATCCTTATCCCGAACTACGGGAAGTACTTAATATCTTTGTGGGTGAAATTGCGGCAGAATTAAAAGAAAATCTCGTCGGCATATATCTTGTTGGCTCAATTGCTTCGGGCGATTTTGATTTAGATAGCGATGTGGATTTTCTAGTCGTGACAAAAACTGAATTGACCGAAGCAGATATGAATCGGCTTCAAGATGTTCAAATAAAGGTTCATAATATTGACTGTTATCCAGCAAAACATTTGGAAGGTTCATATATAAGTATCGGTGACCTTAATGATTGGAGAACAGTAGGACAAAAGAAACTCTATTATTTTGATAACGGCAGCACCACCTACGAACAAACAACTCACGACAACCAGTGGCATGTTCGGTGGATTCTTCGAGAACGTGGAATTACTTTGGTTGGTCAAAGACCCGAATCTATTTTGCGGGCAGTCCCCTTAAATGAGTTGCTTGACGAAATAAAAGCGAGTATGCTTCAAAGCAAGGAGATATTTCAAGGTGAAATAAATCGTCCTCTTAGTTTTTGTAATTCCAGATTTGGTCAGCCCTTCTTTGTTTTGACATACTGCCGCATGTTGCACACGATTCACACAGGGACAGTGCAATCAAAAAAGGCTGGAGCGGCATGGGCTAAACAATTTGTAGACCCTAAATGGGGAAAGTTAATTGACCAAGCATGGAATGAGCGGGAAGGTGTTCGGTTTATGGTGAAAATTCATCAACGAGCAGAACAAACACTACTTGACGAAACGCTGGAATTTATGAATTATGCTGTTGTGCAAATTGATAATATTAAAGTTCAAACGAGTTACGAGTCTTCTACAAAAGGCGGCGGCTAACAAAGCGTGCACCTGACGTGTGGGATTCTGCGGCATTTTCAAGCATTTTTCTGGCTTCGGGCTTTTCCTGCTCCCAAACAGAATCCACGCCCGCCCACACGCAGGTAACGCAAACCGTTCGGCGCTTCCTCGCAGATTGCAGCAAGATTCGGCGGTCACGAATTTGGAACATTGCGAGTTGTCTTAGAGTAAAGGCAATCGCTCACTAAAGCAGGCGTAGTTGATAAATGAAGAGAGGGCTACTCTTGGAAGAATCGTTTTGGACAAACCTGGATTTATTACTTCAGTCAACAGAGCTCGTCATTGATCGTCCACGAGGCTCGTCGCATCCACGGTATCCGTCGCTCGTCTATCCATTAGACTATGGTTACCTCAAAGAAACCTCTGGCGGTGATGGAAACGAGCTGGACATATGGCGGGGTACATGCACAGAGGCAAAGTTAGATGCCATAGTGTGTACGGTAGATCACTTGAAGAAAGATGTTGAAGTCAAGTTGTTAGTAGGATGTACCGAGCAGGAGAAAACAATTATCTGTGAATTTCACAATAACAGTAAATACATGGCTGCCATTTTGCTCAAGCGAAAAGAGTGACGGGTCTTAAACTATATTGAGCGTGAAGTTTGAAGAGCAAAACGCGCCTAACAAAGCGTGCACCTGACGTGTGGGAGTCTGCGCGATTTAGAAGCATTTTCCTCGCTTCGAGTTTTTCCTGCTCCCAAACAGAGTCCACGCCCGCCCACACGCAGGTAACGCAAACCGTTGGCACGCCCCTTGCAAAGCATAGAAAAATCATAAGGCATGGCGCACTTGTCGCAAAAAAAAATCTCAGAATAAGAAGGGATGAATGATGAAAAAAGAAAACCTGAAAATCTTTGCCGTTTGTTTTGTGATTGTTTATGTTTTGACCGCTGGCTTAAATATTTTGAACAGACAGCCTTTAGTTTTTGCGCCTGAATATAGTCTTGGTCAATTCATTATGTTATTTGTTCTTATGGGCTTCTTGAGTTTTGGTTTAGTTTTCGTGATGGAAAATCTCGAAAAGTTACTCAAGAAATATTTCTCTTCAATTTTCACTTCCCCGCCCTCAATTTACGCTTACTTCATTTTAGTATCCGCATTTGGATTATTTGCTTTCACTTTGTTTTCAGGCTTTGCAGAATCAGGGCGACCATTTTTCTATTATGGCTGTGTTACCAATAGTTGCATTTACCTTTTCAATGGTTATACAGTAACATTGGTAATGGCTGTTTATTTTGCTTATCGGTTTATCAAGAACCTTTCAGCAAAAGCAATGTCGTAATTTTTTATGCAGGTGAGTCTTGCTCAACAAAAGCGTGCCAACAAAGCGTGCACCTGACGTGTGGGATTCTGCGGCATTTTCAAGCATTTTTCTGACTTCGAGTTTTTCCTGCTCCCAAACAGAATCCACGCCCGCCCACACGCAGGTAACGCAAGCCGTTAGGCCTTGCAGACCGTGTTGACTCAAAACAGAAATGAAGCCTTAAACACGTAAATTTTTCTTTTGAAGGGGATTCCCCTGAAAACGATTCCGCCCCAGTTTGTCTGCCGGGGCGGAATCGTTTTTTACTTTTTGTTTACGGCGTGCTGGTCGGCGTGGGCGTTTCGCTGGGGAGCGGCGTGTTCGTGGCAGTCGCGGTCGGCGTATTGGTCGGCGGGACCGAGCCACCCACGCGCACGATCTGCGGGGCAACCCATACCGCCCGGTCGCCGGCCGCGGAGCCGTAGGCCAGCACGGTCAGGATGAATTTCACGTTCTGCCCGGCCAGCGGCGTCAGGTCCACGCTGGCGCGGTAGTACAGGTTGTCGTAACGTTCGCGGAAAAACCAGAAGGTCTGGATCGGGCCGCTGCCGACCTGGTAATCGAGCCGGAAGGTGACGTAGCAGGACGTGGCCCCATACTCACAGTTGACGATGGCCTGGAACTTGTCGCCGGACTGCACCGTAAAGGCCGGGTAGATGCCCTGGATGTAGCCGTCGGTCACGTTCTGCGGCGCGGTCAGCAGGCCGGGCTGGCCGGTCGTGCCGTCTTCCAGTTTCGGGGCGGTCGGTTTCAGCACGAAACCGCGCGCGTCGCCGTCCGTGCCGGGGCAGGGCAGCGCGCCCGCCGCGCTCGCCCACGCGGCGGAGCAGGCGTTGGCAACGAAATCATAGGCCGCGCCGGAGGCGGTGGTTGTCACGTTGATGTCCACCCAGACCGGGTTGCTGTAATTCGACCAGACGCCGAACGACGCACCCGAGGCGTTGCGCAGTTTCCAGTAGCCCTTGTAACGCCCGGCGGTTGGCGGCGCGGTCATCGGCACGCCGATGTCCACCGTCTGGCCGGGGGCCACGTTCGACGGCATGGCCACCGAGGCCGGCGCTCCCATCTGGTCGCCGCTGACAAAGTAGATGCTGTAGGAAGTCGTCCACGTGCAGGTGCCGACGTTCTTCAAGCGCCATGTTTTGGTAAAGGGCGTGTTGGCGGCCAAAATCGTCCCGTCGGGGATGGTGACATCGGCCAGGAACTGGGCCCGGTTGCAGGTCGTGGCGGGGGTCGGACCGGTTGCCGTGGGCGTCGGGCTGGGGCCGACGGTCGGCGTGGGCGAGGGCGGGACCGGACCGCCGCCAGTGCGGACGATCTTCGGCGCGCCCCACAGGGCGCGGTCCCCGCTCGGGACGCCATACCCGCTCACGTCCTCGGTGTACAGGATGAAGGTCACGCCCTGCCCCGCCAGCGCGCTCAGGTCGAGGTTGACGCGGTAGTACTGTCCCTCGTAGCGTTCGCGGAAATTCAACAGGGTGCGCACCGTTCCGCCGGCGATCTGGTAGTCGAGCCGGAAGCGAACGTAGCAGGTGGTCGCGCCGTACGAGCAGTTGACAATGGACTGGAAGCGGTCGCCGGCCTGGACGGTGAAGGCCGGGAAGACACCCCGGATGTAGCCGCCGGCCGCGTTCTGCGGGACGACCAGCAGGCCGGGGGCGGTGTCGGTGGCGCCGTTCTCCAGTTTGGGCGCGTCCTGCCGGATGACAAAGCCGTTGGCGCTCCCCTCCGTGCCGGGGCAGGGCAGCGCGCCCGCCCCGCTCGACCAGGCCGCCGAGCAGTAGTTGGCGGCGAAATCGTAGGCCGTGGCGTAGGTCTGGGTCACGTTGATGTCCACCCAGAACGGGCTGGCGGCGGTCGCGCCGATGCCAAACAGCACGCCCGAGGCGTTGCGCAATTGCCAATAGCCGCGGTAGTGTCCGGCCGCGGACGGGGCGGTCAGGGTCACGGTCAGGTCAACGGTCGCGCCGGGGGCCACGTTCGACGGCAGGTTCACCACCGTGGTGGTTCCCATCTTCTCGCCGCTGGAATAGACCAGGGCGTAGGCGGTGCTCCACGCGCAGGTGCCGATGTTCTTGAGCCGCCAGGTCTTGACGAAGACCGTACCCGGGGCCATGCTCGCGCCGTCGGGAATGGTCACGTCGGCGACGAACTGCGCCCAGTCGCAAGCGGACGCGGCCGCGGCGGTCTTCGGCGCCATCCCGGCCGCGGGGACGAACTGGGCCAAAACGACGACCAGCAGGACAATGGGGACAAGAAAACGTTTCAGGGTCATGCGATCCTCCTTCTCTCTCGGGGGGGGCCGGCGTGGCGTCACGCGAAAAAGGGCCCCTGTGCTTTAACGATGGCTTGCTGTTGAAAGTTCCATAATTTCCAATATGATAGCGCATTTTTAAGGAATTGAATATAGCCCCTTTATCATAGATTTTTGGTTTTCGCACAGCCAAGAGTATCTAACCGCAGAGAGCGCGGGATACGCGGAGAAAAAAAATTAAAAACTCTGCGTTCTCAGCGATCTCGGCGGTCGCTTATTTTCAGCGGCCTGAGGTTTTTTTCGCCCAACGGAGAGACACCGTGTTCTCCGTGTCCAAAAGAGTATAATGATTCCATGCCCCGCACCATCCTGCACCTCGACCTGGATGCCTTCTTCTGCGCGGTGGAGGAACTGCACGACCCCAGCCTGCGCGGCAAACCGTTCGCCGTGGGCGGGCGGCCGGAGGAGCGCGGCGTGGTCTCCTCCTGCTCGTACCCGGCGCGCCTGCTCGGGGTCCGCTCGGCGATGCCGACCAGCCGCGCCCTGCGTCTCTGCCCGGGGCTGATCGTCATCTCGCACCACCGCTCGAATTACGGGGAAATGTCCGAAAAAGTGATGGCGCGCCTGCGCAACCTGTCCCCGTTCGTGGAGCAGATCTCGATTGACGAGGCCTTCGTGGACATCTCCGGCCTGGGCGACCCGGCAGGCATCGCCCGCAGCCTCCAGGCCGAGGTCCGTGAGGGGATCGGGCTGCCATGCTCAGTCGGGATCGCCTCCAATAAACTGGTCGCCAAGATTGCCACCGAAGTGGGCAAGAAATCGGGAAAGAAAGGCGAACCGCCCAATGCGCTGACGATCGTCCCGCCCGGCAGCGAGGCGGCCTTCCTGGACCCGCTGCCTGCCGACATGTTGTGGGGCGTTGGCCCGAAGACCGCCGCGCGGCTGGCGGAGGTCGGCATCCGCACCATCGGCGACATTGCCCGCCGCCCCGAAGCGGACCTTGTCCGCTGGTTCGGCGAGAACGGGCAGGAGTTGTGGCGTCACGCGCGCGGCATTGATGAACGCCCCATCGTCACCGAATACGAGGCCAAGTCCATCTCGCAGGAGACCACCTTTGCCTGCGACGTGCGCGACGACCGCCAACTGGAGCGCACCCTGCGCGAACTCTCCGAACAGGTCGGGCGGAGGCTGCGCAAGTCCGGCCTGGCCGGGACGACGGTCAAGATCAAGTTGCGCTGGCCGGATTTCACGTCGCTCACCCGCCAAATCACCCTGCCCGGAACCACCGACCAGGACGACGAAATCTACCGCACGGCGCTGGCTCTGCTGACAAAGGTTCGCCCGAAGGGCAAGGCGGTACGTCTCATCGGCGTCGGCGTGAGCGGATTCAAGCCGCCCCTCCGCCAGTTGGGGCTGTGGGATGGCGACAGTGAGAAGCGCCGCAAGTTGCAGGAGGCGGTGGATGAATTGCAGGAGAAATTCGGAAGAAAAGTCATCCACCGAGGATAAAGCACAAATCACTCATCTGAGTTTTTTGGAGAAAACGCATGTCACCCAACAATATACTCGCTCTGCTTGCTTTCACGCTTTTCGTGTTGGCGACCGGCGCTGCCGCATTTGCCTGCTGGCACATTTTCATCACAAGCGAAGAGCGAACGCGAAATCCGGATATCTCCGAATGGCAACGCGCCCACGCATGGTTTGGAGTTGTCACAATGATATTACCGGCCTTGGCATTTACTTTCGGATTCATGGCATTTCTCTATATCCTGATCGAACATGTAGTTTCGTTGGTTGCCAAACTGCTGTAAAAGAACCGGGTATCGTGGAAAACCGCATCAGCGACCACGGTTTCGGTTAAGTTGCTGCTGGTATCCAAATGCCACGCTCATGAAAAGGCCAACGTGGTATGATAAAAGCAAGGAGTGTGACTCCATGAACGAACCAAAATCTCGAAAGATTGTTTTGAACGAAGACTGGTGGGCGGTCATCGCCGCCGGTCTGCTCATCCTCCTGTCCGCCCTGGGGGTCATCGGCGAAGGCGGCCTGAAGATCACCTTCTAGGGAGCGGGAGGACATCATGCCAAAATCCACGAAAAACGCACAACAGAGCAACTGGAAGAAATGGCTCGGCTTCGGGACCGGCCTGCTCCTGGTCGTGCTCCTGTCCATCGCCGCCTGGTGGATGGCAAAGAGAATCTACGCTGCCACCCTGCCCTTCGGCATCCCCGGCAAGATACTCGAATTCCCCATCTGGGCCGTCCTGTTCGGGCTGCTCGGCAACGTCATTCTCAAATTGTCCAACCTGAAAGAATTCGTCAAGCCCGGCGTGCGGACGGAATTCTTCCTGAAGGTCGGACTGGTGCTGCTCGGCGCGGGCATCAACCTGTCGCTGATGGTCACCGCCGCCGGGGGCGCCATCCTGCAAGCCTTCATCATGATCGCCAGCGTCTTCTTCTTCACCTGGTGGCTGGCGAAAAAATTCGGCCTGGACGACAAACTGCGCGCCGTGATGGCCACCGCCATCTCGGTCTGCGGCGTCTCGGCCGCCATCGCCGCGGCCGGCGCGGTGCTTGCCAAAAAGGAACAGGTGACCTACGTCATCACCCTCGTCATCCTCGTTGCCCTCCCGATAATGGTGCTCGCCCCGCTGGCCGCCAGCGCCATGCACCTGCCCGACGCGGTAGCCGGGGCTTGGTTCGGCGGGAACATTGACACCACCGCCGCCGTGATCGGCGCGGGGACCATCTACAGCGACCAGGCCCAGCAGGTGGCCGCCATCGTCAAATCCACGCAGAACGCGCTCATCGGCGTAATGGCCTTTTTCCTGGCAGTCTACTTTTCCGCCCGCAGCGGACAGGGCGGGCAGCGCCCCAGCGCGCGCATGATCTGGGAGCGCTTCCCGAAATTCGTGCTCGGCTTCGTGGCCGCGTCCATCCTCTACACGCTCGGCTGGATTGACGGCGGGAAAGGCAGCGCGCTGGAAGCCCTCAAGAACTGGGCCTTCACCCTGGCCTTCGTTTCGATGGGGCTGGAATTCTCCGTCCGGGAATTGAAGAACATGGGCTGGAGGCCGGTGGCCGTCTTCCTGCTCGCCACCCTGTTCAACACCGTCCTGGCGCTGGGCGTGGCCTGGGTCATCTTCCAGTACCTCCTGCCGATTCAGTTGGCGCAATGACCGTCAAGACCTTCTCGCTCCCCCTCTCCACGCGCGGGAACACGGATGTGCACGACCTGACCGGCGAACTGTCGCGCCTCGTGGCCGACTCCGGCCTGGCCTCCGGCACGCTGACCGTTTTCTGCCCCTCGTCCACCAGCGGGCTGACGACGGTCGAATACGAGCCCGGCGCGGTGGCGGACCTGAAACACCTGTTCGAGGAACTCGTCCCATCCAATCGCGACTACGCCCACAACGCCACGTGGGATGACGGCAACGGCCACTCGCACATGCGCGCCGCCCTGCTCGGCCCGTCGCTGACCATCCCGTTCGTCGAGAAAACGCTCACGCTCGGCGCGTGGCAGCAGGTCATCTACGTGGATTTCGATATTAGACCGAGGCAGAGAGAGTTGGTGGTGCAGATGGTGGGGGAATAACCTACTTCGCCAGCGACAGGAAGACATCCTCCAGCGTCGGCTCGCCGCGCTCGGCCCGCGCCGGGCGCGGACCGGTTGCCTGCGCGGCGCGTGCGAGCGCTTCCGCCCCCAGGCCGGCGCGGGCGATCACGCGCAGGTGGTCGCCAGCCAGCCCGACGCGCAGCACACCGTCGGTCCGGGCGAGCGCGGTCAGTGCGGCCTCCAGTGGTTCGGCGTACACCTCCCACACTTCGCCGGGGATGACGCTGGTCTTCAACGCCGCGGGCGTATCCATCGCCAGCAGTTTGCCGTCGCGCATGATGCCCACCCGTCCGCAGTATTCGGCCTCGTCCATGTAATGCGTGGTGACCAGCGCCGTCACGCCGCCCTGCGCCAGTTCGTAGATCAGGTCCCAGAAGGCGCGCCGGGCGGTCGGGTCCACGCCGGAGGTGGGTTCGTCGAGGAAGAGCAGTTGCGGACGATGCACCAGCGCGATTGCCAGCGCCAGCCGCTGCCGCCAGCCCGCCGACAGTTCACGCGCCAGGTCACGCTCGTGGCCGGTCAGCCCGACCAGGGCCAGGGTCTCGTCCACCTGTTTCCGGTCGCGCAGGCCGTAGACGCCGCCGTAGAACGTCAGGTTTTCCAGCACGGTCAGGTCGTCGTACAGGGCGAACTTCTGCGACATGTAGCCGGAGCGGACGCGCACTTCCTCCGACTGGCGGAAGGCGTCGAAACCGAGCACGGAGGCGCGGCCCTCGGTCGGCTCCAGCAGGCCGAGCAGCATACGGATGGTGGTGGTCTTGCCGCATCCGTTCGGGCCGAGGTAGCCGACGATCTCCCCGGCGTTCACCTGGAAGGAGACGTGGTCCACGGCGGTGAAGTCGCCGAAGCGGCGGGTCAGGTTTTCGGTTAAGACAACGGGGTCGGTCATGGGTCTCCAGTACGTTTACAGGTTACAAGTTTGCAAGTTGCACGTTAACCTGCCAACCTGTCAACTTGTCAACGTATAAACGTGTCAACCTGCCAACGTGTCAACTTGCCAACGCAATGAATACGTCTTCCAGCGTCGGGGGGACGGGGCGCGCCTCGATGCGGGCGGCGGGGAGTGCCTCCGAGAGTGACCGGATGACGGTCCCGGCCCGGCCCGGACTCACGCGCAGGTGCAGTTTGTCGCCAAAGGCGCGCACGTCCTCCACGCCGTCCAGTCCCGCCGCGGCCCGGCGCAGGTCGGGCAGCGCCGCGCCGCGCGCCTCCACGATGCGCCCGTCGAGCATGGCGCGCAGTTCGGACGGCGCGCCCTCGGCAATGATCCGCCCGCCGCGCATGAACCCGACGCGGTGGCAGCGGGAGGCCTCGTCCATGTAGGGGGTGGTGAGAAGGACGGCAATACCTTCCTCTCCTTCCGCTGGCCTGGCGACCGCACCCTTCCCTCTCTTCCGCTCGGAAGAGGGGAAAAGGGGAAGGGGAGAGCGGGAGGAGGGGGAAGCAATGCGGATCACTAGCTGCCAGAAATCCTGCCGCGTCACCGGGTCCACGCCGGTGGTGGGTTCGTCGAGCAGCAGGACGCGCGGGCGGGTAACGAGCGCTGTAGCCAGGCCGAGTTTCTGCTTCATCCCGCCGGAGAGTTGCCCGGCGCGGCGGTCTTTGAAGTTTGCCAGCCCGACGAAGTCGAGCAATTCCATGCAGCGCGGCAGCCATTCGTCCCGGCGCAGGCCGCGCAGTTCAGCGAAGAAGCGGATGTTTTCCAGCACGGTCAGGTCTTCGTAGAGCGAGAAACGCTGCGACAGGTAGCCGATGTTGGCGCGCGCCTGTTCGCCCTGGCGGCGCACGTCGAAACCGCAGACGGCGATCTCCCCGGCGTCGGCTTTGAGTGCGCCGACCAGCAGGCGCAAGGTCGTGGTCTTCCCCGCCCCGTCCGAGCCGACCAGTCCGTAGATCTCGCCCGCGTTTACGTTCAGGCTGAGGTCGTTCACGGCATGAACGGGGCCGAAGGATTTGGAAAGATGTTTGGCTTCAATCATAGGTTTCACGTTGGCAGGTTGACACGTTGGCACGTTGGCACGTTGACACGTTACACGTTGGCGGGTTGGAGAGGTTGGAGGATCACCAGGGCAGTGGTTTTACCCAATTCCAGCAGTTGTTCGCGGCTGGGGCGCATGGGCAGTTTGTGCATTTTCATCATCAGTCCGATCATGAGCGGGCGGCGCTTCAAGCGGAAGGCCAGGAAGTCCGCCACCCGCTCAGGGTCGGTGACCGGCTCGGCCAGGGCGTGGAACGTTTTCCGTCCCACCGAAACGACCACCTGCGGATTGGCTTGCACGTTGCGGAACCAGTCCGCGCGGGAGCCGCGCGCCGCTCCGATGCAGTAGGTCACGCCGATCTTCTCATATTGCAGCGGCGTGGCGTATTGCCTGCCAGACTTGCGGCCTGTGTGCCGCAAAAGCAGGATGAGCCAGCCGACGATCCATCCCCTGCCTGAATCGTACAGCCGCTGGTGGATGCGCTGAACGGTCTTGATGCGCGTCCAGAATTCATCCGGGATCATTTTGAACTCCGTTCACACGTTTGCACGTTGGCACGTTTACACGTTTGCACGTTACACGGTGTATTCGGCTTGCTCTTCCGAGACGCGCCGGGGTTCGGGATGGCTTTCCAGATAGGCCATAAAACGCGCGACTTGTCGAACGGCTTTATCGGCCAGGTCAAAGGCCTGATCGAATTGCTCTTTGGTCAAATACTTGATATCCAGGGCGACGTACAACTGCGAACGCACTTCGCCTGCCGATGCTTTGGCGTGTCCGAGATAACGAACAAACTGCGCTTGTGTCTGGCTTTCGAAGCCTTCGGCAATGTTGCTCATCACTGAAACAGCCGCGCGGCGGATCTGGTCTTTCAGGCCAAAATCTTTCGCAAATGCTCCCTGTTCGGTCAGCCTGTAGACCGTAACTGTCAACTCGCGCGCTGTCTTCCAGGCTTCGATATCTTCAAAATGCTTGATGGTTGCCATCGTTCCTCCAAACCTGCCAACGTGTCAACGTGTCAACCTGCCAACGTGTCAACGTGTCAACGTGCCAACGTGTCAACGCTCCAACGTGTCAACGTGCAAACATGCCAACGTGTTAACGTGTGAACGTGCCAACGTGTCAACGTGCAAACGTGCCAACGTGTTAACGTGTGAACGTCACGTCCGCCGGCATTCCGGGCTTGAGTCTCCCGTCCGGGTCCTGGACCCGGAGCCGGACCGCGTAGACCGTGCTGGAGCGTCCCTCCACCGTCTGGACGTTGCGCGGGGTGAACTCGGCCTGGTCGGAGATGTGGACGATGACAGCGGTGAACGTCGCGCCGGGGAATGAGTCCACGGTCACGGCGGCGGATTGCCCGAGCGAGAGTTCGCCGTAGCGGTCTTCGGGAACGTAGACGGTGATGGTCAGGTCATCGAGGCGGCCCAGCGTGAGCGCTTTTGCCCCAACGGCCACCACTTCGCCCGGCTGGATGGAGCGGAACAGGATGACGCCATCGGCGGGCGCGTGGACCGTCAGTTTGGCGATCTGCGCGTCGAGCAGCTCCAAGCTGGCCTCGGCCTGGGCAATGGCGATCTGGGCCTGCTCTGCTGCTGCCACGGCCTGGTTGAGCACAGACTGGGCCGCGACGACTTTCGGCGAGTCGATGCCGATCTGCAAGGCCAGCAGCCGGTCTTGCGCGGCCTGGTAACCTTCCTCCGCCACAGACAAGGCCGCGCGAGCGGTGGTGATCGCGTCTGCCGCGTCGGTGTCTTTCAGCGCGTCGTAGGCGGACTGGGCGTCATCGAGTTCGGTTTTGGCGGCGTCATACGCGGTCTGGGCCGCGTCGCGCACGTCTGTGTTCGTGGAAAGGTTGGCGCGCGTCAGCACATCCTGGGCCACGATGACAGACGCGCGTGTATTGATAAGCCGCGTCTCTGCGGCGACAAAGTCGGCATTGGCCGGTTCGAGCACCAGGTCGTTCAGCGCTCCCTGGGCCACATCGCGAGCAGAACGCGCCGCGTCTACTTCGGCATTGGCGGCGACGATCAGTTCGTTCTGGCTGAAGTATCCGCCGGGGAGGGTGTAACCGGGCAGGTTTGGCGCGCGCCAGTCTGATGTCCGCGTGGAAACGGATTCGAGGCGGGCAGCGTTGAAGACCAGGGTGAAATTATCCTCGGCTGTCCACTGGGCATACTTGGCAGTCGACGCGGCGGCAGTTGCCAGGTCCAGGGTCGCGACGGCCACGTTCCGCTGGGCCTGGTAGGCAGTATCGTCCAGCCGGAACAGTACGTCCCCGGCATGGACGGTGTCGCCTTCGTCCACCAGCACTTCGGCCACCTTGCCGCCCATCTCGGGCGAGATGGTGATATCCACCGCCTCGATGGTGCCGGAGGCGGTCAGCGCGTCGTTGCCGCTGTCCAGCAGGGCGCGGATGCCGAACCACCCGGCGGCAATCAGGACGAGCACGAGCAGGACGATCACGGGAATGGGAGGGCGTTTGTGGGTCATGGGGAACTCCTTCTGCAAGGCTGTCTGAAAAGGGTAAGGCGAAATTAATTTCGCCCTACGCCCGGTTGGGGTGAGGGCAGACTAATCCAATCTCTTTCGGAATCGCAGCGCTGCGGCGGCCATGATGAGCAGGCCGAAGAGGGTGAGCGCCAGCATTTCTTGCCAGATGGCAGAAACGCCGACACCTTTAATGAGCAGGGCGCGGATGATGATGAGGTAATACCGCAACGGCACAATGTACGAGAACCAGCGCAGCACCAGCGGCATGGCTTCGAGCGGGAAGAAGAAGCCGGAGAGGAAGAGGCTCGGCAGGAGCGTCATCCAGACCGTCAGCATGGCTTCCTGCTGGGTGTTGGCGATGGTGGAGGCGAACAGCCCGATCCCGAGTCCCGAAAGGAGCAGCAGGCCGGAACAGCCCAGGATGAGCCACAGGCTGCCGCGCACCGGCACGCCGAACCACCAGTGGCCGATGGCGAGCACTTCGAGCGTGTCAATGAACGCCAGGATCACGTAGGGCAGGATCTTGCCGACCACTAATTCCCACGGGCGGATGGGGGTGACGATGAGTTGCTCGATGGTGCCGCGCTCGCGCTCCCGGACGATGGCGGTGGCGGTCAGGATGGAGGTGATGGCGAACAGGATCATGCCGATCACGCCGGGGATCATGAAATACGAACTGGCCAGGTCGGGGTTGTACCAGACCCGCGTGCGGACCTCGAGCGGCGGCTGGAAGTTGTCCACGTCCATGCCGGAGCGTTCCAATTTTTCCATCATCAGCGTGGTGGCGTGCTGCTGGCCGATGAGCGTGGCCGCAGCGAGCGCCGTGGACCCGGCGGCTGCGTCCGACCCGTCCAGGATGAACGCCACCTGGGCGTCCCCCTCCGCCAGCCGGACGCTGTAGTCGGGCGGGATGATGATGCCGGCGCGCGCCTTGCCCTGCTCGATGAGCACGCGGATCTCATTCTCCGAGCCGACATCGTAGGCCAGTTTGAAATAATCGGCGGCGCGGTAGGCGTCCAGCAGGGCGCGCGATTCGGCGCAGCGGCACTGGTCGAAGACCGCCAGCGGGATGTTGCGCACGTCGGTGGTGGCCGAATATCCCAGCAGGAACAACTGCATGATGGGAATGACGAGGATGATCGCCAGCGTGCGCTTGTCGCGCATGATCTGGATGAATTCCTTGCGGATGAGGGAGGCAAGGCGGGAGTTCATGCGGTCTCCTTATTGGCAAGCACGCCGTGCAGGAAGATTTCGATGAAGTGATCGAGGGCATGGCTCTGGGTCTGGATGATGGGAGTATCGCCAATCAACAACTCGGTGATGTAATACGAGAAGAACAAACCGAGGAAAGCGCGGAAGAAGATGAACGGCGGGATGTCGCGCAACAGTCCCTTTTGCTGGCCGAAGCGTTGGACGAGAGGCAGCACTTCCGGCAGGACGCTTTCCATGATCTTCGGCATATTCCGCCCGTTGAATTCCACGATCTCGATGAGCATCAACTTGATGAAATCGGGACGCTTGCCAAGTTCGGCCACCATCGCCTGCGCCGCCGAGCGGACGAAACTCTCCGGGTCGTCGGCGGGGGCGTTGAGCATGATGGGCAGGATCTGGCGGTACGGGTGCCGGTCCAAGATGAGTTCGCTGAAAATGGCTTCCTTGTTGGGGAAATGGTTGTAAATCCCCCCCAGCGCCAGCCCGGCGCGCTCGGCGATCTGCCGCATAGAGGCGGCGGCGTAGCCGTGTTCCAGAAAAAGATCGTAGGCCGCCTGCATGACCGCCTGGCGGGTGCGCTCGCCTTTTGTAAGAGGGGTATCGTCCATCAACGTATCTCCATAAGTGAACGAACGTTCATTTTTATTTTATCCGGGTTTGAAATTCTGTCAAGGATTTTCTCGTCCTCGCCAATCCGCCGTGTGCACACAAACCCTGTCAGGTAACGGAGTCCGAAGTCTCCCGACTTCGGGCAAAATCAGGAGATTTTGCAGTCCGTGTGACAACCTTTGCGCGCACACAATCCGCCTCGTCAGGATGGGACGCGGGTGCGAGGTGGTAGAATCATGTCCATGCCCACCGTCCCCGTCGAAGCGGATAGGCGAAAACCATTTCACCGCGCAGATGCAACCCCCAATCCCCCTTCGGGGGACGGGCGAACGGAGGCAGGCGGCGCGAAGAAACGTTCAGCCCGCGAAGGGTTCCTTCGCGACCCCAAAGAATCCTTCGCGGACGCCAGCCCCCGCTTTTTGGGGGTCGCGGCTTCGCGGTGAAATCTCTTTTCCTGAAAAATGAGTAACTCTATGCCAAAAGATCCTCGATTAACCGAACTCCACCGGATGCGCGCCAAAACCCGCGCGGGCGGCGGCGTGGAGCGGGTGGCCCGTCAGCACGCCAAAGGCAAACTCACCGCCCGCGAGCGCCTCGCCCTGCTGCTCGACCGCGGCACCTTCCACGAACTGGAGCAGTTCGTCGAACACCGCGGCGACGAACTCGGCGTCTCGGAAGAGAAAATTCCCGGCGACGGCGTGGTCACCGGCTACGGCCAAATTGACGGGCGCACCGTCTACGTTTACGCACAGGATTTCACCGTGCTCGGCGGGACGCTGGGCGAGATGCACGCCGCCAAAATTTGCCGCGTGATGGACCTGGCCGTCCAGAACGGCAAGCCGGTCGTCGGCCTGCTCGACTCGGGCGGGGCGCGCATCCAGGAGGGAGTCCGCGCCCTGCGCGGCTACGCGGAAATCTTCAAGCGCAACGTCCTCGCCTCGGGCATCGTTCCGCAAGTCAGCGTGATGCTCGGCCCCTGCGCGGGCGGCGCGGCCTACTCCCCCGCTCTCACCGACATCATCATCATGGTCGAAAAGCAGTCCTTCATGTTCCTCACCGGCCCGGACGTGATCAAGTCCGTCACCAACGAGATCGTGGACCACGAGTCGCTGGGCGGCGCGGAAGTGCACACCTCCGTCTCCGGGACCGCGCACCTGGCCGCCGCGTCCGAGAAGGACGCGCTGGCGCTGGCGCGGCGCGTCTTGTCGTACCTGCCATCATCGAACACCGGCGAGCCGCCCGCGGCCTCCGCGTCCGGGCCAGACAAGGCTCTCGAAGCGGCGCTCAACGACACGGTCCCGCTCGACCCGCTCGAACCGTATTCGATGCACGCCGTCATCGAAGCCGTCGCTGACCGCGGCGCGTTCCTCGAACTGATGCCATCCTGGGCGAAGAACGCTGTGACCGGCCTGGCGCGCATCGGCGGCCGCAGCCTGGGCGTCGTCGCCAACGAGCCGTCGGTCATCGCCGGCGTGATGGACATCAACTCCGCCGACAAGATTGCCCGCTTTGTCCGCTTCTGCGACGCGTTCCGCCTGCCCATCGTGACCTTCGTGGACTCGCCCGGCTTCCTGCCCGGCGTGACGCAGGAGCAAGGCGGCGTCATCCGGCACGGCGCGAAGGTGCTGTACGCCTACGCCGAGGCGAGCGTGCCGAAGGTCAGCGTGGTGACGCGCAAAGCCTACGGCGGCGCGTACATCGTGATGTCATCCAAATATCTCGGCTCGGACGTGAACCTGGCCTGGCCTTCGGCGGAGATCGCCGTGATGGGCGCGGAGGGCGCGGTCAACATCCTCTTCCGCGACGAGATCGCCGCCGCCCCGGACCCGGAGCCTGTCCGCGCCAAACTGGCCGCAGACTATCGCCGGAAATTTTCCAGCCCGTACACCGCGGCCGCGCTCGGCACGGTGGACGACGTGATCGAACCCGCCGAGACGCGCGCAAAAGTCATCGCCGCGCTGGAGGCGTTGAAAGACAAGCAGATGCCGCCTCCGCCGCGCAAGCATGGGAATATGCCGGTGTAAACCTGACAGACGACGAAGGACGAATGACCGATGTTCGTCGTCCGTCATTCGTCTTTCGTCTTCACTTGGAGCCTTATGTCTCGTGAACAATCCAACCTCCCCCCATCCCTCCCCACCGGTCTGCCCTCGGACTACAAAACCGACGAACGGATTCTCGCCCCCATCCCCGGCGTGGTGACGAAGGTGTTCGTCAAAGCCGGGGAGCAGGTCAAGGCCGGTGATCCGCTGCTGGTCATCGAGGCGATGAAGATGCGGAACACCATCCGCTCGGCGCACGCGCTGACGGTGGCCGCGGTGAATGTCAAAGAGAATGATGTGGTCAAGGCAGGGCAGATGCTGGTAGAGTTTGGGCATGATTGACGAAAAACGCGTCGCCATCGTCACCGGCGGGAACCCTGATAGCCCCTGACAGCCGCATCGGGTAAAATCCAATCATCAAACCGACCACAAACCCTTCGTGTCCTTTGTGTCCTTCGTGGTAAGAAGATCTTGTGGTGAATAGAAAGGCTCTTATGCGCCCAGTCGCCATCCTCGGCATCGGCCAGACCAAAATTGACGAACAGTGGGACAAGTCCATCCGCGAGATCGCCGCGGAGTCCGTCCGCCTCGCGTTGCAAGACGCTGGGCGCGAGAGCGCTGACGGTCTCTTCGTCGCCAACATGATGGCGGGCATCCTCGACCGGCAGAACATCCTCGCCCCGCTCGTGGCAGACTTTGCCGGGTTGACATCCATCGAATCAGTGAAAATAGACGCCGCCTGCGGGTCGGGCGGAGCCGCGCTCCGGTCCGGGCTGATGGCGGTCGCCTCCGGCGAGTTGGAGTCCGCGCTGGTGGTGGGCGTCGAAAAGATGACCGACCGCCACCCGCACGAGGTTACCGCGGCCCTCGCCACCGCCGCCGACGCCGACTTCGAGGCCGAGATGGGCCTCTCGTTCGTCGGCCTGAACGCCCTGCTCATGCGCCGCTACATGCACGAGTACGGCTGGAAACACGCCGACTTCGCCCCGTTCGCCGTCACCGCCCACGCCAACGCCATGCACAACCCGTTCGCCCGCCTGCACCAGAAGATCACGGTGGAGGACTTCGAGAAGTCGGCCATGATCGCCACGCCCATCAACCTGCTGGACGCTTCGCCGATTGGCGACGGCGCGGCCGCGCTGGTCATCGTCCCCGCCGAAACGCTGCGGGGCGGGACCCGCATCCTGGTCGCCGGTTCTGCGTCGGCCACCGACACGCTCGCCATCCACGACCGGCCGGATCCGCTCTTCCTGTCGGCCGCGTACCGCTCCGCGCAGGAGGCTTACCGGCAGGCGGGAGTCGGGCCCGAGGACATTGACGTGTTCGAACTGCACGACGCCTTCACCATCATGTCGGCGCTCTCGCTGGAGGCCTGCGGCTTCGCCGAGCGCGGCCGCGGCGTGCAGCCCGGCCTGGACGGGGAACTCATCCCCACCGGGCGCATCCCGGTCACCACGCGCGGCGGCTTGAAGGCACGCGGCCACCCGGTCGGCGCGACGGGCGTTTATCAACTCGTCGAGGTGGTGCAGCAACTGCGCGGCGAGTGCGGCCCGACCCAGGTCCCGGAGGCGTGCATCGGCATGGCGCAGAACATCGGCGGTTCCGGGTCCACGATTGTGACGCACATCCTGAAACGCGAAGGGTAAGGCGAGATAATATCTCGCCCTACGCGAATGAAACGCGAGGGTAGGAAGAGATAATATCTCGTCCTACGCGAACGA
This sequence comes from Anaerolineaceae bacterium, assembly GCA_009772985.1. Lineage (GTDB taxonomy): Bacteria > Chloroflexota > Anaerolineae > Anaerolineales > Villigracilaceae > UBA877. The sequence goes on from WOUS01000010.1 coordinate 41,640, forward strand.
ATGTGAAGTAAAATAATCCCATGAGCCTCAAATTCACCCGTTTCCTCATCCGTTTTCTGATGCGCCTGCTGGCGCGCGTCGAGGTGCGCGGCCGGGAGAATATCCCGGCCTCCGGTAACTTCATCGTCGCCTCCAACCACCTCGGCCTGGTGGACGCGTTCCTGCCGTTCTATATCGTCAACAATAATAACCTGTTCCTGCTGGTGGGAGAGAAATGGGAGAAATTGGCGATCCTGCGCTGGCTGGGCAAACGCCTGAATTTCATCTTCGTTGACCGCTTCAACCCGGACCTGAAAGCCATCCGCCAGGTTATCACGCGCATGAAACAGGGCGAGGTGCTGGTCATCACGCCGGAGGGGACGCGCTCGAAGGTGGGGCATCTCATCGAGGGCAAACAGGGCGTCAGTTACCTGGCCGCCAAACTGGGCTACCCCATCCTGCCGGCCGGGATCACCGGCTCTTTTGACCCGATTTTCTTCGGGCAGTTGAAACGGCTCAAGCGTCCGCACATCACGGTCAACGTCGGACCGGTCTTCAATCTGCCGCCCCTGCCGTCCGAAAGCCAGGGCCGCGACGAGGCGCTCGAACAGACGACCAACGAGATCATGTGCCGCATCGCCTCGCTCCTGCCGGAGGAATTCCGCGGCTTCTATAAAGATCATCCGAGGCTGAAAGAGTTCTTGTAGTGCCCATCCTTTGGCGGCGCGTCCACAAGACGCTTCGCGAGGAGCTGCCTCGTTTTGCTTCGGCTGGATTTGTAATCCAGCCGCCGGGCCGCCGGATTGCAAATCCGGCGGGAGCAACAAAAAGAATTCCTGCCTTGAAATCGGGCATCCATCCAGTCCCTGCGGGGTTTTCAGAAGTATGAAAAAGTCCACCCACAGAATATTCCGCTTCATTATCCGCCTGATCCTGCGGCTGCTCGGGCGCGTGGAAACCATCGGGTTCGAAAATGCCCCCGCCAGCGGAGGCTACGTCATCGCCTCCAACCACATCGGGCGGCTGGACGCGGCCCTCCCCTATTACGTTCTCGACCGCCCCGACATCGTCATGGTGGTGGCTGAGAAATACGAGAAGGTTGCTTTCTTCCGCTGGCTGACGCGGGTGGTCAACGGCATGTTCATTGACCGGTACAACGCCGACATCCGCGCCATCCGCGAGGCAATGCGACGGCTCCAACAGGGCGGAATTCTCACCATCGCCCCGGAAGGGACGCGCTCGAAATCCGGCAATCTGCTGAAAGCCAGGCCGGGCGGCATCTACCTGGCCTGGAAGGCGGGCGTACCCATCCTCCCGGTCGCGTTGACCGGCTGCGAGGATGCGGTCGTGGTGGAGCGGCTCAAGCATTTCAAGCGCCTGCGTATCAAGGCCGTGGCGGGCGACTTCTTCACTCTGCCGGCGGAGGTCAAAGGCCGGGACCGGGACGCGGTCATGCAGCAGTACACCGACGAGGTGATGTGCCGCATCGCCGCGCTGCTTCCGCCGGAACGGCGCGGCGCGTACGCGGGGCATCCGAGGTTGAAGGAGTTGCTGGCTGGAAAGTGAAGGCAATGTGACGGTCACTTCGAAAGTGACCGTCACATTTTTCTAGCGGGGGTCCACCACCCGCCCCATGAACAGGATCGTTCCGGTGGGCACGTCGCGGATGACGTAGAAGAACGGGCGGTCAATGGTCAGGACGATGCCTTCGGGAGGCAGGGCCATCGCCATCATGATCACCACGGTCGCGGCGGCCGCCTCGGTGCCTTTCTCGTCCACGGCAATGAACGCCTTGTGGAGCGCGTCGCCGATGTAGAGGATGCGCTGGCCGTCCATGCCGGAGAAATCCGCCAGCCCCGGGTCGAAGGCGTCGGTCATCCCCATGCCGATCAGGGTGTCTTTCAACCCCAGCGATGTTTCGAAGGTGAACTTCGGCATGGAAAGGCGCACCTGCTGCGGCTCCAGCGCCGCGACGATCTCGTTGTAGCGTTCTGCGGTCAAGGTTGACTCGAAGGCCTCGAAATTCCCGGCGTCCGGCACGAGGATCACCATCTCGGTCAGGCCGCCCTTGTAGGGAAGCGCCACCGCCTGCCAGCCGTCCCCCGCCGCGTAGTCGAACAGTTTCGCGCTCTCCAGCCCCATCATCGGCGCGCTGACCGTTTCGCCGTCCAGCAGGTGGAACGGCTCGTCCGAGGTCTCGTCGGGGTCGAACTCGTATTGCCAAGTGGCCTTGAAATAGATGGCATTCGCCAGCACCAGCCGCGTGGACGGGTCGAGCACTCCGGGCGGGATGATATCCTTGATGCGTTTGTTGGTCTGGTCGGAGACCCAGTCGTTGATTTGTTTCCGGGCGCTTTCGGGGGCGTTCTCGAAATCCACCAGCCGCATCCCCGCGCCGTAGTTGACCGCCAGCAGGTCGAGGTATTCCGGCAGGAACGGCCAGCCGTCCTGCCCCCACAGCGAGTTGGCAATGCTCAACTGGAAGCGGTCCTCCTCGTCCACGTTCGCGGCCTGGTCGGGGCGTTGGGCCAGGTCGAGGTCCAGGGCGTTGAAGGCGGGATGCAGGCGGTCGTCCGGCAGGGTGTAGTGCAGAACGTCCGCCATCTGCGCCGCCGTGTCGCCGCGCGCCCCGCCGTAGGTCATGGCCAGGGCGACAGAAATGCTGAACGGCGAGCAGACCAGGTTGCCATCCTCGCCGCGCACCACCTGGTACAGGTCGAAGGCGAAGGCGGCGTTCCCGGCGGCCAACTGCTCGCTGTCCGCGGCCGGGACGTCGGGATTGTCGATGCGCTCCAGTTTTGACGCGGCCACCCTGCCGGGTCCGCCCCCTGACGGGGACTGGCAGGCGGCGAACAGCAGGGCAGGAATGATGACCGCGATGAACAACGCATAGAGATTCTTTTTCATCTTTCGCTCCTTTCTAAAAAACGGGCTTTCCCCCATGATGCAATCGCCGGTCAATTTGTTCCCGCTACAAGACGGGCGCGCCGGGCTGGCGCGGCAGGAACTCTCCCATCCCCGCCTTCCCCAGCCACCGCTCCCCATCCACGATCAACTTGCCGCGCAGGAAAACCTTCTCCGGATAACCGGTCAGTTCCCAGCCTTCGTACAGGTTGTAATCCGTCCGCTGGTGGGACAGGGCAACGCCGTACTTGACTTTCTTATTCGGATCCCAGATGACGATATCCGCGTCGGAACCGGGCAGGAGCGCGCCCTTGCGCGGGTACAGGCCGAAGATTTTAGCCGGATTGGTAGACGTCAGCGCCACGAACTGCTCAGCCGTCATCTTGCCGGACCGGACGCCGGCTGTCCACAAAACCGGCAGCCGGTCCTGCACGCCCGGCAGGCCGTTGGGAATCTTGGTGAAGTCGTCTTTGCCGAGTTCCTTGCCGGGGATGGCAATCGGTTTCCCCTCGTACAGTATCGGCTTCGTGCCATCATAGAAAAACGGACAGTGGTCCGTGCCAATGGTCTGGATTGTCCCGTCGGCCAGACCCTCCCACAGGCGGGAATTGTCGGCTTTCGTCCGCACGGGCGGAGAGCAGACCCACTTGGCCCCATCCGGGCGGCGCAGGTCATCCTCGGTGAAAAAGAGATACTGCGGACAAGTCTCGCCCATCACCTTCACGCCGCGCTCGCGGGCATACTTGAGCATGTCCACTTCCCCGGCCGCGTTCATGTGGACCAGATACAGCGGCGCGTCGGCGGTGGCGGCCAGGGCAAACGCCCGCAGCGCTGACTCGACCGCGCCCCAAACGGGACGGGTTTTGGCGTGCCATTCAGGTTGCCAGTGACCAGTGTTCAGTGCGTCAGTGACCAGTATTTCGATAACATCGCCATTTTCGCAATGGGCCATAACCAGCATCCCCGTGTCTCTGGCTATACGCAGCGCACGAAAGATGTCGCCGTCCGGGAGGCGCAGGCGGCCATTATAGGCGGTGAAAACTTTCAGCGTGGTGATGCCCATCTCCCGCAGGGACGGGATTTCGGCGGCGATCTGCTCGTCGAAGCGGGTCAGGTTCATGTGGGCGGAATAGTCCACGGCGGCTTTCTCGGCTTTCACAAGCCATTTGTCAACCGACTCGCGCAGAGTGGGAAAATCGAATGACACGAAATCAATGATCGTTGTCGTCCCGCCAAACGCTGCGGCTTTCGTGCCGGTGTAATGGTCGTCCGAGGAGACCGTGCCGAACATGGGCAGGTCAAGGTGAACGTGCGGGTCCACACCGCCGGGGAGGATGAGTTTACCGGAGGCATCCACCGCCTCGGCATCCGGTGCCTGCAAGCCCGGCCCGATAGCGGCGATCTTCCCGTCGCGGACGAGGAGGTCCGCCGCGAAGGTGGAGATATCGGTGACAAGCGTTCCGTTCCTGATGAGCAGGGCAGACATGACAACTCCTAAATCGCGTCCCGCTGGATGGGACAGGTCATGCAGTGACCGCCGCCGCGGCCGCGGCCCAGTTCGAAGCCGGGGATGGGGATCACTTCCACACCCGCGGCGCGCATTTTGGCAATGGTGTAGGTGTTGCGCTCATACGAGATGACCACGCCCGGCTCCAGCGCGACGGTGTTGTTGGCATCGTCCCACTGCTCGCGTTCGGCCTGGTACTGGTCGCCGCCGGTCTCCACCACGGTCAGTTTCTTGACGCCGAGAGCGTCCGCCACCGCGGACAGGAAATCCTTCTCGCGGGTCACGTGGAAATCGCCAGGTTTCCTGCCGGGGCGCAGGCTGATGGCGCGGATCTGGCTGATAACTTTCGGGAAGAGCGTCACCTTGTCCCGGTCGAGGAAGGTGAAGACCGTGTCGAGGTGCATGTGGGCACGGTCTTTGGTCATCACGCAGGCGATGACGCGCCCGGCGCTCCCGGCAGCGAACAGGGAATCGGCCATCTGCTCGATCATGCTGCCCTGCGTGCGCTCGGACATGCCGATCAGCACCGTCCCGTTGCCGATGGGAAGCACGTCCCCGCCTTCGAGGGCAGAACGCCCGAAATTTTGCATGTTGAACTCGCCATCGGTCTTGTTGGGATACCAGAAGTTGAACCCGGCATCCTTGAACATCGGATGATATTTGTAAATGGCGTACATGTTCAGGGACTCGCGCTGGCGCGCCTTCCAGTACATCGGGTTGGCGGAGACGCCGTCGAAGATCCAGCAGGAAGAGTCGCGCGTGAAGAGCGTGTTCGGCAGGGGCGGCAGGAGAAAGGCGTTCTTGTCGTCGAGGGCGGCGGCGTGCAGGGAGATGCGGGCGAACGCCTCCCAGTCGAGACCGGCCTCGCCCGCCGTCAGCCCGCCGATCAGGTGCCGGGCGAGGAACGCAGGTTCGAGGTCCAGCAGGAAGCGGCGCACTTCGTCCACCAGCGCCCAACCGACCGTGTACTCGGTGGCGACCTGTTCGATGATCATGCGCCGGGCGTCCTCGCTGGCCTGCAGGGTCTCGGTCAGCAAATCCTGGACGTAGAGCACTTCGGTGCCGCGCTCGCGCATGACCTGCGCGAACTGGTCGTGCTCCAACTGGGCGCGCTCCACCCACAGCACATCGTCGAAGAGCAGTTCGTCGTGGTTGGAGGGGGTAAGCCGCTGCAGGCTCAACTCGGGGCGATGGACGATCACCTTGCGCAGTTTGCCAACTTCTGAATGGACGCCGAACGTGGTCATGGGTGCTCCTCATGATGAATACTTCGGATTTCTCGTTGGGAGTTTTCGGCAGTTCCCGGCACGCTGCCCTTAATCGAGGTCGGCATGATCCTGCTCCTGCGCATCATAAGGCGGCTGGATTTCCTTGATGCCCAACAATGCCAACAGCACATCCGGCGGGATGTCCGCTTCGGGCAGGTCGGTCTTGTAGAGTTGTTCGTTCTCCGCCCGCTCGCGCAGGGACTGCCACAGCAGTTGGCGCTCGTCGCTCTGGACGACCAGATCGTTGAGCGTTTGCGCTTTGAGCAGGTATTCCCCGGTGGTGTAGAGGAACGTCAGCCGCTTCCACTTGTCCGCCGTGACCGGGCGCGTCAGCCGCTCCAGCGCGCCGAGTTGGATCTTGAAGTATTCCTCGCGGGCGCGCGGATGATCCGCTTCGTCGCGCAGGAGTTCGGCGCGCGTCGCCAGTTCATGGCCGCGCACCGGGGCCGTCCACTCGATACAGCCGGATTGCTCGCCAAAACTGCCGGGCTGGTAGAAAGCCAGGTAGTCCACGGCAACCACTTTGGGCGCGCTGCGGAACGGGATGCGGTACCAGCCCAGCAGGCGCGCAATTTCCAGGTCCCGCGGGGAGGGCAGGAGGCAGACCAGGACGAGGGAGGTGGGAGCGAGTGTCATGTTACTATTGTAGCAGAAATGGCGATAAGCCAAGGCCGCCAGTTCCGCTTATCGGCTTTTGTTGTATAATCTTGTGAGGAAACTCATGAACATACAACTGCTCGTTTCTGCAATTCACCAGAAGCGGATTCGCATCACCGATCATGCGGATGAGGAAGCCCAGACCGACAAGTTGACTGTTGACGAAATCTTCTTCAGTGTATTGCAGGGCAGAATCATTGAGGATTACCCCACTGATAAGCCGTTTCCGAGCTGTCTGGTTTATGGCGATAGTTTCCACGGCGAGCCCATTCACAGTGTTTGGGCTTACAATCGAGCGACACAATGGGCTGTGCTGATTACCGTTTACCGTCCCGACCCGGAACGCTGGATCAACTGGCGAGAAAGGAAAGTAAAATGAAACCCTTTGAAAAATGCCCCATCTGCGGCGGAGAGTTGATCGAAAAGGAAGTGGAAAAACTGCTCAAAGGCGGTGTGAATACTGCTGTCATCAAAGTACATGCTGAGGTCTGTTTGAAATGCGGTGAACGCCTGTATTCGGAAGAAACCGTGCGCCGCTTCGAACAAATTCGCCGCAAGCTGGAGAAAAAAGATATCGCCGATTTCCAATTGATGGGACAGGCATATCAAGTAGCAAGGTAGCCAGAGAAGAATTCAACAGGCGAAATGCGCGCCGAGTATCGTTTTGATTACAGCAGATCGCGCCCCAACCGCTTCGCAGACCAGGCAGGCGAAACGCCATTGGTGGTTGTCCTGGATCCGGATGTGGCAGAAATATTCACCACCCCCGAAGCTGTGAACAAAGCCTTGCGCGCGCTCATTACGGCCATGCCGGAGGATATCAAACGGAAGGTTCCGGCATAAAATTCGGGCGGTGCATCACCATATTCTTCCAATCACACAAAATCGTACCCAAAGATATTGATGTAAAAAAGCCCGAGGCTGGAAAACCGTTCCAGCCCCGGTCACAGGTAAATGGTCCGGAAAGAACCGGAAGTTAATCCCCTTTCTGCGGTTTTTTCTCCCGGTCCAGCCAGAGTTCCCGATACTTGCGGTTCCAGTCTATCAGGAATCGGAAGGCAATCACCACGCCCACCGCGGCCCCGATCCAGAGCACCGGGCCGCGCAAGCCGGCCAGCCATAACAAAGGGGCGAACAGGATCCCGGTAATCACGCTGGCGCGTGCACTGTGACGGAGGAGCAGGGTCAACAAGCCCAGCATGGCGTAGACGATGAGGATGGCAACCGGAGCGGCGGCCATCATGCTTCCATTGGCGGTGGCCAGGCCCATCCCGCCGCGAAAACCGGCGAACAGAGGAAAGCAATGCCCGATGACCGCCAGCGCGGCCGTCAGCGGGGCGATCCATCCAACCGGCGCGTAATGGAGCGCCAGCCAGGTGGGACCGAAGCCCTTGGCGACATCCAGGATGAAAACCAGCGCGCCGGGCAGGAATCCCGCCTGACGGATGGTGTTGGTGGTGGTGGCGTGACCGGAACCGGCGTCGCGCACGTCCACGCCCTTGACGAGGCGCGTGATCCAGATGGCGAACGGCAGGGAACCGGAGAGATACCCCAACAGGCCGAAACCGATGGCGCATAAAAGTGTCTGCATACCCCAATCATATCAAAAAATTGGAGTGTGGGCTTGTACATCCGCACTCCAATTTTAATTCCTGCTTTATTCCCATCTCACAGGCGCTGGTAGGCCGGCGCCAAAGTGAGACCCTCTGCCAGTTTAATCAGCCTGGCCAATCCATCCATTTCCACGGCCCCATGCCCCGAGCAGACAATCCGGGCCTTGAGCGCCAATTGCTTAAGCACGGACGCGTCCGCCTTTTCCTGGTCCCATGTGACGGACCCGTGCGAGCCGACCAGCCGATCTTTCACGGATAAGATCGAATCGCCGGAAAACAGGACCCCCACGGATGGCGCGAAGAACGATAGATGGCCCGGCGTATGGCCTTTGGTATCCACCACAAACAGTCCACCCAAAACCGGCAGCACCTGGCCATCGGATAAATGTTCGTCCACGTGGGCGGGGGATATCCTTCCCAGGCGTTCCGCCAGCGCGAAGACCGGTTTGAGGAAGATATTGTCGGTTTTCAGCGAGCGTGGGAACTGGCCGGTTGCCACCGCCCTGGCTTCGAACAGGCTGGCATAGACGCGCGCGCCAGTCGCCTTTTTGAGCGCGGCCAGGCTGCCGGCATGATCGTAATCGGCATGGGTGAGAAGGATGCGGTTCAAATCCCTGCGCGCATACCCCGCCTGCTTGATATACCTGAGGATTTTATTCGCACTACCGGGAATACCAGTATCAATCAAAGTCAGCCCATCGGAGTCAACCAGTAAATAAGGATGGGCAGTAACTCCGGGGATGATGTGTATATTCGCTGCGATTTTCATTTCGAAATGACCAATGCTCCTTGCAGTATTTGGTGAAGACGGGCGATTGTACCCAAAAAGGCCATGCACAGGCTTAAAGCCGCATAAGTGTATGGTTGACTCTTATGAAAGTTTCATATTCTGGAAACTGGAAAAGCAGATAACGAAAAGACCGAAGCGGGAAAACTTCTCCAGCCTCGGTCTGCTGTTTACGGTCTATGGTCTATCGTCAAAGATCTATCCCAATCCCACTTCCTTATTGAACTCCACGATCAACTCGTCAATCTCGGCGGCCTGCTTCTGGACGCCGGTGAAGTAGTCGCGCTCGTTCCACATGGACTGGATCTCGGCGTAGGTCTTGCCCTGCTGTTCGACCCAGGTGAAGTATTTCAGGTTGTGGACGCGGCGGCGGTCTTCGTAGCGCAGCTCGAGCAGGTTATCGGTGGACTGTCCGTGCAGGTAGCGGGCGAAGTCGGCGGCAGCGTCTGTCTCGCTGTACTCGCCGAGCTCGGCATGCATTTCCTTCAGGCGGCTCTGGTAGAGTTCCATCGAGTCGGTCAGCACCGTGACCATAATGTCGTTCTCGTCCATCTCGTAGTATTTGGCGGCCTTGATGGCCGAGAGCACGTTCGAGATGCCGGAGAAGCCCAGCAGGTCCAGTTGCGCAACGACCGCCTCCGGCACGCCCTTCGCGGCCAGATACTTACGGCCGGCGGGTTCGTTGAACAGGCGCGAGATGTTGACCACGGCTTGGTCGTCAATTGCCACGACCATGTCGGTGTTCTTTGAATTGTGGATCCAGGGCACGTGCTTGTCGCCGATGCCCTCGATGCGGTGCGCGCCGAATCCGTTTTCGAGCAGGGTCGGACACTGCAAGGCTTCACTGGCAACGATGAGGCTGCCAGGGAAGACCTGCTTCATGTAATCGCCGCTGGCAATCGTGCCTGCGGACCCGGTGGCGGAGGCCATGCCCCGGTACACGCCCTTCGGACCGGCAGCCTGTTTCACCACTTCTTCCATCGCATGGCCGGTAATTTCGTAGTGCCACAGGTAGTTGCCGAACTCTTCGAACTGGTTGAAGATCATCAGGTCCTGGCCGGACTTGCGCAGTTCCCAGCACTTGTCGAAGATTTCCTTGACGTTCGATTCGGAGCCGGGAGTCTTGATCGTCTCCCCGGCGATCTTCTCCAGCCACTCGAAGCGTTCCTTGCTCATGCCTTCCGGCAGGATGGCGATGGACGTGCAGGCCAGCAGGGCCGAGTCGTACGCGCCGCCGCGGCAGTAATTGCCCGTGGACGGCCAGACGGCCTTCTGCGTCGTCGGATCGAACTGACCGGTCACCAGCCGCGGCACGAGACAGCCGAACGCCGCCCCCACTTTGTGCGCGCCGGTGGGGAACCATTTGCCCACCAGCACGATGATGCGCGCCTTGACACCGGTCAGGCTGGGGGGCAGTTCGAGCCAGTTGACGCCGCCGAAGCCGCCGCCGTGCGATTTCGGCTCGTTCTTCCAGGTGATGCGGAACAGGTTGCGCGGGTCCACGTCCCACAGGCCGACATCCTTCAGCGACTCTTTCACTTTGGCCGGGATTTTGGCCGGGTCCTTCATTTGTGCAAAGGTGGGGATGACGATCTTTTGCTCGCGGGCCCGCTGAATGGCGCGGGCGCGGCGGTCTTTGTGAATGGTAAGGTCAATCGTGGTCATTTTTGGGAATACTCCTGAGGAAAAGAGAAGTTGTCTGACAACTTGGATTATACCCCAAGAAAGGGCGGGAATAAATGGCAAGCAAAGGGAAAGGCGAGGTATACTCCTGTTGCCCTGACGAGGAGCGATCCATGCACATCAAATACTTCACCGATACCGATACTACGCTGGTGGAATTCTCCGAAAAGCCGCCTGTAGAGACGCGGGAGTTGAACGAAAATGTTTACATTGACCTGGATAGCGAGGGGCGCGTAGTTAGCCTGACCATCGAACATGCCCGCCAGGCGGCAAGTATGGAGGATTTCTCCTACCAGCGCATCCCTGCGCTTACGCCCGCCCTGTAAACCTTCACCCAATTGTGAAACGAGAGACCTCCGAGTTTTCCAAAAACCCGGAGGTCTTTATTTGGGGATGACGATTCTCTGCTCGCGGGCGCGCTGGATGGCGCGGAGGCGGCGGTCTTTATGGATGGTAAGGTCAATTATGGTCATTTTTAGGAAACTCCTGAGAGGAAAAGGGGCAAGTTGTCTGACAACTTGATTATATCGCAAAACAGAAAGGATGATGAACTTCGTGAGTCCACCATCCTTTACCGAAAGTATTTTCATCAACTGATAGTGTTTTTTACGCAAGTAACTGCCGCGAAATGCTCATGGTAATTTGCCAAAACACATGAGCATCATCTTCTACAAGATCAATATTCCGCGAGAATTGTTCATAAGGGTGAATAAGATTGCGATAATCTCTCAACACATCTGCAATATTACGCACTGATTCAGATACCCATTTTAGCTCATGCGCAACGGCAATATAATCTTGAAGATGCCATTTTTTCAAATCTTTCACTTTTTGTGTGTCTTGGTCAAAGGGAGCAGATCTTGAATTAAATACGATGTTCTTGTCCGGTTGCTGTTGCACTTTTGCAAATAACAGAGATTCCAACAGTCCCCCCATCATGACTGTAGCAGCAAGAGGGGCTCCCTTGCTCACGCAGAGTGAGCACTCGATCCATCGCTTACGTAGTATGAGTTGCATGCGAGGGTCGGAAATAAGTCTCGAAAAATCCGGGGGCTTGTCTGTAGAATCATGCTCTGGATCATTCACCACATAATTCTTTCCCTGTCTAGTTATTGCTTTTCCATCTTCCATCACATCGAGAATGGTCTTCGCCCCTATAAGCGCATTATACGGAGGTTTCCCTGCCAGCGGTAACCTTCCAGCCATTGAAACAATCAAATGCTTCAATTCATCTTGATTATATGGACCTTCTTGAACATTAAAAAAATGAATCTTTGATAGCACTTCCCTCAAGAACACGGTTTCTTTAACAACTTTTTCCCAGCATCGAGATGATTCCTCCGCAGATTTATTAATAGTTGATGCGAGCTCTGCTCCAAATTCCGTCATATGATACATGCGATAGCTGCGCTCTCTAACTACTTCCAGCACCCCAATATTCTGGAGAAAGCCTACACAACCGGAAATCTGTCGCTGACTTAATTCTGCCATTTCACTTAATTCCAATACGCTAATAGCCCGGTTCTCTCTATTGCAAGCAGCGTCAAAACTCACGATTATTTTCTTCAATTGAGGGAATGCCGCATGTGGCAGAACAAACTTTTGAGTTCTCATTCGGTTACCATCCTTGATACTATTCCTAAATCTAATGGGTAGAGTTACACCCACGCCTCCACATCAAACGTCCCGGCAAAGGGGTCCGCGAAGCACACTCTCTCCAGAACCTGTCTATTGGATTTCTGCCAGGATTCTAGAACAACATGCCGACAAAGTCAATCGGAATCAGCTCTTGTTTCCTTCGCAAATTAGTTCTCTGCCTGCACAAATCTTTACAAAATCATAGGCTGTTTTTAATGCAATTCCTCCCCAACTGTTGTATCATAATATCGTGGACCGCTTCTGGTCTGGAAAGGAGGTTGCCGTCGAAACGATGATCGCAATACTTCTGGGAGGAAAGACCGGGTGACGCAACCGGCAAAAGGCATCTCCACCCGCCTGCGCCAGACGCACCCGCGGTGAACGCGGACTTCCCCGCTCTCTCCTCGGCAAGCCGCACGACCCGGCGGATGGGTGCCCCCCATCCGCCTTTTTTGTTGCAAGTACGCAAAATCCACGGGGTCAAACAACCTCGACTGCATCAAAAATAGAGCGGGATGCAATCCCGCTCTACTGCTTTAATCTTTCCTTCGTGTTTCTTCGTGTGCCTTCGTGGTGAAAATTATTTCTTCACTGCTTGCGCGATCCCGGCAATGTGCCCCGGCGTGGACCCGCAGCACCCGCCCACCACGCGCGCCCCGGCCGCGGCGAACTTCTGCGCGAACTCGCCCATCTGCTCCGGCGTGACGTTGTAGACCGCATTGTTGTCCGCGTCCATCACCGGCATCCCGGCGTTCGGCTTGGCCCACAGCGGAAAGCCCGGCGCGGCCGCGGCATATTCCTTGATGATGGTCTCCATGTTCTCCAGCGTCGTCCCGCAGTTCGCGCCGATGGCCGCCACACCCAGCGGCTGGAAAGTCTTCACCACCTGCTCCGGCTTGACGCCCATCATCGTGCGCGTGCCGCGGTCGAAACTGAAGCTGACCACCACCGGCAAATCTCCGGCCTGGCGCGCGGCCTCGAGCGCGGCCTTCGCTTCGTCGAGCGAGAACTGCGTCTCGATGACCAGCACGTCCACCCCGGCCTCGGTCAGCGCGTTGGCCTGTTCGGCGTAGGCGGCGGTCACTTCCTCGACCGTCAGCGGGCCGTACGGTTTGAGCAGGCCGCCGACCGGCCCCATCGAACCGCCGACCAGGACCCCGGTCCGCGACGAAGCGGCCTTGCGCGCCAATTCCACGGCCTTGCGGTTCACCTCCGCCACACGGTCCGCGTACGGCGTGCCAGCCAGTCGCAGGCGCGTCCCGCCGAAGGTGCAGGTCAGGATCAGGTCCGAACCGGCCTCCACGAAGGACTGTTCCAGCGCCAGGATTTTTTCGGGGAATTCAACGACCCAGGCTTCGGGGTGCATCCCGGCCGTCAGCCCGACCGATTGCAGGTTCGTGCCGGTCGCGCCGTCAGACACAAGGATGCCCGCCTTGAGTTTTTCGAGGAACGCATTCACCATGCTCTACTCCTTTGAAAATAATTCCGAAGTATACCACCCTCAGCGTTGGACAAGTCTATAGACTTGTCAACCGGGGCAGTCGGGTACAATAGGCGCATGGCCGACGTTTTCCAGATTGACTTCCAGCCCATCGGGCGGCGCGGGACCGCCCGCCCCGGGAGACCCTGCTCGAGGCCGCGCAGGCCGCGGGCGTGGGACTGGCCTCCGTCTGCGGCGGGATGGGGACGTGCGAGGAATGCCGGGTGCGCCGCGTGACCGGGGACCTGTCCGCGCCGACCCCGACCGAGGCGGCCGCCCTGGGCCGCGACGCGCTGGCCGCGGGCTGGCGGCTGGCCTGCCAGGCCACGGCGCTCAACGACGTGCGCCTGCACATTCCGCCCGAGTCGCTCACCGCCGCCCAGCGTCTGCAAGTGGAAGGAATCGAAGCGCGGCTGGACCTCGATCCGGCTATCCATACCCCCGGCGCGTACGGCCTGGCCGTGGACGTGGGCACGACCAAAGTGGCGGCGTACCTCGTCCGGCTGGAGACGGGCGAGACCGTTGCCCGGTCCGCGGCGATGAATCCGCAGATCGCCTACGGCGAGGACGTGATCAGCCGCATCGCGTTTGCGGGCCGCGAAGCCGGACCCCCCAAAGAACGGGGGCAGGTGGGCGCGAAGTGTCTGCAATCCGTGCTGGTGGAAACGCTGAACAGCCTGCTGGCGGAGATGTGCGCGTCGGCATCCGTCCCTGCCGGGCGCGTGCTGGATTCGGTCATGGTCGGCAACACGGCCATGCACCACCTGCTGGCGGGACTGCCCGTGGAGCAACTCGGCCGCGCTCCCTACGCCCCGGCCACCACCGAGCCGCTGCTCATCCCGGCGCGTGAACTGGGGCTGGCGCTCGGCGAGGGCGCGAACGTGTACCTGCCGCCGGTCATCGCCGGGTACGTCGGCGCGGACCACCTCGCCATGCTGCTGGCAACCGGAATAATTAAACCGCGAAGACGCGAAGGACGCGAAGAATTCAATTTGGCCGCGAAGAAACCCTTCGCGGACAATGAAAAACCTTCGCGGTCGCCTGCCCCCGTTCTTTGGGGGTCATTGCTTCGCGGTTCAAATATCATTGCCCTCGACATCGGCACCAACACCGAGATCGCCCTGCTCGCGGGCGGACGGATCACGTGCTGTTCGTGCGCCTCCGGCCCGGCCTTCGAGGGCGCGCATATCCGGGAAGGGATGCGCGCCGCGCCGGGAGCCATCGAGCGCGCCCGCTGGTCGGACGGCAAAATCCTGTGGCAGACCATCGAAGGCCAGCCGCCGGTCGGCATCTGCGGCTCCGGCATTCTCGACGTGGTCGCCTCCCTGCTCGATGGCGGGCTGCTCAAGCCGAACGGACAGTTGACCGTCGGGAGCGAATACCCGCTCGTCCCGGCCGCGCAGACCGGGCTGGGCCGCGATCTGGTAGTGACGCGCAAGGACGTGCACGAGATCCAGCTCGCCAAGTCCGCCATCCGCGCCGGGACGGAGGTGCTGCTGGCGAATGCCGGGCTGGCGGCAGGCGATCTGGACGGCTTCATCGTGGCCGGCGCGTTCGGCACCTATCTCGACCTGCGCTCGGCGGTACGCGTGGGCATGTTCCCGTCCCTGCCGATGGAGAAATTCAGCCAGGTTGGCAACGCGGCCGGCGTGGGGGCGCGGATGATGCTGGTTTCGGCAAAAAAGCGCCGCGAGGCCGAAGCGCTGGCGAAACGGTTGGGATACGTGGAACTGGCGGCGGATGATGGGTTTACCGGATTGTTCATGAAATATCTGGGATTTTGACCATCCGGAGGTGATATAATCACGGCCAACAGATCGTTGCGGGGTAGAGCAGCGGCAGCTCGTCAGGCTCATAACCTGGAGGTCAGTGGTTCAAATCCACTCCCCGCGCCCTTAAAATGACGCCCAGCCGGGCGTCATTGGATTCACCCCCGAAGTGGCGGATAGTCTTTTGGCAATACCGCATAACTTGCTATTGCACGGTAGTTTTGCTTTGGCAGAGACTCGCGACCCGCCCCCCACATATGGGCTAGATACGACTTCCACGTGCCGTTTATCCCAGATGTGGGGTCGTCCCCAAAAATCCAAAAAGCAAGTTATGCGGTACTGCGTCTTTTGGTATAATGCCCCGACAACGGTGCGAACCGCCCCCAACCCACATTTGTTTAGAGAAAGGATATTGTTATGAGTCTCTTCGGAAACATTCTCGAAAAACTGAACCTGAAGAAACCGGCTGCCGCGCCCGCCAAGCCGGCGGCAACCGCCGCCCCGAAGGTCGGCATGGCGAAGATGGCAGGCGAGACCGCCACCGCCGCGCCTGCCGCCGCCAAACCGGCCGCCATCGCGGTCGTGGACGTGGTCAGCAAACTCGAAGCCATGGCCAAGTCGAAGCCCGGCCTCGATTGGAAAGTCTCCATCGTGGACCTGCTGAAACTCCTGGACCTCGACAGCAGTTTCGACGCCCGCAAGGGCATGGCGGTCGAACTCGGCTGCCCGGAAAAACTCATGGGCGATTCCGCCGCCATGAACACCTGGCTGCACAAGACCGTCCTGCAGAAGATCGCCGAGAACGGCGGCAATATTCCCGCAAGCCTGCTGAAGTAAAGACGGATTTTGGCGTCATAAAAAATCCCGGAGACTGCCTGTCTCCGGGATTTTTTGTTTACGCGCCCTTCGCAGCCTCCGCCTCGCGCAGTTTTTCTGCGGCCCGGAAATACTTGAGATAACGCATGGAATTTGGATCGCGCCCCAGCAGCAGGTCGGCGGCGCGGACGGTCTGGCCGAGTTTCAGCGGGGCGGTGATGGAGCAGGCCGCTCCGGGCCGATGGTCGAGTCTACTTGAGTGGACTTCCACGAACTGAGGGGGAAAGGATAAAAAAACTCAGAGGTTGTCTCCGAGTTTCGATTTACAAGCCGAGCGTATGCTTCAAGGCCTTGTCAATTGCTTTCATTGGCAGTTTGCCAATGCCGCGTCGTAGTTATCATACGCGCTCATTTCGGGGCTGTCCCAACCCTCGGCAAAGGTCGCGAGTTGAGCGCGCAAGGTCTTGGCCTGTGCCTTGCTGATGCCGCGCTTGCGTAAATCCACTGCGCCAGAATCGAGAAAGGTCACGATGACGCTCGTCTCATCGCTGATATTCTTTGGCTTTCGGGTCAATTCAATCTTGCCCTTGCGATATACACCCTGAACGCTGGTAAGCATAAGAGTCTCCTGTCGATTTGCTCTATACTCATTATACACAAGATGGGCAGAATTTGGAGCGCGGCGCGAGAGAGCGTTACCCCCTGCAAAACCAACTCCCCTTCAACAGTTTCGCGAAGGGGAGTTTTGTTTTTCGCCTTTTTTTACGTCGCTTTCTGTATTTCTGCCTCGCGCAACTTCTCCGCGGCGCGGAAATACTTGAGATAACGCATGGAATTTGGATCGCGGCCGAGCAGCAGGTCGGCAGCGCGGACGGTCTGGCCGAATTTCTGCGGGTCAGTGATGGAGCAGGTCGCGCCGGACTGGATGCCGAGCGCCAGGAACGCGGCGTTGACCGTGGGCCGCTCCGGCAGGCCAAACGAGACGTTGCTGGCGCCCAGGTTGACGTTCACGCCGAAGGTGCGGCGCAGCAGGTCCACGGTCTGGAGCGTGACGAGGGCGGCCTTGCTGTCCGAGCCAACCGTCAGCACAAGCGGATCAATAATCACGTCCTCGGCCGGGATACCCATCTGCGCGGCGCGGTTCAGGATCTTCTCGGCCACCGCCACGCGTTCCTCGGCGGTCTTGGGGATGCCGTTGTCGTCCATCGTCAGGCCGATGACCGCCGCGCCGCGGTCCTTGACCAGCGGCAGGACGGTCTCCAGTTTCTTCGTCTCGCCGCTGACCGAGTTGACCAGCGGCTTGCCCGGCGCGGCCGCGAGACCGGCGGCCAGCACGTCGGGGTTGGCCGAGTCGAGGCAGAGCGGCGCGTCCGTCAGCGAGGCGACCAGTTCCACGACCCTCTTCACCATCGCGACCTCGTCAATCCCCGGCACGCCGACGTTGATGTCGAGCACGTCCGCACCCCAGGCGATCTGACTGGCGGCCAGTTCGCGGATGTAGTCCAGGTTGCCCTCGATCAGGGCGGCGGCCAGTTTCTTGCGCCCGGTCGGGTTGATCTTTTCGCCGATCATCACGAACGGCTTGTCAATCCCGATGATGATTTCTTTGGTGTTGCTTTTCAAGATGGTGTGCATAATATATCTCCTGATATTTTTTCTCTGCCGTACAAACCCTGTGCGGGACGCGGACACTCAAAAGAACAAGTGCGGGCGAGCGCGGAAAACGCGGACAAAACCGATTCTTTTCAAAGGTTTTCCCGAACAATCCGCGTCCATCCGCGTTATTCCGCGTCCCATCACGAGTTCGCGTTCCGCAGCCGCCATGATACCATCCAATCCGGCTATTCTGCTTCGGGAAGTTTCTCCATCCCGGCATCCTTCGCCAGGGATTGTACCATCGCGCGCAGTTCGCGCTCCTGCTCCGGCGCCATTGCCGGACGCTGGTAGGCGGCCAGCAGGTCGCGGGTCCGGGCGCGGGCGCGGGCGAACGTGTCCAGACTCCCGGCCTGCTGCCAGCCGCGGATCGAGTCCCGGTCAATGACCGCAGACGGGAGGTATTGTTCCAGCGGGAAAAGTTCGCGCGTGACCTTCTGCTTGAGGAAGTCGCCCTTGAAATTGATGCCTTCGAAAAGAGCAGTCGCCAGCGTTTCGGTGCGGACCGTGATGCCTGCCACCAAACGTTTGGCCATTCCTATCGCCTCGGCGTCCACCACCAGTTTTTCCGCGCTCTGGCAGGCCAGGAAATCGAGCATGCCCGCGCCGGAGATCATGTTGACGCCCGCCAGCGCGCCGAGGATGGCGCTGACGCCGCTTTCGAGACCGGCCTGGGCATCCACGATCTTCGCGTCGCTCGCGCCGAGATAGCAGTGCGTGGGCAGGCCGAGCGACTTGCCAACCTGCGCGTACGCCGCGTCGATCATGGCCGTCTCGACCGCGCCCATCGGCGTGGTGCCGCGGCGCATGTCGAAGATGGCCGGCGCGCCGCCCCAAACGATGGGCGCGCCGGGGCTGGCGAGTTGATGGATGGCGATGCCACTCAAACTTTCCGCGGCGTGCTGGACGACCGACCCGAGCAGCGTGACCGGCGCGGCCGCGCCCGCCAGCGGCATCGAGATGAGTTCCGCCGGGACGTTGGCGCGCGCCAGTTCGATCAGATTGCCCGCGCCGAACTCGCTCCAGATGAGCGGCGGCGAGGGGCAAACGTCGAAGACCGCCAGCGGCTTTTCGGCAAGAGCAGCGCGGCTCCCGCCTGCACTGAGCGAAGTCGAAGTGGAGAAAATCGCCAGCATGTCAATCATGGTGTGCAGGGTGGAAAGGGAAAACGCGCCGGTGACAATCGGCTTGGCCGAGTAGAGCAAGACGATGTAAAGCCGGTACAGGTCGCCAATCGCTTTCGGCGCCTCGTTGCACACCACCGCCGTGGATTGGGCGTCGTAGGCCGACAGCATTTCCGCCACCTTGACCAGCCGGACAAGGTCGGCGGTTTCGGAGGGTTTATGCTCCAGCGTCTCCGGGTCGAGCACGTGGACGCCGGACGAGCCGGGGTCGAAGTGGACCGCGTCGCCGCCGTAGGTGACGCGGCGGTTCCCGAGGCGGTCATACAGGAAGAAGGTCGAGGGGACGCTTTCGAGCGCCTTGCGGACGACCTTCTCCGGGATGCGGACGATTTCGCCGTCCACGGATGAACCGGCAGCAGCGAGCAGGTCCCGCGCCGCGGCGTCCTGGACCTTGATGCCGGGTTTCATCATCAACTGGAAGGCTTCGTCGAGGATGCGGGAGATGAGGCCGGGGGTGAGGAGTTCGAGTTTGGGTTGCATGGTGTAAGTATTAAGTATACAAGTACACAGGTAGACAAGTTGTGAGAGGTAGACAGGCCAAGAATGATCCCATGTTTACTTGTTTACTTGTCTACTTGTCTACTTGCTTACCTGCTCGATTATTTTCTCCAATTCCGCGCTCAGCTTCGGGTCGAGCGGATCGGGCTGGTGTTCGGCGAGGGTCTTGCGGGCTTTCGCCAGCGCCCAATCGCGGGCGTCGTCTTTTTTGGATTCCCATTCGTTGTACGGGCGGCGGTCCATGAACTGCGGCAGGAACAGGCCGCGCATATGTTTGAGCGTGTGCTTCTGCGAAAGGAAATTCCCGCCGGGACCGACGGCTGCGATGGTGTCGAGCGCCAGCGTCTCGTCATCCACAACGATGCCCTGCATGGTTTTGTGGATGATGGAAAAGATCTCGCAATCCATCATCATCTGCGCGTAAGACCAGATGCGGCTGCCGTGCAGCAGTCCCACGCCGAGCAGCATGTCAGACATGGAAACGCAGGCCATGAACGTGGACATGCTGTTCTCGATGCCCGCCTGCCAGTTCGGTTCCTTCGCGCCGGTGGCGAACGAACCGATCGAGAGCGGGATGTTGTAGAAATCGGCCAGGGCGTTCTGCGCCGCGCCAAAAAGGAAGTCCTCCGGGCCGCCGCCGGTGTAGGCCCCCGTCCGCAAATCGGCAGCAGCCTGCGCGGCGGCGTAGAAGACCGGCGCGCCGGGGTACGCCAGTTGCAGGAGGGCCAGGCCGGCGATGACCTCGGCGTTACCTACCGCCAGGTTCCCCGCCAGCGTGGCGGGACCGGTGGTCAGGCAGGCGGCCATGGTCATGAACCCGGTCGGGATGCCGGCCTCGGCGGCCAGCAGGGCCGCGTCGAGCGAGCCGCCGTCCTGTCCGAGCGGCGGGGCGGTGCACTGCATCAGCGAAAGGAGCGGGCGCTTGCGCAAGGCGTCACGTCCGCCGGCGATGGCGGAGGCCATCTCGATGGCAGCGCGCGCCTCGCGCTCGTTGTAGATGCTCTCGGTCTGGACGTGCTTGGTGGAGTTCTCCCAGATGGATTTGACCTCGTGCAGGCCGCGCGTCTCGGGCGGCATATCCTGCGCAGAGACCGGCACCCAGTGGAAGCCGATCTCCGGCGTGGCGTCGGCGATGCGGGCAATGTCGCTCACGTCGCGCAGGCTCGAGGCCCGGCGCGCACCGGTTTCGATATCCAGCACCTCCACGCCGCAGCCATCCGTCCCGACAAAGACGTGGTTGCCGTCCAGCGGCAGGTCCTGCGACGGGTCGCGGGCGCAGAGAACGTAGGATGCGGGCGCCTGCTTGAGGGCTTCCTCGATGAGATGCGGCTTGGCGCGCACGATCATCTTTTCGGCGTCCACGCTGGCGCCGAAGGACTGCCAGATGTCGAGGGCGCGCTTCGAGGGGAAGCGCACGCCGACGTGCTCGATAATCCACAGCGTGGCTTCGTGGATTTTCCTGACTTCCTCCGGCGTCAAAACTTCCAGCCGCAGTTTGGGATTGGTGATGGATTTGATGGGTTTGCTCATGGTAGGTTTCAGAAAAAACATTTAACCGCGAAGACGCGAAGGCCGCGAAGAAATCATCGTGGTCGCGAAGAGACCCTTCGCGCCCCTAAAAATCTTCGCGCTCGCCTGCCCCCGCTCTTTGGGGGTCGTTTCTTCGCGGTGAATCTTTTTCACGCCGCGCCGACCAGTTGTTTGGCAACGGCCACCGCGCCGATGGCGTCTTCGGAGTAGCCGTCGGCTTCGATTTTCTGGACCCAGTCACGGGTCACGGGCGCGCCGCCCACCATGACCTTGACCTTCTTGCGCAGGCCTTCCTTGTCCAGCACGTCAATGACTTCCTTCTGCTTGACCATGGTGGTGGTCAGCAGCGCGGACAGGCCGACCAGGTCGGCGTCCACTTCCTTGACCTTGGCCAGGATCTTTGCAGACGGCACGTCCACGCCCAGGTCGTAGACCTGGAAGCCGGAGGCCGAGAGCATTGTCCCGACCAGGGTCTTGCCGATCTCGTGGATGTCGCCCTCGACGGTGGCCAGCACGACCTTGCCGAGGATCTGGCGGGCGGTGCCGCGCTTCTGCATCTCCGGCTCGAGCACGGCGATGGCGGCCTTCATGGCTTCGCCGGCCATGACCAGTTCGGGCAGGAAAGCGTCGCCTTTGGCGAACGCCTCACCGACGGTGTTGACGCCGATGACAAAGCCTTTGGAAATGGCCTCCAGCGGGTCCAAACCGGACTCCACGGCCTGTTGCGCCAGGGCGGCCGCGGCATCCGAGTCGCCGTCAATGATGGACTGGGACATTTTGGGGAATAATTCTGTGCTCATGGGAATGACTCCTTGTCGTGAAATGCGATGCAATCGAATTATACGGGAAGAACCGGTTTCTGGCGAACCGGTTGGGGGGGCTATTGTGCGTTTCCCCGCTAAATGCTATAATTAAAACGTCAACCGAGGCACCAACCTGCCCAAAGGAAGGAGAAGGAGCCGGAAAATTACTAGTGAGCCGTTGAAATACCATCGTAAAATTATATGATTCACTTGAGTAGTCACCGGGTGCGCCCGTGATAGCGTAGGAGAAAAATGGACACAGAAAATCAATCATCGTCAAACAACCAAAAGCAAAGTCAAACTGAAAGTCAAATAGCAAAAGAGCCCAGTCCTTTAGGCTGCTTACTTACATCGTTGATCGCGATTGGGGCATCAATCCTTGCAGGAGTTATCTACACCAGTGGGGCAGCAAATAATGTCAACACATTAAGTGGAATGGGAGAAACGGCAAGCACTTTAATGTGGGTAGTCTTAATTACATTATTTGTGGTTGGAGGCATTATGTATGCGGTAATGACGAAATTGTTACCCAAAAAGCCCAGAACTCCAAACACTACCAAATCAAAAGATAGCTAAATTGATTACTAATGGCTGGCGCACCATTCCCGATAGGCACCAACCTGTTTTTGCGACTCACTAGAGCAGCCGCCGGGCACGCCCGTGACAGCGCAGGAGACCAATGAAAACAGCGCAACGAACCCTAGCAATTCTTATCCTGGTTATTAGTTTGGTAATGTCAAGTTGCGGAGCAAACGAAACTTACACACTGAAATGCGATATTAGCACGGAAAATTTCGGCTTTGAAATCACGGGAGAATCGGGATCTGTTCAAACTACATACAACAACGAATCTCAAAACTATGTCTATGATGCCTCTGGCCAAGTATCAGCAATAACCGTAAATGTGAACAGGGACTTGGTTTACGAGAATAGCAAACATGCTTATCATATTCAAGGGACGATAACAGTCACAAAGAATGTTCTACTCACCTATAACATTACAGCAACGGGAGATACTTTTGGTAATACTCCACAGACTTGCAAAAAACCCTAGCAATAACTAATTCCTTTAGGAAACAACTCTGCAAGTGTAAACCGCCCCCGCGCGCGCATCGCGCCGGGGGCTTTTTCATTTGTGCGTTTTCTCGTGCGCCGTTCGTACCCTTTACGGTTAGTTCCTTCCCCAATCACTTCTCCTTATAAAACAGATCCAACCCATCAATCAACTTCCCGAACACCTTCCCAAACTCCTCCCCATTCTCCCACTTCGAAAAGTCCAGGATATGGTATTCCATGATCTGCTCCCGCAGCCTCTCCGGCCATTTGCAGGTTTTCCACGCATCATCCAGAGCGACCGGGCACAGCACATCCCGGCCGAGTTCCTTCTCCAACTCTCTCGCCGTCCGCGCCTCGTGCTCCACCCAATCACTCTGCACCGAAGCCTCAGACAATATCAGCAGCACGGTCGGATTGAGCCGCATGGCGCGGTCCACCACCTTCTCCAGCCGTCCCGCTGTGACATCGTGGATATCCCGCCAGAAACGGATACCCTTTTTATCCAGATGCTTCTCCATCTCATCCACAAACGCGCCATCCTTGTGGCTGTACGAAATGAACAGCGGATTGATCTGTATCGCCTGGCCAACGCGCAGGTCGTGTACACGGTACAGAATATTGTCAACTTCTTGCGCCGAAAGCCCCGGTTGATACAACTTCGCCGATTCGATCTCCCAATCGCTCAGCCCGCACCCGCGCAGAAATTTCTCCGGTATTTTCCCTTTGGAACGCTGAAGTGCATCAGTGCCAACAGTTGAAGAGAATTTATGTATAACCTCATCAAGCCCCTTTGTTTCGCTCAGATCAATATCCCCAAAAACCGTCTTTCCAAGTTCAGATTTACTGAGATTGGCTCCCCGGAGATTGGCTTCAGCGAGATTAGTTCCATAGAGCTCCGCTCCCTTGAGATTGGCTTCACTGAGGTCGGCTTCATTGAGATTGGTTCCATAAAACTTCGCTCCCTTGAGATCGGCTTTACTGAGATCGGCCCACCTGAGATCAGCTTCATCGAGAGTAGCTTCCACTAGAGTGGCTCCCCCGAGATCGGCTTCAGCGAGATTGGCTCCCACGAGGCTGGCTCTTCGTAGATTGGCTTTGCTGAAGTTGACGACACCTAGATCGGCTCCATCAAGGTTGACTCCATGGAGATCAGCTTCTGTTAGGTCAACCCTGTAGATACTATTATCCTTTCGCCACTTATTCCATTCCTCCACACTCTTTTTCAAAACCTCTAACTGCTTTTTATCTGTCATCGCTTACTTCTCCTGCGCCGCTTCGGTCACCAGCATTGCCTCACCCGGCATAGAGTTGCATTCCTTCCAGCCAAGCATACAGGAAAACCAGCAACTGTGCAAGGCCGATAGCGGCAGGATGTGACTGTCACCTGCGAGGTGACAGTCACATCCTGCTGGCAATAAAAAACGCCTCCACGAAGGAGGCGTACGAGGGTGGGCGACGGGGGTTGAACCCGCAACCACTTGATCCACAGTCAAGTGCTCTGCCATTGAGCTACGCCCACCACGGGGAGTGACCGGAAATCAGTGTACAGTATTCAGTGTACAGTGTACAGTGTTCAGTTCGGTCACAGCGGCGGATTATACCACCGGCTTTAATGCCTTTCAAGGATTTTCTTTACGGCTTCCAGCGCCTGTCCGCTGGCAATGGTTTCCTGCGTGCCGTCCTTCAAATTCTTCACCGTCACCTTCCCGGCCGCGGCCTCGTCCGGGCCGACGACCAGCGCGGCCTTCATGCCCATCCGGTCGGCGAATTTGAATTGCTTCTGCAGTTTGGCAGGTTCCGGGTAACAGGTCACGTTCAGGCCGGCGGAACGCAGGTGCGCGGCCAGTTTGAGGGAGGCAGGCAGCAGGTCCGGGGAAAAGACGGTGACCAGGACGGCGGAAGGGTTGACCGGCAGCGCCGGGACGAGTCCGAGTTCCTGCAAAATGATGCCGACCACCACGTCGCCCATCGCAAAGCCGACGGCTGCCACAGGCTCGCCGCCCACGTCGGCCAGCAGGTTGTCGTAGCGTCCGCCGCCCAGGATGGCGCGCCGGACACTGCCGGAAACGTCGAAGGCCTCGAAGACGGTGCCGGTGTAGTAGAGCAGGCCGCGCACGATGTTCGGGTCGAAGCGCACGTATTCGCTTGCGCCCAGCGCGTCGAGGGCGGTGAACAGCCGGGATAGTTCGTCCGACCTCCGCCAGCCGTCCGCGTCGGCGAGCAGGGTTTGCAGGCCGTCCATTTGTTTCGTCGAGAGTCCGAGTTCGCGGGCGTAGGTTTCCCAGGCGGCCGGTTCCATTTTGTCGCGGCGGTCCACCAGGCCCGAGACATCGCCGCGCTGTTCGGGCGGGATGCCGAGGGCGGCGAACTCCGCGTCCATGAAGCGGCGGTTGTTGACCAGGATGCGCGCCCGCGCCGGGTCCAGCCCGACGCGCTTCAGGAAAGCCGCCGCGACCGCCACCAGTTCCGCGTCCGCCTCGGGCGAGTCCACGCCGAGCAGGTCAATGTTCCACTGGAAGAATTCGCGCGCCCGCCCCTTCTGCATCTTCTCGTAGCGCCAGAACGGGCCGAACGACCACCAGCGCAGCGGGAAGGCCAGTTCGTTCTGCTTCCGGGCGATCATGCGCGCCAGCGAGGGAGTCAGTTCGGGGCGCAGGGTGATCTCGTCCCCGCCCCGGTCGGTGAAAACGTAGGACTGCTTCTTGACCAGTTCCTCGCCCGACTTGGCGGCGTACAGGTCGAGGGTTTCCAGAAGCGGCGCTTCCCATTCCTGGTAGCCGAAAGATTCCGACACGAGGCGCACCGTCTCGTACAGCCAGGTGCGCACGGCCATTTGTTCGGGATAAAAGTCACGCGTGCCCTTTACGGGCGGGATGGTGTTTTTCATGATGATGCACTCCGTGGAAGGATTTTAGCATATTTCTTTCACGGGGGCGGCCTCCCGGCTGGGCGTGTTTTTTTCGCCAAATACGCCAGGCGGTCTAATAGACCTCTTGCATAATCAAGAACGCTCCTGTAGTAACGACTTTAGTCGTTGCATTGCCAGGTAAGAGCGACTGAAGTCGCCACTACGGAAAACACGGAAAGACTTTTGCAAGAGATCTAATAAAGCCGCACACAGCCTCTGGCATTTTTTGCGGCCCAGCGGGTAAAATAGAACTGCACCCATGCCAGGCGTGTGACAATCTGCCCCAGGAAAAAGGATGGAACGCACTGGCATCCATTTGTGAAGAATGGTACAAACTTGTCTCGGCGCTTGCCCGAATGATACCAGAAGGAGGCTCACATGAGTCCGCAGGATGAGATATTTGCAGAACTCCAAAAGATCCCATGGTTCCGCGGTCTTCAGCCCAAACACCTGAACCAGATGGCGGAGATCGCGTCGCTGCACCGCGCCCGGGCGGGAGAAGTATTCTTCCGCGAAGGCGACAAGGAAGACAACGTCTACGTCGTCCTCGAAGGGCGCGTGGCGCTGGATATTTTCGTCCCGCACCGCGGCAAGGTGCGCTTCTACACCGCCGAGCCGTGGGAAGTGTTCGGCTGGTCGTCGGTCACGCCAACAGTCCACCAGCGCACCGCCGGGGCCGTGGCCGTGATAGACAGTTTCGTCGTCGGCTTCGACGCCGAAAAACTGCGTCAGTTGTGCGAGGCCGACCACGACTTCGGCTACCTGGTCATGCGCCGGCTGGCCAACATCGTCGCCAGCCGCTTGATGGTGACCCGGCTCCAGTTGCTGGACATGTTCGCCAATCCGCCGGAGATGAAGAATGACTGACCAGCAGCCCTCCATCGGAAGCACCGTCGCGCTCGCCAAGCCCGAACTGGACGGGCTGCTCGCCGACCTGCGCCGGGGCGGGTTCCGGACCGTCGGCCCGCGCGCCCGTGACGAGGGCATCGTTTACGCGGAGATCGAATCGCTCGCGGACCTGCCGCGCGGCATCCAGACCGCGCAAAAGCCGGCCTCCTACCGCATGACGCAGACCGGGCAGAACCGCTGCTTCGATTTCATCCCCGGCAGCCAGTCGTGGAAGCAGTTCCTTTTTCCGCCGCGCACCGAACTCTTCACCGCCCGCAAGGAAAGCGGCAAATGGAAACTGGATGAAAATATAGAAGAACAGCCGCGCTACGCCTTCATCGGCGTGCGCGCCTGCGAACTGGCCGCCATCGAGATTCAGGACCGCGTCTTCATGCGCCCCGACTTCACCGATCCCGTCTACCGGGCGCGGCGCGCCGGCCTGTTCATCCTGGCCGTCAACTGCACGCACCCCAACGACACCTGCTTCTGCACCTCGATGGGAACCGGGCCCGCGCACAAGGCCGGGTACGACCTGTGCCTGACCGAACTGGATGAAGTGTTCCTCGTCCAGGTCGGATCAGAACTGGGCCGCTCCCTGCTCGCCAAGCGGACCTTCGACCTGCCCTCCGCTTTCGTGCAGAAGAACGCCGCCGACGCGCTCGAATCCGCCGCCCGCTCCATCACGCGCACGCTCGACACCGACGGCCTGCCCGAACTGCTGATGGACAGCCTCGAATCCGGGCGCTGGGCCGAGATCGGCAAACGCTGCCTGTCCTGCGCCAACTGCACCCTGGTCTGCCCCACCTGCTTCTGCTGGGACGCCACCGACCTCCCCGACCTGACCGGCAAGACCGCCCGCCGCGAGCGCGTCTGGGACTCGTGCTTCAACCTGCAATATTCCTACATGGCCGGCGGCAACACCCGTCCGACCATCCGCTCGCGCTACCGCCAGTGGCTGACGCACAAACTCAGCACCTGGAAGGACCAGTTCGGCGTGCCGGGCTGTGTCGGCTGCGGACGCTGCATCACCTGGTGCCCGGCCTCCATTGACCTGACCGAGGAAATCCCGGCGCTGCGCGCGGAGGTGAAGAAATGACCACCCTGATAGATACCGCCTCCCATCACGCCGGCCACACCGACCAGCTCATCACCCCCGACTGGGCCGAGATCGTGCGCATCACGCCCGAAGCCGACGGCGTGACCACGTTCTGGTTCAAGTTCACCAGTCCCGAGGTCCAGGCCCGCTACCGCTTCGCCCCGGGACAGTTCAACATGCTCTACCTGCCCGGCTGCGGCGAGGCCGCCATCTCCATGTCCTCCGACCCCGACGCGCCGGACCGCCTGGTGGGTCACACCACCCGGCTGGTGGGCAACGTCACCAAAGGCATCGGCAAACTGCAGGTGGGCGACACGGTCGGCATGCGCGGGCCGTTCGGCACCTGCTGGCCGATGGCCGAACTGGAAGGCAAGGACCTGGTCATCGCCTGCGGCGGCATCGGCCTGCCGCCCCTGCGCCCGGCCATCTACCACATCCTGCGCAGCCGCGAAAAGTACGGCAAGGTCACCCTGCTCTACGGGGCGCGCACCCCTAAAGACCTGCTCTACCAGAACGAGTACGAGACCTGGAAACAGGCGGACATTGACGTGCAGGTCACCGTGGACCGCGGCGACGAGGCATGGGACGGGCGCGTGGGCGTGGTGCCGATGTGGTTCTACCATTTCCGCGTCGACCCGCAGAAGACCGCCATCCTGACCTGCGGCCCGGAGATCATGATCCGCTTCGTCATCTACGAAGCCCTCGCCCGCCGCATCCCGGCCGGGCGCATCTACGTCTCGATGGAACGCAACATGAAATGCGGACAGGGCGCCTGCGGCCACTGCCAGATGGGGCCGTACTTCGTTTGCAAGGACGGGCCGGTCTTCCCGTTCAGCGCCCTCGAGAAATTCTTCAACGTGGAGGAGTTCTAATGGCTGCCGCTCCGAAACCGAAAGTTGCCGTTTACAAATTTTCCTCCTGCGACGGATGCCAGTTGTCCATCCTGAACCTGGAGGACGAACTGCTCGACCTGGCCGGGGCGGTGGACATCGCCTACTTCCTCGAAGCCACCCGGACCGAGAAGCCGGGGCCTTACGACGTGGGCATTGTCGAAGGCTCGGTCAGCACGCCGCACGAAGCCGAGCGCATCAAGCAGATCCGCGAGAACGTGCGCATCCTCGTCTCGCTCGGCACGTGCGCCACGGCGGGCGGCATCCAGGCGCTGCGCAACTTCGTCAAGGCCTCCGACCTGGCCGAGCAGGTCTACGCGCACCCGGAATTCCTGCACTACCTCGACACCTCCACGCCCCTCAGCGAGCACGTGGCCGTTGACCTGGAAGTGTGGGGCTGCCCGGTCAGCAAGAAGACGGTGGTCGAGGTGCTGACCGCCCTGGTGCAGGGACGGCGTCCCAACTTCCCGCCCAGCCCGGTGTGCCTGGAATGCAAGCGCAACGGCACAGTCTGCGTGGCGGTGGCGCAGGGCATCCCCTGCATGGGACCGGTGGTGCACGGAGGCTGCGGGGCAATCTGCCCGGCCAACGGTCGGGGGTGCTACGGGTGCTTCGGGCCCTCCGGCGCGGCGAATATCACCTCGCTGGTCAACATCAACCAATCGCTCGAACGCTTCGCGGGCGAGTCGGCCCTGCTCATCCGCAATTTCAGCGGGTACGCCCCGGCCTTCCGCAAGGCCGCCGACGAGGCCGCCCGGCTGGCGCGCAAAGAGGAGGCCAAATGAAAACCATCGAAGTTCCCGCCCTGGCGCGCGTCGAAGGCGAAGGCGGACTTTACATCGGCGTGAAAGACGGCAAGGCCGTCGAGATCCGGCTGGACATTTACGAACCGCCGCGCTTCTTCGAAGGATTTTTGGTCGGGCGGTATTTGCAGGAAGTGCCAGACATCACCGCCCGCATCTGCGGCATCTGCCCGGTGGCCTACCAGATGAGTTCGGCGTACGCGCTGGAAAAAGCGCTGGATGTGCGCGTCAGTCCGCCGGTGCGCGCCCTGCGGCGGCTGCTGTACTGCGCCGAATACATCGAGAGTCACGCCCTGCACATCTATCTGCTCCAGGCGCCCGACCTGCTCGGCGTACCGTCCGCGCTGGACCTCGCGGCGGTCGCGCCGGAGGTGGTGAAAGGCGCGCTGCGGATGAAGAAGATCGGCAACGAAGTACTGAAGGCCATCGGCGGGCGGAGCGTGCACCCGGTCAACGCCTGCGTCGGCGGCTGGTACCGCTGGCCCGACGCGGCGCCGCTGAAAGCCCTCCTGCCTGAACTGGAATGGGGTCTGGAAGCCGCGAAAGAGTGCGTCAAGTGGTCGCTCACGCTCCCCTACCCCGACCTGGAAATTGCCTACGAATTCGTCGCCCTGCATCACCCGGACGAATACGGCGTGATCGAGGGCGAGGTCTGGTCGTCGAAGGGACGCAAACTCCCGGTTGCCGAATTCGAGACCGGTTACATCGAGGAACACGTCAAACATTCCAACGCGCTGCACAGCCATACGGTGGACGGCGGGCATTATCTCACCGGTCCGTTGGCGCGGCTGAACCTGAACCACGCGCAGTTGATGCCCGCCGCGCAGAAGGCGCTCAAGGACGCCAAACTCAAACTGCCGCTCAAGAATCCGTACAAGAGCCTGATCGCGCGCGCCATCGAACTGGTCCATTTCTACGAAGAAGCCATCGCGCTGATCAAGGCCTACGCGCCGGCCGGTCCCGCCCACGCGGAACTGACGCTCAAGGCCGGCGAGGGCGCAGGCGCCACCGAGGCCCCGCGCGGACTGCTCTATCACCGCTACAAAATTGACGAACACGGCCGCGTACAGTTCGCCAAGATCACCCCGCCCACCGCGCAGAACCTGCCGCGCATCGAAGAAGACCTGTTCGCCCTCGCGCCGAAACTGATGAAGATGGAGCAGGAGGCCGCCACGCTGACCGCCGAGCATCTGGTGCGGGCGTACGATCCGTGCATTTCGTGCGCGACGCATTTCTTGAAGTTGAAGATAGAGAGCAGGGAGTAGAGAATAGAGAGCGGGGGGATAAGGGATCAGGTAATTAGGAAGCAGGGATTAGGAAAAAGGAGTTTGACCTTGCGAAGGCTGGGAACCTTCGCAAGGTTTTTATTCGGGGTAAAATCCACACGATGAACATTCTCGTTCTCGGCATCGGCCAATCCCTGCGCGGGGATGACGCCGCCGGGCTGGAAGCGGTCCGCTTGTGGCGGGAAACGCATCCGCAGACGGCGCGGCGTGTCCGCGTGGAAACTGCCGAACTGCCGGGGCTGGCGCTGCTCGACCTGCTGATGGGCGCGGACGCGGCCATCCTCGTGGACGCGGTCCAGGCCGCCGCCCCCGCCGGGACCGTGATCCGGGTCGGGCCGGACGAACTGGCCGCGTTCACGCCAGACGCGCAGTCCGCGCACGGGTGGGGCGTGGCGGAAACGCTGCAACTGGGCCGCGCGCTCGACCCGGCGCTGGCACACGTCCGCGTGACGCTGCTCGGGATCGTCGGGAAGGATTTTGGCATGGGCGCGGCACTCAGTCCCGAGGTCCAGCAAGCGCTCGCCGAGGCCGCGGAGCGGATCGAGGCTGAAGTCCAGGAACTGCTCGCAGGTGAACGCGGTTAATTTTTCATGGTAAAATTCAGCAATTGAATTTTGATATTTGGAGGAACGATGGAGATCAATTATCAGGAAACGACGAAGGACCTGCTAACCCGCATTGACATCCACCAGAAGTTCGGCGGGCGCGACATTGACCAGTGGATGCTCGACCTGCTCCAGCCCGCGCAGGGTTCGAAAATCCTGGATGTTGGCTGCGGCGCGGGCAAGCAGTGCTTCCTGTATCACAAGGTCACGGGCGGCACGGCGCGCATCACCGGCGGCGACGTTTCGGCGGAACTGCTGGAGAAGGCGCGGGCGGAGAACGCCAAACTTGGGGACCCGGTCGAGTTCATCGAACTGGATTTCAACCAGCCGTTCCCGAAAGGTGACAACGAGTTCGATTTGGAATCCTGCTGTTTCGCCATCTATTACGCGGCCGACATCCCGGCCACCATCCGCGAGATGCACCGCGTACTGCGAAGTCCCGACCCTGAGTCGGGAAAGCCGGGCGGACGGCTGTTCACCAGCGGGCCGATGCCGGAGAATAAAAAACTGTTCTACGACATCATCGCGGATGCGACCGGCAAACCCATCCCGCCGATGCCGGGGTCGTCACGCTACAGCACGCAGATTTACGACGCGATGAAAGCAACCTTCTCGAAAGTGGAAGTGCACATCTTCGAGAACCCGCTCACCTTCTCGACCGTGGAACCGTTCGCGGCGTACACGCGCGCGTCCCTGTCTGAAGACCGCAAACTGTGGACGAGCCTGTTCGCCACGCACGAGGACTTCGAGCGCGTCATGGCGCAGATCACCGACGTGGCCGCCGAATGGCTGCACCGCGACGGGAAACTGGTAATGACGAAAGTGGTCGGCGGGTTCATCGCGACGAAGTAGACCAGGATTGTCATTGCGAGGCGCAGAGCGCCGAAGCAATCCCCGCTCCATGTGAGGAGATTGCTTCGCTCGCTGTCCTTCGACTACGGCGCACAAACCGCGCCTCCGCTCAGGACGCTCGCTCGCAACGACACAGAGAGGCGACCATGATCTTCTACGGAAAACGCGTGCTCTTCATCGGGGCGCACCCGGACGACATCGAACTGGGCGCGGGCGCGCTGCTGCACCACATCGCGCCGTGCAGCGACGTGCTATGCGTCACGCTTTCGGACAACCAGCAGAATCCGCTGTTGAAAACGGTGGTCGAGGAACACTACGCCAGCATGGCGGCGCTTGGCGTCCCGAAGGAAAAGGTGGCGCTCGGAAAGTTCGTCACCCGCAACTTCCCGGACGCGCGCCAGGAGATCCTCGAATTCATGCTGAAACTGCGCCGGGAGTTCCAGCCGGAGGTGATCTTCGTCCACAGCCGGCAGGATTTGCACCAGGACCACAACGTGGTGACCGACGAGGCGCTGCGCGCCTACCGCGGCATCACGCTGCTCGGCTTCGATGTGATCCGTTCCTCCAATGGATTTTTCCCACACTTCCTCGTTGAGGTTAACGAGGAGGATGTGAACAAGAAGATCGAGGCGCTGTCGCAATACAAGACCTACGCCGACAAATACTATTTCGGCGCCGAACTGTTGCGCGCCATCAATGTGCGCCACGGGTCGCTGGCGGAGCGTCCGTTCGCGGAGGGGTTCGACATCCTGCGCATCGTCGGCAGGTTCGAGCCGTGCGGATAATCTGGTAAAATCGTCGGCGGACACTGGTCCGCCGATTTTTTCAATCCGGAGGGAAAAATGACATCCACGGTTTCACTCGAAGGCGTCAAGAAAGCGGTTTTCTTCCCGTTCCAGGGCAAGGGTTGGGGCACGAAACTCCTCATCGGGTCGGCGCTCGGACTGGCAAATTACATCATCCCCATCGTCCCGCTCATCCCGCTCTACGGCTATGCCGGGCAGATCGCCAAACGCGTCCTGATACAGGATGAAGACCCGGAACTCCCGGACTGGAACGACTGGGGAGCGCTGTTCTCCGACGGGATCAGGATCTTTGGCGCCACGATAATTTACATGCTGCCGGGACTCCTGCTCACCTTCGGCGGCTACTTTCTGATGTTCGGCATGAACTTCGCCTTCATGCTCGACCCGAGTTTTGCCAACTCCCCAGAGGCCATCGCTCCCTTCCTGCTGGGCAGCATGGCTGGCGTCTTCATCGGAATGTTGGTGATGATGCTGGGAATGTTCCTGATGTTTGTCACCGGGCTGTTCCTGCCGCCCGCGCTGGGACACTTGATCGCCAAAGGCCAATTTGCGGCAGCGTTCCGCGTCAAGGAATGGTGGGCAGTCTTCCGAGCCAATTTCAGCGGATACCTTCTGATGTTCGCCCTGACGTACGGCATCAACATGATCCTGGTTTGGGTGGTGTATCTGTTCTACTTCACGGTGGTGCTGTGCTTCGTGATGCCGTTCGCAATGGCGGCGGCGACCTTTCTGATGAGCGCCATCCACTTTTCCCTGCTGGCCGTCACGTACCGGGACGGGGCGCGGAAACTGGAAAAAGCGTAAAAAGCAAAAACAAAATGCGAAATACAAAAAGGCAGTGGCCGGGAGTCACTGCCTTTTGCTTTTTGTTTTTCGTTTTTTACTCCTTCGGCACGCCGACCTCGATCTTCCCCTCGCGCACCCGGACCGGGTAGGCGGGGATGTCCACCACGGCGGGCAGGCCCAGCGTCCGGCCGGTGCGGACCTCGAACCTGGCTCCGTGCCGCGGGCAGACGATCTCGTCCCCTTCCACCTCCCCGTCTCCGAGCGGACCGTTATCGTGGGTGCACACGTCGCCGATGGCGAAAAGTTGTCCGGCGATGTTGAATAGCACGATCGGCTTGCCGTCCACTTCAACAAAAAGGCGCTCGCCGGAAGGCAGGTCATCCGCCGGGGCAATTTCTACAAATTCAGCTTTGGATTCATCGTATTGGGTATAGTTGAACATGTTCTGCCCATTTGGGCGGACGCCGTCCGCCCCTACGCAATCAAATCGTCATTGGCCTCGCTCAGGCCGTAGACGCCGGCCTTGAGCACCTTGAGCGGCAGGAGCGCGCATTTCAGGCGCACCGGTCCGAGTTCGATGCCGAGCAGGTCGAGGACATCCTGCTTGGTCAGTTGCTTGACAGCCTCGATTGACTTGCCGATCACGGATTCGATCAACAGGTCGGCAGAAGACTGCGAGATGGCGCAGCCATTCCCGTCGAAACGGCCGTCGGTCACCTTGCCGTCCCCGTCCACGCGCAGGGTGATCTCGATGTGGTCGCCGCACAGCGGATTGTCGTCCTCGAAGTGAATATCGCTCGGGTCGAGATGGCCGCGGTATTGCGGGTTCTTGTAATGGTCAATGATGATTTCGCGATAGAGGTCTTCCATAATTGCTCCTGTCGTTGCGAGGAGCGTTCTATGCGACGAAGCAATCTCCGGGTTTGTAGGGGATTGCTTCACTCGCAAAGTTCGCTCGTTCGCAATGACACATTAACCAAATATCTTCTTCACCTGATAAATCCCGGCAACGAGTTTATCCACTTCTTCTTTCATGGAATAAATATAGAAACTGGCGCGGGTGGTGGCGGGGATGCCGAACTTTTCGTGCAGGGGCTGGGCGCAGTGATGGCCGGCGCGGACGGCGACCCCGTACGTGTCCACGATCTGGGCCACGTCGTGCGGATGGACGCCTTCCAGCGTGAAGGACGCCACCCCGCCTTTTTCGTCCGCCGCCGGACCGAACACTTTCACGCCGGGGATCTCCTCCAGCCGCTCCAGCGCGTACGTGATGATTTCCCGCTCGTGCGCGGCGACCGCCTCCATGCCGATGGCTTCGAGATAATCCACCGCCGCGCCGAAACCGACCGCTTCGGCAATGGCGGGCGTCCCGGCCTCGAACTTGTGCGGCAGGTCATTGGGAACGAAGTTCCGCAAGTGGACGGTCTTGATCATGTCGCCGCCGCCCAGGAACGGAGGCATGGCCTCCAGCAGGGACTTCTTCCCGTACAGCGCGCCGATGCCGGTCGGACCGAGCATCTTGTGCGCCGAGAAGGCGAGAAAGTCCACGTCCAGCGCCTGCGCGTCCACGGGCAGGTGCGGGACGGATTGCGCCCCGTCCACGAGGACGACGGCCCCGGCCGCGTGCGCCAGGCGGGTCATCTCGCCGACCGGGTTGATCGTGCCGAGGACGTTGGACATGCCGGTAAACGCGACCAGGCGAACGGTCCGGGTGAGGAGCGAGCGGTAAACGTCGAGGTCGAGCAGGCCGTCATCCGTCACCGGGACAAATTCCAGGTCCACGCCCCGTTCCGCCGACAGCATGTGCCAGGGGACGAGGTTGGAGTGGTGCTCCATCTCGGTCAGGATGATGAGGTCGCCTTTTTTCAGGTTCGCCCGCGCCCAGGTGTAGGCCGCCAGGTTGATGGACTCGGTGGCATTGCGGGTGAAGATGATTTGTTCCACAGAGGGCGCATTGACAAAGCGCGCCACTTTTTCGCGCGCCTGCTCGTACATAGCCGTGGCTTCCTCCGCCAGCGTATGCACGCCGCGGTGGATGTTGGCGTTGCTGCGGCGATAGAAATCGTCCATCGCTTGCAGGACCGGGAGCGGCTTCTGCGTGGTGGCCGCGGAATCGAGATAGACCAGCGGCACGCCGGGACGCACTTCACGCGCCAGGGTCGGGAAATCTTCGCGGAGACGGGCGATGTCGAGGGGCATTAGAATTCCGGGTAATCTTTCTTTCCCGCGCTTTTCGGCTGGAGGGGGCGCAGGTGCCCGGAGGTGAGCGGGTACCACAGGATGCGGTCCGGGACCATCCAGCCGTCGGTCAGGAAAACGTTGGAGCGGAACTGGACGGCCAGCATCTTGTTATCCACCTGGACAACGATGCCCTTGATCCAGCCGCGCACGCGTTCGTTATTTCTCTGGTGGTCGCAATAGACTTCCACTGTGTCGCCGACCTGGTAAGCGTGTTCAGCGCCAGGGGCGCGCATGTACGCATATGTCATGGGTCCTCCCCGTTTTAGATTCTTCATTTTCTCCTGTCTGTATTCACTTTTTAGATTTCTGCAAAGCGGCCTATTATCGCGCAGAATGGTGTTAAAAATCAAGTCCAATCCGGGACGAGTTTCAGGCGGCCTCCATCTTGTTGTGGATGGCCTGCTGGAAACGTGCGCGCACGCCCTCGAACGGAATGCGCTGCATGATGGGGTCGAAGAAGCCCTCGACCATCAACCGCTCCGCGTCGGGAGCCGGGACGCCGCGCGACTTGAGATAGAACAGCGGCTCCGCGTCCAGTTTGCCGACCGTAGCGCCGTGGGTGCAGCGCACGTCGTCTGCCAGGATTTCGAGGCCGGGGATGCTGTCGGCGCGGGCGTCGGGGCTGAGGACGAGGTTGCGGTTGGCCTGGTAGCCGTCCGTTTTCTGGGCAGCGGGGGCCACGTAAATCATGCCCTGCCAGACCGAGCGGCTGTGGCCTTTGAGCGCGCCCTTGAACAGCAGGTCAGACGTGGTATGCGGAGCCAGGTGGTTCTGCTGGGTATCGTGGTCGAGGTGCTGGCTGCCGTCGGCGAAATAGAACCCGGACATCCGGCCTGCCGCGCCTTCCCCGGCCAGTTCCAACTCGGAAAAATTCTTGGTCAGGCGCGAGCCGACTGCGCCGAAGATCCAGTCCAGGCTGCCGCCGCGGCCCACGCTGACGCGTTCGTGCGAAAAATTCCACACGCCGCGCCCCCACGACTGCAACTCAACAAACTTAAGGCTGGCCCCGTCGCCGACCTTGATCTCGACCAGGCCGGCGTGCATGGACGCGCCTCCTTCTTCCGGCGAGGCGGCTTCGTGGACGTACGTCACCGAGGCTCCATCGTCCACCCAGACGAGGAGGTGCGACAGGTGCGCGATATTCGCGCCAGGCCCCCACAGGATGCTGAGCAGGGGCTGTTCCACGGTCACGCCTTTCGGCACGTAAAGCAGCACGCCGTTCTGCGCCAGCGCGGCGGTCAGCGCGGCGAACTTGCCTTCCTCGGCGCGCACAACGCCGCCTGCCAGTTTGGTCACCAGGTCGGGGTGTTCGCGTTCGGCGGTCTGCAGGTCGGCAAAAACCACGCCCTGACGGATCAGCGATTCATCGAGAGTCAGCGAGTCGGCGCTGTTTCCGCCGGGAGACAGGACAACCTGCCCGCCGTGTTGACTGGCAGTGATGGGCTTGAGCAGTCCGGCGGGGACAGGCGCGAGGTCCCGGAACGCCTCGGCGGCGGGCAGGCGGAACGTGTCCGCGGGCAGGCCGCGCAGGTCCGTGCGCCGCCAGGCTTCCTCGGTCACAGCCGGCATGGACAGGCGGGCATACGTCTCCCAGGC
This sequence comes from Anaerolineaceae bacterium, assembly GCA_009772985.1. GTDB lineage: Bacteria > Chloroflexota > Anaerolineae > Anaerolineales > Villigracilaceae > UBA877. Next base: position 79,222 of record WOUS01000010.1, read on the forward strand.
GCGGCGGCGGTAGTCTGCCAGCGGGCCGGAGGGAATGTCCCCGGCGGTAAAAGCAAAATTCTTCGCCGCGGCTTCGGGGCGGCGGGTGCGGGAGGCGACAACAACGCGCGGTTTCTCTTCCATGTCAGCCCACCGACCCTTCCATCTGCAACTGGATCAGCCGGTTCATCTCGACCGCGTACTCCATCGGCAATTCCTTGACCAGCGGCTCGATGAAGCCGGAAACGACCATCGTGGTGGCCTGCTCCTGGGACAGGCCGCGGCTCATCAGGTAGAACAACTGCTCCTCGCCGACCTTCGAGACCGAGGCTTCGTGGCCGATGGTGACGTCATCCTCGTCAATCTCGATGTACGGATAGGTATCGGAGCGGGACTGCGGGTCGAGCAGGAGGGCGTCGCAGTTGGCGCTGGAGCGGACACCGCTCGCACCTTTGTGGACCTTGAGCAGGCCGCGGTACGAAGCGCGTCCGCCGCCCCTCGAGATGGACTTGGAGACGATCTTGCTGGTGGTGTTCGGCGCGAAATGGATCATCTTCGATCCGGCGTCCTGCACTTGTCCCGGCCCGGCGAAGGCCATCGAGAGCATCTCGCCGTGCGCGCCGGGTTCCATCAGGTAGCAGGATGGATACTTCATTGTGACCTTCGAGCCCAGATTCGCATCCACCCATTCGTGGGTGCCGTTGGCGAACACCTTGGCGCGCTGGGTCACCAGGTTGTAAACGTTGGTGGACCAGTTCTGGATGGTCGAGTAGCGCGAGCGCGCGCCCTTCTTGACCACGATTTCAATGACGCCGGAGTGGAAGGAGTTGCTGGTGTATTGGGGGGCGGTACAGTTATGGGAGACTGCTCCCTCGGCCACATAAGACTCGTCTTCCTCGACCGAGAAGTTGTAAACTTCCGTTTCCATTTCTTCCACGTCAATGCTCTTGATGGGCATGTACAGGAAATTCTCATCAAGTGTGAACGGAGAGCCGCTCAAGTCGCCTGCGGGAGCGTCCACGCCCACCAGCGCGCCAAACTTCGGATTGAAGGGTGAGGCAATCACAACCGCATAAATATCCTTGCGAGGAGCAGAGCGGGTTTGCAGATTGACAGAAGCCGCAATGCCAAGCCGCAGGAGCGCATCGCGGAAGGCGTATGCCAGGTTGGTGGAAACCGAATTAAAGCGGAACATGTTTTTGCGAGGGTCGTAACTGCCATCGCCCAGCCACATACCGCGGACGAATTCCGCCAACAATTCGACCGGCGCGTTCGACACCCATTCGGGAACATGTTTTTCGTATACGGTCGAACCGAATTCCCGGGCAAACGCGCGGGCGGCTTCCGTGGAAGACAATACAAGTGTCTGTCCATTCTGGCGCGGGGCGCTGATACTGGGCGGCTTGCTGAAATAGCGTTCGAGCAAATGCCCGGCATCAGCCAATAGTTTTGTTTCTGCGGCATTGAACGAAAGCGTCAGATAATGTTCCTTGTCCACGTGCCCCTCGGAAAAATAATAGCCGAGCAGACGATAGAAATCCGCTTCCTGCGGGAACTCGACATGCCGTTCAACCGGGGCATGGCGTCCACGCCCAATTTCGATATTGATCCCTGCTGTAACTTTTTCCATAGCCGGTTGATAGACCGGAACGACGAGATAATCGCCAACTTTCACGCTATCCGCGCGCGACCAGACAAGTTGATATTCCTTGTTACGCTCTGACTGGCGCTGGCGGCGCACGACCAGCAGGGGATGCTCTGCCGTGACGCGCAGTTCCCGCTTGCTGTCGCCATAATAGCGAATCTTGTAAACATTGCCATGATACGGGCGTTTCTGTGTGTGATAGACCTTGCGCCAGCGTCCCAGATGAGTCAGTACTTCGTCGCCAACCGCCACCTGTTCGATGGGTTTCTCGCCCTGGCGGGTGCGGACGCGCGCGCCATCGAGGAAGCAACCTTCCACGTAATGTACCTGCGCGCCCTCGTCCACAATAATGAGCGAGCGTTCGAACTGGCCGACATTGGCGGTATTCAAGCGGAAATAGGCCTGCAGGGGCAGGTCCACTTTGACGCCCTTCGGCACGTAGACGAATGATCCGCCCGACCAGACGGCCGAATTCAGCGCGGCGAACTTGTTGTCTTCGATGGGAATGACTGTCCCGAAGTATTCGCGGAACAGATCCGGGTGCTGGCGCAGTCCATCCTCGATGGACAGGAAGATCACGCCCTGCTTCGCGAGGTGCTCCAGGAGGGAGTGATAGATCATCTCCGATTCATACTGCGCGCCCACTCCCGCCAAAAACTTGCGCTCGGCTTCGGGGATTCCCAACTTATCGAACGTGTTCTTGATGGTATCCGGCACATCGTCCCAGGAACCGGTCGAGCCTTCGGTCGGTTTGACGTAGTAGTAGATATCGTCCAGGTGCAGGTCCGAAATGTCCGGTCCCCAGGAGGGCATCGGGCGCGACAGGAAGTGTTCCAGTCCTTTGAGACGGAAATCCAGCATCCACTGCGGCTCGCCCTTCATGCGCGAGATATTTTCCACCACTTCCCGGCTCAAGCCTTTTTGCGACTTGAAAACGTAGTTCTCCGCGTCGTGGAAACCGTATTTATACTGTCCAATATCTTCCAGGATCTTGGCGTCCTCAGACATGATTGCTCCAGTAAGCGAGTCAACGAGTCAGCGATTCAACGAGTCGGCGAGTCGGCGATTCAACAATATTGCCGCGCGGATACGCTGCTGCTTATTCGCTGACTCGCTGAATCGTCGATTCTCCATTCTCGTACTTCTCGCGCACCCAGTCGTAGCCCTGCTCTTCGAGATGCAGCGCCAGGTCCGGGCCGCCGGATTCGACGATCCGCCCGCCCAGCATGATGTGGACAAACTGCGGTTTGATGTAGTTCAGCAGGCGCTGGTAATGCGTGATGACCAGCACGCCGAGTTCCGGCCCGGAGAGGGCGTTGACGCCATCCGAGACGATGCGCAGCGCGTCGATGTCGAGACCGGAATCCGTCTCGTCCAGGATGGCGATCTCCGGCTTGAGGGTGGCCATCTGCAAGATCTCGGCGCGCTTCTTCTCGCCGCCGGAAAAGCCGTCGTTCAGGTAGCGTCCGGCAAATGTGGAGTCCATTTTCAGGAGTTCCATCTTTTCCTTGAGCATCCTGCGGAATTCCGGGATGGGCACGCCTTTGTCTTCGGGATTCTCCACGCGCCGCCGGGCATTGATGGCGGTCCGCAGGAAGTTCGCCACGGTGACGCCGGGGATGGCGACCGGGTACTGGAACGCCAGGAACATGCCCAGGCGGGACCGTTCGTCTGCCTCCAGTTCCAGCACATTCCGCCCCTTGAACCAGACCTCCCCCTCCGTTACCGTGTAGGATGGGTGGCCCATCAGGGTATACGCCAGCGTGGACTTGCCCGTGCCGTTCGGCCCCATGATGGCGTGGACTTCGCCTTGTTTTACCGTCAGATCGAGGCCTTTCAGGATTTCCTTGCCCTCGATACTGACGTGCAGGTTTTTGACAATCAACTCGGACATAAATACTCCTTTTACGGCCTTTTACAATTGCGGCGGGATTATAGCACCGGGGAGGGGATATGTCAATATTTATCATATTATTCTAGTATATTCAGGACTTAGCCGGTATTCTCCAAACGCCAAAGGACTTACGAAAAACCCCCTTGAAACTATGTGTATACTATGGTAATATACAATCGTGATTGACCTAAACCGCATCGAAGGCTTTGACTGGGACGCGGGCAACCGTGAAAAGAATTGGCAAAGGCACCGCGTTTCGACCGGTGAATGCGAGGAAGTTTTTTTCAACCTGCCCCTGCTCCTCCGGGATTCCCCCGGTCGCTCGCAGACAGAGCCGCGTTTCCTGGCGCTCGGTCAGACCAACACAAGCAAGCAATTATTCATCGCTTTTGCGGTCAGAAATGAAAAAATCCGCGTCATCTCAGCACGCGACATGAGCCAAAAAGAGAGAGACCTTTATGAGCAATCCAATTCCTGAATTCCAGAACGAAGACGAAGAACGCGAGTTCTGGGCCACCCACGATTCCACCGAATACGTGGATTGGACTCAGGCCAAGCGCGCCGTTTTCCCCAACCTTAAGCCGACCACGCGCGCCATTTCCCTGCGCCTGCCCGAGTCCATGCTGGACGAGTTGCGCCAGATGGCGAACCAGCGCGATGTGCCTTACCAGTCGCTCATCAAGGTATTCCTGCGCGAGCGCATGAACCAGGAGTACCGCGCCCCATTCAACTTGGCGGTAGCGGAGAAGAAATCAAGTTATCGTCCAAAAACATAAACTGCCGACCTGCCTCCTCCCGGACGGCAGGTCTTTTTCTTTCCCTGCCTTCCTCAACCTGATATAATCCCCCCGTCATCATCTCATCACGTGTCACTGCGAGGAGCGCAGCGACGAAGCAGTCCCCCAAAGACCCAGGAGATTGCTTCGCCGCAAAGAGCGCGGCTCGCAACGACAGGAGGAAACATATGTCCTTCAAAATCACCTTTGGCACCGACGGCTGGCGCGGGGTCATCGCCGAAGAATACACTTTCGACAACGTCCGGCGCTGCGCGCAGGGCTATGCCGCGTATATGCTCGAAAAAGGCAACGCCGGGAAGTGGATCGTCGTCGGCCACGACAAGCGCTTTAGTTCCGAGCATTTCGCCGCGGCCGCGGCCGAGGTGCTGGCGGGCAACGGCTTTAAGGTCTATCTCACCGACAGCGCCACCCCCACCCCGGTCATCGCGTTCGCGGTCGTCAATAAGGGCGCTTGCGGCGCGGTCAATATCACCGCCTCGCACAACCCGCCCACCGATAACGGGTTCAAGGTCCGGGACGAAACCGGCGGAGCAATTGACCCGGATGGACTGCTGCGCATCGAGGCACTCATTCCCGATGATATCGAAAACGTGAAACGTGCAACTTTCCAACATGCCAACGCCGAAGGCCAGATCGTCAAGTTCGACGCCCACACCCCCTACATCAACCACATCAACAAGCTCATCAACCTCCAGCCCGTCAAAGACGCCGGGTTGACCGTGATGGCGGACGTGATGTGGGGCAACGGCGCAGGGTACTTCCCGCGCCTGCTCTCCGGCGGCAAGACGAAGGTGCTCGAAATCCACAACGAGCGCAATCCGTCCTTCCCCGAGATGAAACGCCCCGAACCGATCCGCCCGAACATTGACGTGGGCCTGAAAGCCACCGTGGACAACCACGCCGACATCCTGCTCATCCTCGATGGCGACGCCGACCGCTGCGGCATCGGCGACGAGAACGGCGAATTCGTCAACCAGTTGCGGGTCTTCGCCCTGCTGGCCTACTACCTGCTCGAAATCCGCGGCGAACGCGGCGACATCGTCAAAACCCTCTCCACCACCGGCATGTTGAACAAACTCGGCCAGATGTACGGCGTCCCGGTCCACGAGACCGGGGTGGGCTTCAAATACGTGGCCCCGAAGATGACCGAGACCAACGCCCTGATCGGCGGCGAAGAGAGCGGCGGCTACGCCTTCCGCGGCAACGTCCCCGAACGTGACGGCATCCTGGCCGGACTGTACATGCTCGACTTCATGGTGCGCACCGGCAAAAAGCCCACCGGCTTGCTCCAGATGCTCTTCGACAAACTCGGCGCGGAATACTTCTACGACCGCATAGACACCCCCTTCCGCGGCGACCGCAAAGACCGCGAAGCCGCCATCCTGAAAGCCAACCCCGTCACTCTCGGCGGGCTGAAAGTTACCGAACTCGTCACCGTGGACGGATTTCAGTTCAGGCTGGAAGACGGCGGCTGGATGCTCATCCGCTTCTCCGGCACCGAACCCATCATGCGCGTCTACTGCGAGACCACCCACAAAGACAAGGTGCAGGCGATTTTGCAGGATGGGCTGAAGGTTGCGGGGCTGAAATAACGTTATCACGTTGGCAGGTTGCACGTTGACACGTTGGGACGTGGAAACCTGCCAACGTGTAGACGTGTAAACTTGAAAACGTGAAAACGTGCTCACCGACACCCACTGCCATTTGGATTACGACAAATTCGACGCCGACCGGGAGGCTGTGCTGGAACGCGCCCGGCAGGCCAGCGTTACGCGCATTTTGATTCCTGGCACTACCTGGACCTCGAGCCTGTCCGCCGTTAAACTGGCCGAGAGCCATCCCATGCTGGTTGCCGCGGTCGGCGTCCACCCGACAGACGTTGACACGTTTCAGGTTGACACGTTGGCAGGTTTACGCAAACTTGCCGCAAGCCCTAAAGTAGTTGCGATTGGGGAAATTGGCCTGGATTATTATTGGGATACCGCCCCGCACGACCTCCAGCAGCGCGTCCTGAAAGAACAACTCAACCTGGCCGCCGAACTCGAACTCCCGGTCATCCTCCACTTCCGCGAAAAAGGCGACGCCCCCGACGGCCCCTGCGCGGCCGACCTGATGAAAATGCTGGAGGAATGGGTGGCAGGCTTACGGTCCAGAAAGAGTCCGCTGGCAGAACGGCCCGGGGCGCTGCACTCGTTCGCCGGGTCACGCGCAACTGCCAGCCGGGCAATCGGCCTGAATTTTTACATCGGCGTCACCGGTCCGGTCACGTACCGCAAGGAGCGCCAGGAACTCATCGCCAGCCTGCCGCTCGAACGCCTGCTCATCGAGACCGACGCCCCCTTCCTGGCTCCCGCTCCGCAGCGCGGCAAACGCAATGAACCTGCCTTCGTTGCCCTGATTGCTGATAAAATATCAAAACTTCACAATTGCAGCACGGAAGAAACAGCCGCGGCAACCGCCAACAACGCCGCCCGTCTGTTTGCCTGGGATTGACCTTTGAATACCGCTACTTTTTTTGCACCCGTACAGAAAGAAATCCAACTGGTGGAGGCTTTGATGCACCGCCAGGCCGACGACGCGCACCCCGAACTGCGCGCCGCGCTCGACCATTTGCTGGCGGCCGGAGGCAAGCGCATCCGCCCGACCCTCAGCCTGCTCACCGGGCGGATGCTGGGCGCGCCGCGTGACCGGCTCGTCATCCTGGCGGCGGCGGTGGAATTGCTGCACACCGCCACCCTCGTCCACGACGACCTGATTGACGGCGCCCTGCTGCGGCGCGGCAACCCGACCATGAACGCGCAGTGGTCGCCCCCGGCCACCGTTCTGACCGGCGATTTCGTCTTCGCCCGCGCCGCCAAACTGGCCGCCGAGACCGACCACCTGCCGCTGATGAAACTCTTCGCCGAGACGCTGGCGACCATCGTCAACGGGGAGTTGACCCAGTTATTGTCCGCCCGCGGCCTTACCAACCGCGAGGACTACTACAAACGCATCCACGCCAAGACCGCCTCCCTGCTCGAAATGACCACGCGCGCCGCGGCCATGATCAGCCCGGTGGGCGAAGCAGAAACCGAGTCCATGCGGGTGTACGGCTACAATCTCGGCATGGCCTTCCAGATCGTGGACGATGTGCTGGACTTTACCGGCGAACAGGCGGAGGTGGGCAAACCGGTCGGTTCGGACCTGTTGCAGGGCCTGGTGACGCTCCCGGCGATCTACTACGCTGAAACGCATCCCGACGACCCCGATATCATCTGTCTCACCAGCGGCTGCTACAGCGAGCACGAGCGCATGGAACGGCTGGTTCATGCGGTCCGCAAAAGCGACGGGGTGAAGAAATCGCTGGAGGAGGCGCGGGGGTTCATCGAGAAGGCGCTGGCGCCCCTGGCCGGGATGCCGGGCGGCGTGGAACACGAGGCGCTCGCAAGCCTGGCGCGGTACACGGTCAGCCGCCGGAGTTGACGCCCCCTTCTCCGCCGGAAATCAGCCGAGGTCGTTCCCCCGTTCCCAATCCAGCAATTGCAGAAAGGCAGCCACAATCTGCGGGTCGAAGATGGTTGCGCCGCCTCTTCGGATGAAGGCCAGCGCCCGTTTCTTCGTCCAGGCCGGGCGGTAGGGGCGGTCAGACATCAGGGCATCCCATACATCCACAATCGCAAATATGCGCGCCGCCAGCGGGACCTGTTCCCCTTTCAATTGGCGCGGGTAACCAGAACCATCCCAGCGCTCGTGGTGACCGTAGGGAATATCCAGGGCTGGGCGCAGATAGGAAATCGGATACAACATCTCATAGGCAAATGCCGGGTGCCGGCGCATGACCTGCCATTCTTCGTCCGTCAGGGGGCCGGCCTTGTGCAGGATGCTGTCGGGGACTCCCATCTTGCCGATGTCGTGCAGGAGGGCGCCGCGGCGGATGTGCACCTGGTCGGCGTCGCTCACGCCCAGCTGCTGCGCCAGGCGGATGGTCAGTTCCGCTACCCGCTGGGTATGGCCTTCCGTCTCCCGGTCGCGCAGGTCGAGCGCCCGCGACCAGCCTTCGATGGTGGCGTCGTACGCCAGCGAGAGGTCCACGTTGCTCTTCTGCAGGTCCTCGAAGAGGGAGGCGTTCTCGATGGCGATGGCGGCCTGTCCGGCCAGGGTCTCGAGGAAGTTTTTCCACTCCACATCCGGGTTCAGGGGGCTGCGCTGGAAAATTTCGAGAACCCCTTTCACCCGCCCTTTCGCCAGCAATGGTACGCCAAAATAAGTCACAAACCCCTCGTTGGCCAGCATCGCGGTGCGGGAAAACAACGGTTCGGCCGCCAGGTCCAGAACGTGGACGGTTGCCCGGGTGCGCGCCACCTGCCCGCTCAATCCTTCGCTCGCGTGCGATGACCATTTCTTGATCGAATCCGTCCTGAAGCCGGCGCTGGCGCCGTGGTGGAGCATCTGCGTGTTGGGATTCAAGAGCAGCACGGCCACGGCATTCACGCGCAGTTGGGAAAGGATGTGGTCAATCAGGATGCTAAGCGTCACGCGCAAGTCGAGCACCGTGCTGATGGCCATGTCAATGGCGCGCAGGGAGGCGAGCCGCTGCAAGTGCCGCTGGCTCTGCTCATAGAGCCGGGAGCGATGGATGGCGTTCCCGGCAATCTCGGTAATGGTGGTCAGTAAATCCACATCGCCCTGGTTCAACAGGCGCGGCAATTGGACCGAAACGAACAGGACGCCGATGGTCTCCGAGCCAGCGCGGATGGGGACGCAGGCGCCTCCCCACCCCGGCGGGGCCTGGCTGCAGGCGGCCGCGCGGGTGCGGTCATCGCTGGCGAATTCCCCGGAAACAGCCGGTTCGCCGGTCGAAAAAACCTTCCCGGCAATACCATCGTTGGGAACAATCGGTTCATCGTGAACCCGGGTGAACCAGCCGCGCGCCTCCACTTCCTCCAGGGTCCCAGATATCTGGTTGTACAACCAGATCGCCCCAGCCTCGCTCTCGAGTATCTTCAAGGTTTCATCCAGGAGACGCGGGAGCATTTGTTCGGCAGTCTGGGCCATCCGCAGGGCGGTGGAAATGCGGTTGACCGCTTCGAGTTCCGTCAACCGGCGGCGGGTCTCGCTGTAGAGACGGGCGTTCTCGATGGCCACCGCCGCGTGGGCGCCGAGCATTTCGAGCAGCGCCTGGTCATCCTCTGTATAGGAACCGGGCTGGTACGACTGGACGGAGAGCGTCCCAAAGACTTTCGCGCCGAGCCGCAGCGGGACCGCCAGGATGGATCGCACCAGTTCGCCCTCCCCAAAGTCAATCCCATCCTGGAGGGGCGTGCTTTGCAAATCGTTGATGATCAGCGCTTTCCCGGTCTCGATGACCCTGCCCGAAAGCCCGCTGCCCTCGGGGAAAGTGTCGGACGGCCAGCGTTTCCCCTCGTCGTACAAATAGGCAAACAGGATCTTGTGGTGCGTCTCGTCCAGCACCGAAAGCACGAACGCTTCGGCCGGCATCAGGCGTTCCGCCGCATGGTGAACCGCCTCGTAGACCCGTTCCAGGTCCAGGCCAACCTTCACAATTTCCTGGCTGACCTCATGCAGGATGGAGCGCCGTTCGGCGGCGCGCACCGCTTCCTGGTACAGGCGGGCGTTCTCGATGGCAACCGCGGCATAAGAAGCCAGCATTTCTAGGAGCGCCTGCTCCTCCGGTCCAAAGGCGCAGGTTTTGTAGGACTGCGCCGAGATCATGCCGGTGGTTTTCTGCCCCAGGCGGAGGGGCACCGCCGCCAGCGAGCGCACCGGCTGCGGCTCCCCGATGCGGATCACGTCCGTTTTCTCTGCCAGCAGATCGTCAACGATGATCGACTCGCCGCTTGCCACCACTCTCCCGGTCAGGCCCCGCCCCGCCGGAAGATGCTGCACAGGGAAGCGATGATCCCCCTCCAGGGCATAGACAATCGTATTTTCGTTAGAGGCTTCATTATGGAGCGCAATCACGAAAGAATCGCAGGGCATCAGTTGGCGGGTGGCTTGGTGAATGGACTGGTAGGTCTGCTCCGGCTCCCGGATCGCCGTCACCATATCCTGGCTGACGCGGTGCAGGATGGCGCGGCGGTCCGCGGCCTGCAGGGCCTGCTGGTACAGACGGGCATTCTCGAGCGCGATGGACATGTGCTGCGCCAGCGACTGGGCGATGCGCACCTCGTCCGCAGAAAAGAAACCGGGGGCCACGCTGTCGGCCATCAGCGCGCCGATCATGCGCTGGCGGGCGATGAGCGGAACAGCGAGAAACGAACGCACGTGTTCGGCGCCGGGAACCCAGATCCACCCCGGATGCTGGCTCACATCAGGGATGGTGAGCGGGTTGAGGTCCTGCGCCATCTGATTCAGGATGGGACTGTTCTTCAACAGTTCGTGGGCCGCCTCCCGGGTCATTTTTTCGTTGGCATAATCCATCCCGACAACCAGGTCTGGCTGTCCCGATTCCCCAAGCAGGAGCACCGAAGCCGTATCGAAAGCGAACAGGCGCTTGAGCTGGGCCAGCATCAACCGGAATATTTCATTTACATCCAGGCTGGCCGTCACCACCTGGGCCGCCTGGCGGAGCGTTTCGGCTTCGTGGCGGCGGAGGCGCTCCGTCTCGAACAGGCGCAACTTCTCGATCGCCAGCGACATCTGGCTGGCAATCGTGAGCAGGAGACGCTCGTCATTTTCGGAGAACGCATCGAGTTCGGGGCTTTCCGTATTGATGACGCCGATCACCTTATCCCCGATCTTGAGCGGAACGCACAACTCGGACAGGCTGGCAGGATTGACGGCCAGGTAGTCCGCCTCTTTGCGCACATCCCGGACCAAACGGGGCTGGCCGGACCGGGCAACTGCCCCGGTCACTCCCGCGCCGAGAGGGATGACCAGCCTCTCCCGCTCCTCAGGCGTGGCATCCCCGCGGTAAGATGGGTGATGGCGCAGGACGCCGGCTTTTTCGTCCACCAGCAAGACGCCAAAATTGACAGGAAAGAGAGACTCGCCGACAGCATCAATGACGCGTTGGATCAGCGTGTCGAAATTTTCCGCCTGCGTCAGGGCTACTCCCACGGCATGTAAAACCGCCAATTCCTTGAACTGGCGGTTCAACTTTTCTTCCGACTTCGTTCGTTCCGCGATATCGCGAAAAATGACCAGCGAGGCCACGGTATCCCGGAAGTGGATGGGCGCAGCCGTCACTTCCACATCCACAGCAGCGCCGTCGAGTCGGATGAACTTCTCCCCGACCACCGGCACAACCTTCCCGTCAACGAATTGCTGGCGGGTGCGTTCGAGCACGAGTTGGCGGTAATCCGGGTGGACGAAATCCAGCATCGGTTTGCCGACGATCTCCTCCGGGCTGGCCGCCCCCGCGATCTCCATGGCAGCCTTGTTTACCAGCAGGATCTTCCCGCCGCTGTGGACGGCAATCGCGTCAGGGGAAAGGTCGAATAAACGCCGGTATCGCTCTTCGCTATCCCTGAGAGACTCTTCGGCCTGCTTACGATCAGTGATATCCATAAGGAAACCCTGCCAGTGGAGAGGTTTGCCCTGAGCATCATGCAAGAGCGCCGCTTCATCCCGGATCCAGACAATGTGTCCATCCCGCGCAATCAGGCGATATTCACATCGAAAATTTCCTCCCCTTTTGTTCGTCCGCTTATGCTCGGCCCAGACACGGTCATGGTCATCAGGGTGGACGATATTGATCCATAATCGAGAATCCTCCATCCATTCCCTGGAGGTGTATCCCGTCATCGTTTCGATTTGCGGACTTATGTAAAGAGTGGTACTGAATTCATCCACTGCATCCATGTAAACAACCGCAGGGATCTTTTCTACAAGAGAGCGGAATGTCGCTTCAGATTCCCGCAGGGACATCTCTGCCCGCAGGCGTTCAGCCGCTTCCTTATCCATCGTTTCGTAAATCAAATATTCCCCCTCGATCAGCTGCGGTTTTCCCTCGCGCATTTTTTTGGAAGCCGCGTCCGGGGAAGTCTTTTTTTTTGTCATCCATTCCTCTCTGCGCCTGCTTGTTTCGCACCATACCGCTAAATGCTGCACGCATATTATAAGACCGATTGTGCATACGCCGCGCTGGAAAGACAGCGGGATTTCCCATTAATCCCTCGGAACCGGAAAACACAAGAGCGAACCTTCCGGCCCGCTCTCATAGAGGCGACGATGGGATTTGAACCCATGATGAGGGTTTTGCAGACCCTTGCCTTGCCGCTTGGCCACGTCGCCGTGCCTGACCACTGATTGCAAATCGAGGATTGATGATTGACGGCCCAGTGCAATCAATCGGCAATCATCAATCAACAATCCTCAATCGTTAGAGCGGGCGATGGGATTCGAACCCACGACCTTCTCCTTGGCAAGGAGACGTACTACCACTGTACTACGCCCGCAAACGGCCTTATTTCTGGCCGAGAGGTGCCGAGACCCAGGATCGAACTGGGGACACCACAATTTTCAGTCGTGTGCTCTACCAGCTGAGCTATCTCGGCCTGCGCTCTGTGTCAAAGCGGCTGGATTTTACCATACTTGGAAAGATTGTCAAGAAAACGCCCGTTCCGCCTTTTTACAGCGAATTTACAACCCTGCCACACCCGCATAATCCGGCGCGCTTACAATGGACAGCGTAAGGACAATCATCGAAAGGAGAAAACCATGTCCAAAATCAAAACCCTGACCACGAAAGTCCTGCTGGCCGTCACAATCCTCGCCGTCGGCCTGACCGCCCTCCCGCTCAGCGCCCGCGCCGCGGGACTGGCCGACGAGGGCGCCCCGCCCCAGGCAGACAACGCCCGCCTCGAACAGATCTGGGCCAGAGAACTGGCCGCTTACAACCGCGCGGTGGCGATGCTCGATAAATCCAGCGAGTTCATCGGCAAGGTGCAGAACATCATTGACCGCGCCAACGAGAAAGGATGGGATACGTCCGCCCTCCAGGCCGCGCTGGACGCCTTCGAGGACGCTGTCCGCGACACCCGCCCGATCCTCAACAGCGCCAGCGGGATCGTCAACTCGCACAAGGGCTTCGACGCCAACGGCAAAGTGACCGACCGCGCCCAGGCCGTCGAGACCGTCAAGGCGCTGGGCCAGCATCTCAAGGATGCCCGCGCCGCCATGGGCGGCACCGGCCAGGCTTTACGGGAAGCAATCAAGGCCTTCCGCGCAGCCCATCCTCCCGCCACGAACACCCCATAACATTTTCCTCCCCTCCCCGGGAGACACGGCCAACGCTGTGTCTCCCTTTTTCCCTTTTGCAGTACAATCAGGGAAACGATACCGGAGGAACACATGGACAGAAAAGTCATCACCAGCGAAAAAGCGCCCAAAGCCCTCGGCCCCTACTCCGTAGCCATCCGGACCGAAAACCTGGTCTTCACATCCGGGCAACTGGGACTGGACCCGGCCACCGGGAATCTCGTCCCCGGCGGGATCGAGGCCGAGACGCGCCAGGCGCTCACCAATCTCCAGAACGTGCTGGCAGATTCCGGGTCCGGGATGGAGCGGGTGGTCAAGACCACCGTCTTCCTGAAAGACATGGCCGACTTCCCCAAAATGAACGCCGTCTACGCGGAGTTCTTCCCCGAAAACCCGCCCGCCCGCAGCACCGTCCAGGCCGCCCTGCCCAAGGGCGGACTGGTCGAGATCGAGGCAATCGCCCTCCCGAAATGACCGGCGAACTCATCCTGCTCGTGGACGACGAACCGTCCATCGTCTCGCTGGCGCGCATGTATCTCGAGCGCGAAAATTTCCGCGTCGAAGCCGCCGCAGACGGCGAAGCCGCGCTCGAAACCGCCCGCCGCCTCAGCCCGGCGCTGATGGTGCTCGACCTGATGCTCCCGAAACTGGACGGGTTCGAGGTCTGCCGCCGCCTGCGGGCGGAGAACAATGACATTGCCATCCTCATGCTGACCGCCCGCGACGAGGACATTGACAAGATACTCGGCCTCGAACTCGGCGCCGACGATTACCTGACCAAGCCGTTCAACCCGCGCGAACTGGTGGCGCGCGTCAAGGCCATCCTGCGCCGGACGGAACGCCGGCCAGCCGGGAACGAGGCGCCCATCTTGCTCGGCGACCTGACCATTGACCCCGCCCGCCGCGAGGCCCGCGCCGGCGCGCGCAGCCTCGACCTGCGCACCCAGGAATTCGAGGTGCTGCTCACCCTGGCCGCCCAGCCGGGACGCGTCTTCACCCGCGAGCAGTTGCTCCAGCAAGCCTGGGGCTTCGACTTCTACGGCCAGACCCGCACCGTGGATGTGCACATCGCCCACCTCAGGAAAAAACTGGCCGGGAGCACGGTTGGCATCGAAACCGTCACCGGCATCGGGTACAAACTCGTCTGCTGACTCGCCGCCTCGCTGACTCACTGATTCGCATGTCCACCTCCCTCCGCTCCCGCCTCTGGCTCAGTTACGCGCTGGTCGTCCTGGCCGCCCTCGTCCTGACGGCGGTCATCCTCATCCTTTCCCTGCTGCGCAGCCCGGTGGCCTACCGCCAGACCTACGCGCGGCTGGAAGCGGTGCAGGAACTGCTCCTCTCCAGCAACCCCGGCCTGACCAGCCTGCCGCCCGCCTCCCTGGGCCCCGTCCTGCGATCCGCCGACAAAACATTCAACGTCCGCATCCTCGTCTACACTGCCGAAAGGACGCTGGCCGCCGATTCACGCGCCAGCGTCAGCCCCGCGTTGACCGGCATCCGCCGCGCCCAGGTCAGCCGTTCCACCATCCTCCTGCGCGACGAGACGGGCGGCGCCTGGCTGTTCAGCGTCTCGAAACAACCGGACGGAAAACTACTGCTCGTGGGAGCGCCGCGGCCGCGCATCGCCATCCTGGCCCTCCTGACCAACGATATCTTCCCCTCTTTTGTTGTCGCCGGGCTGGCGGCGCTGGCGCTCTCCCTGCTGGCCGCCTTCGGCCTGGCGCGCTGGATCGGCGCCCCGCTCCAGACGCTGGTGGACGCCTCGCGCCGGATGCCGCACGCGGACGCGCGTCCGGTCACCCCGAGCGGCCCGCGCGAGATCCAGGACCTGACGCGGGCGTTCAACGACATGTCAGCCCGCATGCAGGCCTCGCAAAAATCCCAGCGCGAGTTCGTCGCCAACGTTTCGCACGAACTGAAGACGCCGCTTACCTCCATCCAGGGATTTGCCCAGGCGCTCCAGGATGGCACCGCCGATACGGACGAGTCCCGCCGCCACGCCGCGCAGGTCATCCAGGAGGAGGCCGGGCGGATGCACCGCCTGGTGCTCGACCTGCTCGACCTGGCGCGGCTCGACGCCGGCACCGCCGACCTGCAACGCGCGCCCCTCGACCTGCCGGCCCTGCTTCACAGCGTGGCCGAAAAATTCGACCCGCAGGCGCGCGCCGCCGGCGTGACCATTCGCGTCGAAATGGCGGCGCTGCCAGCCGTCACCGGCGACGGCGACCGGCTGGCGCAGGTGTTCACCAACCTGGTGGACAACGCCCTGGCATACACGCCCGCCGGGGGGAGCATCACCCTGCGGGCCGCGGCAGACGGGTCAACGGTCCGGGTGGAAGTGGCCGACACCGGCGCGGGCATCCCGGCCGACGCTCTGGCGCACATCTTCGACCGCTTCTACCAGGCCGACCCGTCCCGCCCCGGAGGCAGGAAACACGGGGCCGGGCTGGGGCTGGCCATCGCCCGCGAAATCGCGGCGGCGCATGGTGGTACAATAAGCGTCCGCAGCGAACCGGGCGCGGGCAGCACGTTCACCGTTTCCCTGCCGCTGACAACGCCCGAGGCGAGCACTGTCGTCTCAAAGCGCAAAAAATAACCCATGCCTTCCGTTTCGATCATCATCCCCTGCTATAACGAACAGGCCACCATCCGCACACTGCTCGAGGCCATTTACGCGCAGACGTACCCGCGCGCCGGCCTGGAAGTCGTCATCGCCGACGGCCTGTCCACCGACCGGACGCGCGAGCAGATTGCCGCGTTCGCCGATGCCCACCCGGACCTGCACATTGCCGTGGTGGACAACCCGAAGCGCATCATCCCCGCCGCGCTGAACGCCGCCCTGAAGGAAGCCCGGGGCGAGATCGTCATCCGGCTGGACGGACATTCCTGGCCTTACCCGGATTACGTGGAGCGCTGCGTCGCGGACCTGGAGGCCGGTCTCGGCGCCAACGTGGGCGGCATCTGGGAAATCCGCCCCGGCGCGGACGGCTGGCTGGCCGCCTCCATCGCCGCGGCGGCCGCCCATCCGCTCGGCGCGGGCGACGCCCTCTACCGCCGCGCCGCCAAACCCGCCAGCGTGGACACGGTCCCGTTCGGCGCGTTCAAGCGCGAACTGCTGGCGACGGTCGGCTTTTTCGACGAGACCCTGCTGACCAACGAAGATTACGAATTCAACGCCCGCGTCCGCAAGTCGGGCGGGGTCATCTGGCTGGACCCATCCATCCGCTCGGTCTATTTTGCGCGCGGCACGCTGGGGGGGCTGGCGCGCCAGTACGCCCGCTACGGTTTCTGGAAGTGGCGGATGCTCCGCCGCTACCCCGAGACCCTGCGCTGGCGGCAGGCGCTGCCGCCGCTGTTCGCCGCCAGCCTGGCCGGGCTGGGAATGCTGGGGATTTTCCTGCCCCTGTTCCGGGTCCCGCTGGCGGCGGAGATCGTGTTCTACGCCGCCGCGCTGACCGCCGCGGGGGTGCGGGAGGCGTTCCGAAAGAAACAAGCATTCCTGGCGTTCGGCCTGCCGCTGGCGATTTCCGTCATGCACATTGCCTGGGGCGCGGGCTTTTTATGGAGTATGATTAAGGGGATATTCGTCAAATCCATCGCTCCGGCAAAAAAATGACCACCTGTGCCTCTTCCTCCTCCCCCGTACGCTCCACCGGGCGGAAACTCCGCACCGGTGAACGGCGCGCCCTCCTCCTGGGCGTTGACCTGTTCCTGGCCGGGATCGCCGTGGCCGGCGGACTGCTCTTCTGGGGGCTGCTCGACATCGCCAACCAGCCGCCCTCCCCCGGCTGGACGCCCACCTTCGAGGATTTCCTACAGAACCGGGTGGACGTGTGGTATTACTTCCTGCCATTCATCTGGCCGCTCCTGCTGACCAACCTGTACGACGTGCACGCTGCCAGCAACTGGCGCAAGGTGTTCAACGGCCTGGCCCGCGCCGCCGTCATCGGGCTGGTCATCTATGCGCTGGTCTTTTTCTTCTCGCCAAAAGGATCGCTCACCCGCTGGGGGCTGGCGCTCTTCCTGGCCTTCGCCACCATCCTGACCTTCCTGTGGCGGCTGCTGTACATCAAGATTTTCACTGCCCCGGCGTTCATGCGCCGCATCCTCGTCGTCGGGGCGGGGAAGGCCGGCAAGACGCTGGTGCAGGCCTACAAGAGTCTCTGGCCGCCGCCGTTCTACATGGCCGGATTCATTGACGACGACCCCGCCAAGGCGAATACCCAGGTTGAAGGCTTCCCCATCCTGGGCGGCAGCGACCGCCTGCTCGAAACCATCGAGAGCGAAGACATCTCGGACCTGGTGATCGCCATCACCGGCGAGATGAGCGGCAGCGCCTTCCAAACCATCCTCGACGCGCAGGAACGCGGCATCGAGGTGATGCCCATGCCGACGCTCTACGAGGAACTGTTCCGCCGCGTACCGGTCCACCATTTGGAATCCGAGTGGCTCATCCGCTCGTTCGTGGACGCGGCGCGCGTCAGCGGTTTCTACGAGATCGCCAAACGGATGCTGGACGTGCTCGGCGGGCTGGCCGGGCTGGGGATTTGCATCGCGCTCTCTCCGCTGGTGGCACTGGTCATCATGGTTGATACCGGCTTCCCCATCCTTTACAAACAGATCCGCTCCGGCAGGGGCGGACGCCCGTACATGATCTACAAATTCCGCACCATGCGCCAGGACGCCGAACAGGACGGGAAGGTCCGCCTGACCCAGGAAAAGGACGAGCGCATCACGCGCGTGGGCAATTTCCTGCGCCGCACGCATATTGACGAACTGCCCCAGTTCTGGAACGTCGTGCGCGGCGAAATGAGCCTGGTCGGTCCGCGCGCCGAGCGCCCCGAGTGGGTGGCCGAGTTCCAGAAACAGATCCCCTTCTACCGGGCGCGGCTGCTGGTCAAGCCGGGCGTCACCGGGCTGGCGCAGGTCAGTTACAGTTATTACGCCACCGTCGAAGAGATGGTCATCAAACTCGAATACGATTTGTATTACATCAAGCGCCGCGGCCTGGCAATGGACCTGAACATCATCCTGCGCACGGTCGGCCAGGTGTTCGGCTTCCGGGGGCGATAGCATGGCGGGCGTGCTCGTCACCGGCGGGGCCGGCTTCATCGGTTCGCACCTCGTCCGCGCCCTGCTGGAGCGCGGCGACGCGGTGCGGGCGCTCGACAACTTCTCCACGGGAAAGCGCGAAAATCTGCAAGGGCTGGACAATCTTGAAATCATCGAAGGCGACCTGCGGGACGCCTCCGCGCTGGCGGACGCGGTGCGCGGCGTGGAGTACGTCTTCCACCTCGCCGCCTTCGTCTCCGTCCCGCTGTCCATGACGGACCCGGAAACCTGTTTCGCCGTCAACGCCGGCGGGACCGTCGGCCTGCTCGAAGCCGCGCGGCGCGCCGGCGTCCGCAAAGTCGTGCTGGCCTCCAGCACCGCCGTCTACGGCGACACGGACGTTTTCCCGACCGGCGAGGAGACGCCGCTCCGCCCGCTTTCCCCGTACGCCGTTTCCAAGCAGGTAAACGAACTCTACGCCCGCCTCTACACGCGCACCCTGAACCTGCCCGCCGTTTCCCTGCGCTTCTTCAACGTTTACGGCCCGCGCCAGCGCCCCGACTCGGACTACGCCGCGGCCATCCCCATCTTCCTGCGCCGCCTGCTCGACGGCGCGCCCATCCCCATCTTCGGCGACGGCCGGCAGACGCGCGACTTCATCTTCGTGCGCGACGTGGTGCAGGCCATCCTGCTCGCCGCCGGGTCGGAGGCGGCCGGCGAGGCGTTCAACGTCTGCACCGGGCGCGAGGTGAGCATCCTCGACCTGCTGGAGGAAATGAGCGGCCTGGCGCCGCGCCAGCCCGAGGTGCGCTTCGACGCGCCGCGTCCCGGCGACATCTACCGCTCGCTCGGCGACCCGTCGAAAGCAGAGGCGGCCTTCGGCTTCCGCGCCGGAACTTCACTAGCCGAGGGGCTGAAGCAAACACTGGACTGGATGAAATCCGGGCGGTAGCCATGCCAGAGATCGCCCTCCCAGAATGGAACAATTATCTTTCCCGTTCTCCCGACGCCCATCTCCTGCAAACCGGCGAGTGGGGTGAACTCAAGCGCGGCTTCGGCTGGGAGCCGGTGCGCGTTGCGGCCGGGGACTGCGGCGCGCAGATTCTCTTCCGCCGCCTGCCGATGGGATTGACCGTCGCGTACATCCCGAAAGGCCCAGTGTACAGTGAACAGTGTACAGTAAGCAGTGAACAGTTTTGGGGCGAGGTGGATGCTGTTTGCCGCGCCCGCCGCGCCGTCTTCCTGAAAGTCGAGCCGGACGCGTGGGAAGACGCCCTCACCCCAACCCCTCTCCCAAAATCGGCAGAGGGGCAGATGAGGGCCAGCGCGCACAGCATCCAGCCGCGCCGCACCATCCTGGTGGACTTGCGCGGCAGTGAAGATGAAATCCTGGCGCGCATGAAACAGAAATGCCGCTACAACATTCGGCTGGCAGAGAAAAAAGGCGTGACCGTGCGCCCGTGGACCAACGTGGACGGCTTCCACAAAATGATGACCGTCACCGGGGCGCGCGACGAGTTCGGCGTCCATAGTTTGGAATATTATCGCCGCGCCCATGCCCTGCTCCACGGCGCCGGGCTGGCGGAACTGCTGGTCGCCGAATACGAGGGCAAGCCGCTGGCGGCGCTGATGGCCTGCGCGCGGGGCAAGTCTGCCTGGTATCTGTACGGCGCTTCGACAGACGAGGAGCGCAACCGCATGCCCGCCTACCTGATCCAATGGGAAGCCATGCGCTGGGCAAAGGCGCGCGGCGCAGAGATGTACGACCTGTGGGGCGTGCCGGACGAGGACGAGTCGGCGCTCGAGGCCGGGTTTGAGTCCCGCAGCGACGGGCTGTGGGGCGTGTACCGGTTCAAGCGCGGTTTTGGCGGGGCAGTCAAACGGTCCGCGCAGGCGCGGGATAAGGTCTACCATCCGCTCCTGTATCGGGCTTACCTCGCATTCCTCCGAGGCAGGGAATAATTCCCGGCGTTCTCTACGGACCTCCGGCGGAAGCCCGCCGCTGCCAAAAATCTTGCTCCCAACCCTCATGGTATAATCCCAAACCTATGAAAAAGAACCTTCCTGCAATCCTCGGGGGCGAGCCTGCGTTCCGCGAACAGATTCCCATGGTGCGACCGGTTCTCCCCACATTTTCCGAGATGGCCGAAGGGGTCGGGCAGATCCTCGGCACCGGGATGGTCACCAAGGGCCGCTACATGCGCGAGTTCGAGGGGGCGCTGGCGGAACACCTGGGCGTGAAGCACGCCGTGGCCGTTTCCTCCTGCACTTCGGGCATGATGCTCGTCCATAAGATCCTGGGGTTGACCGGCAACGTGGTTCTGCCCAGTTTCACGTTCATGGCGACCGCCAGCGCGCTGGTCTGGGCGGGACTGCGTCTCAATTTTGCGGATGTGGACCGCGCCACAAACAACCTCGACCCGGCCGCGGCCGAAGCGGCCATCACCCCGCAGACGACCGCCATCGTAGCCGTCCACCAGTTTGGCAACCCGGCCGACATCGCCGGGCTGGAAGCGGTGGCGAAAAAACACGGCCTGAAACTCATCTTCGACGCCGCGCACGGAGCCGGGGCGCGCTACCAGGGGGAACCGGTCGGCAAACAGGGCGACGCGCAGATTTTCAGCCTCAGCCCCACGAAACTGCTGATTACCGGCGAGGGGGGCATCGTCTCCACAAACGACGACGACCTGGCGGAAAAAATTCGCATGGGACGGGAATACGGCAACGACGGCAACTACGACAGCGCCTTCGCCGGCCTGAACGCCCGCATGCCCGAGTTCAACGCCCTGCTCGGCCTGCACAGCCTGAAACGGCTGGAACAGGCGGCGGAACACCGCAACGAAACGGTCGCACTCTTCCAGGAAGTGCTGGGGAGCCTGCCGGGCGTCGGCTTCCAGCGGGTGCGGAACGGCGACCGCCATTCCTACCGGGAAATCTCCATCACCCTCTCACCGGAAGCCTTCGGCCTGACGCGCGACGAACTGGCAGTTGCCCTCGCCGCCGAAAACATTGACACCCGCAAATACTACGAACCTCCCATCCATAAGCAGACCGCCTACCGCCCGTACTACGATGGGAGGCCGCTGCCCAACACGGACTGGCTGTCCGCCCACAGCCTGAGCCTGCCAATGTGGTCGCACATGAGCACGGAGACGGCCATGGGCATCTGCAAAGCCATCCAGCAGATCCAGGAGCACGCCGCTTCGATCCGCCAGGAACCCGGCACACAATGAAGCCACTGGACAACTGGTTCAAGAAGACCGTCACTTTCCAGGGGATCGTGCGGCTGCTGGCCGACGCGGTCATGATCAACGTGGCGCTGGTCATCTCGCTGGTGGCGCGCTTGTTGTGGATCGTTGCCATCGGCAACCCGGAAGGCAGCATTGACTACCAGGCCACCCTCTACACCCATGTCAACTATTACACGGGCAATGCCTGGGCGCTGACCATCCTTTGCCTGGTCGTCTTTTTCCTGAGCGGTTTCTACACGTATGGCCGCTTCTACCGGGGGCGCTACAAAGTCCTGGTGGTCATCCAGGCATCCAGCCTGGCATTCCTCATCTTCGGTTTCATCACCTATCTGGCCCAGAGTGATTTCCTGGGCATCCATACCAACATCCTGAACTTCCCGCGCTGGGCGTTGATCATGACCTGGGCGCTGTCCACCGGCATGTTGGTGGCGGCCCGGGCATGGTCGGTGATCTGGAAGAACGTCATCCGGTCCGAGAGCGCCCGGCCCAAGCGGTTCGAGGAAGAGAAGATCAAGAAGGTTCTGGTCATCGGCGGGGCGGGCTACATCGGCTCGGCGCTGTTGCCCAAACTGCTGGAGGCAGGCTACCGCGTCCGCCTGCTGGACCTGCTGCTCTACGGCACCGACCCGATCCAGGAATGGCTGACCCATCCGCACCTGGAGATTATGCACGCCGACTTCCGCCAGGTCGAAAAAGTCGTCCAGGCGATGCACGACATGGACGCCGTCATCCATCTCGGCGGGCTGGTCGGCGACTCGGCCTGCGCGCTGGATGAGCAACTGACGCTGGATATCAACTTAATGGCTACCCGCATGATTGCCGAGGTCGCCAAGGGCAGCGGGATCGGCCACTTCATCTTCGCCAGCACATGCTCGGTCTACGGCGCCAGCGACGAGAAACTGGACGAGCGCTCGGAACTCCGGCCGGTCTCGCTCTACGCCCGCAGCAAGATCGCCTCCGAAAAAGCGCTCCTGAAACTGGCCGACGACCGCTTCGCGCCCGTCATCCTGCGGTTCAGCACGATTTATGGACTGTCGGGTCGGCCGCGCTTCGACCTGGTGGTCAACCTGCTCACGGCCAAGGCGATTGTTGATAACGAGATCACCATCTTCGGCGGCGACCAGTGGCGGCCGTTCCTGCACGTGTCCGACGCGGCGCAGGCGATCATGCTCGTGCTGAAATCGCCCCTCCGGCTGGTGCGCAACCAGGTCTTCAATGTCGGCTCCAACGCGCAAAACTTCACCATCCGCCAGGTTGGGGAGATGATCCAAAAGCAGGCGCCGTCGGCCGCCATCGTGAACAAGGATGAAAACCCGGACCCGCGCAACTACTGGGTGAACTTCCACAAGATTGACAACATCCTGGGATTTGTCCCGGAATGGAACGTGGAAAAGGGCATCGGACAGGTGATCGAAGCGCTCCGCAGCGGTCGGATCGGCGACTACCGCGATGCCCGGTACAGCAATGTCGAGTTCCTGAAAAAGGAAGGCCTCTATCTGCTCACCCACACGGAAGAGACCAGCCGGGCCGCGGTCCTGTTCAGCGAGGAATCGATTGACGCCCCGGCGCAATAACGCAGTACAATTCGGGGGAATGCGAACACGCCTGCCGTACCCTGTCTTGAACTCCCGTCCGCCAAAATGAACCCCGCCAGCAAATTTGACTCGACTTCCTGGGACCGGCTGATCGGTTCCCTGCCAAACCCGCACCTGCTCCAGACCTGGGAGTGGGCGCAGGTCAAGGCCAAATTCGGCTGGCAGCCGACGCCGTTCGTCTGGCACTCCCAACCTTCACAAGATTCTCCCGTAGCCGCGGCGATGGTGTTGAAACGCGCCATCCCCGTGGGCGGGTTCGCGAAAAAGATGTGCGTGCTGTACGTCCCGAAGGGTCCGCTCATGGACTGGAACGACGCGGGACTCCGCTCGCGCGTGCTGGACGACTTGCAGTCGCTGGCAAAACGCCAGGGCGCGGTCTTCGTCAAGATTGACCCAGACGTGGCGCTGGGGACGGGAGTCCCCGGGAGCGGAGACGAAAGCCGGGATGACGGCGGGCAGGCCGTCCGGTCCGACCTGGAGCGGCGGGGGTGGATTTTCTCGCAGGACCAGATCCAGTTCCGCAATACCGTCCTGCTCGACCTGTCGCCTTCTGAAGACGAGATGCTGGCGCGCATGAAACAGAAGACGCGCTACAACGTCCGCCTGGCGGAGAAAAAGGGCGTGACGGTGAGGGTTGGCACGCTGACTGATTTGCCGCTGCTCTACAAAATGTACGCCGAAACATCGGCGCGGGACGGGTTCGTGATCCGGGGCGAAACCTATTATCAAACCGTATGGCAAACTTTCATGTCGAATGCTGGCGGGTTGGAAAGTTCGCAGGTTCCAACGTTCGAACCTTCCAACTTTCCAACCTGTGAACCCTTAATCGCCGAGGTGGACGGGCAGCCGGTGGCGGCAATTTTCCTTTTCTATTTTGCAGGCCGCGCCTATTACCTGTACGGCATGTCGCGCGAAGCGCACCGCGAGAAGATGCCCAACCACCTGCTCCAGTGGGAGGCGATGCGGCGGGCAAAGGCGGCGGGATGCGCGGTTTACGACCTGTGGGGCGCGCCGGACGAGTTCGACGAGAGCGACGGGATGTGGGGGGTGTTCCGCTTCAAGGAGGGACTCGGGGGGCAGGTCGTCCGCACGCTCGGCGCGTGGGATTTCACGCCCAGCCCGATGCTGTATAAACTGTACACGCAGGCCCTGCCGAAGGTGCTGGACATCATGCGTTCGCGCGGCAAGGCGCGGACCCGGCAGGATTTGAATTAACCGCGAAGCACGCAAAGGCCGCGAAGATTTAAAAAGGTTTCCTTTGCGTTCTTCGCGGGCTTCGCGGTAAAAAATGGAGTTGACAATGATTCCCCGCCTCCACTTCGCCCACCTCCCCACCCCCATCGAACCGATGCCGCGCCTGAGTGCCCTGCTCGGCGGGCCGCGCCTGCTGGTCAAGCGCGACGACCAGACGGGGCTGGCCTTCGGCGGCAACAAGACCCGCAAACTGGAGTTTCTCGTCGCCGAGGCGCAGGGACAGGGCGCGCGGACGCTCATCACGGCGGGCGCAATCCAGTCCAACCATTGCCGCCAGACCGCGGCCGCGGCAGCCCGTTTCGGCTTTGACTGCACACTCGTCCTTTCCGGCGAGCCGCCCGCACAGGCCTCCGCCAACCTCCTGCTGGACGGGTTGTTCGGCGCACAAATCGTCTGGGCGGGAGCGCGCGAGCGGCGCGACCGCGTGCTGGCTGAGACAGTCGAGCGCGCGCAGGCCGAAGGCAGGGAACCGTACCTCGTCCCGTACGGCGGGTCCAGCCCGACCGGGGCGCTGGGGTACGCGTTCGCCGTCGAGGAGTTGATGAAACAGACGAAACCTTGCGAAGGTTCGGAACCTTCGCAAGGCTGCCCGGACTGGTTCGTGTTTGCTTCATCTTCCGGCGGCACGCAGGCCGGACTGGTTCTCGGAGCACGCGTCTTCGGCTATCGCGGCAAAATCCTCGGCATCAGCATTGACGAGCCGCAGCGCGCCCTGCAAGAGCACGTGGCGGCGCTCGCGTCCGGGACCAGCGAACGGCTCGGCCCGCGCATCGAGTTCACGCCGGACGAGGTGCTGGTGGATGC
Source organism: Anaerolineaceae bacterium (assembly GCA_009772985.1). Classification (GTDB taxonomy): domain Bacteria; phylum Chloroflexota; class Anaerolineae; order Anaerolineales; family Villigracilaceae; genus UBA877. Next base: position 104,697 of record WOUS01000010.1, read on the forward strand.
CGGTTACTGCGCGGCCGGCTACGGGGTCCTGACCGCCGCGGAGCGCGAAGCCATCCAACTCTTCGCAAAATACGAAGGCCTCCTGCTCGACCCGGTCTACACCGGGCGCGCCGCCGCCGGGATGCTCGACCTCATCCGCAAGGGGTTCTTCGGGAAAGACGAAACCGTCCTGTTCTGGCACACCGGCGGCCAGCCGGCGCTGTTCGCTGAGCAGTATCAGTCGGCATTGCTTGCGGCGGATTTGTAATCCGCCGCCGCAGGATTACACGTGTACCCGGCAGGGTAAATCCGCGGGAGCATCTTCTCTGCGCTTGCCCGCCTCCATCGGGGTATAATTCACCCAATGGAACACCCCCGCCCACTCTCCCCCTTCCGTTCCTTCCTCCCCTCCGCCCTCATCCTGTTCCTCGTTGGCTGGGGCGGGCTGGCCCTGCTCTTCACTTTCAGCCTGCCCGACGTCTGGCCGCGCTGGACCTTCTTCGTTCTCTGGGACCTCGCCCTGACCGGCACGGCCCTGCCCGCGGCCTGGTTCCTCAACCTGCGCTTCCCCGGCACGCCCTCCGCCGGCGACGCGGTCGTTGTCCGGCAGGCCATCTGGGCCGGCGTTTACGGCGCAACGCTGGCCTGGCTGCAACTCGGCGGCGTCGCCTCGCTGTGGATCATCGTCGGGCTGGCCGCGGGACTGGCCGCCATCGAGACGCTCATCCGCATGAGGGAACGCTCGCTCTGGCAGCCGCCCGCAACGGAAGAGGACGAACCGGAGACCGATGACCAGCCTGCGTAACCTCCCCTCGGTGGAACAACTGCTCCAGACCCAACAGGCGGCGGAACTGGTCGCCGCTTACGGCCGCCCGCTGACCTTGAGCGCCATCCGCGGCGCGCTGGACCTGGTGCGGGCGCGCGTTTCGAAGCGCCGCGACGCCACCCTGCCCGACCGCGAAGGTCTGCTCGCCCTGGCCGCCGAATCCCTGTCCGCGTGGACGCGCCCGACGCTGCTGCCGGTCATCAACGCCACCGGCGTGATCCTGCACACCAACCTGGGCCGCGCGCCTCTCTCCGCCGCCTCCATCGCCGCCATGGACGCAGTCTCGCGCGGCTACTCCACGCTCGAGTTCGACCTGGCCACCGGCAAGCGCGGCTCGCGCCTCGTCCACGCCGAATCCCTGCTGCGGCGGCTGACCGGCGCGGAAGCGGCGGTGGTCGTCAACAACAACGCCGCGGCGGTGCTGCTCACGCTGAGCGCGCTGGCCGCCCGCAAGCGCGTCGTCATCGCCCGCTCGCAACTGGTGGAGATCGGCGGCGGCTTCCGCGTCCCCGACGTGATGAAGCAGTCCGGCGCAAAACTGGTCGAAGTTGGGACGACGAACAAGACCCGGCTCACAGATTACGAGGACGCGCTGGAGGAAGGGGCCGCGCTCGTCCTGCGCGCGCACCAGTCCAACTTCAAGATTGTCGGCTTCACCGAGGAGCCGGAGTGGAAGGAAATCGTCGCCGCCGCGCACCGGGCCGGGGTCCCGTGCGTGGACGACCTCGGTTCCGGCGCGCTGCTCGACACGGCGCGCTTCGGTCTCGCCCACGAGCCAACCGTCCAGGAATCCCTGGCCGCCGGCGCGGACGTGGTCTGCTTTTCCGGCGACAAACTGCTCGGCGGGCCGCAGGCGGGCATCATCGTCGGCAAAGCGGACCTGCTGGCGAAGATCAAGAAGCACCCGCTGGCGCGCGCCATCCGCGCCGACAAACTGTGTCTCGCCGCGCTGACGGCCACGCTCCTGCACTATCTCAAGGACGAGGCCGAGCGCGAGATCCCGGCCTGGCGGATGATCGCCGCCGCGCCGGGGCAGGTCAAGAAGCGCGCCAAAGCCTGGGCCGCCGAACTGGGCCAGGGCGAGGTGGCCGCCAGCCGGTCCACGGTGGGAGGCGGCAGCCTGCCCGGCGAGAGCCTGCCGACGTTCGTACTAAGCCTGGCGGTGAAAAGTCCCGCCAAATTCCTGGACGGCCTGCGCCTCCAGTCGCCGCCCGTCATCGCCCGCACAGAGAACGACCGCATCCTGCTCGACCCGCGCACGGTCCTGCCGGAACAGGACGGCGCGCTGCTGGTGAACCTGATGAATGCCCTGCGCAAGAAATCCGCAGCCGTGTGACGGGGTTATTGCTATAAATCCCCTTTCGCACACCTGACCATGATGAAACGTACCGACATCCTCCGCGTACTCAAACAGACCAGCCGGACTTTCTATATCCCCATCTCCCGGCTCCCGGCGCAGTTGCAGGACACCGTTGGCTCGGCCTACCTGTGCATGCGCGCGATTGATGAGATCGAAGACCACCCGTCGCTGGACAACAAAACCAAAGCCTTCCTGCTCCACCGGCTGAGTTGGGCTTTGCAAGCCGGCATTGCCGGACCCGGAACAGGCATCGCCCAGGTGGACGTGCTTTTTGCCTCCTACCGGCGGCTGCTCCCCGAAGTGACCCTGCGCATCGGCGACTGGCTCGCCCGCATCCCCACCGGCATCGCGCCGCGCGTCTGGGACGCGACCATCGCCATGGCCGACCGCATGGCGTACTGGACGGAGCACAACTGGGAAATCCTGAGCGAGGACGACCTGAACAGTTACACCTTCAGCGTGGCCGGCTCGGTGGGACTGCTCATCTGCGACATCTGGACCTGGTTCGACGGCACGCAGATCGACCGGGAGGCTGCCATCCGCTTCGGGCGCGGACTCCAGTCCGTGAACATCCTGCGCAACCGCGCCGAAGACGCCGAGCGCAAGGTCAGTTTCTACCCGTCCGGCTGGACAGACCGGGAGATGTTCGCCTACGCCCACAAGCAGCTCGAACTGGCGAAGGCCAGCATCACGACGGTCCACGCCCAGACCTTCCGCAGCATGGTGGACATCCCGCTGGCGCTGGCGGAAGCGACGCTCGATGCGCTCGAAAACGGCCAGCCCAAGTTGACCCGCAGCCAGGTCTTGCAGATTGTGGGACATGTTTAGAGATTCAACGCGAATTTTGTGTCATTCGCGGCATGTGTCCCCGTACTTTGGGGATTCGCGTTAAAAAACTCAAGGAGCAACATGAAATCCGACCTCGACGTCCTCATGCAATCCAGGAACCTCGACGCCATCCTCGTCCTCGGCAACGCCGAGCACAACCCGCCCATGTACTACCTGACCGGCGGCGGGCACGTCTCCAGCGCGACGCTCATCAAGAAGCGCGGCGGGGAAGCCGTTCTCTTCCACCAGGACATGGAACGCGGCGAGGCAGAAAAAACCGGGCTGCAGATCCGCTCGTACAGCGAGTATCCATACAAGGAACTGCTCAACGAAGCGGGGAACGATCCCGCGCTGGCGGCGGCCATCCGTCTCAAGCGCATGTTCGCGGACCTGGGACTCGTCCGCGGGCGCGTCGGGCTGTACGGCCACACGGACATCTCCTCCACGTTCGCCATGCTGACCCACTTGCGGCGCATCCTGCCCGAGGTCGAGATCGTCGGCGAAGCGCGCGACGGGTCGCTGTTCATGTACGCCATGGAGACGAAAGACGAGGCCGAGGTGGCCCGCCTCCGCCGCATCGGACGCGTCACCACCGAGGTGGTCGGCCTAACCGCCGATTACCTGACATCGCGCGAAGTCCGCAGCGACGAAGTCCTGCTCAAGGAAGACGGTTCGCCGCTGACGGTCGGCGACGTGAAAGAGAAGATCAACCTGTGGCTGGCCGAGCGCGGCGCGTCGCCGACCGAGGGCTACATCTTCTCCATCGGCCGCGACGCCGGCCTGCCTCACTCGCAGGGCAATCTCTCCGACCTGCTGCGGCTGGGACAGACCATCGTGTTCGATATTTATCCGCAGGAGAACGGCGGCGGCTATTTCTACGATTTCACCCGGACGTGGAGCCTGGGTTACGCCACGCCGGAAGCGCAAAAATTGTACAACCAGGTAAAAGTCGTCTTCGACAAGGTGATGGAGAACTTCGACCTGAACGCCCCGTTCAAGGACCTGAACCGCATGGTCTGCGAGGAATTCGAGAAAATGGGACACCAGTCGCCGCTCAACACCGCAGCGCCGGTCGAGGGCTACGTTCACTCACTCGGGCATGGGCTGGGGCTGAACGTCCACGAGCGGCCCTGGTCCGGGCTGACGGCCAACGACGATAACATACTGAGGCCGGGCGTGATCGTCACTTCCGAGCCGGGGCTGTACTATCCAGAAAAAGGCATGGGCGTGCGCATCGAGGATTCCCTCTGGGTACGCCCGGATGGGAAGGCGGAGATCCTGGCCGAGTATCCGTATGATTTTGTGCTGAAAATGAAGAAGTGGAAAAACGGGTAGGAGGTTGAAATGTCTATAGACACTATCTTAGGTATAAGTGGCACCATTCTCGGGATAATTGGTTTAATAACCGGTTATATATTTTATCGAAAAGGATTGAGGGTAAAAATCCCTACAGTTTCTATTTTTGGCAACACTTTAGTTCAAGAATCGATTTCAAAATTTAATGGGATAGAAATCTTTTATAAAGGTAACAAAGTTGATGATCTCACAGTGACTAAAGTTCTACTATGGAATCAAGGAAGAGAAACTATAAGCAGAAACGATCTAGTAGAAGCGAATCCTTTGCGGATAGAGATTGAGGGTGAAAGCAAAATTTTTGATGTTAGCATTATAAAAACCATGAATCCTGCAAATCAATTTTCTGCCATTTTAAAGCCTGATGGAAAATCTGCCGAGATTGTTTTTGATTATGTCGATAAAGACCAAGGAGCTGTAATTCAAGTGATTCACACAAGTAAGGATTCAAAATCAATAAAAGTCAAAGGAGACTTTAAGGGGGCTGTTTTAGAATCTTATCTTCCTCAGAATGAATTAAAGCGCGGAATTTCGAAACTGGTTTTTCCGCTCTTAAGTTTCGTGGTTCTCATCGGGAGTCTCAAGCTTTATACCACAACCAAATCAACTCTTATTCTCTTTATAGCTATAGGTATTTCACTTGTCCTCCAAATAACAAGTCCGCTTGTGGAACGCTACTTAAGAACCCGCAAAATTCCTACTGGGTTTAAGAGCGTAATTGGAAATAGTTTTGATTAGCTGGGCTGTGGAAACTCGCTTTTAGTTTAGCTAAAGGGGAAATCTAGCTTTCTTTCATGCCCGGATGTTGACGTCCGGGCGGATAACGCTATAATCATCCTGATGACTGACCTAAAACCTGCCCGAATTTTAGCCATCGAAACCTCCTGCGATGAGACCGCCGCGGCCGTGCTCGAAAACGGACGCGCGCTCATCGCCTCCACCGTCGCCTCGCAAATGGACATGCACGCCCGCTACGGCGGCGTCTTCCCGGAAGTGGCCGCGCGCCAGCACGTGCTGTCCATCGTGCCGGTCATCGAAGAGACGCTTGCCAAAGCCCACATGACCATCGGCGACATGGACGCCGTCGCCGCCACGCGCGGACCCGGCCTGGCCGGCGCGCTGGTGGTCGGGTTGAACGCGGCCAAGGGCCTGGCGATGGGCGCAGGCAAGCCGCTCATCGGCGTGAATCACCTCGAGGGACACATCTACTCCGCCTGGCTGCACGCCGCGGACGAGGTTCCGCCGCCCGAGCCGGAGTTCCCGGTGCTGGCGCTGCTCGTCTCGGGCGGGCACAGCGAACTCAACCTGATGGAATCGCACCTGACCTACAAACGCCTCGGCGCGACCCTCGACGACGCGGCCGGCGAAGCGTTCGACAAGGTGGCGCGGCTGCTCGGGCTTCCCTACCCCGGCGGGCCGTCGGTCCAGAAGGCGGCGGAGGAAGGCGACCCGGCCGCGTTCAAGTTCCCGCGCGCCTGGCTGGAGGGGACTTACAACTTCTCGTTCAGCGGCCTGAAAACTGCCGTGCTGAAAGAAGTCAAACGGCTGGAAAGCGAAGGCAAGCCAATCCCGGTCGCGGACATGGCCGCCAGTTTCCAGAAAGCAGTCATCGAGGTGCTGTTCGAGAAGACGATGCAGGCGGCGCGCGAGCACGGCGTGAAAGACATCATCGTGGGCGGCGGCGTCTCGGCCAACACGCCCCTGCGGAATGCGTTCCTGTCGCAGAAGGAATTCAAAGTCCACATCCCGCCCCTGCGGTACTGCACCGACAACGCCGCCATGGTCGCCGCGGCCGGATATTTCCGCTACGCGCTCGGCCACACCGACGGGATGGAGATTGACATCCTGCCCACCTGGCCGCTTTCGTAAAACAGCAAACCTTGCGAAGGGCTCAAACCTTCGCAAGGTTCTTAGTAAAGACCAAACCCCGCGAGGGCCAACGAGGCTCCCGCGGGGTTTGTAGAGGAGAATGCAACCTTTATTATATCCAGCCAGTTTAGAGCGAGGTGAATGGAACTTAAGACGAAGATTAGAAAAACATGACGAATTTGTGAACCTGCGCGCCCCGTTTTAAACCACAAACCCCTGCTGGACCAGCCCTGGTCCTGGAGGGGTTTGTGAGGAGGAGAATACTCCCTTTATTATATGCAGCCAGGTTAGAGGCACATGAGGGGGAACTGAAAATAAGATTAGAATTCCAGCCCCAGGACGCGCTGAATTTCAGCCTGCGTCACCGGCCCCTCGCGCAGGATCTTCGGCTCCGCCCCAACGCAATCCACCACCGTGGATGGGACGCCGCCGGGAGTTTTTCCGCCGTCGAGGATGAGGGCGATCCGTCCGCCCAACTGCGCCAGGACTTCGGACGCGCTGGACGGGCTGGGCTGCCCGGACCGGTTGGCCGACGTCACCGCCATCGGACCGGCAGCCTGCAGCAGCCTCCGTGCCGCGGCGTGACCCGGCACGCGCACCCCCACCGTCGCGGCCGCCGAGACCGCCTCGGGCAGGGACGGGCGCTTCGGCACAACCAGCGTCAGCGGACCGGGCCAGAAGCGGGCGGCGAGCGCCAACGCCATCGGCGGGACTTCCGCCGCCACCTTCGTCAGGTCGTCCGCGCTGCCGAGCAGCACCGGGATGGCCTTCTCGTTCGGGCGGTCCTTGACGGCGTAAATACTTTCCACCGCCGCGGCGTCGAATGCCAGCGCGCCGACGCCGTAAACCGTGTCGGTCGGGAAGGCCACCAGTCCGCCGTTGCGGAGAATTTCCAGCGCAAGCAGCAGGCTGTCCGCAGAAGAAACCGAAACGATTTTTGTGTTCATTATTCCTGTCAAACCTGTATTTCCAGAAGCCGATCCCGGCCTGCCAAATCCTGATGCAAGTCTATCCTGGCCCCGCTAAAAGCGGCGCGCGCCAGTGCCAGGACCGCCGGGCCTTCGGCGGCTTCGATTTCCAACAGCATCATCCCGCCGGGGGCCAGCGCCTCGGGAGCCTTCGCCAGCAGCCGGCGGATGAGCGCCAGCCCGTCCGCGCCGCCATCGAGGGCGAGAGCCGGCTCGCGCCCGAAGATGGGCAGGCCGTGAAGCGTGGCGGTGGGGATGTAGGGCAGGTTGGCAACGATCAGGGAATAGGGATCAGGTAATAAGGGATTAGGGAACAGGTCGGCTTCGAGAAAGGTGACGCGGTTGGCAACTCCCAGCCTTTCGGCATTGCGGCGCGCCACTGTCAGCGCGGCGGGGGAAATGTCGGTGGCAGTGACGCGCGCTTCCGGTGCGTTGGCCGCCAGCGCGATGGCGATGCAGCCCGAACCTGTGCCGACATCCAGCACGCGCAAGGGCGAGTCCGCTTCAGCGGACTTTGCCATGCCAGCCTGACGTTTCAACGTCAGGCGCTGCCGCATCCAGGACAACGCCCGCTCCACCAGCAGCTCCGTCTCCGGGCGCGGGATGAGCACATCGGGGGTGACAGCGAACGCCAGGCCGAAGAATTCCCACTCGCCCAGCACGTACGGGAGCGGCTCGCCGCCCTCCACACGCCGGGCCGAAGCCTCCAGCGCCGCGGCCGGTTCCGGGTCTAGCCGCGCTTCGGGATGCGCCGCCAGCCACGAACGCGGCTTCCGCAGGACGTTCGCCAGTAAAACCTGCGCGTCCAATTCCGGCGTATCGGAGCGCGCCCGCAGCCGCTCGGCCAGCGAATCCAGCGCGGACTGGACCGTCGCGTCCATCATTCATCGAGCCCCGACGACGCCAGCCGCTCGGCCTCGTCGCGGGTGGAGAGTTCGGAGATAAACTCGTCAATGTTCCCGTCCATCACCGACGGCAGGTTGAAAATGGAGACGTTGATGCGATGGTCGGTGACGCGGTTCTGGGGATAGTTGTACGTGCGGATCTTCTCGGACCGTTCGCCGGTTCCAACCTGGGAGCGGCGGTCGGCATCCTCGGCGGAACGCCGTTTCTCCGCCTCGATCTCGAACAGCCGCGCCCGCAGGATGGACATGGCGCGCAGTTTGTTCTGCAACTGCGAGCGCTCGTCCTGGACGGCCACCACCATGCCGGTCGGCAGGTGCGTGATGCGGATGGCGGTGGCGTTCTTCTGCACGTTCTGCCCGCCCGCGCCCGAGGACCGGAACACGTCAATCTTCATTTCCGATTCGGGGACTTCGATATCCACCTCCTCCACCTCAGCCATCACCGCCACCGTGGCCGTGGAGGTATGGATGCGCCCCGAGGATTCGGTGCTGGGCACGCGCTGGACGCGGTGGACGCCCGACTCGTATTTCAGTTTCGAGAACGCACCCTGCCCGCGGATGCCGAAGATGACTTCCTTGAACCCGCCGATGCCAATGTCGTTGGAGGATGCGATCTCGTACTTCCAGCCCTGGCGCTCGGCGTAGCGCGTGTACATGCGGAACAGGTCCGCGGCGAAGAGGGCGGCTTCCTCGCCCCCCGTCCCGGCGCGGATCTCCACGAACACGTTCTTGTCGTCGCGCGGGTCCTTCGGCACAAGCATGGATTTCAGCGCGGCTTCGAGCGGCGCGACCTGCGGCTCCAGCTCGGCGATTTCCGTCTCGGCCAGCGAGCAAAGGTCCGGGTCCGCTTCGGCGGCAAGCAGGCCGCGGGCATCCTCCAGCCGTTTGAGCGTCTGCCGGTACTCGCGCGCTTTGGCAATGATGGGTTCGAGGTCAATGCGTTCCTTGTTGAGCGCGGCGGCGCGCTCGTAATCCCCGCCCACTTCCATCAGTTCGCGGCTGATCTCCTCGTAATGGTTCTCGATCCCAATCAGTTTTTCGAGCATATCAATACTTCGCTACAGCCGAGAGAATCATCGAGAAAAGCACCAGCGCCGAAATTATGATAATAACCGCCTGGTAGCGCCGTCTCTGGCGCTGCACCTGGGTTAGTTTTTCCTTTTTTCCTTTTGCCATTTTTCTTTTACCTTTTGTTTTCCGTTTTTTGTTTTTCGCTTTTGGTTTTTTCTTTTTGTCTTTTTGCTTTTTGTTTTTCGTTTTTTTCTATCCGCCGTGCGCCCTGAACGCCTTCTCCATCGCCTGTTCCAGTTCTTCGAGGGCCACCGGTTTGGTCACGTAGGCATCCGCGCCGAGCGCCAGGGCGCGATCCACGGTCACGTCGGCCGCCTCGGTGGAGAGCATGACAACCGGGATATCCTTGTATTCCTTGCGACGGCGCAGGAATTCGAGGAAATCCACGCCGCTGACTTCGGGCATGTTGATATCGAGGATGATCAGGTCCGGGCGCTGACCGGCCAGCAGGGCCTGCGCGGCGGGACGCGCGCCGACGAAAAAGAACGTATCGTTCCCCAGCAGTTTGAGCATCAACTGCACGGCGCGGATCATTTCCTCGTCATCGTCAACGATCCAGATGGTTTTCATGCTTTACTAAATTTTCCTCGACACGCCGCATGAATTCGCCGAACGCGATTTCCTTATCAGCCGGAACATGTTTCTCGGGGTCTTCCGCCGGATGCCAATGCCAGCCTTTCTTATTGTCCGCGCCAAAGATGCGGCGGCTCCCAAATTTTGGCTGGCTATGTTTCTAACCACCGGGGATTCTGAGCATATTGAGATTACCCGCGATTCGAACTCCTCAACGCTCATACCAGCCATTGCGATATTTCCTCCAGGGTTTCGAGATCAGTGATTGCCGCTTCCCATCCCCAATCGTCCTTTTCAGCCTCGTACGAAAATGGGGCCTGGATTTTCCCGTTCTCGCAGGCTTCTTCAAATTCAGGGAAGGTCATGTTGTATTTCTTCTCGAATTTCGCTATGCGCGATTGCGCCTCATCCACTCGTAATCGCACAAGGTCTTTTATCGCAAGCGAGAGCGCAATGTCAGGGCGGTATTGCCCTGTCAGTCGTTGCAAAACATTATGAGTTGACTTGGGTATGACAACCATATCTGTAACCATTTTTACTCCTATTCCAGACTTGCCTTGATACTCTCCGCCAGCGCCAGCGTGATGCCCGGCACAGCAGTCAATTCTACCACTGCCGCCTCCCTAATCTTATCCACAGAACCGAAATATTTCAAGAGGGACTTTCGCCGCGCCGGACCGACCCCGGGAATGGCGTCCAGCGCCGAGGCCATGCCCTGCTTCGAGCGCCGCGCCCGGTGGGCCGTGATGGCGAACCGGTGCGCCTCGTCGCGGATGCGCTGGACGAGGTACAGCCCCTGCGAATGGCGCGGCAGCATCAGCGAGTTCAAGCGATGCGGGAAGAAAATCTCCTCCTCCTGCTTCGCCAGTCCCACCACCGGGACTTTGTCCGTCAACTCGAATTTTTCGAGAACTTCCACCGCGCGGCTGAGTTGACCCTTGCCGCCGTCCACAATGAGCAGGTCGGGGAGGAAGGCGAACGATTCGTCCGGTCTGGACCCGGGGCCTGCCGCGCCCTCCTGGGCCGCCTGCCAGCGCCGGAAGCGGCGCGTCAGCGCTTCCTCCATCGAGGCGAAGTCGTCAGGTCCGGCGACCGATTCGATGTTGAAGCGGCGGTACAGTTTCTTGTCGGGCACGCCCTGGGTGAAGACGACCATGCTGCCGACCGTCGCCACGCCCTGGGTGTGGGAAATGTCGTAGCACTCGATCCGGTTCGGAGGTCCCGCCAGCCCGAGCGCGGACTGGAGTTCGGCCAGCGCCTGTTCCTGGCGGTGCGTGTCGGCCTGCCACTGCGTCCGCAGGGCCGAGAGGGTCTCGGCGGCATTTTCCGCCGCCATCTGGACGAGTTCCTGCGGCTGGCCTTCCTTCGGGACGAGAATTTCCACCTTTTCGCCGCCGCGCCGCGAGCGCATCCACTCCTGGATGATCCTGGCTTCCTCGATTTCCTCCGGCAGCATGACCTGCTGAGGCATGTTGGCCGCTTCGGCGTAGAACTGCTGGACGAACTGCGCCATCACTTCAGAGTCGGCGGTGTCTTCCGTCCCTTCGAGGATGAAGTATTCGCGCCCGATGAGTTTGCCGCCGCGGATGAAGAAAATCTGCACACAGGCTTCGTTGTCGGCGCGGGCGAGGGCAAGCACGTCGGAATCCTTGTAGTCGGCGGAGAAGACCACCTTCTGGCGCTCGACGATGGATTGCAGGGCCTTGACCTTGTCGCGCAAGGCAGCGGCGCGCTCGAAGTGGAGTTCCTCCGCTGCTTTTTCCATCTCGCCCTGCACGCGCGCCAGGATGGGTTCGGAGTGACCGTTGAGGAATTCCTGCAAGTCGCCAATCATCTGGCGGTACTGTTCCTGGTTGACCGCGCCGATGCACGGGCCGAGGCAGAGTTTGATGTCGAAGTAGAGGCAGGCGCGCCGGTCCGCGCCGGTGATCTCCCGGTCGCAGGTCAGGTAGGGGAAGACGCGCCGCAGCACGTCCAGGGTCTGGTAGACGGCCCAGGCGGAGGTGTAGGGGCCGAAGTAGCGCGCCCCGTCCTCCTGCATCAGCCGGGTGACGGTCACGCGCGGGAAATCTTCCTGCCAGTGGATTTTGATGTAGGGGTAGCGCCGGTCATCCTTCATGCGGATGTTGAACTTGGGGCGGTGTTTCTTGATGAGGTTCATCTCAAGGATGAGCGCCTCAAGTTCGGACCCGACCAGGATCCATTCGAGGTGGACGATCTCGCGCACCAGGCGGCGGGTCTTGTTATCGTGACTGCCATCCGCGTGGAAATACGAGCGGACGCGGTTCTTCAGGCTGATGGCCTTGCCGACGTAGATGATCGTCCCGGCGGCGTTTTTCATGATGTAACAGCCGGGTTTGGCTGGAAGGGTGGCGAGGACGCCCTGGAGGTGTGCGGAGATTTCCATCACCCTGATTTTATCATCCGCGCCGCTGCCATAGGAAGAACGGGCGGTGATTTTGGGACTTGAATCCGGGAAAGGATGGTGATATAAACATGGCATCTGATCCACATTCCACAAAAGAGGAGAATACACTTATGGAACAACTACCCCCCGTCCAGCCTGCAGCCCCCGCCGGTGACAAGAAGGGACTCGCCATCGCCTCGCTCGTTTTGGGCATCCTTTCCCTGTGCGGCTCACTCGTCTGGTTCTGCGGTGCTCCAATGAGCATCGTGGGACTGGTGCTGGGCTTCCTGGGCTTGAAATCCTCCGGCAAAGGCATGGCGATCGCCGGTATCATCCTTTCCGGCCTCGGCCTGATACTGATGATTGTTTTCATCATTATCGGCTTTGTGTCCGGTCCAATTCTTGAGCAAATTCAGTATGATTTGCTGCAAAGCGGATACTAAACCAAGGTAAGCGATAACCAACGGCTCCCGCAGAGTACTGCGGGAGCCAAATTTATACAACCAAACCCAGTTTCTCTTGATTGTACTCTCCATAATCCATGGTCAAGAGATACTCTATGGTTTATGGGATTAAAACATCGGAGGATGCTACAAAACTTCCCGCAGTTGCCTGCGGGAAGTTTGATTCCCCTTGTGGTATAACTGCCCGCATGAACACTTCTTCCGAACAAGCCCTCGGCGCGCTCCTGCGCGCCCGCGGCCTGAAACTCGCCACCGCCGAATCCTGCACCGGCGGGCTGACCGCCGACCGCATCACGGACGTGCCAGGCTCGTCCGACTACTTCGTTGGCGGCGTGGTCGCCTACGCCTACGAAGCCAAAGTAGCCCTCCTGCACGTCTCGTGGGACACCCTGCGCAAATACGGCGCGGTCAGCCGCGAGACGGTGGTCGAGATGGCGCGCGGCGTCCGCACCGCGCTGGGAGCGGATATCGGGCTCAGTGTCAGCGGCATTGCCGGACCCGGGGGCGGCCTGCCCGACAAACCGGTCGGCACGACATGGATCGGCCTCTCCGCCACCGACGGCGACTGGGCGCGCAAATTCGTCTGGACTGGCGACCGGCGCGGCAATAAAGAATCCTCGGCCAATGCCGCGCTGCAATTTGTGCTGGACTACCTGGATGGGAAAGCGGGGGACAACCCTCCACGCTGACGACCATTCCCCAGTTTACCGCCCCGCGAACCCGCCATCAGGCGGGTTTTTCCACTACTCTTTCGGAAGCCAGGTCTCGAGCCACGCCCGCAGCGGTTCGCGGACCTCGATCCCGGTCAGCGCGCCCGGGCGGATGTCGCACTCCTCGTACGCGAAGGAGACCACATCGTTCAAGGCGGCCGGGCGTTTTTCCGCCGGGACGCGCTCGTGCAGGTTGCAGGGGTAGTTGCAGGCCGGCGGCAGGATGCGCACCCGCGCCGGCTCGACCGACGACGCGACCAGCGCGCTCAACAGCGCCTGGAACAGGAAGATTTGGTGAATATCATCCGCACAGGCCGCGGACTGGAACGCGGCGTCGCCAACCAGTTGCTGGAAGAGTTCGTACCAGCGGCGCATCAATCCCAGCGCCGGGTTGACGGCGAAAGCGTGCGAGTTGAAGTACGTCCGCAGGAGTTGCCCGTCCACGAAGGATGTGACGGCGCCGGGAACGTCGTCCACGCCGAGGGCGGCGCAGATGCCGCCCCAGAACGCGTCCAGCGGCTCGGACGGGGGCAGTCCCACGTTGCGGATGTGCGCCGGGCGAAAGGCCGCGTCAAAGTCCGCGCCGAGGGCGAAGAGTGTGGGCGGCTGGCAGAAGAGATAGGCCGCGTCGACCCAGACCAGCGACCGCGTCCCGGCGGGGGCAAGTTGCTCGGCGCGCGCGCAGGCGGCCACCTTCCGCCCGAACGGGTAGGCGGCCACCAGGTCCGGCACTGTGAGCGGCAGGAGGCGGGTCGCGCCGGTTTCGAAGGCGCGGACAGGTTCCGGGTCCGGGGCAAAGACCCAGAAGGGCGCGTCCGCCAGGTCCCCGCCGAAGGTCCGCAGGCTGTCAATCATCAGGCGGACCAGCGGCAGGTTTTTGACGGAGGCGGCGGTAAGGAAGATAGTGTCCATCTGCTTTTTACTTTCCGGCGGCGAGACGTTTGCCGAGGTCGAAGGCCTGCTGGAGCAGTTCGGGATGTTTTTCGGCGTCGCCCGCGTCGCCGAGCGAGCCGTGGACGATGCCGGCGATTTCGCTTTTCAGGAAGCGGCACATGGTCTCGAAGGTGTGGATGGCGTTGATGGCGCCGGAGGTGTAGAGGTCGGTGTCGCCGTAGGTCAGGATGACGCCGAACTCCTTGCCAGACACCTCGCGCCAGCGGTTGCCCTGGAAGCCGTACCAGCGGTCAATGCAGAGTTTGAGTTGGGCGCTGTAGGTGAACCAGTAGACCGGGCTGGCGAGCAGGATGGCGTCGGCGGCGGCCAGTTTGGGGTAGAGCGGCAGCATGTCGTCTTCGATGACGCACACTCCGCCGGCGCAAAGGTCGCAGGCGTCGCAGGGACGGATATCCAGCCCGTGCAGGTAGACGCTCTCCACGTTCGCCCCGGCCTGGCGCGCGCCGTCGGCGGCGCGGTCGGCGAGGATGGCGCTGTTGCCTTTCTCGCGCGGGCTGCCTTTCAGGATGAGGATGTTCCTGTTCATGGTTGCCTCCGTGTTTGGGTTTGGTGCGGGAATTTTCGGGACAGGTCAAGGATACCGCTTTTCCCCGATTTTGACACCCTCCCGGGGAGTTTTTTTCGGCCGCGAAACCGGGGCGAATGCTTCGTGGTCAAAATGAATGTCACAGATAAAAAAAGACTTCCGAAGCCTCGATTTCGGAAGTCTCTGTATTTACTTTCCCAGCCTCGCCCGCTCTTCTTCCACGATCTTCTCCTCCAACTTCTTGAACAGCGGACCGGGCGGATTGAGTTTCGCGCCGGGTTGGAGGTCGCTTGGCTTCCAGTAGGACAAATTGCCAATTTGTCCTACACGATACCGCAATACCTTATGCTCCCCAAGCGAGTCCTTCACCGTCTCGGTATAAGGTTCGCCAAACAGCGGGGTTTCATAGCCAAAGAAACCATTCAGTTTCTCGCAAGTGAACGGCAGGAACGGGGCGAACATCACCTTGAGTGAGTCAATCGCTTTCAACGCCGTGTAGATGGTCAGGGCGGCGGCGTCCTTGCCGGTCTTGATCTCGAACCAGGGAGCGCAGGTATCCAGGTATTTGTTGACCTCGCTCGCTAGGCGGAAGGCCTCCTGCAGGGCGGCGCGCAGGTGGACGGCATCCAGTTCCTTGCCGACGGACTGGAACCCGGCCTCGATGCCGGCCAGCAGGGCCAGGTCCGCGGGGCGCAGCGCGGCGGGATCAATGTTCGGGACAAACTCTTCCCAGTGCTTGTAACAAAACGCCAGCACCCGGTTCGCCAGGTTGCCCCAGGTTGCCACCAGTTCGCCGTTATTTTTGGCTACGAATTCTTTCCAATCCCAATCGGAATCGTGGTTCTCCGGCATGTTGACCGTCAGGTAGTAGCGCAGGGCATCCGGGTCGTAGCGGGTCAGGGCGTCGCGGCCCCAGACCGCCCAGTTGCGCGAGCCGGAAATCTTCTGGCCTTCCAGGTTCATGAACTGGTTGGCCGGCACGTCGAACGGCAGGGTCAGCAGGCCGTCTTCTTCGGAAAAGATTTGCAGGAACTCTTTGCCCGCCCCCATCAACTGCGCCGGCCAGAGCGAGGTGTGGAAGAAGATGTTGTCCTTGCCGATGAAGTAAAAAGCGCGCGCCGATGGGTTGACCCACCAATCTTTCCAAGTCTCCGGCTGGCCGCTGATTTTTGCCCACTCGACTGCCGCTGAAAGATACCCAATGACCGCCTCGAACCAGACGTACAGCCGTTTGCCGTCCCAGCCCTCGACCGGCACCGGGACGCCCCAGTCGAGGTCGCGCGTGATCGGGCGCGGCTTCAGGCCTTCGGCTTCGATCTTGCCGAGCGATTCGCCCAGCACAGGCTCGCGCATCCGGTCGGCGCGCTCGCGCAGGAATTTCTTGACGTCCGGTTCCAGTTTGGACAGGTCGAGGTAGTAATGCTCGGTTTCGCGCAGTTCGAGAGCGCCGTCGCCGGTCGTGGCGCGCGGGTTAAGCAGCTTCTCCGGCTCCAGCACGTTGCCGCACTTGTCGCACTGGTCCGAGCGGGCGCCTTCGTAGCCGCACAGGTAACAGGTCCCCTCCACGTAGCGGTCAGGTAGGAATTTCTTCGCGGACGGTGAGTACCACTGCATGGACTTCTGCGTGTACAGGAAACCGTTCTTCTGGAGCGCCAGGAAAATGGACTGCGCCACCTTGAAATGGTTCTCGGTGTGGGTGGTGGTGAACAGGTCGTACTGGATGCCCAACTGCTGGAACAGGTCGAGGAAGCCGTTGTGGTATTCCTTGTAGACTTCCTCCACCGGTTTGCCTTCCTTATCCGCCGCGATGGTGACTGGCGTGCCGTGCGAGTCCGTGCCCGAGACCATCAGCACGTTGTCCCCTTTCAGGCGGTGGTAGCGCGCCACGATGTCACCGGGCAGGTGCGAACCGGTGATGTTGCCCACGTGGATCTCGGCATTGGCGTAAGGCCAGGCGATGGCGATCAGGATGTTTTCGGGCATAAGGACCTCCGGAGAGAGTAGAGATTAGAGAACAGAGATCAGTTCATAAAGGTTTACTTGTCTCGCAAACACACTGCTCTCTTTTCTCTGTTCTCGAATAACTGCTCTTGGAAACAAAACTGCCGGCTTGCACCAGCAGTCATTCAGGCGGCATGGACCGTCCCGCAGTTCATCTGGCGCTGAACTGCGTCTGGGAGCGGCGCATCATCACCGGGCAGTTATTCATGGGTTGTAGTTTACTATGTCCTTTGCCGCGTGGCAAGGCTCGTTGTGGGACAAGTCTGAGACTTGTCCTGCTCCAGGCAACAGATGGGAGTAAAATAGCCGTCCGAGGAATTTCATGAAACCATTCCAACTCATCTTCAATTACGCGCGCAGATACACCTGGTCGCTGATACTCACCGCCTTCAGCATGCTCGCCCTGGTGGGCATCCAACTGCTCATCCCCTGGCTCATCAAACTGCTGGTCGCCAACGTCACCGGACCGGAAGCCAGCCTGGAAAACATGGGCTACATCACCACCCTGACCATCGTCGCGACCATCGCGTACGTTGGCCGCGCCGGCTTGCAGTTCGTCCGCTCGTACGTGGCGCACGTGGCCGGCTGGGGCGTGGTGGCCGACGTCCGCAAATACATCTACGAACACATGCAGCGTCTCTCGCTGCGCTTCTACGAAGACAAGCAGGTCGGCACACTGATGTCGAACGTGGTCAACGATACGGAACTGTTCGAGCAGTTGATCTCGCACGCCATCCCGGACGTGGTGGTCAACGTCATCACGCTCATCGGCGTGACTGCCGTCCTCGTCAGCCTGAACTGGGAGTTGACCCTGCTCAGCACCATCCCCATCCCGCTGGTCATCCTCTCGCTGCGGGTGTACAGCAAATACGTTCGCCCGGCGTTCCGCAACCGGCAGAAGGAACTCGGCGACCTGAACGCGCTGCTCAACGATAATCTCTCCGGCATCCGCGAGATCAAGGCCTTCACCCGCGAGGAACTCCAGGCTGAGCGCGTCAACAAGAGCATCGACAACTATCGCAATTCGCTCCTGCGCGCCCTGCGGCTGATGGCGACCTTCCAACCATTTGTGGAATTTACATCCTCGCTGGGAACGCTGATCGTCATCTACTTCGGCGGACGCCTGGCCCTGCAGGGCGCGCTGCCCATCGCGGACCTGGTGGCCTTCTTCCTGTACCTGGAAAGTTTCTACGCCCCGGTGCGTTCCCTCTCCGGCGCGTGGGAGGCGGTCCAGGGATCGCTGGCGGGCGCGGACCGGGTGGCCGGTCTGCTGGCGGAGCCGCGCGAGCCGCAGAACGCGCGCGGCGCGGCGCAGGTTCACGGTCCGGTGCGGGGCGATATCGTTTTGGAAAATGTGAGTTTCGAGTACACCGACGGCATCCCCGTCCTCGAAGAGATCAATCTCAAGGTTCCGGCGCGTTCGGCGGTGGCGCTGGTCGGGCCGACGGGCGTGGGCAAGTCCACGCTGGTCAGCCTTATCCCGCGCTTTTACGATGTGACCGGGGGCGCCATCCGGCTGGACGGGCGCGACCTGCGCGAGTACACGCTCGACAGCCTGCGCGGGCAGATCAGCATTGTGCTGCAAGATGTGTTCCTGTTTTACGGGACGGCGCGCCAGAACCTGCTCTTTGGCCGCCCGGACGCGACGGAGGCCGAGATGGTCGCCGCGGCGCGGGCCGCCAACGCGCACGAGTTCATTGAGGACCTGCCGCAGGGCTACGACACGTTGATCGGGGAGCGCGGCGTCAAGCTTTCCGGCGGACAGAAACAGCGCCTGTCCATCGCGCGCGCCATCCTGAAGGATGCCCCCATCCTGATCCTCGACGAGGCGACTTCGTCGGTGGACACCGAAACCGAACTGCTGATCCAGGAGGCGCTCGACCGCCTGATGCAGGGACGCACCACGCTCATCATCGCCCACCGTCTCTCGACCATCCGCAACGCGGACAAGATCGTGGTGCTGGAGGACAAGTCCATCCGCGAGATGGGGACGCACGAGGAGTTGATGAAACTAGACGGCCTGTACCGGCGGCTCTCGACCGTGCAGGGAAATCTCAATCCGTGAAAAAGTCAGCCTCCCCGAAGTTGGGGAGGCTTGTTTTTCAGGAAAGGCTATTCCCAATTACCTATTACCTGCTCCTCACAAATATTCCTTCAACTGCCTCGACCGCAGCGGATGGCGCAGACGCCGCAGCGCCTTGCCCTCGATCTGGCGGATGCGCTCGCGCGTCAGCCCGAACTTCTCCCCCACTTCCTCCAGCGTGTACGTGTTGCCGTCATCAAGACCGAAGCGCAGCCTGAGCACGCGCGCCTCGCGGGCAGTGAGCGTGCCCAGCACTTCCTCGATTTTTTCCTTGAGCATGGTCTGGTACGCGCACTGGACGGGCGTGGGGCTGAGCGTGTCCTCGATGAACATGCCCAGTTCAGAATCCTCGTCCTCACCGACCGGGCTTTCCAGCGAGAGCGGCACCCACGCGGCGCGCAACACCCACTCCACCCGCTTCGGGTCCAGGCCCAGTTCGGCGGCCAGTTCCTGCGGGGTCGGCGCGCGCCCCAGGCGCTGCTCCAGGTCGCGCGTGGCGCGGTAGATCTGCCGGATGCGGTCGCTCATATGCACCGGCAAGCGGATGGTGCGCGACTGGTCCGCGAGAGAGCGGGTGATCGTCTGCCGGATCCACCAGGTGGCGTAGGTCGAGAAGCGGAAGCCGCGGTGGACGTCATACTTTTCAACCGCCTTCATCAGCCCCAGGTTGCCCTCCTGGATCAGGTCCAGGAACGGGACGCCGTGGCCGATGTAGCGCTTCGCCACCGAAACCACCAGCCGGGTGTTGGCCTTGATGAGATGGTCGCGCGCCGCCACCCCGGCCTGCACGAGCGCTTCCAGCCGCGCCCGCTCCAGGGTCCGTTTGCGCCCCGCCGCGCACAACAGCGCCGCCCGCGCCTTACGTCCATCCTCGATGCGGAGCGCCAGTTCGTACTCCTGCTCGACTTTCAACAGCGGGACGTGCGACATCTCCTTGAGATACATCCCCACCGAATCGCCATCCGCGGCTTCCGGGACCTCCTCCACGGGCGCCCACGACTCCCAGCCTGCCCCCGTTTCGGCGGGCGCGGGGTCCGCTTCCGGGTCCACCACTTCCACGCCGCGGCTGCGCAGGCTGAGCATCACCACCGACAGCCGCTCGGCATCCTCCGCCGCGTCGGGGTAACATTCGAACAGGTCGTCGGTGGTCAGGTATCCCTGCACCGATGCCTTTTCAAGCAGCATGTTCAATGCTTCCCGGTGACGACGACGGCGGTCAGTATACATCTCCACCCACTCCCGCGCCGCTACTTGAGCAGTTCCTTCAACGCCGCGAACGGCGAGTCGGACCCGGAGCCTGTGTGCCCGCAATCCAGCCGGTTGCGGTTCTCGCCGCACTCCGGGCAAAGCCCCTTGCAATCCGGCTTGCAGATGGGCTGGATGGGAACTTCCAATAACGCGTACTCGCGCAGGAGTTCGGTCAGGTCAATCTGGCCGTCTTCCGGCACGAGCAGGTTGGATTCGGAAATGGAGCGCTTGTCAAAGGCGTACAGGTCGGTGAACGACCATTTCACCCCCTGCGGGAACGCCTCCAGGCAGCGGACACATTCCAGGTCCAGTTTGGCTTCGAAATCCCCCCGCAGCAGCAATCCCTGCGGGGTGTGGCTGAAACGCGCCGTGCCGGTGAAATCTTTGACGGCCAAGTCCTCCCCCAGCCGCATCTTTTCATATTCGAACGTAAAATCGCGGCTCATGCCAATGGCCGCTGTAACCAAGAATCCGACGTTGAGCCGCAGGGGACGACGAGGATTGCTCACATTTTTTTACTTATGCGAAAGGATTTGGAACGCACTCATTCTAGCACAACGGAATCCCGAAGTCAAGAATTCTTTAAGGTTGGGGACAACAAAAAACCGGCCTGCGCGAGGCGCCCGGGCCGGTTAAGAATCGGTTGCACGATTGCAGAAGTCACTGCCGGTGGATGGCCACCAGCGTGATGTCGTCATCCTGCGGCGCGCCGCACTGGTACTTTTGCAGCGCCTCCAGCAGGGCATCGCAGACGTTCTGCCCGCCAAGCGCGGCCAGTCCGCCCAGAATTGTCCGGAAACGCTCATGCTCGAGCGCCTCGCCCTGCGGGCTGCGGCAGTCGGTCATCCCATCGGTGAACAGGACGAAGGTCCCGCCCGGAGGCAGGGTGAGGGACTGCTCGTCGAGCAGGAGGTCATCGAACATCCCCACCGCCTGGCCGTTGGTGTGCGGCAGGGTCTCGACGGTCCCGCCGGAGGCGAGGAGCAGCGGCAGTTCGTGCCCGGCGCGGGCGTAGGTCAGGAGGCCGGTCTGCGGGTCCAGGACGCCCAGGATGACGGTCACAAACTGGCTGGGCTGCTCCAGGCGGACGAGGTGGCGATTCACGCTCCGCAGCACGTCCGCTGGCGAGCCGCCGTGGGAAACCTCCGCCATGATGAGCGCATGGGTGCGCGCCATGAAGATGGCCGAGGGGATGCCCTTGTCGGCCACGTCGCCGATGACGAAGCCGGCCCGTCCCCGGTCCAGCAGGAACACGTCGTAGAAATCGCCGCCGACCATGCGCGCCGGGACCATCAGCGCGCCGAAATCGTAGCCCGGCACGCGCGGCAGTTCCTGCGGCAGGATGCTGGTCTGGATCTCGGCGGCCACCTGGAGTTCGCGCTCCAGGCGTTCCTTTTCGATGATCTGCGCCTGGGCCGCTTTGAGTTCATCGTAAGCCTGCTGGAGTTGGCGGTTCTTTTCCTGCAAGTCACGGAAGGCGGCGTTATTGGTGGTGTCCAGCCGCCCGGCCATGGCGCGAACCATGCCGTGGGCCAGGGACGGCTGGCGGCCCAACAGGGCGTCGAAATCGGCGCGGGTAATTTCCCACAAACGCGAGGAGGCGTTGGAGCGCGCTCCCGCAGTGCGTGCGCCGCCGGGGAGCATCAGGCTCATCTCGCCGATGAATTCCCCCGGTCCGAGCGAGGCGATGGTTTTCTCTTCGGCGGTCTCCAGGGCAAGGACCACGTCCACGCCGCCAGCCAGGATGACGTACAGGCTCTCCCCCGGCTCGTTCTCACGGAAGAGCACTTCCTTTTTCCCAACCGTGACGACCCGCAGGGAGGCGGCCAGGGATTCAATTTCCGCGTCCGGCAGGTCGCTGAACAAGGGGACTTTGCGAAGGAGGTTGGCGTTTGTCATGGGCTATCCGCCCCTCAAATCCAACTCTTCCTTGCCGCCCAGTCTCTCCTGGATGCGTTCCACCACGATCTCCAGCGCCTGCGGCTGGTGGACGTAATCCAGGTCGTCGGTGCGGATAGTCAGGACCGGGCACAGATCGAAGGCGCGCAGCCATTCGTCGTAGAACGTGTCCAGCAGGGACAGGTAATCGGCCGAGATGCCGGTCTCCATATTGCGGGCGCGGCGGCGGATGCGCTCCATCAGCACCTCCACCGGGCATTTGAGATAGACCAGCAGGTTGGGCGGAGGCAGCGAACCGACCACCAGGTCGAACAGTTTGCGATACGCCAGGAAATCGCGCTCGGCCAGGTTGCCCATGTGATGCAGGGCGCGGGCGAAAATGTAGGCGTCCTCGTAAATGCTCCGGTCGAGGATGGCAGGCCGCGGGTCGCGCGCCGCTTCGAGGTACTGGTCGGCGCGGTGGCCGAGGAAGTAAATCTGGAGATGGAACGACCAGGCGCGCATGTCGGCGTAGAAGTCCGGCAGGTACGGGTTGTCGGCCACCGATTCGAAATCGGTGCGCCAGCCGAGCCGCGCCCCGATACGCTCTGTAAGCGAGGTTTTTCCTACCCCGATGTTCCCGGCCACAACCACCAGTCTTTTGGACATACGGCCTCCTTTGTCTTTCTAATTGTACACGAAGTTCCCCGGCGCGCCTCTATCATTTCGGACCAGGCAGTGATATAGTCGGTATAAATTCGCCAAAGGAGATAAGATATGGCTCTATTCGGAAAGAAACCCGCTTCGAACGCGCCGGCTCTCCCGCCGCAGGAAGTGGCGACCCGGCTGCTGGCGCTCAACCGCCCGACCGCCCCCTACCAGATCGTAGATGGGAAGGCCGAGGGCGTGGACCTGATCGCCGAGTGGAAGATCGTGGACGCCAAATGGTACGAGATTTTCGCCAAGGCCAGCCTGACCAAAGTCTTCCGCATTTACCTGAAACTCGACCCGCAGAAGCGCGAACTGCGCGCCCAGGACCACGAGTACACGGTGGCGTGGCGGGCCGGCGTGCCGAGCCTGTCGCTGGCGGTTAGTTCGTTCAAGGGACAGATGACCTCGGTCGAATTTGGCGCTGCTTACGCTTTCACCGAAGAACTCGCGCCGGGGCAGGTCTACAAGTACCGCTTCAACACCAATGAACTCAAGAAGCCCATCCAGGAGGCCGCGGCGGCCTGCGGCTGGACGTACAAGGGTGTTGCCTTCGGGAAGTTGTGAGTCAGAGAGAAGCCCAACGCAAAAGCGGTTCACGTATGAAAACGTGAGCCGCTTTCTTAATTCGATGGGACGCTGAAAAACGCTGACGGCGCTGATTCAAAAACCGATTACGGGAAAGCGCCGCAAATTGGGTTAAAGTATCTTTGCAAGCATCCCCGCAACGGACCGGTAAACCGGCGAGGCGTCGCCCAATTCGATCAGGGGCTTGCCGGAGAACTCGAAGACCGCCAGTTCCGCGTCCGCGGGGATGGCGCCGATCAGCGGGATGTCGAGTTTTTCGACAAAAGAGAGCAGTTCCGGGGGGAGTTCCCCGCCCAGCACGCGGTTGATGATGAGGTAAGCGTTTTCGATGCGGATGTCCAATTCCTTGCGCATTTCGGCGATGCGCTGGGCGGCAACCAGTCCGCGCTGGGTCGGGTCGCTGACGATGAGCAGGTGCTGGACGTCGCGGGTGGTGCGGCGGCTGAGATGCTCCATGCCGGCCTCGTTGTCAATCACCACGTAGGCGTAATGCTTGCTCATCCCGTCAATTACTTCGCGCAGGTTGTGATTGACCGCGCAGTAGCACCCCTGCCCCTCCCCGCGTCCCATGGCGATCAAATCGAAGCGGGAACCTTCCGCCAGCGCGGACTGAACATGGTAATCCAGATATTCGCGCTTGTTCATGCCGCCAGGCATGACTCCCATCGCCGCGCCGCCGTTCGCCAGCGACGATTTGACCTGTTGCAGCATATCCTCGCGGATGTCGCCGACGGTCCATTCGAGGTCAAGTCCCAGCACCATGTTCAGATTGCTGGAGGGGTCCGCGTCAATGGCGAGGATGCTTTCGGGCTGGTTTTGCGCCAGGTACTTGATCACCATCCCGGCGACGGTGGTCTTGCCTACCCCGCCCTTGCCTGCGAGTGCAATTGTGATTGTCATAAATTCCCTTTCCCAACCGATAAGATTATTCCGGCTTTTCAGCCAGTTGCTCGACGATATTCCGCGCAACGTTTTGCAGTTCCGGGACGTGGTCATAGACCGGGATCCCCAGCCGGTCCGCTTCCTGGACCTTCAAATCGGCCGGCAAAAATCCGAGCACGGGCAATCCCGGCGTTTCGGCTTCCAGAAATTTCACCTCGTCATCGTTCCGCACTTTGTTGCCGACAAGATATAACCGCTTCACGCCAATATCGGTCGCCAGTTTCTTGATCTGCGCGGCCGTGCCCAGCGAGCGGCGGGTTGGCTCGACGACGATCAGCATGGCATCCACGAAGTCCACGGTGGCGCGGCCGAGATGCTCGACGCCGGCGTACATGTCGAGCAGGAGCACGTCATCCTTGCGGAAGAGCAGATGGGTGAAGAGAGTCTTCAACATGGCTGCCTCGGGACAGATGCAGCCGGACCCGCCGGTGTCCACCGAGCCCATTTCCAGCAGGCGCACGCCGCGGTGCAGGACGCTGAAGCGCTCCGGGATGTCGTCCACGCGCGGGTTGAGGGTGAAAAACCCGCCCACGGTCCCGGGTTTCGCTCCGGTGCGTTCCTCGATCAACTCATCCATTTCGGCAATGGGATGCAGGCGTTCGCGGAGTTCCGGCGGGAAGCCGAGCGCTCCCGCCAGGCAGGGACTGGGGTCCGCATCCACGGCCAGCACCTGGCGGCCCTGGTCCGCGTAGGCCTGGGCCAGGAGGGCCGTGAGGGTCGTTTTCCCCACTCCGCCCTTTCCACTGATGGCAATTTTCATGATGTCGCTCCTTGCATCCAAGTATACCTGTTCTGGCAGCAGCGCAAGATAGTATCTTGCGCTACCAGAATGAGCAGGATAAATCTTGCGCTACGCGGCCAGGAGTTTTCTGGTCAACATGCCGCCGAGGATGGCGCACACATCCGTGGGAAGATAATGGACGACCGACGAATCGAATAATATCTTGCCGGAAGCCGGGAATTCATCGTCCCCCTGCCACAAAACCGCCAGCAGAGAAACGCGGGGCAACGCCAGGAAAGCGAACCCGGCATCGCCATAGGAAATCTTCCCGCCCGCGAGGAGACGGGAGGCGCGCTCGAAGCCGGGCAGGTCTGCGCCGAAACGGCGCGCCAGCAGGTCGCCGGTATAGCCCTGAAAGGCCTGGTTGTACACCCGCCCATCGGGCAGTTCGGCAAATGAAATCCACCTGCCCGCGAGCGGAGTCTCGTCTGCGATGGAAAAGTAGTATAACAACAGGGCCTGCACAGACACCGGCAGGGCTTTGCCGGAGGCGGGGTCAACAGCCTCCAGGTCCGGGAAGGACAGGGAAACGGACTGCGTGAACAGGTCCAAGCGAAAGCCGCCGCCCGCGAAGGCGCTGCCGGTCGCATCTGCCAGCCGGTGCGGATCACGGCCGCGCAGGCCGAGGCGCAATTCGTCTGCGCGCTGCGCCAGGGCTTTCGACCGCTCCTCTTGGCTTGACTCCGGTTTCCAGGTCCGCTTATCCATCCTGTTTGCTCTTCACATTATAGTTTTATCGCCAGCGCTTATTCTATCTGGAAAATACGTATTATTACGACCTATTATCGCCCAGATTATCACCAGGAAGGACGCCAGTGAAGGATATTCGTCCTTTTTATCACTGACAATACTCCTACCTTGGTTGCAGTCCGCCAATATAAGAGTAGAATTAAGAGGAGCAGAACCGCCAAAGGTTTTGAAAATTTTACTAATTTGAATGCGGAGGTGTCTTCATGCAGACCGTTACCTATGAGACTCCCGTCGTCTATGGTGACCATCACGTTCTCGAGGTGCGCCGGATCCTATCCGAGATGCCGGGCGTAAAGGAAGTCTACGCCAGCAGCGCTTTCCACATCATCCAGGTCGAGTACGACCCCAAAAAGGTCACTGACCAGGAGATCGCCAAGAAACTGGAAACGGCTGGCTACCTGGGAGAATGGACAATTCCCATCGAAGTCGGCACAAAGCCGCAGGGGGAAGAGGAAGAAAAGCCTTTCTTCCGGCACACGCAAGTCTACGAAACCGTCAAACAAGTCGTCAGTTTTGGTCAGACCGTAGGTTCACAGGGACGGCCTCTCTGGCCATGCCCCGGGATGGAACCTGCGAAGACCATGGATGAAGGGTAGGTGAACCATGGCTAAAAAACGCGAAATCCACGAGTACAGTATTGACCCGGCCACCCAGCAGATGCTGGTGCGCGCCGAGGAATTAGGCATTGGCACCGCATTCACCCGCGCCGACAACATGTCTCCGTGCAACATCGGCGATACGGGTATGTGCTGCAAGAATTGCGGCATGGGCCCCTGCCGCCTGGTCAAGAGCGGCGACGTGGGCGTCTGCGGCGCGACGCTGGACACGATCCAGGCGCGCAACTTGACGCGCGCCATCGCGGCCGGCGCGGCTGCCCATTCCGACCACGGGCGCGGCATGGCCATGACGCTCAAGGCCACCGCCAACGGACAGGCCGAGGGCTACTCCATCCGCGACATCGCCAAATTGCGCTCTGTTGCCGCGCTGTACGACATCCCCATCGAAGGTCGTTCCCCCGAGGAAATCGCCAACGATCTGGCAGATTTATACCTCTCCCAGTTCGGCCAGCAGGAAGGGCGGGTGATTCTCACCAAACGCGCCCCAGCCAAACGGCAGAAACTATGGGAAGAGGCAGGCGTGATGCCGCGCGGCATTGACCGTGAAATTGTCGAGTGCCTGCACCGCACCCACATCGGCGACGACCAGGACCCCGTACACATCCTCCAGCACGCCGTCCGCACGGCAATTGGCGATGGCTGGGGCGGCAGTCTGCTCGCCACCGATATCTCGGATATTCTCTTCGGCACCCCGGCGCCCATCCTCGGACAGGCCAACCTGGGCGTATTGAAAGCGGATTACGTTAACGTGGTGGTGCATGGACACGAACCCACCCTCAGTGAAATGATCGTCGCCGCATCCCAAATGCCCGACATCATCGAATACGCAAAGGCAGCCGGAGCGAAAGGCGTCAGCCTTTCGGGGATCTGCTGCACAGCCAACGAGATCCTCATGCGCCAGGGCGTGCCGGCGGCGGGCAACTTCCTCCAGCAGGAACTTGCCATCCTGACAGGCGCCGTGGAAGCCATGGTTGTGGACGTGCAGTGCATCATGCAGGCGCTGGTCGGGCTGGCAGCGAACTTCCACACGAAAATCATCACCACTTCGCCCAAAGTGAAAATCAAGGGCGCAACCCACATCGAATTCG
Organism: Anaerolineaceae bacterium; assembly: GCA_009772985.1. GTDB lineage: Bacteria > Chloroflexota > Anaerolineae > Anaerolineales > Villigracilaceae > UBA877. Next base: position 132,174 of record WOUS01000010.1, read on the forward strand.
ACGAACATCACGCGCTGACCATCGCCAAGGAAATCCTGAAAAGCGCGATCGACAACTACAAGAATCGCGGCGCGATCCAAATCCCCGATATACGCGAAGACCTGATCCCGGGCTTCTCGCACGAATACATCAACTACATGCTGGGCGGCTCGTACCGCGCCTCGTTCCGTCCGCTGAATGACGCCATTATGAGCGGACGCATCCGCGGCGTGGCAGCCATCGTCGGATGCAACAACCCGCGCAGCCAGCACGATTACCTGCACACGCACGTTGCCCGGGAACTGCTCAAACAGGACGTATTGATCGTCGAGACGGGCTGCGGGGCAATTGCTGCGGCCAAGCAGGGCCTTCTTTTGGGAGAAGCCGGCCTGAATGAGGTCGGTCCCGGCCTGAAAGAAATCTGCGAAACGATCGGCATCCCCCCCATCCTGCACATGGGTTCGTGCGTGGACAACAGCCGCATCCTGACCGTGCTGACGCAGATGGTCGAGACCGGCGGCCTGGGCGACGATATTGACCAGATCCCCGCCGTCGGCCTGGCGCCGGAATGGATGAGCGAAAAAGCGCTCTCCATCGGCACGTACTGTGTGGCCTCCGGCGCGTACGTCATCTTTGGCGGCACATCGCCTGTGGGAGGCATGCCCGACCGGGTGGCCGACAGCAACCTCGTGGCGCATTACATCAGCGAGGGCTGGGAAAAACTCTACGGCGGCAAACTGGAATTCATCCCCGACCCCGCCGAGATGATCAAAGCCACTCTCGCGCACATTGACAAGAAACGCGCCGCGCTCGGCCTGCCGGAATACGACCCCACCCGCTTTGGCAAATCTGGCGATGCCCGCATGTTGGAACTGGAAGCGCTGCCGCTAGAGAAGCGCCGCCAGGCAATCTACGGCACTGCCGCCGACTAGAGGAGAATACCATGTCACGTTACATTGCAACCCGTGCCATTCGCGGCGCCAATGCCCTGGTGACCGAAGCCGAAATCATGCTGGAGAGGGCCTTGAAGGAAAAAGGTCCCGACACGCCCGTCGCCTTCCCCAACACGGCTTATTACATGCCCACCATCCTGGGGATGACCGGCGCCTCGGTGGAAAAACTGGGCCAGTTGAGCGGCGCGCTGGAACATGCCCGCAAGCTGCTCCATCCCATGCCTTCCGAAAAACACTGGACCCCCTACCTGGGCGAAACGCTCGACTCTGGCATGGCCACCCTGCTGGCCGCCGAGACCATCGAGGCCGTGCGCTTCGTCTACGGACTCCAGCCTGAACCGATGACCGGTTTCAAACAGGCCGGAGGCACCGCCTTCACCAGCCCCGAAAACGGCGAAAAGGCCGAAGAAACGGACGCGTTGACCGGTCACCTGAACGGCCCGATTGACGACATCCGCCTGCGCTCGTGGGGCATCCAGCTCGTGGACGGACGCATGCCCGGCTTCGCGGCCATCGTCGGCGCGGCCAAATCCAACGCAGTGGCGGTCAAAATTGTGCGCGAACTCCAGAAGCGCAACATCCTGACCTTCCTCTCCGGCAACGTCAACGGACGCAGCATCATCCACCAGTTGCAGGAAGAGGGCGTGGAACTCGGCTACGACACCTACACCGTCCCGTTCGGGACCGACACCATCAGCGCCATCTACGCGCTCGGGTTCGCCACCCGCTCCGCCCTGACCTTCGGCGGACTCAAGCCCGGCATGTCACGCGAGATCCTGCTCTACAACAAGGACCGCGTGTTTGCCTTCGTGCTGGCTCTCGGCGAAGTGGACGATTTGAAATACGCCGCGGCGGCCGGGGCGATCAACTTCGGTTTCCCGGTCATCGCCGACACGGTCATCCCCGAAATCCTGCCGACCGGCGTGACGACCTACGAACACGTCGTCTCCATGCCGTTCGACGCAATCGAAGGCAAGGACGACCTGGAAAAGGCCGAGCGCCTGGTGCAGAAGTGCATCGAGGTACGCGGCGTCAAGGTCAAGGTCTCGAACGTGGACGTGCCGGTTCCCTATGGCTCGGCCTTCGAGGGCGAAGTCGTCCGCAAGGCGGACCTGCGCGTCGAGTTCGGAGGCAAACATTCGCGCGCCTTCGAGTTCCTGCACATGGCAAAACTCGAAGAGGTGACCGACGGCAAGATCGAAGTTGTCGGGCCGGACTTCTCGAAAGTCGAAGCGCAGGGCCACATGGACCTGGGCATCGTCATCAAGGTGGCCGGACGTCAGATGCAGCCGGACTTCGAGCCGGTGCTGGAACGCCAGGTGCACTACTTCGTCAACGGCGCGAGCGGCATCCAGCACGTGGGCCAGCGCGACATTGCCTGGATCCGCGTCTCGAACGCCGCGGCCGACAAGGGCTTCAACGTGGAACACTTCGGCAAGATCTTGCATGCCCGCTTCCACGAGGATTTCGGCGCCATTGTGGACAAGGTGCAGGTCACGATTGTGACCGACCCGGCACAGCACGCCGAGTGGCTGGAGAAAGCCCGCGCCGCGTACGACTTCCGCAACAAGCGCCTGGCCGACCTGACCGACGACAAGGTGGAGGAGTTCTATTCCTGCACGCTGTGCCAGTCGTTCGCGCCGAACCACGTCTGTGTGGTCTCGCCCGAACGCCTCGGCCTGTGCGGCGCGTACAACTGGCTGGACTGCAAGGCCTCGTTCAGCATCAACCCGACCGGCCCCAACCAGCCCATCAAACTGGGCAAACTGATTGATGACCGAAAAGGTTACTGGAGCGGCACCAACGAGTACGCGGCCATGGGTTCGCACGGCGTGGTGCAGGAAGTCTCGATGTACTCCATCATGGAGAATCCGATGACGGCTTGCGGATGTTTCGAGTGCATCGTGATGCTCATCCCCGAAGCCAACGGTGTGATGGTTCTCAGCCGCGAAGACACCGCCATGACCCCGGCCGGCATGACCTTCTCCACGCTGGCGGGCATCGCCGGCGGCGGATTGCAGACCCCCGGCGTGATGGGCGTGGGCAAGTTCTATCTTATCAGCCCCAAGTTCATCTCCGCCGAAGGCGGCCTCAAGCGCGTGGTGTGGATGTCTTCGGTCTTGAAGGAATCCATGGCCGAGGAATTCAAAGCCGCCTGCGCCCGCGAGGGCGATCCCGACCTGCTCGGCAAGATCGCCGACGAAAAGAGCGCCTCGACCGTGGAAGAGTTGCTTGCCTGGCTGGAAGCGCACAATCATCCCGCGATGGCGATGGAGCCGATGTTCTAGAAGGTTAATGGTGAATAGTGAATGGGGATTGGGATGGCATCCAATCCCGATCCCCTTTTTATTTTCACTCAAGGCAAATATGAATCCGCTCCTCGTCCGTGACCTGATGACCGTCGGCGTGCGTGACCCCCATCCCGGCCTTCCCCCAAATCCAAAGTGCGGATTTACCCACAGGGCGCTACGCGAGGGGAAGGGGTTACTTGCAAAACGCCCACATTTTCATATTTGACTTACTATTGACTGTGGTGTAAGATACAAGCGGAAAGGAGCTACCTATGGAAACTTACGCCACTGTAAAAGGCCAGGTCGTCATCCCCGCCGTATTGCGGCGCAAATACGGGATCAAGGCTGGAACAAAACTCGCCATCACTGATAACGGCGAGGCGATCATCCTCAAGCCGGTTAACGAAGCGTCGCTCAAACGATTGCAAGGCGTCCTCAAAGGCAAAGGCGTGTTGAAAGCGATAATGGAAGAACGCCGCAGGGACGCGGAGCGTGAGTAACATGACCGCAACCAAAATTCTCGACACCTTTGCGTTAATTACCTTTTTTGAAGACGAACCAGGCGCAGACTTTATGCGCGGTCTGTTTTTGGAAGCGGAAGCAGGAAACGTAAAACTGGCAATGAGCGTTGTCAATTTAGGCGAAGTCTGGTATTCAGTGGCGCGCGAAGTCTCACCGCAACAGGCAGATTCCATTATTCAGGAAATTCACGGCATGGCGATTGAAATCGTAGACGCTGACTGGAAACTTACACAGCAAGCCGCAATTTACAAGTCGAGAGGCGGTATTTCATACGCTGATTGTTACGCCGCCGCGCTGGCAAAACTCCGCAAAGCAGAATTAGTCACAGGCGACCCTGAGTTTAAAAAGTTGAAAGATGAAGTAACGACAATTTGGAACAAAAATTAACAATGCCGCCCACCCTCGTTCGTGACCTGATGACCGTCGGCGTGCCGACCTGCAAAACCAATACGCCCATTGTGGATATCGCGCGCTTCCTCGTGACGCACAACGTCGAGGAGATGGTTGTGCTGGGAGTCGAAGGCGAGGGCGTGGGCGTTGTCGGATACGAGCAACTGGTCAAAGCGTACGGACGCGAGGATGTCAAACTGCTGACCGCCGAAATGGTCATGCGCGAGGGCGTGCCAGAACTGCCCCCCGACATTCCCCTGACCGTTGCGGCGCAGATGATGAAAGACATGGGCATCCGGGCGGCCTACATGATGCACAACTCGGCCGGCATCATTTATCCGGCTGCAATGATTTCGTACCGCCACATCGTCCGGCATTTGGGGGCGGAAAGCGAGGCGGAATTAAAAGACTTGGGCATCGAAGCGGAGAGGAAATCCCCGCTCGAGGTGTTCACGGAACGCAGAGACGAAGCAAGACGCAAGGCAGGAATCAAGTAAACATGTAAACAAGGATACACGCAGACACGAAGCCTTGTGTACGTGTGCACCTGTTTACCTGACTACAAAGACTGGAGGAGCAATGCCAATCGAAATTCCAAAGGATAAGTGGCCCGGATCCATCCGTAAGGTCACACTGGGCGCAACCGCCGCGGAGGGAGGCACGCGCGCCAAAACCGTCACCGTCGGGGGACAGGCAACGATGCCCTACCTGCACTTCGAAGCGCCGACGCCGAACCAACCCGTCGTCGCCATCGAAATCAAGTCGCGCAAGCCCGAAGACTGGTCGCCGCTGCTGGCGGAGGTCTGGGGCGAGGCGATGGCGGATCCCGCCAAATGGGCCAAAGCCGCCGAAGCCGCCGGGGCCGATCTCATCGTCCTGGCGCTGACGCTGGCCGACACGCCCGACGACGCGGTCAAGGCCGTCAAGTCCGTGCTCGGCGCGACCGGCCTGCCGGTCATCGTCTGGGGTCCCGGCCAGGCCGAGAAGGACAACGAACTGCTCGTCCCGGTGGCCGAAGCGGCCAAGGGCGAAAAACTTGTCCTCGGCCTCTGCGAAGACAAGAACTACCGCACCATCGTCGCCACGGCCATGGCAAACGGACACCTGATCCAGTGCCGCACGCCGATGGACGTCAACCTCGCCAAACAACTCAACATCCTCATTACCGACATGGGCCTGCCCGCCGACCGCATCCTGATGGACCCGACCACCGGCGCGCTCGGCTACGGCATCGAATACGGCTACTCGGTCATGGAACGCCTGCGCCTGGCCGCCCTGCAAGGGGACAGCATGACGCAGATGCCGCTGATCGTCACGCCCGGCTTCGAAGCCTGGAAAGCCAAGGAATCCAAAGTCGGGGAAGGCGTGCCCGCCGCCTGGGGCAACTGGAAGGAACGCGCCGTCCACTGGGAAACACTCACGGCCGCCGCGCTGATGGAATCTGGTGCAGACATCCTGATCCTGCGCCACCCCGAATCGGTCAAGCGCATCAAAGCCGCCATATCCGAACTGGTAACGGCATAAGGAGGACACCATGGCACTCTCTGGAATCCAAATTTACAAACTCCTGCCGCAGACCAACTGCAAGGAATGCGGCTTCCCCACCTGCCTGGCCTTCGCCATGAAACTGGCCGCCAAGCAAGTGGAACTCTCCGCCTGCCCCTACGTCACCGAAGCCGCCCAGAAACAACTGGCCGAATCGGCCGCCCCGCCCATCCGCCTGGTCACGCTGAAAGCCGCCGGCGGCGAGGCCAAAGCCGGCAACGAAGTGGTCATGTTCCGCCACGAAAAGACCTTCTACAACCGGCCCGGACTGTTCGTGCGCGTAAAAGCCAGTGAAGGCGCGGAAGCCATCGGCAAGAAGGTGGCCGAAGCCGACGCCTACAAGGTCAACTACGTGGGCCTCGACTTCACCCTGGACGGCTTCGCCGTCGAGGCGGATGGCGGCGATTTCGCCGGCGCGGTCAAGGCCGTGCGCGGCGCATCGAAACGGCCCCTCATCCTGATCGGCAAAGACCCCGCCGCGCTCGAACCCGGACTCCAGGCCCTGACCGGCGAGACCCCGCTCCTGTACGCCGCCAACGCCTCCAACTGGGAAGCCATGGCCGACCTGGCCAAGAAATACACCGCCGCCCTCGTGGTCAGCGGTGAAACGCCCGACGCCCTCGCCGACCTGACCCAGAAGATCCAGGCCAAAGGCGTGGAAGATATGGTCCTCGATCCGGGCGGCAAGAACATGAGCCAGATGCTGACCGCGTGGACCCAACTGCGCCGCCTGGCGCTCAAGTCCAACTTCCGGCCGCTGGGCTATCCCATCATTGCCTTCCCCTGCGATGCAAAAGACGAAGGGGTTGCCGCTGCGCAGGCGATTGCAAAATACGCAGGCTTCGTCGTGTTGTCGGAATTCAAGCCCGAAGCGATCTACCCCCTGCTGGTGCTGCGCCAGAACATCTACACCGACCCGCAGAAACCCATCCAGGTGACGCCCGGCATCTACGAGATCAACCAGCCCAAACCCGAAAGCCCGGTGCTGGTCACCACCAACTTCAGCATCACCTACTTTGCCGTCGCCAACGAAGTGGAAGGCTCCGGCCTGCCCGCCTGGCTGGTCGTCTGCGACGCCGAAGGCATGTCGGTGCTGACCGCCTGGGCGGCCGGCAAGTTCGACGCCGAACGCATCGCCAAGACCATCAAGGGCTTCGACGTTGCCAGCAAAGTCTCGAAGAAACGCATCGTCCTGCCCGGGCACGTGGCCGTCCTCTCCGGCGAACTCGAAGCAGAACTGCCGGACTGGGAGATCAAGGTCGGCCCGCGCGAAGCCGTGGACATTCCCGCGTTCTACAAGCAGGTTTTGATGTAAGATGAATGGGTAGGGCAAGCAATTGCCCTACCCGAATTGATTATGACCAACCACACCATCACCTTCACCCTGGCTGACTCGAAAACCGTCACGGTGCAGGCCCGGACCGGGAGCCTGCTTTCTGAAGCCGCGCGCCAGGCCGGTGTGGAAATCGGCCAGCCGTGCGGAGGTCAGGGACGCTGCGGACGCTGCCTCGTCCAGGTCACCGCCGGCCCCGTCCGCCGCCGCAGCACGCTCCGGCTCGCCAACGAAGACATCCAGCAGGGCTTTGCCCTGGCCTGCCAGACCGTCATCGAGGGCGACGCGGCGGTGTTCGTCCCGCCGCAGGAAAAGATCGAGCGGCGGCTGACCACGGACCGGGTGGCGGCCGAGGTCAGCGTCCCGGCCGGGTACGAATATTCCCACGCCCAGACCGTCCGGCGCGTCCACCTCACGCTGAAATCCCCCAGCATGGACGACCAGACCGACGACTGGAGCCGCCTGCAAACCGCCCTGCGCACGCAGTTGGGGATCAACGACACCGGCATCTCGCTCGGCCTCATGCAAAAGATAAGCGCCATCCTGCGGGAAGGCGAATGGCGGGTAACAGCCATCCTTGCAACCATGAACCCGGAAACGCCGGAGACCTCCCCCACCCGGATCGTAGCGCTGCAACCCGGCCACGTGGACGAGTATTCCCCGCTGTGGGGCATCGCCGTGGACATCGGCACCACCACCGTCTCGCTCTGGCTGGTGGACCTGGTCTCCGGCCAGGCGCGCGCGCAGGTGGCCGAATATAACGGCCAGATCGCGCGCGGCGAAGATGTGATTTCCCGCATCGTTTACGCGGGCAAGGACGGCGGCGCGGACGAAATGCGTTCCCTTGTGCTGGGGACGATCAACGGCCTGCTGGAGACGGCCTGCAAACGCGTCAAGGCATCGCCGCAGGAGGTCGTCAAGGCGGCCATTTCCGGGAACAGCACCATGATCCACCTGCTGTTGGGCATCCCGGCGGGAAACATCCGCTTGTCGCCATTCATTACCGCGGTCAACCACCCTCCCCTGCTGACAGGCATCGAAACCGGCCTCGCCATCGCCACGGATGCCATTGTGGACTGCCTGCCGGGCGTCGCCAGTTACGTCGGCGCGGACATTACGGCGGGCGTCCTGTCGAGCGGATTGAACAACGCCGAGGAAGTGACCTTGTTCCTGGATGTCGGCACGAACGGCGAGACGGTGCTGGGCAACCGCGACTGGCTGGTCACTTGCGCCTGCTCGGCCGGCCCGGCCTTCGAGGGTGCGGGCGTGATCCACGGGATGCGCGCCACGGCCGGAGCCATCGAGGAAGTCTGGATCAACAGCGAAACGTACGAACCGGGACTCCGCGTCATTGGCGGCGGGAAGCCGAAAGGCATTTGCGGCTCCGGGCTGATCTCGCTCCTGGCCGAGATGCTCCTGACCGGCATCCTGGACAAAGGCGGGAATGTCGCGTTGACCGTGAACAGCAAGCGGGTCCGGGAGGGAGACCACGGGCCTGAGTACGTGGTCGTCTGGGGAGCCGAAACCGAGACGGGCCAGGACATCGTCATCTCGCACGTGGACGTGGACAACCTGATGCGCGCCAAGGCCGCCATCTACGCCGGCTTCACCATGCTGGCGCAACAGGTGGATTTCAAACTGGAGGATGTGCACAAGATCCTCATCGGCGGCTCGTTCGGTAAATATATCAACGTCGAGAAAGCCGTCCAGATTGGCTTGCTGCCCGACGTGCCCTGGGAACGCTTCGAGTTCCTGGGCAACACTTCGGTGCGGGGCGCGTACTACGCCCTGCTCGACTGGCGCGAGCGCGAGAACATCCGGCAGATCGCCAGCCGCATGACCTATATCGAACTTTCGGCTGACAACACTTTCTACGATGCGTTCATGTCAGCCATGTTCCTGCCGCACACCGACATGGACAAGTTTCCGTCGGTGAGCGCGGCATTGAATAAATCTTCGTAAGGACCCTAACGGGAGAGAGGAACCCACTATGTATATCATCGGTGAGAACATCCACATCATTGCTGAAAAAGTCAAGGAGGCCTTGACCAACCGTGACCGCGAGTTTTTCATGGACCTGGCCGTCAAGCAGGTGGAGGCCGGAGCGAAAGCCGTGGACATCAACCTCGGCCCGCGCAAAAAGGACTTTGCCGAAGTCTGGCCGTGGATCATCGAAACCATCGAAACGGTGGTGGACGTGCCGCTTTCGATTGACACCACCAACGTGGAGGGGATGGAAGCCGCGCTCAAGAGCATCAAGAAGGCGCAGCCCATCCTGAACTCCACTTCCGCCGAACCGGAACGGCTGGAGAAAGTGCCCGCGCTGGCGAAGAAATACGGCGCCAAGGTCATCGCGTTGACCCTCAAACCCGAGGGCATTCCCATCGAAGCGGACGCGCGCGTCACCATCGCGGTCGAGACGCTCATCCCGCGCATGATGGAAATTGATTTTCCGATGAAAGACCTGATCATTGACCCGCTCGTGCTGACCGTCTCCGGCTGCCAGCAATACTGCCCGCATCTCATCGAGACGGTGCGCACCCTGCAATATGCCTGGGACCCCGCGCCGATGATCTCGGTCGGGCTGTCGAACGTCTCCAACGCGGTGCCGAACGAGAACCGCCCGCTCATCAACCGCGTCTACCTGGCCATGCTGATGGGCGTGGGCCTGCAGATGATGATCGCCAACCCGTTCGACAAAGAGCAGAATGATGTCATCCGCTGGATAGAGACAAAAGACACTGGCACGCCCCTGGCGAAAGCCTATAATAAAATCGCCGAACGGATCGCCGCCAGCGAGGAGCCGCAGCCCGAAGACTTCAACATGGCCGACCCGGAGCAGGCCGCCGTCTGGAAGACCACCCAGATCCTGCTCAACAAAGTCATCTACGCCGACGGCTATCTGAACCAGTAATTGCGTAAACGAGGGGCGGGCACGCAGGGCAACCTGTCTTCCTGTCTTCCTGTGTGCCTGTCTCCCTGTTTACCGGTATTTTCCCGGAGGAACCCATGCCTATTTTCACCCCCGGCCGCCGCTGGCAGCCGCCCTACATGCCCTTCAAACGCGAGAAATTTGGCCCGCGACTGCTGGCATCCGTCGAGAAAGCAGTCAAAGGCCCCCTCTTCGGCTGCCGGATGTGCGGCAACTGTCTCCTGCAGGAAACGGCCTTCATCTGCTCGATGGAATGTCCGAAGGGCATCCGCAACGGCCCGTGCGGCGGCTCGACCCCCGAGCACTGCTACGTGGACGAGACGCGCCCCTGCATGTGGTACAAAATCTACGAACGCGCCTTCAAAATGGGCCGGCAGGAAATGCTCCTGGAAGTTTTGCCGCCCCTCGACTGGGACAAGGTCGGGACCGAAACCTGGGGCGACGTTGCCCGGCAGGTCAAAAAGGTCGGCATGAAGAACGTGACCTCGGGCCTGCTGGCACGCGACCCGGTTACGCGCACCGCGACCTGGGACAGTATCTTCCGCCCCGTCCGCCAGACGGAATGGTGGCAGGGAGATTCCGAGTACCACGCGCCGAAATACAGCGAGCCGGCCTCGAAACTGGAAGAGCAGCTCAAAGCCGGAGAGTTCGTCGTCACGGCTGAAGTCGCTCCCCCGCTGACCGTCTCCATCAACAAATTGTGCAGCAACGTGGAAATGGTGAAGCCGTACGTGACGGCCATCAATTTCACCGACAACCCGTCCGCCTCGTCGCGCATGTCGTCGTGGGCCTGCTCCACACTGGCGACCCAGCACGGAGCGGAAGCGGTGATGCAGATCGCAGCGCGCGACCGCACCCGCATCGGACTCCAGTCCGAGGCGCTGGGCGCCAACGCGCTCGGCGTGCGCAACATCCTGTGCCTCTCCGGCGACAGCATGCGCCTGGCCCCTACTCCGCGCGGCCGCATGGACGTGGTGGACGTGGACGCGGTGCAAATGCTCTGGATCCTGCGGCGCATGCGCGACGAAGGCAAATACATGGATGGCCGCGCCATAAAATTTCCTCCAAAGTATTTCCTGGGGGCGGCAGCCGCGCCGTTCGCGTCCGATCCCCGCTTCCAGGCCTTGCGCGAGCACAAGAAGGTCAACGCCGGGGCGCAGTTCTTCCAGACCAACCTGGTCTACGACCCGGACGGGATGGAAATCTGGCTGAATGAACTGGCCAAGCGGGACGTCCTGAACAAGGTTTACATCCTGATCGGCATTACGCCGCTCAAGAGTTTCAAGATCGCCAAGTACATGGATGATGAAGTCCCCGGCGTGTTCGTCCCCGAAAAACTGCTCAAGCGCATGGAAGCGGCCGAGGCGGCCGGCAACGCCCAGGAAGAGGGCGTGCAGATCGCGCTGGAGATCATCGAAAAGATCAAGGCCAGGTTTGGACAGGGCGTGCATGGCATCCACATCATGGCAGTCGGCTGGGAAGAGATCGTGCCGCGCATCGTACGCGACGCCGGCCTGCTGCCGAAGGGTTTCGTGGAACCGGCCCCGGCGGAGAAAACCGCCGCGCCGGCCTGAACCGGCAGCCGGTCCCGCGCCGACGCGCAGAATCATTCACAAGCGGAGGGCATCATGTTACCCGAACAGATCAAGAATTTTCGTGAAGTCGTCACCCTCAAGGATGGGACGTACGTTTCGCTGCGCCCCTTGATGGCAGAGGACCATGCGCGTATGGCGGAAATGTACGCGGCCATCACCAAAGAGGAACTTCGCTATTTCCGGCATGATGTCCAGGACCCGGAAACGATCCGCGCGTGGTGCGAGCGCCCCGATTACGACAAGGTGCTGCCCATCCTGGCGCTGGTCAAGGAGCGCGCCATCGGCAGCGCTTCGCTGCACTTCTTCGACGGGCCAAAGCGCCACCTGGCCGAGATCCGCATCTTCCTGTCGAAGGATTTCCGCAAGCGCGGGCTTGGCACGAAGATGCTGCGCGCCATGGTGGAACTGGCGCGCCGGCAGGGGGCGCACATCATCGTGGCCGAGGTGATCGCCGACATGACCAAGGTGGTGAAGGCCTTCGAGCAGGTCGGGTTCGTGCCGCGCTGCACGCTCGAGGATTATTTCATGTTCCCCGACGGCGACACGACGGACGTGGTTTTTATGACGATGAGCCTGAAACCCAAAGGGGACGAGTTCTAGGCCGCGCGTGACTGTTGTTGGTGCATGAATAAAACGAGCGGAGATCGCTGCATTTGGCGGTCTCCGTTTTTTGTTCTTGATTGCAGAGAGGTCGAGCAAATCGGACAACGAATTTGAAACGAATAAACGAATTTCTCGCGCGTGTGCCTATTCGTTTATTCGTTGACTATTCGTTGTCCAAGTCTTTTCACTCCTGCCTGCGGATGCCCGGCAGGAAGACCCAGGCGGCGATTGCCAGCGCCATCAGCGCCGCCGCGCCCAGCATCACGGTCAGCGGCTCGTTGAATTTTTCGGCGAATGTCCCGGCAAATAACGCCCCCAGCGGCATCGAGCCGAAGAAAACGAGGGTGTAGACGCTCATCACCCGCCCGCGTAAATGGTCCGGTACCTGGGACTGCATCATCGCATTGCTGTTATTCATGATCATCATGAAACTCCAGCCAACCCCCACCAGCGCTACCAGCGACAGCGGCAGCCAGCGGATCAAGGCAAAGACGAATAACATCACCGGCATCGCGAACGCGCCGACCGTCCAGAGTTTTCCCCGGAACTTGCGGCTGCCCAGGTAAGCCAGCATCAAGGCGCTGACCAGCGACCCGAAGCCGCGCGCCGAAACCAGCCAGCCATTGGTGGTCACGTCGCCATGCAGGACGACGGTCGCCCAGGCCGGCAGCAGGGTCATCATCCCGATGCCGAAGATGCTGACCAGGCCGACCGAACCGATCAGGCTGAGGATCAAACTGTGCGAGAAGACGTAGCGCAGGCCTTCCTTCAAGTCCGCCAGCACGGAGGCGCGGCGGGACGGCTGGACAACCGGCTGGATGCGCATGAGCAATAAAGCGGCGATCACGGCAATGAAAGAAACGCCGTTAATGGTGAAGCACCAGGCCGGACCGAAAGCGGCGTAGGTCAGACCGGCCACCGACGGGCCGACCACGGCGGCAATGTTGAACATGGTCGAGTTGAGGGCAATGGCGTTGGTCATATCCGCGCGGCTGACCAGTTCGTTCACGAAAGCGACGCGCGCCGGGGCGTCGAAGGCGTTGGCGGTCCCCAGCAGGAACGCCAGCACGAGGATGTGCCAGGGTTGGACGAGGCCGGTGAACGTCAGCGCGGCCAGGATGAAAGCCAGCGCCAGCATGGCGGACTGCGTGATGACCATCAGGTTGCGCCGGGAGATGCGGTCGGCGACCACCCCGCCAAACAGGGTAAACAGCCAGGCGGGCAGGCCGTTGGCGAATCCCACCAGGCCCAGGTAGGCGGGCGAACCGGTCAGTTGGTAGACCAAATATCCTTGCGCGGTGATCTGCATCCAGGTCCCGACCAGCGATACGACCTGGCCGTAAAACCACAGCCGGTAGTTGTAGTGTTGCATGGCGGCAAAGGTTTCCTGCAGGCGCAGTTTCAAACCCAGCGTGTTTTCGCTCAATGAAGACCTCGTGACAAGAAGATTGCCGGTTGGGCCGGCGAGGGGGGAATTATACGCCTGTTTCCCCGTCCTAAAAAGTGCCCGCGTCGTCGAACAAAAAAGTGACCGGGAGGCAAAGTCCCGGCCACTAAAAAACAACAACCGAACACTGTCCTCTATAAATCGTTATCTTTTCACATAACAATAGGCCAAATCCATCAGTTTGACATAACATGCTGGTCTTCTAACACTCTGCGAATCCACAAACAGGGCACTTAAGACACCCTTCGCTAAATTCTAGACTAGTATTCTTGCAATCTGGGCAAATTTCACCCCGCCTAGTTGCATCTTCCTTTTCTCCATACGCCTCATGGAGAAATTTTCCGATAGCATCAGGAACCGACAAAATACGCTTCGGACCTAAACCTATTGATGTTCTTCCGCCCAACCCCATTAGGTTTTCTGCTAATATATCAATCGGTATATTGCTTCTCAAACAAATTGATAATAAACGCCCAATGGCTTCAGTAAAAGCAGTAATATCACTACCAGACCGGCCCAGGATAACAAATGCATCCATCGGTTTTTTATCAATTTCTCTAATGAATAAATACATTCTCCCTGTTGGGGTTTTCGTAGAGAAACTCTTTGCAGGGAGTAAACCATCCGGTAACATTCTAGGCATAGGAATAATTTGAGTAGATTCCCGCAAACCTCCTGTCAGTATTTGTTTCTTTCTGCTACCATCCCGATAAATAGTTATTCCCTTGCAACCCAGTTTATGCGCAAGTAAATAAACATTGGCTACATCTTCGCGTTTTGCATCGCCGCGCAGATTAACCGTTTTAGATACTGCATTATCAACATATCTTTGAAAAGCTGCTTGCATTCGAACGTGCCATTGAGAATCGATCTCTAGAGCAGTGACAAATATTCGATGAACTTGTTCTGGTACAGTATCAATTCCAACAAGATTGCCTTGTTGCATTACCCTTTGCATAATTGCATTATCAAAGCCTAGTTCCTCCCCTGTCGCTTTGAACGAATCATTAACCATCGAAATATCTCTATCGACAATATGTCGTTTATAAGAAAGTGCGAAAATGGGTTCTATGCCACTCGATACGTTTGCAAGTGTGCTGATTGATCCAGTTGGAGCTATGGTTGTTACTGTGGCATTTCTTATTCCATGCTCGACAATCTCTTTTACTAAACCTGTCCAATCTAATGTTGGACGACCTTGAAGCATTTCTTTTCCTTTTCTTTTTTCGTGAGCAACGCAATAAGGATTACGAGCATAAATACTGCCCTTGAATTTTGGAAATCGTCCCCTTTCGCGAGCAAGTTGTATAGAAGCTGATCTGGCATGAAAACTAATATATTCCATGACTTCCTCAGCGGCCAAAATACCGTCTTCTGAGTCGTAAGGTATTTGCAGTTTAATCAACGCATCTGCCCATCCCATAATACCGAGACCTATTTTTCTTGTAGCAAGCGTCATCTTCTTGATTTCAGGAATGGGATATGCATTAACATCGATTTCATTATCAAGAAACCTTATCCCTGTCCGAACAGTGTTTGCAAGCCTCGCCCAATCTATTTGTCCATGCTCTACCATATTAGAAATATTTACAGAACCCAAAATGCAACATTCATAAGGCAAGAGAGGCGTCTCACCACAAGGGTTGGTGCTCTCGATAGGCCCAAGGTGAGGAGTAGGATTATCCTGATTGATTTTGTCTAGGAATACCATCCCTGGATCACCCGTTAACCATGCCATATTTACTATCTGGTTAAACAAATCTTTTGCTTTAATAACTTTGATTGCTTCATTTGTCCTCGGATTTATCAGTTGAAAAACATCATCCTTGTTCAATGCTTCAAAAAAAGCATCTGACATACCAACTGAAATATTGAAATTATTGAGTCTATCAAGGTTCGATTTCGATTTTACAAATTCTTCGATATCGGGGGGGTCTACGTTAAGAATTCCCATATTAGCGCCGCGGCGTTTCCTAGATTGTTTTATGCATTCAGTCGTCGCGTCAAATACCTGCATAAACGATAGAGGACCACTAGCCATTCCGCCTGTTGACCGTACAGCATCGCCTCTAGGACGTACTTTCGAAAATGTAAATCCCACACCTCCCCCACTACTCTGAACTATCGCTGCGTCCCTTACGGTTTTGTAAATGCCTTCAATAGAATCTTCAACAGGCAAGACAAAACAGGCAGCTAGCTGCCCAAGAGATGTACCGGCATTCATGAGAGTAGGAGAATTCGGTAGAAAGTCCAAAGAGAGTAAAGTATTCAGGAAGGCTTCTTTCACAGCTTGGGTATCTTTACCATAATTCTCTTCTGCTTTAGCAATCGCTTCGGCAACTCGCTGAAAAAGCTGCAACGGCGTTTCCGAAAGCTCCCCCTTCTCATCTCTCAATAGGTAGCGTTCTTCCAGAACAAGAAGAGAATTCTCGGTAAGAGTAAGTGCTCTATGTTTTTCTGCCATACTGCACCTCAATCTATCATGTTAAGATATCTTTTCACATGGCTTTCCCATCCAAGCCAATTATCTAAAGCTCTACTTGATGGCTTAGTTGGATTTAATTCATCAATAAGAGTTTTTCCGGTTCTTGTAATAGATTCGTTATAAAACTTACCATCAGGCCCAACTAGAATTACTGCATTTGGTGGGCTGTGAAGAATGAATTGAACTGCCATAGATTGCTGCCAATTACTTATATAAGCCTTGTATATCTTTTCCCACATGTATGAATACGATTTTGGATTTCCTAATAACCTCAAATATTCTTCATGTCTTACTTTCGAGTCGGACACCACAAAAATTCTCCATGACGTCACCCCCATTCGATATAATTTATCACCGAATGAAACTAGATCATTAACATTTAATTTTGTCGCTACAGTTTGAACCGTTACCGCAATTCCTGCATCCAAACATAGGCAAAGAGCGTCTAATGCAGCTCTTCCCGTAGATTTGACTCTAGCTAGTATTGGATGCTCCTTATCAAATTTTCTAACTGCCTGATTTTGTTTGGGGCGCTCAAAATCCAATGAAATTCGAACAGCAATATTATGCTTTTTGAGCAAATTTAAGTGTTCTTGGCTGAAAGTATACCCATTTGTATCAACAATAATGCCCGTTTTGCCATCAAGAATCTGGATAGCATATGCCAAATGTGGGCTGAATAAAGGATCGCCGCCTGTCAGTACAACCGCAAGGGGGTTCAACTCAAGAATCGACTCTGCAATTCGTTTGATGGCAGATTCTCCCTTCGGTTCTCTATCCATTTGCCGCATCATATCTTCAGCGTAACAATACAAGCATGCAAGAGGACATTTACCAGTTATTAGCCAATTAATTAAAATAGGATACCTAGGTCTCGGTATATTGCTCCAAAACTCTTCCTCTGGAAGAAGATGTGGATACGGAAATTTTGAATCCTCAAAACGCAATGCCCACCCTGCACCAAGAGATAGTTTGTAAATATCAGAGGGTAGTTGAATATTTGAGTTATCAAGCCATTTAGTAACTAGGCTGGATTGTGACGGATGTATTGCGTAAATAAGGCCTGTATATGGTGAAAAAGTAATCAGGCCGAATCCAGCGTCCTCACGAATATAAATCCCCGATTTTGTTTTTCTTACTATTTTATCCATAATATTTATCTAGTCCCAAACTCTAATCTCATACCTTGTATGGCGAGCACGCGTTCCTCGCGCTCGGGGGTTTTTCGTTCCAATATGAAATAACTCATTTTTATTTATGATTTCAGCATTAAAACCCATGTTTTCCCATGTTTCGACAATGAAGTCAGCAACAGGAATAATTAACCCTCTATGCGTATTGTTCACAACAATAATATATCCTTCAAAACCATTTTTAAGAGAGTGACTTACATTTTCATATGCCATTTCTAAATCCGCAAAATAGTTTTGGAAGTATGGAATATAGTATTTCTCATCATCCGACTGAGCGTTTAAATTACGCTTGAGGCCGGAAATGGCCTGAATAAACTCTTGTACTTTGATACTCTTAGGAGACCGAGGCAAACTTTCAGATACGAAGTTCGATCCAATAATATCATCCATCCTGTAACGATGAATTTCATTATTTTCTTCTCCCAATAAACCAAGTAATTCTTGCTCGGGTTTAAACATCGAAACGAAATCCCGGTGGTTCGGATAAGGCGGAGAGGTAAATAACCCATCAAATTCAGGAAACTCATAAGATCTAGCATCGCCGAATTGGAGTATATGATCTGTTGATATTTCCGTCACAACATTACTGAGACTACTTTCAATAGCCTTGAGGTACTTCTCATAATCAGCTTCCCAATTTCGCAATACACATATTCCCCCAGATTTCACATGAGGCGAATTATCACCTCTTACTGAACAAGAAAGTCGCCCTGCAAAGGGAAGTAAAAGCGCAAGTGCAAGTTCATCAGGCCTCGTTGTAATTCGAAAACACTCCTCAATAACCTCCCGATTCAAAACGGCTTTGGTGCATAAATCGAGAAGTAGGCGCAATCCGTCCATTGGAACCATGCGGTTAGGCAACTTTGTAGCTTTGCGGCATACCCAGGTGCGTCA
>WOUS01000011.1 GCA_009772985.1 Anaerolineaceae bacterium
ACGCCCAGCCAGCGCAGGCCGCGCGGGACCGACCCGAAGGCGCGTTCCACGCCGCCCAGCCGGCTCCAGCGCACCCAGCGCCGCAGCCAGCCCGGGACCGGGAGCGAGAGCGCCGCCAGTGCGGCCTCCATGTGGACCGGCAGCGGCGTGCGGGTGAAGTCGTACCGGCGGCGGCGCGCCTTCTCGCCCACGCCGACGAAAACCAGCCAGGCGATCCCGGCGATGACGGCCAGGGAAATCAGGAAGAAGGCGGTCAGCCGCTGGAAGGAATTCGGCGGCGCGTCGGACCCGCTGCCTGCTTCGCCGCCCGGCAGGGCCGCGCCGCCCCCGGCGGGATTCTGCTCCCCATCGTCCTGCGGGGCCGGGCTGGCGCCGGTCCCGCCTGCGTTCTCTGTCTCGACGACCGGGCGGGCGAGCGGCAGTTCGTAGGAGGTCGGCTCGAACTCTACCCAGCCGAGGCCGGGGAAGTAGACCTCCGGCCAGGCGTGGGCGTTGCGCTGGCGGACGATGTGCCGGTCGGGTTCTTGGCGTTCCCCCTCTGAAAAGCCCACCGCCAGCCGCGCCGGGATGCCGATGCTGCGCAGCATCACCACCTCGGCGGAGGCGTAATAATTGCAAAATCCCTCTTTGGACGCAAACAGGAACCAGGCCAGCGGGTCCTCTCCTTCGGGGGCGGGCGAGGTGATGGAGCGGTTGTAGCGGATGTTGGCGCGCAGGTAATCGGTGATGGCAACCGCCTGGTCGTACGGGGTCGGAGCGTCCGCGGTGATTTGCCGGGCGAGGCCGGCGATCTCCGGCGGGAAGTTCTCCGGGAGTTGCAGGTAGCGGTCGGCGACCCAGGCCGGGTAATCGGTCCCGGCGGCGCGTAAGCGGACCTCGGACGGGTTGGCGACGGCGGCCAGGATCGTGTACGTCTCGCCGGGCTGGATGGGCGGCTCCACGCTGATGAGCAGCGGATCCACGAGTTCATCCAAAATGGGGAGATACGCCAGCGTGGCCGGGCGGCTGACCCACACCGGTCGTGTTGGGGTGGCAAGGATGGAAATGCGGTTCCCGGCGGAAAAGACGAATTCGGCAGCCGGCCATTGCACGGCGTCCGAAGTGAGCGGGATCGGGCGGTATGGCAGGAGCGCGCGCTCCGGCGCGAAGGCGCTGTACCATTGGCCGTCCTGGTATTCGTCGTACGTGCGCACGAGCCAGTAATAGCGCGTGACTCCCAGCGTGGCCGGGACGCGCACGGTGAACATCACCGTGTCTCCGGACGCGCCGGTCTGGCCGAGGGTCAGGCTGTCGCCGTAAAAATCAGCGAGGGGGATGTCGGCTGCGTGTTTCAGCCCGGCCACTGCATTGCCCAGGTTCTCGCGGGCTTCTTTCCAGGGACGGGTGATATTAGTCCACAGGCTTCTGGCGGCGGCGAGCGGCCGGGCGGGGCTGGGCGTCACCCAAGCCAGCAGGATGACGGCCAGCGCGGCGGCGGTCAGGCCGATGGCCAGGTCCGTGGTGGAGGCGGAGGAGATCCAGACCCGCTGTTCGTCCCAGAAGCGGCGCTTGCCGGTGTAGTTCACCCGTCCGAGCAGGAGCAGGCTGACGAAGAGGTAGAAGGCCAGCAGGCCGATGCGCGCCCCGCTCCAGTTATCGTACAGTTGGACGAGGAACATGACGATCCCGGCCGGCAGGATACTGCCGAGGGTACTGGCCTTGCGCGTCAGGGCAAAGGAGGCGTGCAGACCGAGCATCCAGTAGATCACGGCGGCAAACGCGATGAAGAGCAGCGGATCTTCAACCGGCTGGCGGGAGAAGAACAGGCCAAACGAGACTCCCAGACGTCCGCCTAGGCTGGCGAGGCGTTCCTGCCAGGCCACGCTGGGATACTGCGCCGCGCCCAGCGCCCACGGGACCACCGTCAGGCTGTAGCCGAGACTCAGCAGATAGACGCCGGCGCGTTTGAAGCGGCTGACGCCCAGGGCGAGGCCGAGCGCCGCGCCGAGCAGGGTCAGCGTGAGCGTGACGCCCAGGCCCTTGGTCCAGCCGGTGGCGGCGAGGCGTTCGGCGGAGGTCAGCAGGGCCAGCGTCAGGAGCAGGGTGGCGGGAAAATCCCAGCGCGGCGGGGCTGCGCGTTTCATGCTTTGAGTGTACAATAAAAATCACCAAACCGTCAATTGCAAAGGAGAATGGATTATGAACAGCATTTTCGATCTCGGCATCCGGTTGATCGTCGTCATCCAGGGACTGGGGAGTTGGCTGGAAACGCCGATGGAGATCTTCTCGTTCCTCGGAACGGAGGATTTCTTTATGATCCTCCTGCCGGTGCTCTACTGGTGCGTGGATTCCAAACTGGGCATCCGCGTGGCGTTCGTGCTGCTGCTCAGCACAGGCGTGAACGACGCCCTGAAACTGGCCTTCCACTGGCCGCGCCCGTACTGGTACAGCGCGGAGGTGAACCGCTTTGCCGCCGAAACCTCCTTCGGCATCCCCTCCGGCCATTCGCAAACCGCCTTTGCTGTCTGGGGCATGATGGCGGCCTGGCTGAAGAAGTGGTGGGCCTGGCTGGCGGCGGGACTGATCGTCTTCTTCATCGGGTTCTCACGCCTCTACCTGGGCGTGCATTTCCCGCACGATGTGCTGTTCGGATGGCTGGTGGGTGGACTCCTGCTCTGGCTGACGGTGCGCTTCTGGGACCCCGTGGCCGCCCGGCTGAAGAAGATGTCCTTCGGCGGGCAGGCGCTGGCGGCCTTCCTCGCCTCGCTGGCGCTCATCCTGCTCCCGCTCATCCCGTATCTCTGGCTGACGCTCACCAGCTGGCAGCCGGACCCGGCCTGGGCATCCTTCGCCTCCGAAGCCGTGACCCTGGGCGGCGCCTTCACCTCCGCCGGGACGCTCTTCGGGCTGGGCGTGGGACTGGCCTGGCTGGAGCGGCAGGGCGGATTCAAGACCTCCGGCGCGTGGTGGAAACTGATCCTGCGCTTCCTGCTCGGCGTGGCCGGTGTGCTGATCATCCGCTACGGGCTGAAGTTCGTCTTCCCCGAGGGCGAGACCGTGCTGGCGTATTCCCTGCGCTACCTTCGTTACGCGCTGATCGGCGCGTGGGTGGCGGGCGGCGCGCCGTGGATCTTCCTGCGCCTGAAACTGGCCGAGAAGTAAACCGCGCTTTGCGGTTTCATTACAGTTTTGTAATCGGGCGCACGGCCTTTGATATAATCGGGCTGTTGTGTGAAAGGCATTGAACGCAGACCATGACTCTCGAACGCGGCACTCTCCTGCATAAACGTTACCGGATCGTGGAAATCCTTGGCCAGGGCGGCATGGGGTCTGTCTACCGCGCCGTGGATGAGAACCTGGGCGTGGAGGTGGCCGTCAAGGACAACCTCTTCACCACCGAAGAATACGCCCGCCAGTTCCGCCTGGAGGCGGTCATCCTGGCCAGCCTGCGCCACACCAACCTGCCGCGCGTCACCGACCACTTCGTCATCGGCGAGCAGGGGCAGTATCTCATCATGGATTACATCGAAGGGGAGGACCTGCGCCAGCGTATGGAGCGCCAGGGGACGATCACGGAAGAGGAAGCCATCCTCATCGGCGCGGCGATGTGCGACGCCCTCCAGTACCTGCACACGCGCAAGCCCCCCATCGTCCACCGCGACCTGAAGCCCGGCAACGTCAAGATCACGCCGGAGGGACACGTCTATCTGGTGGACTTCGGTCTCGCCAAGTTGGTGCGCGGCAACCAGGCCACCACCACCGGGGCGCGCGCCATGACCCCCGGCTATTCCCCGCCCGAGCAGTATGGCACCGCCCGCACCGACCCGCGCTCCGACATCTACTCGCTCGGCGCCACGCTCTACGCCGCCCTGACCGGCGTCATCCCCGAAGACGGCCTGGCGCGCGCCATGGACAACGTGGAACTGACGCCGCTGCGCAAACGCAACCCGAAGGCCTCGCGCCGCCTGGCGCAGGTCATCGAAAAAGCCATGTCCGTCCGCCCGGACGACCGTTACCAGAGCGCGGACGATTTCAGATGCGAGCTGCTCTCCTCGAACATCAAGACCCAGAAGATGGACGGCGAGATCATCGTCGAGCCTCCGCCGCAGGCCCCGGAACCACAGGAAGGGGAAGACGAGAAACCGAGCGGGAAGCCCGCCAGGAGCCATCTCCTTCCGCCCTCCCAGCCCCCCGCCGCGCCGCCCCCCGCCAAACACAGCGCCGGTTTCTGGGTCTCCTTCTCCTTCTTCCTGCTGACCGTCCTGGCCGCGCTGGTGGCGCTGATCGTTTTCTGGACGCCCATCTCGACCGCCATCCTTGGCCCGGCAGACTCGCCAACCCCCAGAGCGGACCTCGGGCCTGCCGCGACCCATACATTCCTGCCCGCGCCCTCCCCCACGCTCCACCCGACCGATACGCCCCTGCCAACCCAGACGCAGGCGCCCGCCGAGACTCCCGTCCCAACCGAGACGCTCACGCCCACCGTCACGCCGCAGGGCGGCGGGGCCGGCCAGGTCGCCTTCGTCTCCGACCGGGCGGGTTCGCCGCAGATCTTCCTCATGTATGCCGACGGCAGCGGCCAGCGCCAGATCACCAACCTGCCCGACGGCGCCTGCCAGCCAGACTGGTCGCCGGGCGGGGAGCAGATCGTATTCGTCTCCCCGTGCCTGGAGCGGAAGGATGCCTACCCCGGCGCGCACATGTTCGTCATGAACGCCGACGGCAGCGGCATCGTCCCCCTGTTGGCCTCGGAAGCCGGCGACTACGACCCGGCCTGGTCGCCTGACGGTACGCGCATCGCCTTCACCTCCGTGCGCAACGGCTATCCCCAAATCTACATCCTGAACCTTGGCGACAACTCGGCGGCGCGGGTGGAGATGGATACGGAAATCCAGGAAGCACGCCAGCCCGCCTGGTCCCCCACCGGCACGCAGATCCTGTATACCGTCCGGCGGGTGGACGTGCTGCAGATCTGGGTGATGAGCGACGCCGGCGCCGGCCAGACGCAACTGGTGCGCAGCGGCAGCGAATACTTCGACTTCCTGCCCGCCTGGTCCCCGGACGGACAGACCATCATCTTCACCCAGTCCCGGGGGCCGCTGACCATTGGCTGGCTGATGGGCCTGCGCTACGAGAATCGCGGGACGCAGGACGCCGCCCGCGTCAACAACGGCCTGTATGCCATTGATGTGGACTTTTCGCCCGACGGCCAGTGGATCATCTTCGAGACCTCCGACAGCGGCCAGTATGATATCGTCATCATGCAGGCGGTTGGGAAGGGACGCGTCCTCCTGACCAGCGATCCCGCCAACGACTTCGACCCGGCCTGGCGTCCCATCGGACCGTGAGCCGGCCTGCCGTTAAACCAGCCTCCCGCAGAAATCCTGCGGGAGGTTTTCGTTTGGGCGGTGGCGCAAGATAATATCTTGCGTTACGTGCCGGTCGCCACCGGCGTGACCGTGGGCGTATCGGTCGGCGGGACGGGGGTATCGGTGGGCGCAACAGGCGTGGGCGTCTCGGTCGAGGTGGGCGTCGGTGAGGGGGTCTCGGTTGGCGTGGGCGTCTCGGTCGGGGTGGGCGTCGGCGAGGGGGTCTCGGTGGGGGTCGGGGTGGGCGTCGGCAGGCGCAGGTTCAGGCGGACGCGCTTCTCGGCGTACCCGCCGTTGGTGCTCAACAGGTAGATGCGCAGGGTGACGACCGTCCCTTTGACGGCGCTCAAATCCCACGAGTAGACGTTCGTGGCCGTGGGGTACTGCGCCGTGGTCGGGTGCAGCAGGTAGGTCCAGTTGCGCCCGTCGGTGCTGTAATCCAGCAGGAAGGATTTGAAATTCCCGCCGCTGGCGATCACGCTGATGTCGAGCGGGTTGGCGGCGACCTCCATGTTGTCGCGCAGGCCGACCAATTCAAGACGCGGGCGCGGGTCGGCGGAGGTGCATTCGCGCACCGGGGCGAAGATGACGGTTTCAGGGAAGCCCATCGTGCGATACCAGAGTTGTCCGTCCGGTTTATTGCGGATCCAATCCTGGGCGAAGGGATCGGCCGCGTTCAGCACCACGAAATCCTTGGTGTATTCGGAGCATTGCCCTGAGGCGCGCAGGTTGGTCCACGTGTCGAGCGTCACCTTCTGCCAGAGGTCCTGGCTGGCGGGCAGGGGCGGCTGGCCGGAGGCGAAGTATTCGCTGCGCTGGTTCGGGCACCACTGCGACGGCTCGGCGCCCGATTCGACGCAGATGACCCGGGTCTCGATGCCGGCCGGCGGGAGGAAGGGCGTGGGGTTGCCGCCGGTCAATTGCTGGATGGCAGCGGTCATGAAATGCGCCCAGACGGGCGCCGCGCCGCTCAGGCCGGTGGTGCGTTCCATCGAGGTGTAGTCGGCGTTCCCCACCCAGACGCCCACCGCCAGGTCCGGGGTGTAGCCGAGCGTCCAGTTGTCGTAGACGTTGTGCGTATCGGCGCCTTTGGGGTCCCCGGCCGTGCCGGTCTTGACCGCCGCCGGGAAGGGCAGGTTCAGGATCGAGTTCGAGCCGAACATGGGGGCGCGGGCGGAATTGTCCGAGAGGATGGACGAGATCAGGAAGGCGTGCTCGGCGCGCACCACCTGCTCGCCGGGCGGCGGCTCGTACTGGTAGACCACCTTGCCGGTGTGATCCACGATCTTGAGGATCGCCACGGT
This sequence comes from Anaerolineaceae bacterium, assembly GCA_009772985.1. Classification (GTDB taxonomy): domain Bacteria; phylum Chloroflexota; class Anaerolineae; order Anaerolineales; family Villigracilaceae; genus UBA877. The sequence goes on from WOUS01000011.1 coordinate 6,653, forward strand.
CGGCACCCGCTTCCCGCCGTTGGCAAGGACGGCGAAGCCGCCGGTCATCTCCAGCAGGCTGACCTCGCCGCCTCCCAGGGTGAGCGACATGCCGTAGTCGTCGCGCGTCAGGCTGGTGAAGCCCAGACGTTCAGTCATGGCGACCAGTCCGCCGTCGCCGTAGATGCCGGTGAATTGCAGGGTCTTGACGGCGGGGATGTTGTACGAGTTCGCCAGCGCCGTGCGGACGGTGACCGGGCCGTGGGACTTCCCGTCGTAGTTGACCGGCGCGTACGGCTCGCGCGGGTCGTTCGGGTCGCCGGAGGGCGGGAACTCCGACGGCACGTCCCAGATGAGCGTGGCGGGCGTCCAGCCTTTCTCGAAGGCGGCCAGGTAGGTGAACGGTTTGATGGACGATCCCGGTTGGCGTGTGGGGCTGACGGCCATGTTGACCTGCCCGGAGATGGCAACGTTGTAGAAATCGGCCGAGCCAACCATTGCCAGGATCTCGCCCGTGGAGGGGCGGATGGCGACCAGCGCCCCGTCGGTGACGTGGCGGTCAGCCAGGGCGGACACCTGGTCGCTGACCATCTGCTGGGCAATATCCTGCAGGCCGGGGTCGAGCGTGGTGTAGACGGTGAAGCCGGAGCGGTAGATGGTCTGCGGGTCGTACTGCGCTTCCAGTTGGGCGCGCACGTACTGCACCCAGTGCGGGTAGCGCATGTCCACGCTCACCGGCCGGAACTGGTAGTTCTGCATCTCGCTGACCGCCTGCGCGGCCGTGGCGGCGTCCACGCAGATCGGTTCCGGGTTGTTGCTGACGTAGATGCAGTTGCGCTCCGCGCTCAACTGGACCATCAGCACCGCCACTTCCTGGTTGCGTCTCAGCGTCTCGTCGCGGTTGGTGTGGATGTCGTACACGCCGGGGGCCTGCGGCAGGCCGGCCAGGAAGGCCGCCTCGCCAAGCGTCAACTGGTTGGCAGACTTGCCGAAATAGGTCTCGGCGGCGGCCTCGATGCCGTAGGCCAGGCTGCCGTAGTAGATCTCGTTCAGGTAGAGTTCGAGGATCTCGTCCTTGCTGTAGCGGCGGGTGATCTCGGCGGCCAGGATGATCTCACGGATCTTGCGCAGGTACGTGCGCTGGCCGCGTTCCTCCGGCGACAGGAGCAGGATGCGCGCCAACTGCTGGGTGATGGTCGAAGCCCCGCCGCCCTCCCCGCCGGTGGTCAGGTTGACCCACAGGGCGCGGGCGATGGCGATGGGATCGAAGCCGGGGTGCGAGTAGAAATCCTTATCCTCGGTGGCAATGGTTGCGGCCACCAGGTAGGGCGAGATCTCGTCGAGCGTCACGTAGGTGCGCCGCCCGGCGTTGGGGTCGAGGATCTCGTAGAGCAGGTTGCCGTTCCGGTCGAGGATGCGCGTCGTCTCGAACTGTGAGGCGCGCGCCCGCAGGTCTTCCACGCTGGGCAGGGTGGAGGCGATGGCGTAGTATTCGTAAATGCCGAAGGTCAGCAGGAGCAGTGTGAGGACGACCAGGGCGAAGATGGAGGCGATGACGCCGCGCAGGAAACAGCCCAACGCCCGCTTCCTGCCCGTCCGTTTGCGCGCCGGCGGGCGTTTCGCGGTCGGCGTGTGTTCGTAAGCCGCGGGCGTGACGCGCGTGGCGGCCAGGTCCACCTCCTCCACGCGCTGCGGGAGCGGCTCGTCCGGCGCGGGCGGCGCGGCCGGGCGGATGACGCGCACGCGCGTCTGGCCGGTCGGCGTGACCGGTTCGGGAGGCGGCTCCGCCTGCGTCTCGGCTTCCGATTCGGTCAGGCGGCGGATTTTCACGCGGGGGTCTTCGGGGCTGGGCATGGATGAATTCTAGCACAAAACCTTTGACTTCTTTTCCAACTACCTATACAATCAACGGGATGGACGAAGGGTTCGAGTCTTACCGCGAAGACGCGCCCCCAAAAAGCGGGGGCAGGCAGCCGCGAAGGAAACATCAAATTCGCGAAGGAACCCTTCGCGGCCCCAAAGAATCTTAGCGCCCGCCTGCCCCCGCTCTATGGGGGTCGCCGCTTCGCGTTGAATCTTTGTCTGGAGACCACGCCATGCCCCCCCTGCTCAAGCGCATCTTCTCGCGTGAAAACCTGCTGGCCCTGCTGCTCAGCCTGATCCTGACCGCCCTGGTGATCTTCACCGCCGGGACTTCGCCAACCTGGATCTACCAGGGCTTCTGATGTCCATCCTGAACATTTTCATCCTTGCCGCCCTGGCCGCGCTGGCGGGACTGCTGCGCAAAGGCCGCGGGCTGGCGCTGCTGTTCGTCAGCGCGCTGGCGGTCTACTGGCTGGGGACGCGCTTCGACAACAGCAGTTACACCTTCTGGATTCCCACCGGGACCCTCGCCCTGGCCGCCGTCTCCTGGGCCTTGACCGCGCCGCCGGAGGCGCGCGCCTCCCGCCGCAACCTGCCGGGCTTTGTCATCCTGATGGCCGCCAGCCTGCTGGCGTCGCTCAACCGTTACTTCCAGATCGAACCATTCTTTGCCACAACGACGCCGCGTGTCCAGGTCGCGGCGGCCTTCTGGCTGGTCCTGCTGGCCGGACTGGCCGCGCTGGCGTTCCTCCTGCGCCGCGGCCGCGGACAGCGCGCCCTGCTGATCCTGGCCGTGATCGGGGGCATCGCGCTGCTGGCGCTGGTCAAATCTCCCGCGCTGACCGGCAGGCTGTACGGCCTGGTCAATTCCCTGCGCGGAGGGGGCGCCGAGTCTGTGCCGTTTGCCTTCCAGTGGCTGGGATTTTCCTACGTGGCCTTCCGCCTGCTGCACACTTTCTTCGACCGCCTGTCGGGACGTCTGCCCGCTGTCAGCCTGGACGAGTACGTGACCTACGTCATCTTCTTCCCGGCCTTCACTGCCGGACCGATTGACCGCATCGAACGCTTCCTGAAGGACCTGCGCGACCCGCGCCCGGTCCGGGCGGCGGACTGGCTGGAGGCCGGGCGGCGGTTCTTCACCGGCCTGTTCAAGAAGTTCGTCCTGGCCGACGCGCTGGCGCTGGTCTCCATCGGCGCGTTCGCGCCTTTCGTCCGCACACCGGGCTGGGCCTGGCTGGTGCTGTATGCCTACGCCTTCCGCCTGCTGTTCGATTTCAGCGGCTACACCGACATCGCCATCGGCATGGGCCTGCTGGCGGGCATCCGCCTGCCGGAAAACTTCGCCTCCCCGTATCTCAAGCCCAACCTGACCCAGTTCTGGAACTCCTGGCACATGAGCCTGACGCAGTGGTTCCGGGCCTACTTTTTTAATCCGTTGGTGCGCGGCTTCCGCTCGGCGCGCAAGCCGCCGCCCGCATGGATCATCATCGCCATTGCCCAGTTCGGCACGATGACGCTCATCGGCCTGTGGCACGGCATCTCCTGGAATTACGTGCTGTGGGGACTCTGGCACGCGGCGGGACTGTTCGTCCACAACCGCTGGAGCGAGTGGACGCGCGTCCGCGCCGCCGCCTGGGCCGCCACTCCCGCCCGCAAGGTGCTGCTCAACGTGACCGGCATCCTGGTTACGTTCCACTACGTGGCCCTCGGCTGGGTCTTCTTTGCCCTGACCACCCCCGCCCAGTCGTGGGTGTTCTTCCTGAAATTGTTCGGCCTGGCGTAGGCTGCCGGAGGACGCGTGAGCGATTCTAATAAAAACGATACTCCTTCCATCCATCCCGCCCGCGTGGCGGTCAAGGCCCTGCTGCTGTTCCTCGCCTTCAACCTGGTTTATGCGGCGGTGCGCGCCTCGCCGGGATGGTTCATCGTCATCCGGCGCGGCGGATACGAGCGCTTCCCCGCCCTGTGGCTCCCCGACGTGCACAACGACGGCTCGGTCTCCATCGGGCGGGAAATGTTCTCGAACATGGACGTGCTCTTCGCCTCGCACATCCTCACCCGCCCCAAAGCCGCGGACGAGTTCCGCGTGTTCATCTTTGGCGACTCGTCGGTGTGGGGTACGGCTCTCTATCCCGAGCAGACCGTGGCGGGACAGATCAACCAACTCGACCTGCGCACCTGCTCCGGCCAGCGCGTCGTGGCCTACAACCTCGGCTACCCGTCCAACTCGGCCACCAAGGACCTGCTCTTCATGCAGCGCGCCCAACAATACCAGCCCGACCTGAATGTCTGGCTGTTTTCCATGCTGGCCTTCCAGCGCATCCGGCAGGACGTGCCGTTCGTGGTGGACAATCCGCTCGCGGTGCAGGAACTGATGACGGAGTATGGACTCCCCCACGATGCCAGCAAGTTGTCGGTCCCGCCCGACCCGCTTTGGGGCGCGACCATCGCCGGCCAGCGGCGCGACCTAAACCTGCTCGTCCGCCTCCAGGCTTCCACTCTGCTACTCGGCGCGCTCGGCATGGACGACCCGCGCATTGTTCACGAGGGCGGTATCCATTTTCAGGATACTCCCAAAGCCTCCAATGATTTTTTCGGCATCTTCCCGCCCGCCAACCTGAGCGGGTATCTGGCGTATGAGACGCTGCCCGTGGCCTCCGCCATCACCGGCGGAAAGATCATCTATGTCGGCGAGCCGATTGAAATTTCCACCGGCGTGTTCAGCGACATTTCGTACAACTCCTTTTTCCCCCGCTGGGCGTACGACCAGTTCCGCCAGGTGGTGAGCGGCATGAGCGCGGAGGGCGGCTGGACGTATCTCGACCTGTGGAATATCATCCCGGAGCAGCAATTCTCCACCTCCATTTTCCACCTCCTGCCGGAAGGCGAAGCGGCCCTGGCGGCGCGCCTGTCTGAGACCATCCTCCTCTCCGCCTGCCCGTAGCGGCGGCGTACCTCCTGTTTAACCGCGGAGACCGCGAAGTACGCGGAGAGTTCAAAACTCTCTGCGTACTCTGCGAACTCTGCGGTAAATTCCTTTGAATTTCCCTTTGCTTTCCGCCCAAACTGACCGTACAATAGAGACATGCGCGACTGGAATCTCGGCCCCGGCGACCCGCTCGCCCTCACCATAGCGGCGGACTTCCGCCTCTCGGCCCCCGACTACGCCAACGACCACATCTGGGAACTGGAGATCGGCGGCGGCGACCCGCCTGCCCTGGCGCTCCACACCACCTACGGCCTGCGGGCGCGCCTCATGCGCCTCTTCCCGCGCTTCCTCGTCCGCGGCCAGACGCTGGGCGACCCGGCCGCCTTTGCCGTCCCGCCGCGCCTGCGCCGCTTCGCCCCCAACTTCCTCCTGCTCGACTTCTCGCCCCTCCCCGGCCTCGACGTGACCGCCGAATACCGGGTCCCCGATTCGCACACCGTCGCCGGGCGGCTGACCATCTCCAACCGCGGCGACGACCCGCTCACCGTCCTGCTCGAACTGTGCGGGCAACTCGTCCCGCTTGAAGGGCAGAGCCTCGCCGCCATCTCGATGCAGTCGGCGAACGTGCTGGCCGGGCGCAGCGCGGACCTCGCGCCGGTCGTCTTCCTCACGGGCGGCCCGCAGGCCGGGCCGGGGCCGTATCCCGCCCTGACCCTCGACCTGGCGCTCGCCTCCGGCGGGTCGCGCACGCTGACGTGGGTGCAGGCCGCCCTCGCCGACCCGCAGGAATCCTTCGACCTGGCGCGTCATCTCGCCGCCCAGCCGTGGGACGCCGAGCGGACGAAGATAGAGATGACCAACGCCGCCCAGGCCGTCGAAATCCAGACCGGCGACCCCGACTGGGACGCGGCCTTCGCCCTCAGCCAGAAGACCGCCTTTGGGCTGTTCTTCGGCGCGAGCGCGCACCTGCCCCACCCGTCGTTCGTCCTCGCCCGCCAGCCGGACCACGGCTTTTCGCCGCGCGGCGACGGCAGCGATCACCCGTCCCTCTGGAGCGGGCAGCCGCCGCTCGAATCCTATTATCTCGCCAGCCTGCTGCCCGGCGCGCCGGACCTGGCCGCCGGCCTGGTGCGCAACTTCCTGGCCGCGCAGGAACCGGACGGCTCGGTGGACTTCCGCCCCGGGCTGGCGGGGCAGCGCGGACGCTGGCTGGCCGCGCCGCTCCTGACCGCGCTGGCCTGGCAGGTCTACCAGCAGACCGGCGACGCCTCGCTGTTGACGGAAGCGTTCCCGAAACTGCTGGCATTCCACCGCCAGTGGTTCACGCCGGCCCACGACCGCGACGGCGACGGCTTCCCGGAATGGGACCAGCCGCTCCAGGCCGGGCTGGACGACCACCCGGCCTTTACCGCCTGGCACACGTGGGATGCGGGCGCGGATATTTCCGCCGCCGAAAGCCCGGCGCTGGCCGCGCTGTTGAGCCGCGACGCGTTCCTGCTGGCAAAAGCCGCCACCCTGCGTGGGGATGACCGCCGGTGCGAGGACCTGGAACTGGAAGCCGGCGCGCTGCGCGTGGCCGTGGAGGATTGCTGGAATTCAGACGCCGCCCTCTACCGTTACCGCGACCGCAACACCCACGCCGCGCCCAACGGGAAGCAGATCGTCCGCCAGCGCGGGGAGGGCAAAAGCGAACTTGCCCAGGAGTTCGCCGGGCCTGCCCGCCTGCTGGTGCAAATCCGCTTCAAGGGTGCCACCATTCCCCGCCCGGAGATCGTTCTAAAAGGCAAGTCGGGACGCCGCGCGCACACCGAACGGCTGGAGCGCGCCGACTTCACCTGGGGCGCGGGCCTGGCCGCCGCCACGTGCCGCGCACCGTTCACTGCGCTGACCCGGCTCGAGGTCCGGGGTGTGGCGAAGGGCGACGCGGTTGTCGTGCGCGTGATGGATTTCAGCGTGGAAGACGTCAGCCTGTTCCTGCCGCTCTGGGCCGGGATCCCGACCGAAGCCCGCGCCCGGGCGCTGGTCAACCGCTCGCTGTTTGCCGCGGACCGGTTCGGGCGTCCGTTTGGGGTGCCGCTGTGCGCGGGCGGGGCGGCGGAGGCGGAGGATGTGGTGCAGGCCGTCCACCTGCCGTGGAACCATCTGATTGGCGAGGGCCTGCTGGCGTATGGATTGCGCACCGAGGCGGCGCAGTTGACCGCCCGGCTGATGTCGGCGGTGGTGGAGAACCTCAAGCGCCGGCGTTCGTTCGCCCGCGCCCATCACTCTGAGACGGGCGCCGGGCTGGGCGAGCGCAACCCGGTCCACGGTCTCGCTCCGCTTGGCCTGTTTCTGCAAACACTGGGGGTGCGCATCCGTTCGCCGCGCGAGGTGATTTTGTCCGGAAAGAACCCATTTCCGTGGCCGGTTACGGTAAAATATAGAGGCCTGACGGTGACCCGCCAGGCTGAGCAGACGACCGTGGTTTTTTCCGACGGCCAGACGCTCACCATGAACGACCCGACCGACGCGGTTGTATCCGTATAGTCCCGGTTCTTGCACGGGGCGCCGACTGACAGGAGGCCCGATGGACCGTTCCCCGATTCGACATTTGATGCTGGCCATTGTCCAGGAACAGGACGTGGACCTGGCAGTGCGCGGCCTGGGCGTGCTGGAGGTGCCGGTCATCCATCTCTCCAGCACGGGCGGTTTCCTGGGGCGGCGCAACGCCACCCTGCTGGTGGGGCTGCCGGCGGGGAGCGAGGAACAGGTGCTGGTGGAATTGCAGAAGTCCTGCCGCCAGCGCGTGGAATACCTGGCCGTCCCGCTGGAGGGCGCGCCGCTGCCGCTCCCCACTCCCGTCCCGGTGACGGTGGGCGGGGCGACTGCTTTTACCATTCCGGTGGAACGATTCGAGGAGTTTTAGCCATGAAACTGATCATTGCCATCCTGAGTGACCATGATGCGGATCCCGTTACCCAGGCGCTGACCGCGGGCCGCTTCCGCGTGACGCGCACCGCCAGCACTGGCGGCCTGCTGCGCCGCGGCGCCACCACCCTGCTGATCGGGGTGGACGACAATCAGGTGGAGGCGGCCATTGCCGTCATCCGCGAGACGTGCGCCCCGGCCGCGCAGGGCGAGAAGCGCGCCACGGTGTTCGTGGTGCCGGTGGAGAGGTTCGAGCAGGTTTAAGAAAACACCGCCTAAAACCCCAATCGTTTGGGATTTTAGGCGGATCGTTTTTAAGCGGTTGTACGATCCGCTCAAACGCGTGTTGGGTGCCAAGATTACAAGTCATGGAGGTTGTGAGATGTCTTTTTACGATGCTATAAATAACCCAAGAAACTTCGCGATATCGATAAACAATAATCCCAAGAACGATTTCGGCGTTTTTGCTAAAGGGTATTCTTGGGCTGCTAGAAACCTTGCACAAATTTTGCTTAGCCAAAATTCTTTCGCAAATTATGATGCTTATCCTGTAGTGTTCCTTTATCGCCATTCCTTTGAGCTTTATCTCAAGAATATTATTTATCGAGCTATCCCTTTGGCGGCTTTTAAGCGCTTCACTGATATCGACACTCGTTTATATAATCACCATAAACTTGATATTCTGGCCGCAATTGCAGAACGTATTCTACAAAGATTATTCCCCGTAGATAATTCATTGAAAGAATTCATTAAGAAGTGTGTTCAAATAGCAGAAGAATATCAAATTATTGACCAAGATTCCTATTCGTATCGATATCCGATTGGTATCCAAGGAAATCCGTCCACTCCGAAAAATCAAATAGTAAATTTAGATTCGCTTTACCAAACGATGAATGAAATTCTCGATGGATTGGATGCAGTAGATTTCGGCATTAGTGCAGAAACTGACATGGCACAAGATGTTTACGAAATGCTGAATTCCGAAGGCACAAATCCATAATTGGCGCCCAACACCGGCTCCACCTGACCGCCTTCGGCGCGGGGATGCGGCGGCCACTTGGTAGAAAAAGTGATTTTCAGACAGTCTTGTCTCGCCAAAATCGGCGGCAGGTGAGCCAAACCGTTCGGCACGCCTCTTCACAACGGTAGGAAATATTTTTAGCGTGTTAATTTATCCACATGATGCAAAATCCATTGTGAGAAAAGGATAGATTATGAAAAGAAAAGGTTTTGTGAATTTTCTATATTCCTTCGGAGAATTTGCCGGATGGTTAATAGGAGCGGGATTGATGATTGCAGATATTATTAAAAATAGTGCTGATATAGGAATAATAAAAGGGGATGCTATTTTCTGGATAGGTCTTGCCTTAGTTCTCCTTGCTTGTATTTGGAGAGTTTTTAAGGCTGATAAAAAAGCGAGAGATGCCGAAGATAAACTTGAAAAATACAAAAGAGAAGTTGATGCAAATGCAAGTGGAGATATGTTTGCGATTAACCAAAAAGATAATAATCTTGCGATTGGAAACATGACCGGAAATGTTGTCTTGCCAGATGTAAAAAAAAAGGAAAATCTAAATAAGTTAGACATCTTAACTCATAAACTTGTCAACGAGATTCTCTTATATAAGGTGTATTCTGACAAAGAAATATCAGCAAAGCAATTAGCAAATGAGTTTTTTGATTTCTCCCAAAACAATAGGGTTGAGATGTCGCCAGTTTTGGAAAAACTTGTTTTTGATAAGATGTTTCGGGAAGTGAGAAATTTAATTAGCCAAATGGTTATCATTCATGGAATGATATGGGTTAGAAATGGAGAAATAGCGGCTAAAACTCCTTTTGAAAATCTTTCTCCTCTTCCAAAGATAGATGGAATTGAAGATGAATTACTGAGTCTTCGCGACAAGATACATGAAGAAATTTACAACACATCCCATCCCTAAAAGCGTGCCAACAAAGCGTGCAGGTGGACAGAGGGGATCGCCCCGCTAAATTGAGTTTTTTTCTACACCCAAGCAACGTCCCGTTTTGATAGCGATTCCACGCCCGCCCAACTGTCTTTCCTACGCAAGGGGGCAACACAAACCGTCTATCTGCTACTGCCTAAATTCAACAACGAATTGGATGGGAGCACAATCCGTACCCCAGAAATTTAGAAACCAAGAGGAGATAAAACATGAATATGATCAAACTCAATTGTCCGTCTTGCAATGGGAAACTTGAACTGCCGGATAATCTTGGTGTGGCGCATTGTATGTATTGCGGAACAAAAATCCTTTTGCAACAATCCGATAGTGATCAAGAAAAAAAAGACCTTGCACGTTACATCGAGTTAAAAAAAGTTGCTATTGATGCCAATAACTTTGAGGAAGCTTTACAATACTGTAATTCCATTCTGGAAATTGACCCAAAGAACATTGAAGCGTGGATACATAAAGCCGTTTCGACTTTTTATCTCACGACTAATAAAAAAAATCGATATGATGAAGCAATAGAATACCTAAAAAAAGCGGCGCAGATAGCACCCGATAACAGCCGAATCGAGGATGTGCGTAACGAACTAACTTACAAACAGGGTATGTGGCTTAGCAAATTGGGAGTAGATGAATTCAACCTTGGACAAAAACTATATGACAGTATCCAAGCTCGAAGTTTTATTGACATTGCCCGTGCAGAAAGAGATGCAAGAGCCATTAGCAGAGAGCACCATATTGCAGCGATGAATTATTTCATGGCAGCTTCTACCTGCATACCAGACGATCTGCAGATTCTCAGGAACATCGCTGACGGTGCAAAAGCGATTCACTGGATAGATTGGAGTACCCAAGTTCACGCTAAAATTGAGAGATATAATTCACTTCTTGCTCAAGGTAAAAATTAGAATCCTTGCTCGGCGAGGGACTCCGTCCCCGCCGAGATTTGACCGGAGGTCTCCACGATGGAGTCCTTCGTTTTTTTGTGGTAGGGGCGACGTATACGTCGCCCCTACGGATTTACCCGATCACAAAATTATCGATCAGTCTTGTCTTCCCCACGAATACTGCCATCGAGAGCAGGGACTTGCCGGTCACCTGCGTCAGTTCCTCCAGCGTATTCTGTCTGCAAATGCAAACGGAGGCCTCCATAATCATGCAGGAGACCTCCGTTGGTCAATTCTTCTTGCGTTTTGACGAGTATCTACCCAGGCCAGGCGTAGACTGGCACGACAATCTCGCGGCTGGCGTGGCGTCGTCCGCTCAGGTTTTCTTCGATGGTTTTGAGCACGTTGGCGGAATAGTAGCGTGTACCGCATTGTGTACATACACCGGCCGGAACATTCTCCAGCAGGACATAATTGCCTTTGACCTTGCGGTGCATGGTCACGCGCTTTTCAACAATTTCACCGCTGCAATATTCGCAAGTTTCTCCGTGCCAGAAATTTTCGGCCATAATCTCTCGCATCATTCCAACACAAAATTATCGATTAGCCTTGTTTTCCCCACGAATACCGCCATCGAGAGCAGGGACTTGCCGGTCACTTTCTCCAACTCTTCCAGCGTGTCGTAGTCCGCGCAGGAGGCGTATTGCAGGCGCGCCAGCGGCTCGGCGCTGATGGTCCCGGTCAGGATGCGGCGTAAAGCCTCCGCGTCCCGCTCGCCTTGTTCATGGGCGGCTTTGGCGGCGGTCAACGCGCGGAAGAGCACGGTCGCGGCTTTGCGCTCCTCGGGGTTCAGGTACGTGTTCCGGCTGGACATGGCCAGTCCGTCCGCTTCGCGCACGGTCGGGCAGACGACGATCTCGATGGGGAAGTTCAGGTCCTTTGTCATGCGCCGGATGACCGCCGCCTGCTGGGCGTCCTTCTGACCAAAGTAGGCTTTCTGCGGCTGAACAGCATTGAATAACTTGGCGACGACGGTCGTCACGCCGCGGAAGTGGCCGGGGCGCTGCGCGCCCTCCAGCGGGGCGGTCAGCCCCTCGACCGTGATCCAGGTCTGGAACCCGGGCGGGTACATGACCTCGGGCGTGGGCGTCCAGACCAGGTCCGCGCCGGCGGCTTCGAGCAGGGCCAGGTCGCGCGGCAGGTCGCGGGGATATTTTGCCAGGTCCTCGTTCGGTCCGAACTGGGCCGGGTTGACGAAGATGCTGACGATCACGCCGGCACATTCCCGGCGGGCGCGTTCGACCAGCGAGATGTGCCCGGCGTGGAGGAAGCCCATGGTGGGGACCAGGCCAACCGGTCCGGGGAGGAGCGGGCGGGCGGCGTTCAGTTCCTGGATGGAGGAGACGATTTTCATACGCAATCCCAAAGAATTCCCAGTTGACAAACCCAAAATTCAGGTTACACTACTAATAATACTCTTTCTATCCGATAAAAGGAGGATGAAATGGCGTTTTCGTTCAAGAATTCCAAAGGCAAGACCTACTTTCTGCATGCCAAGAAAGTCCAGCGTGCCGGCGGCAAGGTGACAACCCTGTTCTATTTTGCCGGCGATGTGCGCCCCAACGAGGCCCTCGACAGCGTCCCGGCCGGGTACGAAGTGGTCGAAATGAAAACAGGGATGCCGGTGCTCAAGAAGAAATAACCCCTTTCCCGTTCCGTTCACAAATCTTTCAGGAGGAGATCAATATGCCAGCGCTCAATCGTGTTCAACTGATCGGAAACCTTGGCAAGGATCCCGAGTCTCGCTTCACGCCCACTGGCAAGAAGGTGGCGCATTTCAGCCTGGCGGTCAATAACCGCTGGAAGTCGGCCGAGGGCGAGATGAAGGAATACACCGAATGGGTCAATGTGGAGGCCTGGGGGCGGCTGGGCGAGATCTGCCAGCAGTACCTGCACAAGGGCAGCCTGGTGTACGTGGAGGGCCGCCTGAAGACCGACAAGTACGAGGACAAGGGCGGCGAAACCAAGTACTATACCAAGGTGGTCGCCCTCCAGCTCCAGATGCTGGACAAGAAGCCGAGCGAGGAGCCGGTGGCGACGGTGGAGGAGGCGGCTGCCGAGTACGAAGCGTAAGGCAAGTAATAAGTAACGAGTAAGAAGTAAAAAGGCGTAAACGTGACGAATCGCGTTTACGCCTTTGCATATTACTTCTTGCTTTTTACTTATGACTTCATCTTCTCCAACTCATCCACCAGTTTTGCCAGCACGTCGAAGCCGCCCTGCCAGAAGGCCTCCGAGCGGATGTCGATGCCGGCCTCGGCGCAGATCTTCGCCGGGGCTTCCGATCCGCCTGCGGAGAGGATCTTGACGTAGCGCGGCTTGAAGGACTCGCCCTCCGCCTTATACTGCTGGTAGAGCGCCAGCACGAGCAGCTGCCCGAAGGCGTAGGCGTAGACGTAGAAGGGGGTGTGGTAGATGTGCGGGATGGAGATCCATTCCCACTTGAATTCGTCGCCGACTTCGACCGCGCTGCCGAACTGTTCTTTTAGGTTTTCCATGTAGGCGGCGGCCAGTTCGTCCGCCGAGGCGTTGTCCTGGATCATCTTGTGCGCCTGTTTCTCGAACATGGCGAAGAACGACTGGCGCATGATGGTGGCGTAGGCGTCGTCTATCTGGCGGAACAGGAGGTCGCGGCGGACCGACGCGTCGGTCTCGGTGGCGAGCAGTTTATCCACCAGCATCATCTCGCCGAAGGTGGAGGCGGTCTCGGCCAGCGGCAGGGACGAGTGGAAGGTGAATACGCTGTGTTTCTCGGCCAGCATGGAGTGGATGGCGTGGCCGAGTTCGTGCGCCATGGTGGCTACGTCGTCGGCGCGGCCCTGGTAGTTGAGTTTGACCCACGGCGTCATGCCGGGCACGACGCTGGCGCAGAATGCTCCGCTCTGCTTGCCCTTGCGGACTTCGCTGTCGAGGTGGTTGTCGTCGAAGACGCGCCGCGCCTGTTTGCCAAAGTCGGGATGGAACGAGGCAAAGGATTCCAGCACCATTGCGGCGGCTTTGTCGAAATCGTATTGCTTGTCCGATTTGACCACCGGGGCGTAGATGTCGCAGCGGCGGAGTTTGTCCATGCCAAGCAGGCGCGCCTTGAGCCGGAAGAAACGCTGGAAGACGGCGGTGTTCTTCTTCGCTACTTTCAGCAGGGCTTCCACGGCCTCGTCGGGGATGTCGTTGCCGAGGTTGCGCGCCGCGATGGGATTGGCGAACCGGCGCAGGGTCAGGTTTTCGTTGCGCCAGTCGCGGGACAGGGCCTGGTACATCTGGCCGAGGATGGCGCTGTCCTGCCCGTAGACGCGGTAGAGTTCCTGGTAGGCGCGGGCGCGCAGGTCGGGGTCCGCCTGGCGGACGAGGGACATCAGTTCGCCGCGGGTCAGTTCCTTCGTCTGCCCGTCCACTTCCACTTTGTAGACGTAGCGGTTGGTGATGGAATCGTAGAGCGTGACGATGGCGTTGTTGCCGGTCACGTTCTTCAGGTTGACGATCTTCTCTTCGGCTTCGGTGAGCGTGTGCGGCTTGAACTTGCGCATCACTTCGAGGTAGTAGCGGTAGTCGCCGGAGGCGTCCATCAGGCGGCGGGTATTGGCATCATCGAGGTCTTTCCACCACAGGCTGAAGAACAGGGTGCGGTTCTCCATCTCGGCCATGAACTGCTGGATGCGCCCGAGCAGGCCCTGGATGCGCTGGTCCTGCGTGTCGGCGGCGAAGGCCAGCCCGGCGAAGGTGTACATTTTGTTTGCCAGGCGGGTGCCTTCCTCGAGGTCCTGCACGATCTCGAGGAAACTGCTGACCGGCATGTCCGGTTTCAACTGCGGGCGCAGTTTCTCGAAACCGGCGACGTGCCCGTCCAGTTTTTTGAAGGCAGATTCCAGTTCCGGGCTGTCGAGGCCGGGGAAGAGGTCGGTGAGCGACCAGGGGGAGAGTTGATAGGGCATGCGGCTCCTTTGATGGATGGATTACTTGTGCAATAATTTTTCGCGAACGAATTGACGAGTCTGTCTGGCCTGCTGGAAGGACCGTTCGGCAATCTCAATAGAAACATCCATGCCGGGATAACGCACGGCCACCGAGTAACTTTCCAACTGGCGCATGTTGCCGCGCAAACCTTCGAAATCCCGATCCAGGGACACGCATAGATCGAGCAGGGGCATCAGGTTGTGGCGCGGTAAAAATTGTACGCCATGTTCTTGCAAAAAGGCTTTGAGGTACTTTTCGGCGCATTGCTGGCAATGGAAGCAAGCCGTATCGGGGATGGGAAATTCACCCGCATGGAGCGCCAGGTCAGCCGTATAAAAGTCGTTCTCAGCCTTGGCAACCCACTCGCTAGTGAGTTCTTCCATACAACACTTTCCCTCTTTGGGTTACGTCGCGCAGGAACCAGTCCCCCAGTTTTTTTCGCCTTTCGAGTACGTCTCTTGAACGTACAATAACATCCACGCTGAAGGAGAGCAGCGGCAGGGATTCCATGATATCCAGCGCTGTTTCCATTTCCCCTTTGGGCGAGTCCATCACAATCAGCAGATCCACGTCACTCCAGCCGTCGGGCTTGCCATACGCGTGAGACCCGAAAAGGATGATCTCTTCCGGATTAAAGCGCTCCACAATGTGGGCTGCCATGGCTCGGATGGTGCGCATGGGAATACGCTTGCGCTGGTTCACCGGGGGAACTTGAAAGGTTGTCTGTGTCGCCATGGCTGCATTATACGCCATCACACATTGAACCGGATGTGGACGATGTCCCCATCCGTGACAATGTATTCCTTGCCTTCCAGCCGCAGTTTGCCTTTGGATTTGGCCTCCGCCATCCCGCCCAGTTCGAGCAGGTCCTGGCAGGCCACCACCTCGGCGCGGACGAATCCATGCGCCAGGTCGGTGTGGATCTCGCCCGCCGCCTCGACCGCGGTGGCGCTGCGTTTCGTCGTCCAGGCGCGCACCTCGTCCTCGCCCACGGTGAAGAACGACTGCTGGTCGAGCAGGTCGTAGGAGATCTTGATCATGCGGTTCAGCGAGAGTTCGGTGATGCCGTATTCCTGCATAAAGACGGACGCGTCGTCGGGCGGAAGTTGGGCGATTTCCATTTCCAGTTTGCCCTGCAGGGCGACGATGGGCGAGTCGGTCTGGACCTCAGGCCCGGTCTGCCCCTCGCCAAGATTCAGCAGCACGAGCAGTGGTTTGCGCGTCAGCAGGCCGAAGCCGGAGAGGTGTTTCTCTTCTTCGGCGGAAATTTCCACGCCCCGCAGGGGTTTCTCCGCCGAAAGGATCTCGTGCAGGCGGGTGAATACCGCCGTCTGGCGTTCGTTGAGCGCCTTGTCGGTGCCGCCTTTTTTGCGCTCCTCTGCCAGCCGTTCCAGTTTGCGCTCGACGGTGATCAGGTCGTTCAGGAGCAGTTCCGCGTCCATCGAAATGATGTCACGCGCCGGGCCCACGCTCCCGGAGGGATGCGGGACGCTGTCGTCGGCGAAACAGCGGACAACGTGGATCAGCCCGTCCATCTGCGTCAACTGGTTCAGCAGCGGACCGGCGAACCCGCTTTTGGCCGCGCCCCCTTCCAGCCCGGCGATGTCGGCGTAGGTCACCTTGGCGTAGATGGTCTTCTTCGGCTTGAACATGGCCGAGAGGCTGTCCACGCGCGGGTCGGGCACATCCACCACCGCGGTGTGGACCTCGATGCGCCCCGCCGAGGCGGTGGTCGGCGCGTGGCCGCGCGTCAGGGCGTTGAAGAGCGTGGTTTTGCCGGATTGGGGGAAGCCAATGATGCCTAGTTTCATCTTGTCCTGTAGTTGTGGTAAAATCTGGGCGCTGTGTTGTGGCGCAAATTGTCAATTTGCGCAACGCCGGAGTGGCGGAACTGGCAGACGCGCACGACTCAAACTCGTGTACCCGCAAGGGTATGAGGGTTCAAGTCCCTCCTTCGGCATTATATCATCCCTTTGTCGGGGAGTAGCGCCCGCGGTTTTTGCGGGACAGGCAGTCGTCATCACGGGGCGCAAGCCCCCGGTTGCCTGTGCGCACCAGCGTTCGCGAGACCGCCAGCCGGCGGCCTCGCTTTTCTTTTTGGCGCCCCTCGTGTTGGTTTTTTCCCCGGTTTCGACCCGGATGGGATAAAATAACCGAAATCCCGCCTGTCAGACCGGAGGCCCTATGCCTGCCATGAATGACATCCTGGCCCTCATCCTCGGCGGCGGACGCGGCTCACGCCTGCATCCGCTTACGAAAATGCGCTCCAAGCCAGCGGTCCCGATTGCCGGGAAATACCGCTTGATTGATATCCCCATCAGCAATTGCATCAACTCCGGCATCTACCGGATTGACGTGCTGACCCAGTTCAACTCGCATTCGCTTCACCGGCACATTTCCCAGACCTACAACTTCGACGCCTTCCATCTCGGCTTTGTCGAGATCCTGGCCGCCGAGCAGACGCCCGAATCGGCAGACTGGTACCAGGGTACCGCCGATGCCGTCCGCAAGCAGTTGTTCCAGTTGCGCGCCTCGCGCGCCAAACACATCCTTGTGCTGGCCGGCGACCACCTCTACCGCATGGACTATGCCCCGATGGCCGAGTTCCACTGGCAGCGCGGGGCAGACATCACCGTGGCGGTCCAGCCGGTGAGGCGTGAAGACGCCTCCCGTTTCGGCCTCCTGAAACGCGCGTCCGATGGGCGCATCACCGATTTCGCGGAAAAGCCGGAAGACGCCGCCACGCAGCAAAAATTCGCCAGCCGCCCCGACGAGGCGCGCCCCTTCCTCGGCTCGATGGGTATCTATCTCTTCGAGACCGGGGCGCTGATTGACCTGCTGACCGCCAACCCCGATTTCGACGACTTCGGCTCGGACATCATCCCGCACGCCATCAAAAACTACTCCGTTCACGGCTTCGACTTCGACGGCTACTGGGCCGACATCGGGACCATCCGCTCCTTCTACGAGACCAACCTGGACCTGACGGCCGCCGACCCGCCCTTCGACTTCTACGACCCCTTGCATCCCATCTACACCCATGCCCGCTTCCTGCCCGGCTCGGCAGTGGAAGACAGCCTGCTCAAGGATGTCCTGCTGGCCGAAGGCTGCCGCATCCAGAAGGCGGAGATTTCGCACTCGGTCATCGGCGTGCGCTCGGTCATCGCTGCCGGAACGGTCATCCGCGACAGCGTCTTGATGGGCGCGGACTACTACACGTCCGGCCAGCCCGACCTGCCGCCCATCGGCATCGGCCCGGGCTGCCACATCGAAGGCGCCATCATTGACAAGAATGCCCGCATCGGTGCGCAGGTGGTCATCCGCCCCTTCCCGCGCGGGACGGAACTCGACCGGGAAAATTGGGTTGTGCAGGACGGCATTGTGGTCATCCCGAAGGATGCCATCATCCCGTCCGGCACGCACATCGAGCCGTCCGCATGATCGTTCGTTACCAGACTGCGCGTCTAAAAAATATTCCATTGGAGAATTAGGTTTATGAAGCAAAAACATAAGAAAGCAACCCCTGCGCCGGACGAAACCGGTCACTTCCACAGCCTGCCCGCCGAGGTGGTGCTGGAACATCTCAAAGTCCGCGAGAATGGCCTGACCGGTGCGGAAGCCGCCGAACGGCTGGCGCAGTACGGTCCCAACCAGTTGATCGAGAAACCGCGTCCCGGCTTTCTCAAGACGCTCTGGGACCAGATCAACAGTTTCGTGGTCTGGCTGCTCATCATCGCGGCAGTCATCTCCGGACTGATCGGCTGGAGCAATTTTGTCAAAACCGGCGAGACAACCGAATTCATCGAGGCGGGCGCCATCCTGGCCATCGTCGTGCTGAACGCCGCCCTGGGCATCATCCAGGAACGGCGCGCTGAGGAAGCCCTGACCGCCCTGAAGAAAATGGCCGCCCCCGACGCTCACGTTGTCCGCGACGGCCACCGCATCACCGTCCCGGCGCGTGACCTGGTGCCGGGTGACATCGTCTTCCTGGAGGCGGGCAACTTCGTCCCGGCCGATGTGCGCCTGCTGGAGGCGGTCAACCTGCGAGTCGAGGAAGCCTCGCTGACGGGCGAGTCGCTCCCGGTGCAGAAGAACGCCGCCAGCATCATGGAAAAAGACGTTCCGCTCGGCGACCGCAAGAACACCGCCTTCATGGGCACAACGGTCTCTTACGGACGCGGACGGGGCGTCGTCACCGGCACCGGGATGCGCACCCAGCTCGGCCTGATCGCCGAAATGCTCCAGTCGGTGGAGGAAGAAGAGACTCCCCTCCAGCGGCGGCTCGACCAGTTGGGGAAGATCCTGTCCATCGGATCGCTCATCCTGGTGGCGATCGTGTTCGTGGTGGCGCTCATCAACAATACTGTCATCGGCGACCTCTTCACCGACCCGCTGGATTATTTCAAGACCTACGCCAAGGAAATCACCGAGGTCTTTATCATCGCCATCAGCCTGGCGATTGCCGCCGTGCCGGAGGGACTGCCGGCCGTGGTGACCATCAGCCTGGCGCTTGGCATGGGCGAGATGGTCAAACGCCACGCCCTCATCCGCAAACTCTCCTCCGTGGAAACGCTCGGCTCGGCCACCGTCATCTGCTCGGACAAGACCGGGACTCTTACGCAAAATGAAATGACCGTCACCCGCCTGTGGGCCGACGGGCAGTTCATTGACGTGACCGGAACCGGCTATGCCCCAAAAGGTGAATTCCAGATTGGCGGCCAGAGCGTTAACCTGAGGAAATATCCTGCCGCGCTGACCACCCTGTGGCTGGGCGTACTCAACAACGACTCCCAACTGGAAACCACCGGTGAAAGCGAAGAGGAACTGACCTACCGCATCGTCGGCGACCCGACCGAGGGGGCGCTCATCGTGGCGGCAGCCAAGGCCGGCGCCTGGCACGGCGAAATAAAAGACGCCTATCCGCGCGAGAGCGAGGTGCCCTTCGACTCGGAACGCAAGCGCATGATCACGGTCCACAGCGTGGACAACCCGCGCCCGGAGGACATTTCCCCGTTCACCGATAACCGCTACAAAGGCTGGGACGTGATCGCCGTCAAGGGCGCGCCAGACGTGGTGCTGGGTCTCTGCACCCAGTACGCAGGGATGGACGCCCAACTGCGCCCGATGGACGAGGCCGCCCGCCAGCGCATCCTCGCCGCCAACGACGCCATGACCGCCGATGCCCTGCGCGTGCTGGGCGTGGCCGCCCGCATGGAAAAAGATGTGCCGGACGGCGAGGTCAGGGTGGAGGAGGTTGAACACGACCTGGCCTTCGTCGGGCTGATCGGCATGATTGACCCGGCCAGGCCCGAGGTCCGGCCTGCGCTCGAAAAGGCCGCCAAAGCCGGCATCCGCACGGTCATGATCACCGGCGACTTTTCCAATACTGCCAAAGCGATTGCCCAGGCCATCGGGCTGCTGCGTCCCGGCCACAAGGTCGCCACCGGCGCGGACGTGGACAAGATGTCCGACGATGAACTCAAGCGCGAGATCGAAGCCACCGACGTGTTCGCCCGCGTCTCGCCCGAACACAAGATGCGCATCGTGGACGCGCTGCAGGCCAATGATGAAGTGGTCGCCATGACCGGCGACGGCGTCAACGACGCCCCGGCCATCAAACGCGCCGACATCGGCGTGGCGATGGGCATCACCGGCACCGACGTGGCCAAAGAGACCGCCGACATGGTGCTGACCGACGACAACTACGCCAGCATCGTCTCAGCCGTGGAGCAGGGGCGCATCATCTACTCGAACATTCGCAAGTTCGTGTTCTTCCTGCTCTCGAGCAACGTGGCCGAGATCATGATCATCTTCATCGCCACGCTGGCCGGGCTGCCCGCCCCGCTGACCGCCATCCAGTTGTTGTGGCTCAACCTGATCACCGACGGCGCGCCCGCCCTGGCGCTGGCGATGGAAAAGGGCGATCCCGACATCATGGATCAAAAGCCGCGCACGAAGAAGGAACCCATCATCAACCGTTCGATGAGCGTGGGGCTGGCCGTGCAGACCGTCGCCCAGACCGGCGCAGTGCTGCTGGCCTTCGGTCTCGGCCTCATCTGGCATCTCGAAGCCGGCGCGGTCATCCCGGCCGGGGCCAACCCGATCACCTATGTCATCCAGCACGACTGGCGCGGCGTGGACGTGCAGACCGCCGAGACGATGGCCTTTGTGACCCTCTCGCTGTGCGAACTCTTACGCGCCTACACCGTGCGTTCCGAACGGGCCTCCATCTTCCGCATTGGCATCTTCTCGAACAAGTGGATGCAGTACGCCGTCGGCCTGTCCCTCTTCCTGCTCATCCTGGTAACAACCGTGCCATTCCTCCAGCCCATCTTCAACACCCATTTCCTGACGGGACGCGAATGGGGCATCGTGCTGGGGCTGGCGGTCATCCCGGCGGTTGCCGAGGAGATCACCAAGTTCTTCCTGCGCCTGCGCGACCGCCGCAAAGCCATTGCCTAGACTACGGAGGGCGGCCGCCAGGCCGCCCTCGCTTATCCTGCCATGACCACCCTCCTTGCCTGTTTTCCCCTGCTCCTGACCGTCGGCCTGGTCCTGCTAGGGTTCGTCATCCGGCGGCCCGCCCGGCGGCTCTGGCTGACCGTCAGCCTGGTGACGCTCGCCTGCCTGCTGGCCGACGCCGTCCTGCTGGCCGCGTTGCCGCGCCTCGGCCTCTCGTTTGGACCGGTGGCCGGTCCGCTGCTGCTGGTCAACGCCACCCGGCTGGCGATCCTGGTGGCCGGGCTGCTGCTCCTGCTGGCGCTCGGAGCGCGTCTCAAGTGGACGCGCCCGCTGGTGCTCAGCCTGGTGTTGATCCAAGCGGTCCTGCTGGTCCTCGAATTCGACGGGCTGTACATCGAACCGTTCCGCCTGACCGTGACCGAGGTCCGGCAGGAAGCGCCGGCCTTCCTCCCCGACCGCCCGCTGCGCATCCTGCAAATTTCCGACCTGCACGTCGAGCGGACGACGATCCGCGAGCGCGCCATGCTGAGGGAAGTGAACGAACTCCAGCCCGACATCATCGTCCTGACCGGCGACTACATCAACCAGGACTACCTCCACGACCCGGCAGCCTGGGCGGATGCGCGCGGCATCATCTCCCAGTTGTACGCGCCCTACGGCGTCTACGCCGTCTCCGGCAATACCGACGTGTCCCCGATCATGGCGGAGGTCTTCGATGGGCTGGACAACGTGCGCGTGCTGGACAACGCGGTGAAGCCCATCTCGTTCCCCGGCGGCATCCTCTACCTGGTGGGCGTTTCGATCAACGGCGACATCAACATTGACCGCGCCATGCTCTCCAGCCTGGTGGCCGAATATCCGTCCGACGCCTACTTCGTGCTGCTCTACCACGTCCCCGACATGATCGGGACCGCATCGGACCTGGGCATCCCGCTGTTCCTGTCCGGACACACGCACGGCGGGCAGATCCGCCTGCCGTTCTACGGGGCGCTGATCACGTTCTCGGATTACGGCAAGCAGTACGAGATGGGACGCTACCAGGTCGGGCCGACCACGCTCTACGTCAGCCGCGGCCTCGGCATGGAGGGGCTGGACATGCCGCGCATCCGCTTCCTCTGCCCGCCGGAGATTGTGCTCTTCGAACTGGGCCAGTGACCCGTTCCGGGTTCAGAAAGGCGGCCGGCTGGCCGTCTTTTTCTTTAACAAACCTTCACGATTCATCCAATCGGACTTTACACACGCCTTTTATAGTTGGGGTCAGTCAAATATAAAAAGGAGTTCGAAAAATGAAAACCAAATGGATCATTCTTGTGCTGATCGGCGCCGCCCTGCTGGCCGCCTGCACGCCTGCCGCCCCTGCAGAGACCGGGACAGGCGCTGCCTCGACCCCTGAGTCTGTTGATGCGCAAGCAACCGATGCCGCAAGCGTAAACGCCGCGCCGGCCAGCGCGCCTGACCTGTTCGGCCTGACCTATGTCCGCGAGGAAGAGAAACTGGCGCGTGATGTTTACCTGTTCCTGTACGAGCGGTGGGGCGCGGAAGTGTTCAACAACATCGCCGCCAGCGAACAGGCCCATACCGATACCATCAAGAGCCTGCTGGTCGTTTACGGCCTGCCCGACCCGGCTGTGGACCTCCAGCCCGGTCAGTTCGCCGACCCCGCCTTGCAGGCGCTCTACGACCAGTTGACCGCCCAGGGCAGCCAGAGCCTGTCCGACGCGTTCAAGGTCGGCGCAGCGGTCGAAGAGATTGACATCCTCGACCTGCAAGCCCGCCTGGCCGGCGACCTGCCGGACGATATCCGCCTTGCCTACGAGAACCTGCTCTCCGGCTCGTACAACCACCTGTCGGCGTTCACGTCTGCCCTGCTGCGGCAGACCGGGGAGACCTACGTTCCCCAGTACATGACCGCCGAAGCCTACCAGGAAGCCCTCAGCCTGGCCGTCACGGGCGGCAACGGGGGCGGGGGCGGCAGCGGGGGCGGGCGGCCATAAATCCATCCATCATGTGACCGTCACATTTCCGAGGAGACACCATCATGAAACTACCCAGGATCCGCCTTTTTCGCAAACGCAGCCTCTGGCCGCGCACCATCCTGCAAATCTTTTTCTTTGCCCTGATTGCGCTAATCGCCGTCAACCATACCCTGGCCGAAAGCGGCGGCGGCATCACGCTGCTCTCCGGCGTCACCCTGCACGCGGTCTGTCCATTCGGCGGGGTGGAAAGCCTGTATCAGTTCATCGCCGTGGGCACGTTCGTCCAGAAGGTGCGCGAGTCGTCCTTCGTGCTGATGACCATCGTCTTCGTCCTTGCCATCCTGTTCGGGCCGGTCTTCTGCGGCTGGGTCTGCCCGCTGGGGACGGTCCAGGAATGGGTCGGCAAACTGGGACGCAAGATCTTCAAGACCAAACGCTACAACCACTTCGTCCCGGCCAAACTCGATAAAATCCTGCGCTACGCCCGCTACGGGGTGCTTGCCTGGGTGCTCTATATCACCATCACCAGCGGGAAACTGCTCTTCCAGGACTACGATCCTTACTATGCCCTGTTCTCCTTCTGGACCGGCGAAGTGACCGCGGCCGCCTTCGTCATCCTCGGCCTGACCCTCGTTCTGAGCCTGTTCATCGAGCGCCCGTGGTGCAAGTACGCCTGTCCCTACGGGGCGGTGCTCGGCCTGACCAATCTGTTCCGGGTGTTCAAGATCCGCCGCGTGGCCGCCACCTGCAACAACGCCGGGGCCTGCGACATCAGGTGCCCGATGAATATCCCGGTCAGCCAAAAGAAAGTCATCCGCGACCACCAGTGCATCTCCTGCATGGAATGT
Source organism: Anaerolineaceae bacterium (assembly GCA_009772985.1). GTDB lineage: Bacteria > Chloroflexota > Anaerolineae > Anaerolineales > Villigracilaceae > UBA877. The sequence continues at coordinate 30,485 of WOUS01000011.1, forward strand.
ACCTCCGAAGCCTGCTGCCCGGTCAAAGAGACTGTCGTCTTTTCTGTGGGAGATGTCAAATGAAACTGAACTCGAAAATCCTGGGGATCATCATCCTCGTGGTCATTTTTGGCGGCATTGCGCTCTCGTCTGCCCTGGGATACTGGAATACCGAAACCAGCGGCGGGGGCGGCTACGGCGGGGGCGGCGAGACCGAAACCGAGGCCGAATCCATCCGCGGCCGCACCACCTTCCAGGACCTGCTCGACCTGGGCTTGGCGCAGGAAGTCATCGAACAGGCCATCGGCGGGCCCATGCCCGAACCGTCCACCCTGGTCAAGGTCTATTGCGAAGCGAACGGGTTGGATTTCGAGATCGTCAAGGAACAGTTGCAGACGGAATTGGACAACCTGGCCCCCAACGATTAAACGCATCCCTCCGGCGGAATTGGCCGGAGGGATTTTTTTACGGCGGCTGGATGGTGAACGTTTTCCGGTGGATTTCGCACCTGCCCAGTCGCATCAGCGCGGACCGGTGGGCCTGTGTGCCGTATCCTTTGTGCTGCGCGAACCCGTAGCCGGGATGGCGCGTTTCGGCCTCACGCATCCACGCGTCGCGGGCGGTCTTGGCCAGCACCGAGGCGGCGGCCACGCTGAGCGAACGCTGGTCGCCCTTGACCAGCGCGGTCTGGGGGAGGGAAATTTCAGGAAAGATCAGGTAGTCGGTGAGCAGGTAATCAGGAAACAAGGGATTAGAGATCAGGGTATCAGGATTCGAGGACAAGGAGTCGAGGGCGCGCATGGCGGCCAGTTTGGTGGCGCGCAGGATGCCCAGCGCGTCGATTTCCTCCGCGGACGCGAATCCCACGCCCCAGGCCAGCGCCGCCTCCCGGATGCGCGGCGCCCACGCCTCGCGCTCCGGCGGCGTCATCTGCTTGGAATCGCGCACCCCGCGCAAGGTCCGCGCGAGGCGCGGAACGCGGGGCAGGATGACCGCCGCGGCCGACACCGGTCCCGCCAGCGCGCCGCGCCCGGCCTCGTCAATCCCGGCGATGCAGGCGAAGCCGTCCTTCCAGAGTCGTTTTTCGAATTCGAGAGTGGGGAGACGACTCAAGTCGTCACTACGAGTCATACATGCCTCGCCGCGCGTTCCGGCGGATGGTGAGCAGGTCGAGGAACATGCGCCACGAATCGCGCAGTACGCTGATGCGGCTCCCGCTGCCGTAGTACCACGGGATGCCGATCTCGCGGATGGCGTAGCCGCGCCGCCGGGCAATGAGCAGGATCTCCACGTCGAAGGCCCAGCCGGTCAGCGTTTGGAAAGGGAAAATTTCCCCGGCCACGGCGGCGCGGAAGCATTTGAAGCCGCACTGCGTATCCTGCAGGCCGGGCAGCGCCAGCGTGCGGATGAGGAAGTTGAAGACCCGCCCGGTGAAGTGACGGTAGTACGGTTCGTCGTAGCGCACCGCTCCCGGCGCTTCGCGCGAGGCGATGGCGATGTCGCAGTCGCAGGCCGGGGGCAGGAAGCGGTTGATCTCCTCCACCGGCATCGAGAAGTCGGCGTCGGCCACGAAACGGTACTCGCCGCGCGCCTCCATCATGCCGCGCCGGATGGCGCTGCCCTTGCCGGGACGCGTCTCCTGGAACACGCGCAGGGTCGGGAAATTCTCGGCGAAGCGCTGCGCCACCTGCAGGGTCCGGTCGCTGCTGGCATTCTCGATCACCAGCACCTCCGAGCGGTAGGGTTGTTTTTCCAGGAACGCAAACACCTGCCCCAGGGCGCGGGGCAGGCGGGACTCTTCATTCCGGGCGGGGATGATGATGGAGAGGAAAGGCTTTCTCAAGGCGCTGACTCGTCAGATGTTTTGGGAAACGAGGTAGAGGAATACGAACAGGATGATGCACTCGAACACGGCGAACACGATCAGGAATATCCACTGCCTGGTGGAAAACCTGCGCCGTTTCCGGACCGGGGGCCGGGCCTGCCCTGGGCGAGGTTGCGGGGCTGCCCCGAAGGGAGTCTCGTCTTTCGGCGCGGCGTCCTCCTTGAAGTCGAAGCCGAAGTCTCCGGCCCGGACGGGAGGCGCGGCGGGCTGCGGCGGTTCCCCGCCCGGCAGGGCAAAGGACGGGACGTACGGCTCCTCTTCGGGCGCGGGCGCGGCCGGCGCGGCGGCCTGTTCCGCCGCTTTGGCAGGCTTCGGCGTCAGGATGCGGTTGACCACTTCGGCCACCGCTTCCGGGCTGAGCGCCGCGCGCGCCTGCGCGATCAAGACGGCGAAGCGTTCCAGCGCGTCGCTCTGCACCACGCGCACGATCGGGCGGACGCTGTCCACGTGCAGGCCGGGGTTGGCGCACAGCAGGGCGGCATCCACCACCCCCGCGCCCTCGTAGCCCTGGCGCTGCAAATATACCTGGACGGCGCGCGCCATGCGCGCCGTGCGCGTCAGCAGGTTGGCGCTGGAGGGCTTGAAGGTATTGCCGGCCAGCATCCCCCACACGTCGCCCTTGGCGCGGTACATGCCGCGCGCCGCGGTCACGTACATGGCGTAGACGCCCGTCGGCCCGACCAGGATGAGCGGGATGCTGATGTCCAGCCCCGGCAGGGTGACGTTGCGCAGGAGCGTGAACTTCCGGTCCAGGCCGCGTTCCAGGGCGGCCATGACGCCCACCTGCGCCTGAGTCTCCTGCACCCAGGCGGCCCCCAGTTTCATGGTCGCCTTGGCCTGGTTGAGCACGCTGATCTTGCCGTCGGCGCCGAAATATGGAGTGTGGTCAATCACTTTCATGGCTGTCTCCTGAGGAAGGGCCGGATGTGTTCCTAGAAAACCGGGACGCCGGTCAGGCTGTCCCGCCCGGCGGGCGCGCCGTCGGTGCGGATGGCTTCCCCGTCCAGCCGCACCCGGCTGCCGGTCTCGAACGTCGCGCCGCAGTACATTTTGCGCCGGCCGGTCACGAAGCGGCGGCCGCGTTCCAGGCGTGCGGCCAGCGCCTTCCGGTCCAGCGCCAGGCTGTCGGTCCAGACCGCGCCGCGGCGCTCGTACAAACGCGCCAGGGAAATCCGTCCGTCTTTTGTGTACCGGACTGCTTCTATCACTCCGTCGAATTTTGGCCGTGACAGGGTAAATCCGAATCTGAGTCGTGGCATGGAAAATCCTCCACGGCTATTTTAACACAACATCCCCTCTCCTTTTGAGAGAGGGGATGGCTGTCGGGGTGGGCGGGGTCGAACCGCCGACCTCCACGTCCCAAACGTGGCGCGCTGCCAACTGCGCTACACCCCGGTCGGATGTGAGTATAATGCGAACCATGCAACGGCGTCAAGCGGTGATCTTCTTCCTGATTGCGGCGCTCCTAGCGGGACCGGCGGCCTGCTCGCCGCGCCCCGAGCCGTCTCCTGCGCCGGCGGCTTCCCCGCTCCCGCCCACAGAGACGTTCGTCCCGACCACCACGCCCGCGCCGCCCACGCCCACGCCGCCCACGCCCACGCCGGGATGCTCCGCGCCCGGCACGCTGGAGCCGCAGCAACTGACCAGCGCGTCCATGCCCGCGCCCCTGCGTTTCCTCGTCTACCTGCCGCCCTGTTACGCCGAGCGGACCGACCTGCGCTACCCCGTGCTGTACCTGTTCCACGGCGCGTTCGCCGACGAGTACCAGTGGGCGCGTCTCGGCGCGCCGGCCGCAGCCGACCGGCTGACCGCCTCCGGCGAGATCCCGCCTTTTATCATCGTCATGCCGTTCGACCCGTACACCTCCCAGCCCTACGAGTATGGCTTCGACGAGGCTGTCCTGCGGGACCTGCTCCCGTACGTCGACTCGCATTACCGCACCCTCCCGGACCGTACCCGCCGCGCCGTGGGCGGACTTTCGCGCGGCAGCAGTTGGGCGCTCCACTTTGGTCTCTCGCGCCCGGAACTTTTCGGGGAGATTGGGATGCACTCTCCCGTCATCTTTGCCTCCGACGGCCTGCTCGTGGAAAAGTGGCTCGACATCATTCCGCCGGAGCGGATGCCGCTGTTCTATCTCGACATCAGCGAAAACGACCCGAATCTCCAGAAGTCCCGTTGGCTCGAAAACATTCTCACCGCCCGCGGCATCCCGCACGAATGGCATCTCAATACCGGCTTCCACGACGAAACGTACTGGGCCGCGCACGTGGAAGAGTACCTGCGCTGGTATGCGCAAGGGTGGGCGGCCAGCCCTTGAACGGTATAATCCTGCTTATGGAGAAAACTCAATGAATATCTTCGTCACCGGCGGCGCGGGCTACATCGGCTCGGCGGCTGCCGCCGCCCTGCTCGAGGCCGGGCATTCCGTCACCGTCTACGACTCGCTCGTTACCGGCTACCGCCCGGCAGCGCCGGAGGCAGCGCGCTTCGTCCACGCCGACCTGGCGGACGCCGAAACGCTCGCCAGGACTCTCGCCTCCGAAAAGTACGACGCTGTGATGCACTTCGCCGCCTTCATCGAAGCGGGCGAGAGCATGAAAGACCCCGGCAAGTTTTTCAAGAACAACCTGGCAAACTCGCTTGGACTCATCGAGGCCGCCACGCGCGCCGGGGTGAAGCGCTTCGTGCTTTCGTCCACGGCGGCGGTCTACGCCTCCAGCGACGCGCCGCTCAGCGAAGAGTCGGCCATTGACCCGGCCAACGCCTACGGCTTCACCAAACTCGCCATCGAGCAGGCGCTGGAGTGGTATCGCCGCATCCACGGACTGCGCTACGCGGCCCTGCGGTATTTCAACGCCGCCGGGGCTGTGGGTGGGCGGGGCGAGGCGCACCAGCCCGAGTCGCACCTCATTCCGCTGGTGCTGAAGGTGGCGCTCGGCCAGCGGAAAGCCGCCCACATTTACGGCACGGATTACCCGACCCCCGACGGCACCTGCATCCGCGACTACGTCCACATCGCGGATCTGGTCTCCGCCCACTTGCTGGCGCTGGAGGCGCTGGGGGAGCGCGACCGGCTGGCGTACAACCTCGGCAACGGGAGCGGGTACTCGGTCCGGGAAGTGATCGAGACGGCGCGCCGCGTGACCGGTCACCCGGTCCCGGCAGTCGAGTCCGCGCGCCGTCCCGGCGACGCGCCGCGGCTGGTGGCGTCGTCTGAAAAAATCCGCCGCGAACTGGGCTGGCAGCCGGAACATCCTGCTCTGGCAGACATCATCGCCTCGGCCTGGGACTGGCACCGTACCCACCCGGATGGGTACAAAGGGTAGCGCATGGACAAACTGGTGACGTTCCTGTTTGTGCTCATCGGCTGGATTTTCTCGCTCTGCCTGCACGAGTTTTCGCACGCACTGGTGGCTTATTACGGCGGCGATACTTCGGTGCGCGAGAAAGGCTATCTGACTTTCAACCCGCTGAAATATACCCACCCGGTCTATTCGCTGCTCATGCCCCTGTTGTTCCTTGTCCTGGGCGGGATTGGCCTGCCGGGCGGGGCGGTTTACATCGAGACCTGGCGGCTGCGCGGGAAGAAGTGGGAGAGCGCGGTGGCGCTGGCAGGACCGGCGGCGAACATGGCGCTGGCGGTCGTTCTGGCGGTGGTCTTGCAATTTGCGCCGGCCAGCGGAGGCGGCGTCTGGCCGGGGCTTGGCTTCCTAGCTCTCCTGCAAATCTCGGCGGTTGTGCTGAACCTGATCCCGGTCCCACCTTTCGACGGTTATGGCGCGCTGGCGCCTTTCCTGAACATGGAGTTGCGCGTAAAAATCGCCAGGTTGAGCGCGTTCATCACGCTGGGGGTCTTTGCCTTGCTGTGGTACGTGCCGTTCGTCAACGACATATTTTGGATGGTGGTGGTGTTGATTGGCCGCATACTGCAACTGCCCCTCGACCTGGTTTTGCAGGGATACCAGCAGTTCAGTTTCTGGAATTAGTGAGAGCCTCGCGAACCATGCAATTTGTCAGCGGCGGCCAGATGGCCGCCGTGGTTTTTCTAACGCTTCTCTTATTGACGCTCATTTTTGGGCATGGTATCATTACTCACGTCTGTTTAGCACTCTCGCTCTCTGAGTGCTAAAAATGTTTTTTTTGCGTAATTCGATGCCGAAACCATGACCGACCTCACCGAACGCCAGCGCTTTATCCTGAACCTCGTCGTGCGCGCGTACACCGAGACGGCCCAGCCGGTCGGCTCGAAGAACCTGGTCGAGAAATACCACCTCGACCTGAGTTCCGCCACCATCCGCAACGAACTTGCCGCGCTGACCGAGAGCGGTTACCTGCGCCAGCCGCACACCTCCGCGGGGCGCGTTCCCACCGAGGAAGGCTACCGCTACTTCGTGACGCACGTCGTCTACCAGGCCGATCTGCCCAGCGCGGCGCGGGATACCATTTCGCACCAGTTCTACCAGGCGCGGCAGGACGTGGAACAGTGGATGCCGCTGGCGGCCTCCATCCTGGCGCACCAGTCGCGCGCCGCCTCGCTCATCACCGCGCCGCACGCCGAACGGGCGCGTTACAAGCACCTCGAACTCATCTCCACGCAGGGACGCCAGGTGCTGATGGTGCTCGTCCTGACTGGCGGGGAGGTCAGCCAGCAGCTGCTGACGCTGGCCGAGCCGGTCTTGCAGCCGCAACTGAGCGCGGCCGCCGACCGTCTCAACGGGATCTGCGCGGCCAAAACCACCGAAGAGATTGCCGCCCTGGGGCCGCGTTCCGATGCCCTCGAAAAAGACATCCTGACGCTTGTTTTGCAGGAGATGAACCGCGGCGACCAGCGCGTCTCCGGCGAGATCTATCTCGACGGGCTGACCAACGTGCTCTCCGAGCCGGAGTTCCTCGAGTCGGACGATGCCCGCCGCGCCATCCGTCTCTTCGAGGAGCGCAGCCTGCTCCAGGACCTGCTGACCCGCACGATGGGCAACTCCAGCGTCGGCGGCGTGCAAGTCGTTATCGGCGGGGAGGGCAAATGGGAAGAACTCAAGCAGTGTTCGGTTGTCCTCGCCCGCTACGGCATCCCCGGCCAGGCCACCGGCACGCTGGGTGTCTTCGGTCCCATGCGAATGCCTTACACGCGTACCATTCCCACCGTCCGCTTCATGGCTGACTTGTTGAGCGGGCTGGTGTCTGAAACCATGGCAGGAGAAGAAAATGAGCAGTAAGAAAGATAAAGCGCGCCGCCCGGAAGCCGAGGCGGAGAAAATGCCTGAAGCCTGCCCTGAGGGGGTTGTTCCCGAAGGGTTTTTCCCGGAACATGCAGACGGTGCCGCGCCCGAAGCGACGGCGGAACTTTCCCCCGAGGTGATTGAATTGCAAACACAACTGGCCGAGACGCAGGCGCAGGCCGCCGAATACAAGGACGGCTGGCAGCGCTCCCTGGCCGACTTCCAGAACTTCAAGCGCCGCACCGACGCTGAGAAGGCCGAGACCTACCAGAATGCGGCCGGGAACATCATCCGGCGCTACCTGCCCGTGCTGGACGACATCGAGCGCGCCCTGGCGCACCGTCCCGCCGACCTGGCCTGGGCGGATGGGATCGAACTGATTTATCGCAAGTTGCAGGCCATCCTCGACGCCGAGGGCGTGAAGCGCATCGAGGCGGAGGGACAGCCGTTCGACCCGAACTTCCACGAGGCCGTCGCGCAGGAACCGGCCGAGGGTGTGGAGAGTGGACACGTGATCGCCGTCGTCCAGAACGGGTACATGCTCGGCGAGCGCGTCATCCGCCCGGCGCAGGTGCGCGTGGCGCAATAAACGTTATCACGTCACACGTTTGAACGTTGGCACGTTGAACCTGCTAACGTGTAAACGTGTCAACGTGTAAACATATTTTGTAGGAGCATTTATCAAATGTCAAAAATCATCGGAATTGATCTGGGTACAACGAATTCCGTCGGCGCGGTGATGATGGGCGCCGAGCCGGTCGTCATCCCCTCCGCGGAGGGTGAGCGGCTGGTGCCGTCGGTGGTGGCGTTCAACAAGAACCACGAGCGGCTGGTGGGACGGGTGGCGCGCAACCAGGCCATTGTCAACGCGCAGAACACCATCTTTTCGATCAAGCGTTTCATGGGCCGCAAGTACGAGGATCCCGAAGTCCAGCGCACCCTGCCGCGCGTCCCGTACACCGTCCTCCCGGCGGAGAACGGCGATATGCGCGTCAACCTGGACGGCAAGGAATATTCCCCGCCCGAAATCTCGGCCATGATCCTGGCCAAGATCAAGCGCGACGCCGAAGCCTATCTCGGCGAAACCATCACGCAGGCGGTCATCACCGTCCCGGCCTACTTCAACGATGCCCAGCGTAACGCGACGAAAGACGCCGGCAAGATCGCCGGTCTGGACGTGCTGCGCATCATCAACGAGCCGACCGCTTCCTCGCTGGCCTACGGTCTGGATAAGAAAAAGAACGAGGTCATCGCCGTCTACGACCTGGGCGGCGGGACCTTCGACATTTCCATCCTCGACGTGGGCGAGGGCGTCTTCCAGGTGCGCTCCACCAGCGGCGACACCTTCCTGGGCGGCGACGATTTCGACCAGCGGCTGATGGATCACCTCGTTCAGGAATTCCAGAAGGAAAACAGCATTGACCTGCGCGGCGACAAGCAGGCCGTGCAGCGCCTGCGCGAGGCGGCCGAGAAGGCCAAGATCGAACTCTCGACGATGATGCAGACCGAGATCAACCTGCCCTACCTCACCGCCGACGCCTCCGGACCGAAACACCTGGTGCTGACATTGACGCGCGCCAAACTCGAACAACTGACCTCCGACCTCGTCGAGCGGACGATCAACCCGCTCAAGCAGGCGTTGAAAGACGCCAGCCTGACCGCAGCCGACATCAACGAAGTGGTGCTGGTGGGCGGCATGACGCGCATGCCCGCCGTGCAGGAGGCCGTGCGCAAGTTCTTCGGCAAGGAGCCGCACAAAGGCGTCAATCCAGACGAGGTGGTGGCGGTCGGCGCGGCGATCCAGGCCGGGGTGCTGGGCGGCGAGGTGAAAGACATCCTCCTGCTCGACGTGACCCCGCTCACGCTCTCGGTCGAGACCCTGGGCAGTGTGGCCACCCCGCAGATCGAGCGCAACACCACCATCCCGACGCGGCGCAGCCAGATCTTTTCCACCGCCAGCGACAGCCAGTCGCAGGTCGAGATCCACGTCCTGCAAGGCGAGCGCCCGATGGCCGTGGACAACAAATCGCTCGGCAAGTTCATCCTGGACGGCATCCCGCCCGCGCCGCGCGGCATCCCGCAGATCGAAGTGACGTTCGACATTGACGCCAACGGCATCCTGAAAGTCACCGCCGCCGACAAGGCCTCGGGCCGCAGCCAGCATATCACCATCACGGCCTCGTCCGGCCTGTCGAAGGACGAGGTCGAGAAGATGCGCCAGGAGGCCGAAGCCCACGCCGCCGAGGACAAGAAGAAGCGCGACCTGATCGAGGCCAAAAACACCGCCGACAGTTCCATCTACGGCGCGGAGAAAGCCCTGACCGAACTCGGCGACAAAGTGTCGGACGAGTTGAAGGCCGAAGTCCGCGCGGCCGTGGACGAGGTTAAGAAAGTGAAAGACGGCGAGGATGTGGACGCCATCCGCAAGACGGTGGAGGCGCTCAGCCAGTCGGTCCAGAAGGCCGGCGCGTCCGCGTACCAGCAGGCCCCGGAACAGCCCGGACCGGAAGCCGGTCCCGCTGAACCCGGGCCGGATGCCACGACTGAAGAGAAAAGTGAGTAGAGAGTAGAGAGTAGAGAACAGTGGGCTGCTCTCTGTTCTCTACTCTCTGGTAAAAACTATGACCAATCGCGACTATTACGAAATCCTCGGCGTTCCCAGGAACGCTTCCGCGGACGACATCAAGAGCGCCTTCCGCAAACTGGCGCGCCAGTACCACCCCGACGTGAGCAAGGAAGCGGACGCCGAGGAAAAGTTCAAGGAAATCAACGAAGCCTACGGCATCCTGTCGGACCCGCAGAAGCGCGCCCGCTACGACCAGTTCGGCCGCGCCGGCCTGGGCGAGATGAACGGCATGCCCGACTACGCCACGATGGACTTCAGCGACATCTTCGAGGAACTGCTGGGCGGGATGGGCTTCGGCTTCGGCGGGAGCGGATCGCGCTCGCGCCGTCCGCGCCGCGGACGCGACCTGCAGGTGCAGGTCGCGCTGACGTTCGAGGAGGCCGTCTTCGGCGTCGAGAAAACGGTCGAGGTGACGCGCAACGAAGTCTGCTCCACGTGCCGCGGGTCCGGGGCCGCTCCCGGGTCCAGCCCGCAGCGCTGCCAGACGTGCGGCGGGCGCGGCGAAGTCCGCCAGGTGCGGCAGACCATCTTTGGTTCGATGATGCAGTCCGGCCCTTGCCCAACCTGCAGCGGACGGGGCGAGGTCATCACCTCGCCGTGTCCGGCCTGCCGCGGCCAGGGGCTGGAGCGCAAGACGGTGCGCAAGGTGGTGTCCATCCCGGCGGGCGTGGACAGCGGCACGCAGATCCGCCTGTCCGGGGAGGGCGAGCCGGGCGTGCTGGGCGGGCCGCAGGGCAACCTGTACCTGCTGATCAGCGTTCACGCGCACAAGTTCTTCAAGCGCCGCGGGAACGATCTCCTGCTGAACCTCGACATCAACGTGTCGCAGGCCGTACTGGGCGCGGACATCGAAGTCCCCACGGTGGAGGGCAAGCCGGAGAAACTCCGCATCCCGGCCGGGACGCAGCCGGGCAAGATCTTCACCATCCGGGGGCGCGGCGTGCCGTACCTGCGCAAGTCGGGCCGCGGCGACGAACTGGTCATCATCAACGTGGACATCCCGTCCCGGCTGACGAAGGAACAGCGCGAACTCTTCGAGAAACTGGCCGCCACGCTCGGCACGACGGTCAAGCCGAAGGAGAAGGGATTTTTGGATTGGCTGAATGAGGCGTTGGGAGGGTAGGGAGCAGTAATCAGTTTTCAGTATTCAGTGTCCAGAGATACGAAGAACCGTCTCCGCGATGAGACGGTTCTTTGCTTTCGAGTGGATCAGATATCCTACTTGCCGTATCTTGGTTTCTTCTCTGCAACCTGGAGAGATTCGGTCTCTACCCAGGCCGGGGTGAGATTGTAGTACAGCACATCCGGGTCAATATCTGCGCCGTTCTTCCAGGCAATTGTTCCGCCCGCGATGATCATGGCGCGAAAGGCGGACGGATTCTTGCGGATTGGCTCGAAAACGCCGCCGTGCAGGTAAGGTTCCAGGTCAATGTCGCGCTGAGTGTTGTTATCGAAGGTCACGCGGACAAGAAAGCCAGTCAAAGGTTTGACTTCACGAACGCGGACTCGGGGGCCGAGCGTATTCATGCAAACTCCTTTAATCCAACGGCGCGATTTCTCTCAATGGCATCTGGTCACGCGCCCGTTCCCAATCAGCGCGCAACTCTGCGCGGTGAGCCAGTGCCCACTCGATGACCATGCCGTGTGCCCGGCGAGGAAGTCCGCCGCGCAGAATATCCAGTGTCTCAATGTCATAGACCGCTTCGTATTCGCCATATTCAGCGTGAAAGTGGGACGGTGCGTGGTCATTGAAGTACATGTAGATGACCACGCCGAAGAATTGGCTGATGGCTGGCATGAGTTTCTCTGCTGAAATTATAGCACTTACCGCAGCCTGTGGTATCATCCTTTTGGAATGAACTGGCTCGAAATCTCCCTCACCGTCTCCGGCGAACTGGCGGAAGCCGTGGCTGACGTGCTCGCCCGCTTCGCGCCCAATGGCGTGACGACCGAGCAGGCCGTCCGCTTCAAAGACGCGGAAGACGAAGGCACGCCGGCCGGACCGATCACCGTGAGCGCCTACCTTCCGGCGGACGAAAAACTGGACGAGACGCGGCAGAAACTCGAAGAGTCGCTCTACTATCTCGGCATGATCCAGCCGCTGCCCGCGCCGACGTTTACCCCGGTCCCGGACCAGGACTGGATGGAAGCCTGGAAAGTGAACTACCGCCCCATTCCCGTCGGGAAAAAACTCATCATCGTCCCGGCCTGGCTCGAGTCGCCGGACGAGACGCGCATTCCCATCAAGATAGACCCCGGCATGGCCTTCGGGACAGGCACGCATCCGACTACGCAGTTGTGTTTGGAGTTGATTGAATCTGTGTTCACAGATGGACCAATGACGAAAGACGAAGGACGGAAGCGTTCGTCGTCGGTCGTTCGTCCATCGTCGGTCATTGACATCGGCTGCGGCTCCGGCATCCTCTCCATCGCCGCGCTCAAACTCGGCGCGGACTTTGCTCTCGGCGTGGACATTGACGAGGCGGCGATCAAGGCCTCGCGCGGGAACGCGCAGGCCAACGGCGTGCCGGACGAGGCGTTCACGCTCGGGGTCGGGTCGGTGGCCGAGGTTTTGGCGGGCAGGTTCACGGTCCAGAAAGCGCCGCTCGTGCTGGCGAACATCCTCGCGCCGATCATCGTCCGCCTGTTCGACGGCGGCCTGGCGGACCTGGTCGCCTCGGGCGGCGCGCTCGTGCTCTCCGGGATTTTGCAGGAACAGGCCGATTCGGTGATTGCCGCGGCGCGCGGAAAAGGGTTAGAATTGGTGGAACAGAAGCAAATGGGGGATTGGGTGGCCTTGCTCGTCAAGTAGCGTTCGGTTCGCCAAGGAGGTTTCCATGAAACACCAATTTGCGTTTGCCCGGCTGGCTTTGTTGGCTTTGCTGCTCAGCGTGACCGCCTGCACCCCGCCGCCCGCCACGCCGACCGCCACTCCGGCCGCGGTCGTCCCCTCCGACACGTCCGCCCCGCCGGACTTGCCCCCGCTCACGGTCCCGCCCACGCCCGAACTGACCGGGCCGGCCATCCAGCGCCTGGCCGTCAACTCGGCGTTCGATGTGACCTTCATCCGCATGGTCAGCCAGGAGGACGGCTGGGCCATCGGCGGCGCGAACAAGGCCAGCGACCACGTCTTCCTCACCTGGGACGGCGGCCTGACCTGGCGCGACGTCACTCCGCCTGAGCCGGCTCCGGCTGCGGACGCCCCGGTGGCGGCGCTGGGCTTCTTCAAGGATGCCGCCACCGCCTGGGTGGTGTACGGCCCGGCCTTTGCCGGGACCATCCCGCCGTTCCTCTTCGTCTGGCGCACGAGCGACGGCGGCGCGACCTGGCAGTACGGCACGGTGGACACGTCCATCGCTTCCGAGGCTTTCAGCCCCTGGTATCTGGTCTTTTCGGACAGCCAGAACGGATGGCTGATGGTCTATCTGGGCGCGGGGATGATGCACAACTACGTGGCGCTCTTCGCCACCCACGATGGCGGCGCCACCTGGACCGACATCTTGGACCCGTTTACCGACGGCGGCATCCAGTCCTTCTCGAAAACGGACTTCGTTTTCGTCGACGCGCAGACCGGCTGGCTGACGCGCGACAGCAACGGCGTGGACCCGATCCCGCACGTCTTCCGTACGACCGACGGCGGCGTGACCTGGACCCGGCTCGACCTGCCCGCCCCGCCCCAGGCGTCGAATCTGTTCGCGGATTACTACTGCGGCACGTACACGATCAACCGCTTCTCGCCGGCCTCCGTCATCGTTGCCGTCAAGTGCGAAGACATCGCCACGCTCGAAACACAGTTGAATTTCCAGTATGCCACTACCGACGGCGGCGCCACCTGGCAGATCGTGCGCCTGCCGGAGGGGTACACGTTCAACGCCTCGAACGACGGCCTGTTCTACTTCGATCCCAACTACGGCTTCGCGCTGGGACGGAACATTTACCAAACCACCGACGGCGGTCAGAACTGGACGCTGATCAAGCAGGTTGCCTGGGACGGCCAGTTCAGTTTCTACAACATGAACCTGGGCTGGGCGGTGGCGCGCAGCGATGGCGCGATCGCCCTGGTCAAGACGACCAACGGCGGCGCAAAATGGGAGATCATCAACCCGCACGTCCGCCCGTGAGCGGGCTGTTCGACTGAATACTGAACACTGTCCACTGTCCACTGGATTTGTGCTATCATTCAGCCAGGATGACTCGCCGCCGGTGGTTCTGGTTCCTGCTCCTGAATGTCCTCGTCTCCGCGACGGTGACGGGCCTCATCCTGTTCTTCTACGACCGTTCCCTCCGCGTGGACTGCCTGCCGGCCGCCCCCGTCCCGACCCCGGCGGCCTCGCCCGTGACCGCCGACCTGGACATCCTGAGCGTCGTCGGCGCGGGGACGGTCTCCAGCGAGATCGTCGTCATCCGCAACAACGGAGCGGAATCGCTCCTACTGACCGGCTGGACGCTGCGGGACGGCGAAGGCAGCATCTTCACCTTTCCGCTGTTTTCCCTGCCCGCGGGCGCGACGGTACGGATCCACACCGCCGCCGGCACAGACTCGGCCTCGGACCTCTACTGGGGCCGCAGCGCCCCGGTCTGGCAGGCGGGCGAACCATCTGCCCTCTACGATCCCGGCGGCACCGCCCGCGCATTCTATCGTGTTCCTTAATCGCTAATTGCTAATGGCTGAAAGCTAATATGACCCAGGCCCTCTACCGCAAATGGCGTCCCCAATCGTGGGACGAAATCGTCGGACAGCAGCACATCGTCCAGACGCTGAAGAATGCCGTCGCCGGGGACCGCGTGGCGCACGCCTACCTGTTCGCCGGTCCGCGCGGCACCGGCAAGACCACCGCCGCGCGCCTGCTGGCGAAAGCCGTCAACTGTCTTGACCCCGACCTGGCGAAGCGTCCGTGCAACCAGTGCGATCACTGCAAGGCCGTCAACGAGAGCCGCTTCCTCGACCTCATCGAAATTGACGCCGCCTCCCAGACCGGCGTGGACGACGTGCGCGACCTGCGCGACAAGATCAACTTCACGCCCAACCAGGGGCGCTACAAAATCTACATCATTGACGAAGTCCACATGTTTTCCAACAGCGCCTTCAACGCCTTGCTGAAGACGCTCGAGGAACCGCCCCCGCACGCCATCTTCGTCCTTGCCACCACCGAGATCCACAAGATTCCGCCCACCGTTTTGTCGCGCTGCCAGCGGCACGAGTTCCGCCGCGTCCCGGTGGATGAGATTGTCGCCCAACTGGCGCGCATCGTCAAAGCCGAAAAACTCAAAGCCGAGCCGGATGCGCTCACGCTCATCGCCCGCCAGGCTACCGGCAGTCTGCGGGATGCGATTTCCCTGCTCGACCAACTGGCCTCCACTGGTCAGGAGATCACCCTCGGCCTGACGCAGACGGTGCTCGGCACCGCCACCAGCCAGACTGTGCTCGACCTGGTTGGGGCGGTGCTGGACCGTGATCCGGCCGCCGGGCTGGACGCCGTCCACGCCTCGCTGGACTCCGGCACCGACCCGCGCGTCCTGGCCCGTCAGTTAGTGGATTACCTGCGGGCGCTGATGCTCATCCAGATGGGCAATGCCTCGCAACTGGACCTGGCCTCTGACACGCGCGCCCGGGCCGAAAAGCACGCCGCGGCCTTCTCCCCGGCAGACGTGCTGCGCATGGTCAAGATTTTCAACGCCGCGGCGGCCGAACAGCGCGGCAACTGGCAGCCGGCCCTCCCGCTCGAACTGGCGCTGGCGGAGAGCATCGAAATCCCGTCCGCGGCTTCGGCCCCGTCCGCTCCGGCGACTCCGGCGAAAAAAGCCCCGGCAGAGACGAAATTCGAAAAGCCCGTCCTCGCTCTAGTCAAGGCGCAGCCTCCCGCGGCCGGAGGCGGAGAGATCACTCTTGCTCTGGTGGCGAAAGCCTGGGAGCAAATTCGCGCATCCATCAAGTCAGAGCAGAACAGGAACCTGGTCGCCCTGCTCAACTCCTCCAAAGTGCTTGACGTGAAGAACGGGACGTTGCTGCTCGGTTTCTCCAGCGAAATCCTGCGTTCCAAAACAGATACCCCGGAGCAGATGGAAATTGTCCGCAAGGCCATCGCCGAGACGCTGGGCGCGGAACTGGCGGTCAAGTGCGTGGTCTCGAATGCAAAACAGCCCATCCCACCGGATGTCAAAGCGGACGGCATGGTTGCCGCGGCCCTGAGGAAGGGCGGCGAGATTGTGGATATTCAGGAATGAACCGCAGAGATGGCTTCCATGCCATCCCGGTGAGGAGATTTATTTATGGCAAAAGGATTCAATCGTCCGGCAGGCGGAGGGCAAGGCGGCATGATGCAGCAACTCCAGCGCCTCCAGCAGCAGATGGCCGAGGGGCAGGAGAAACTGGCGCAGGAAACGGTCACGGCAACGGCGGGCGGGGGCGCGGTCAAGGTGACGATGACCGGCGACCAGAAATGCCAGTCGGTCACGATTGACCCGGCTCTGCTGAAGGATGCCGACGCCGAAATGCTCCAGGACCTGGTGCTGGCCGCGGTCAACCTGGCGCTCGACCAGTCGCGCGAATTGCAGGAAAAGGTCATGGGTCCGCTGGCAGGCGGGCTTCCGTTCTAACGTTTACGCGTTGGTGTGTTACGTGTCAACGTGCAAACTTGCCAACTTGCAAACGAAAATATGTTACCTGAACCCATTCAGAATCTCATCTTTGCCCTTGAGCGACTCCCCGGCATCGGCCCGAAGACAGCCTCCCGGCTGGCGTTCTATCTTCTGCGCGCACCGGAGGAAATCTCCGGTTCCCTGGCCGAGGCGCTGACCGACCTGAAGACGAAAATCGCTTTTTGCCAGGAGTGCTTCAATATCACTGTGGCCGGGCGCGAACGCTGTGAGATTTGCGAGAGCGGCCAGCGCGACGGGTCGGTCATTTGCGTTGTGGAAGAGCCGCTGGATATCCTGTCCATCGAGCGGATCGGCGCGTACCAGGGCAAGTATCATGTTTTGCAGGGCGTCATCAATCCCATCGAGGGCATCGGCCCGGACGATTTGAAGATCAGGCCTCTGCTCGAACGCATCCGGCGCGGCGGGGTGCTGGAGGTGATCCTGGCGACCGATCCGACGATGGAAGGGGACGCGACTGCCCAGTACCTGCATCCGCGGCTGAAAGCGCTCGGCGTCCACGTGACGCGGCTGGCGCGTGGTCTGCCTGTCGGCGGGGACCTGGAATATGCCGACCAGAATACGCTCCTGCGCGCCCTCTCGGGGCGGCAGGAGATGGGGTGACGGCGGGCAGGTTCGAGGTCCGGGCGGCGCGCATTTGTATGCCGCCAACCTTAAAATATCCAAATTGGGGGTTGAATTGCTTGACAAGTGAAGCCGTTTGCATATAATAAGCAAGCACAGTTAACCCCCACTCAGATCTCGTCCAATGGACAGATCGTTGACAACTGAGCAGCGTCTCACGTCAGAGACCCAAAGCCGTAAGTTTTGCAGTCTGACGATCCCGATGTTGAAGGAAAGACATCGGTGATTTTGTCTCCCGGTCTTGACAGCGTGGGACGTCGCGGGTAGAATTCCGCCCGCTTTGTTTACAGGACCTTAACAACTGAAAAGTGATAGGAAGTAAGCCTGTCGTTCTGTCCGTAACTTACACTCGAAAGAGTGATTATTGCGGAGAGTTTGATCCTGGCTCAGGATGAACGCTGGCGGCGTGCTTAATACATGCAAGTCGAACGGAGAGCCTTTGTAGCAATACGAGGGTTTCTTAGTGGCGAACGGGTGCGTAACGCGTTGGTGACCTGCCCCGAAGTGTGGGATAACAGTTCGAAAGGACTGCTAATACCGCATGTGGACACGAGGGTTAGAGGCTTTGTGTCTAAAGCAGTAATGCGCTTTGGGAGGGACCTGCGTCCCATCAGCTAGTTGGTGAGGTAACGGCTCACCAAGGCTACGACGGGTAGGGGACCTGAGAGGGTGGTCCCCCACACTGGCACTGAAACACGGGCCAGACACCTACGGGTGGCAGCAGTAGGGAATATTGGGCAATGGGCGAAAGCCTGACCCAGCAACGCCGCGTGCACGATGAAGGTCTTCGGATCGTAAAGTGCTTTTCTGAGAGATGAGAAAGGACAGTATCTCAGGAATAAGTCTCGGCTAACTACGTGCCAGCAGCCGCGGTAAAACGTAGGAGGCAAGCGTTATCCGGATTTACTGGGCGTAAAGCGCGTGCAGGCGGTTCGGCAAGTTGGATGTGAAAGCTCCTGGCTCAACTGGGAGAGGTCGTTCAATACTACCGGACTTGAGAGTGGTAGAGGGAGGTGGAATTCCCGGTGTAGTGGTGAAATGCGTAGATATCGGGAGGAACACCAGTGGCGAAAGCGGCCTCCTGGACCATTTCTGACGCTCAGACGCGAAAGCTAGGGTAGCAAACGGGATTAGAGACCCCGGTAGTCCTAGCTGTAAACGATGTGAACTTGGCGTCGGTGGTGTAAAAACCATCGGTGCCGAAGCTAACGCGATAAGTTCACCGCCTGGGGACTACGGCCGCAAGGTTAAAACTCAAAGGAATTGACGGGACCCCGCACAAGCAGCGGAGCGTGTGGTTTAATTCGATGTTACACGAAGAACCTTACCCAGGTTTGACATGTTGGTGGTAGGGAAGCGAAAGCAGACCGACCCGCAAGGGAGCCTTCACAGGTGTTGCATGGCTGTCGTCAGCTCGTGTCGTGAGATGTTCGGTTAAGTCCGCTAACGAGCGCAACCCTCGCTGTATGTTACATGTGTCATACGGGACCGCCGGTATCAAGCCGGAGGAAGGTGGGGATGACGTCAAGTCAGCATGGCCTTTATATCTGGGGCTACACACACGCTACAATGGCCGGTACAATGGGTCGCTAAGCCGCGAGGTAGAGCCAATCCCCAAAGCCGGCCTCAGTTCAGATCGCAGGCTGCAACCCGCCTGCGTGAAGTCGGAGTTGCTAGTAAACGCGCGTCAGCTATAGTGCGTTGAATACGTTCCCGGGGTTTGTACACACCGCCCGTCACGTCATGGGAGCTGGCAACACCTGAAGCCGGTAGCCTAACCGCAAGGAGGGCGCCGTCGAAGGTGGGGTCGGTGACTGGGACGAAGTCGTAACAAGGTAGGTGTACCGGAAGGTGCGCCTGGATCACCTCCTTTCTAGAGAACTGAGCAATGGTCTTGCACTCACGGCGGACCGGCGCTCGAACAAAATCTTTCATCCGCGGTGGGTGAAAGTCGACAGTGCGAATTTCCTATCACTTCTCAGTTGCTAAGGCCTGGCCTGGGCGGGCCTGTAGCTCAGTTGGTTAGAGCACAGTCCTGATAAGACTGGGGTCACTGGTTCGAGTCCAGTCAGGCCCACCTGACATCTCAGGCAGTGCTCGGGGATGTAGCTCAGCGGGAGAGCAGCGCCTTTGCAAGGCGAAGGCCACGGGTTCGAATCCCGTCATCTCCACTGGGCTGTGCTTGAAAGGATGTATGAAGGATTTGAAGTTGGCGACTCTGCAATCCGGTTGAAAATGTTGGCTCGAAACGCATGGGTTAGTTTGCGGCCCGGCGGTGAGCCGGGTCGCCTTGTCGAAGGAAGTTGAACGTTGAGCCGTGTTCTTGACGAAAGTGGAGGACACCGCTCGCCGGTCAACGGCGAAATAGAACCTTGACAACTGAATAGTAACTGATTTGTATGATGTAGGCCGAAAAGTATCAATTTCTCCGCATCACGTGGAGAAGCTACTAAGGGCTTACGGTGAATGCCTTGGCGCCAAATGCCGACGAAGGACGTGGGACACTGCGATAAGCCTCGGGAAGCCGTGTACAGGCGTTGATCCGAGGATTTCCGAATGGGGAAACCCGCTGCGGCGAACCCGCAGCATCTCCCGGTTGAACACATAGACCAGGAGAAGGGCACCCGGGGAACTGAAACATCTAAGTACCCGGAGGAAAAGAAACCATTCCCCCAGTAGTGGCGAGCGAACGGGGAACAGCCTAAACCGCCCTTGCTTGCAGGGACGGGGTTGTAGGGTCTGGTATATGGGAGTTACAAATCGGTCAGTTAGCAGAAAGGTGTGGGACAGCCTGCCAAAGAAGGTGATAGCCCTGTATGCGAAAATTGACCGACTTCCACCAGATACCTGAGTACTGCCGTGCACGCTAATACGGCAGGAATCCGGGGAGTCCACTCTCCAAGGCTAAATACATTTGGCGACCGATAGTGAACAAGTACCGTGAGGGAAAGGTGAAAAGTCCCCCTGTTAGGGGAGTGAAATAGAACCTGAAACCGTAAGCCTACAAACAGTCGAAGGGCTAATGGCGTGTCGGTGCTATAGAGAAATCTTGTGCGCGGCGCTATGCCTGACGGCGTGCCTCTTGGAGAATGAGCCTGCGAGTTAATCTCAGCGGCGAGGTTAAGGGAGTGACACCCGAAGCCGTAGCGAAAGCGAGTCTGAATAAGGCGTATAGTCGTTGGGATTAGGCCCGAAACCGGGTGAGCTACCCATGGCCAGGGTGAAGCGAGTCTAAACGCTCGTGGAGGCCCGAACCTATTAATGTTGCAAAATTATGGGATGAGCTGTGGGTAGAGGTGATATGCCAAACGAACTCGGAGATAGCTGGTTCTCCCCGAAATAGTTTTTGGACTAGCGTCATGCGTTTAGTAACGGAGGTAAAGCACTGGATGAGCTAGAGGGCTTACCGCTTATCGAACTCAACCAAACTCTGAATGCCGTTACTCCAGAGCATGGCAGTCGGACTCCGGGAGATGAGTTTCGGGGTCGAAAGGGAAACAGCCCAGATCATCGGCTAAGGTCCTCAAGTCTACGCTAAGTGGGAAACGAGGTGAGGTTACTGGAACAACCAGGAGGTTGGCTCAGAAGCAGCCATCCTTTAAAGAGTGCGTAATAGCTCACTGGTCTAGTGGCCTTGCGCGGAAAACTTAACGGGGCTAAGCGTAGCACCGAAGCCATGGGTCTCGTCGCAAGACGGGGCAGTAGGGGAGCGTTCCGCCGGCAGTGAAGGTCGACCGTAAGGACGGCTGGAGCGGGCGGAAGTGAGAATGCAGGCATGAGTAGCGTACAAACACGTGAGAACCGTGTTCGCCGTAAATCTAAGGTTTCCGACGCCAGGTCATTCCGCGTCGGGTTAGTCGGGTCCTTAGCCGAGGCCGAGAGGCGTAGGTGATGGACATCCGGTCAACATTCCGGAACCGTCTGGAAGGAGCGATGAGGGGACGCAGCGAGGTAGGCCAGCCTGCGATTGGTTGTGCAGGTTCTAAACGTCTAGGCGTTGAGGTTGGCAGGAAAATCCGCCGACTGAGCTGAAGCGTGGGCGAGCCCTTGAGGCATAAGTGGTTAAGCCTTGCTGCCGAGAAAAGCCTCTAAGCGTTGAGTTCCAGATGCCCGTACCGCAATCCGACACTGGTAGATGGGTAGAGTATACCAAGGCGAACGGGAGAACCCTCGTTAAGGAACTAGGCAATTTGACCCCGTAACTTCGGGAGAAGGGGTACCCTTTGGCGTGTATGCGCTGGAGGGTCGCAGAGAAATGGCTCTAGTGACTGGTTAACAAAACCACAGGTCTCTGCTAAGCCGTAAGGCGATGTATAGGGGCTGACGCGTGCCCAGTGCCGGAAGGTTAAAGGGAGAGGTTAGGCGCAAGCCGAAGCTTTGAACTGAAGCCCCGGTGAACGGCGGCCGTAACTATAACGGTCCTAAGGTAGCGAAATTCCTTGTCGGGTAAGTTCCGACCCGCACGAACCGCGTAACAACTAGAGTAGTGTCTCAACGAGGGACCCGGTGAAATTGAAATGGCTGTGAAGATGCGGCCTACCCGCAGCAGGACAAAAAGACCCCGTGGAGCTTTACTGTATCCTGGCATTGAGTTTGGATGTGGTTTGTGTAGCATAGGTGGGAGGCTTTGAAGCTGGCGCGCTAGCGTCGGTGGAGCCATCGGTGAAATACCACCCTGACTACATTTAGACCCTAACCTCAGACCGTCATCCGGCTGAGGGACCGTGCCAGGTGGGCAGTTTGACTGGGGCGGTCGCCTCCTAAAAGGTAACGGAGGCGCCCAAAGGTTCCCTCAGGGTGAATGGAAACCACCCTAAGAGTGTAAAGGCATAAGGGAGCTTGACTGCAAGACCAACGCGTCGAGCAGAGACGAAAGTCGGGCTTAGTGATCCCACGGATCTGTGTGGAAGGGCCGTGGCTACCGGATAAAAGCTACCCCGGGGATAACAGGCTGGTGAGATCCAAGAGTTCACATCGACGATCTCGCTCGGCACCTCGATGTCGGCTCATCGCATCCTGGGGCTGGACAAGGTCCCAAGGGTCGGGCTGTTCGCCCGTTAAAGCGGTACGCGAGCTGGGTTCAGACCGTCGTGAGACAGGTCGGTCTCTATCCGCTGTGGGCGTAAGGGATTTGAAGGGAGCTGCTCCTAGTACGAGAGGACCGGAGTGGACAGACCTCTGGTGTGCCAGTTGTCGTGCCAACGGCATCGCTGGGTAGCTACGTCTGGCAGAGATAACCGCTGAAAGCATCTAAGTGGGAAACTCGCCCTAAGATTAGATCCCTGTATCCTATATGGAGTAAGACCGCAGGTAGACTACCTGCTTAATAGGCGGCATGTGTAAGCGCAGCAATGCGTTGAGCTAAGCCGTACTAATGGTCGAGGGCTGATTTGCGTGGTGCGGAGAACTTGATACTTTTCGACATCCTTCAGTTACTGTTCAGTGAAAAACTGGTGAATGAGTCTCTTGGTGATTTGAGCGACGAGGGTACACCCGGTCCCATCCCGAACCCGGAAGTTAAGCTCGTCAGCGCCGATGGTACTTGGCGGGTAACTGCCTGGGAGAGTAGGTCGTTGCCAAGAGGCTTTTTCTTTTCTCTTCCCACCCGTTATCTTGTATAGTATAATCCCGTCGTTCACAGGCCAGCCCCAGCGAGATTGCCTGATTATCTATCAGCATGGCAGTCAAGGAGTGTGTGCAGCGCTAATTCTCGATGATGTCCTCAAGGTTCATCCGGGTTTTCCGCGTCCTCGGCTGTGTCTGTGACAAGCCGATTTTTTATTCCTCCATGGAAGGAGGTGATTAGGTTGGCATCTGTAAATTTACGCAACAATGAATCTCAAGACTCCCTGCTCAAACGTTTTCGCAAGAAGGTCGTGCGCAGCGGGGTCTTGAGCACCGTGCGCCGCAAGCGCTGGTTTGTCTCAAAGAGTGAACAGCGCCGCATGGAAAAAAAGAAGGCTATTCGCCGGATTAAGCGGCGCCAGTATAAGTACGACGAGTAAACCGGGACCGCCCCGGCGGCGTACGGGACAGGAGGCTGTTTATGTCAAACGAGGACAAGATCCAGGTCGAGGGGACGGTGATCGAAGCGCTACCCGGTACCCAGTTCCGGGTCCGGCTCGATAACGATCACCAGATTCTTGCCTATCTTTCCGGCAAGATGCGCAAGTACTACATCCGCATCCTGCTGGGGGACCGGGTCAAGGTGGAGATGTCGCCCTACGATCTAAGCCGCGGCCGGATCACCTATCGCCAGAAGAAATCCAGCGGCGAGCCTGAAGCCATTGAATAATAGTCCCGTGACGCACTCATGGATATTCACAGCCCCTGTCAAATGGCAGGGGCTGATGATTCCGGTCAGGGGAGAGACTTGAAGGAGCTCAGCACTTTCATGTAATTGGCCCGTTCGAAGGCGGCCGTTTCCTTGACCGATCTCTGGCTCAGGCTGCCCTTCATCTGCGCGACGGATTCGTATTCGCGGGCAGTCATCCATTCTTCCAGGCCTGTCAGGAGGCCGGGGATGCAGCCGGGGCCTTTTTCGAGCAGGAGCGACGCGAGCATGACCGCGCTCGCGCCCGCCATGATCGCCTTGACCACATCCTCGGTCGTGTGGATGCCGGTCGTGATGGCAAAGTCCGCCGGGACGCGGCCGTGGAGGATGGCGGTCCAGCGCAGGGGTAGCAGCAGTTCCATGGATGTGCTCAGCGTGAGGCGGGGCAGGACCTCCAGGTTTTCCAGGTCGAGGTCGGGCTGGTAGAAGCGGTTGAAGAGCACCAGGCCGTTTGCACCCGCTTCCACGAGGCGGCGGGCCATGTTCGGGAGGGAGGTGAAGAACGGGCTGAGTTTGACCGCGATGGGGATGCTGATGCTCTTGCGGACGTTGCCCACCAGCGTTACGTAGTTGTCCTCGATCCGGGCGGCGGTCAGGTCCGGGTCGGTGGACAGGTAGTAGAGATTGAGTTCCAGGGCGTCCGCGCCGGCTTCTTCGATCTTCCGGGCGTATTTGATCCAGCCGCCGGTCGAGACGCCGTTCAGGCTGCCGATGATGGGGATGTGAACGGCTTTCTTGAGCCGGCTGAGTTTTTCGATATACGCTTCGGCTTTGAGGGTGTATTTCCCGGTTTGCGGGTAATAGGAATTAACTTCTGCCGAGGACTCGGAGCCGTAGAAGAGGTAATGGTCCAGTTCCAGGCTTTCGTGGATGATTTGCTCCTCGAAGAGGGAGTACATCACCACGGCGGAGATGCCTGCCTCTTCCAGCTGCTGGACCGCCTCCACTTTTTCCGAGAGCGGGGAGGCGGATGCAACCAGCGGATTCTTGAGTCCCAAACCGAGATAAGTGGTGGACAGGTCGGCCATGGTTTCTCCTTAATCAAAAAATGGGACAGGGCGTGCGCCCTGTCCCATTTTATCGCAGTTATTTCTGCTCCGGAGTCTCGCCGTAGTGCATGGCGGCCAGCTGGGAGTAGAAATTCCAGCGGGATTTGGCGTCCTCGCGGGAGAGTTTGAGGAGCGCCTCGGCGCGCGCTTCGTCGCTCTGGGTTAACATGCGGAAGCGGGTCTCGTTGTACATGTATTGTTCCACCGGGATGGTGGGTTCCTTGCAGTCTACCTGGAGCGGATTCTTGTTCGCCTCCGCTAGGCGCGGGTCGTAGCGGTAGAGCGGCCACAGGCCCGACTGGACGGCCAGTTTCTGCTGGTCGAGGCCCCTGGCCATATCAATGCCGTGGGCGATGCAGTGGCTGTAGGCGATGATGATGGACGGGCCGGGGAAGGATTCGGCTTCCAGGAAGGATTTCAGGGTGTGCTGGTCGCTGTAGCCCATGGCGACGCGCGCCACGTACACGGAGCCGTAGGCGATTGCCATCAGGCCGAGGTCTTTCTTGGAGAGACCCTTACCCTGGGCGGCGAAACGCGCCACCGCGCCGCGC
The DNA here is from genome assembly GCA_009772985.1 of Anaerolineaceae bacterium. GTDB lineage: Bacteria > Chloroflexota > Anaerolineae > Anaerolineales > Villigracilaceae > UBA877. The sequence continues at coordinate 55,406 of WOUS01000011.1, forward strand.
GGCGTGGACTTGGAGGCCTGCCCGCCGGTGTTCGAGTAGACTTCGGTGTCGAGCACCAGCAGGTTGACGTCGCGGCCGGTCGAGAGCACGTGGTCCAGGCCGCCGTAACCGATATCGTAGGCCCAGCCGTCCCCGCCGACGATCCAGACGGATTTCTTGACCAGGCTGTCGGCCACGGCCAGCAGGTTCTTGGCCTGCGGGTTCTTCGATTTGGCAAGTTTCTGTTTCAGGGCGTCCACGCGCTCACGCTGCTGTTTGATGCCCAGGTCGCTGGTCTGGTCGGCTTTGAGCAGGCCGTCCATCAGGTCCGCGCCCAGCTCCGCTGCAAAGGCAGGCAGGAGGTCGCGGGCGTATTCGAGTTGCTTGTCCAGCGTCAGGCGGAAGCCCAGGCCGAATTCGGCGTTATCCTCGAACAGCGAGTTGGACCAGGCCGGGCCGCGTCCTTCCTTGTTGACGGTCCAGGGCGTGGTCGGCAGGTTGCCGCCGTAGATGGATGAACAGCCGGTGGCGTTGGCGACAATGGCGCGGTCGCCGAACAGTTGCGACAGGAGTTTGACGTAGGGCGTCTCGCCGCAGCCGGCGCAGGCGCCGGAGAACTCGAACAGCGGTTCGAGCAGCTGCGAGTTCTTGATCGTGCCGACGCTGATGGCGGTGCGGTCCACCTCAGGCAGGCCGAGGAAGAATTCCCAGTTGACGGCTTCGCTCTCGCGCAGGGCGGGCTGGGGCGCCATGTTGATGGCTTTGCGCGCCGGGTTGGTCTTGTCCTTGGCCGGGCAGGCTTCCACGCACAGCGTGCAGCCGGTGCAGTCCTCCGGCGCCACCTGGACGGTGTAGGCCATGCCGGGGAATTCCTTGAACTTGGAGTCCATGTGCTTGAAGGTCGCCGGGGTCTGCTCGAGGAATTTCTTATCGTAGACTTTGTGCCGGATGACCGCGTGCGGGCAGACGAAGACGCACTTGCCGCACTGGATGCACAGGTCCGATTCCCAGACCGGGATCTCCAGGGCGATGTTGCGCTTCTCCCATTTGGTCGTGCCGGTCGGGAAGGTGCCGTCCACGGGCATGGCCGAGACGGGGAGCGAGTCGCCCTCGAAGGCGATCATCGGCCCGAGCACCTTCCTGACGAACTCAGGCGCAGCCTCCGGGACCGGGAGCCGGCGCGCCAGTTTGCTGGTGACCGTTCCCGGCACCTTGACCTCGTGCAGGTGCGCCAGGGTCTGGTCCACGGCGGCGAAGTTTTGCTTCACGACGGCCTCGCCGCGCTTGCCGTAGGTTTTCTTGATGGCCTTCTTGATCTGGGCGATGGCTTCATCGCTCGGCAGGATGCCGGAGATGGCGAAAAAGCAGGTCTGCATGATGGTGTTGACCCGGCTGCCCATGCCGGTCTTTTCGGCCACATCGTAGGCGTTGATGGTGTAGAACCTGAGTTTCTTCTCGATGATGTCCTTCTGCACCTCGCGCGGCAATTGGTCCCAAACATCCTCCGGCCCGTAGATGCTGTTCACCAGGAAGACCGCGCCCGGCTGGGCGTACTTGAGCAGGTCGAAGCGTTCCAGGAAGGTGAACTGGTGGCAGGCCACGAAGTTGGCGGTGTTGACGGTGATCAGGTACGGCGCCTGCAGCGGCTTGGGACCGAAGCGCAGGTGCGAGGTCGTGAGCGTGCCGGCCTTCTTCGAGTCGTAAAAGAAATATCCCTGGGCGTAGTTGTCGGTCTCTTCGCCGATGATCTTGATCGAGTTCTTATTGGCGCCCACGGTGCCGTCCGAGCCGAGACCGAAGAACAGGCAGCGCACGGTTTCGGGATGCTCGACCGAGAAGTGCGGATCGTAGTCCAGGCTGGTGCCGGTCACGTCGTCGTTGATGCCGACCACGAAATGGTTCTTGGGTTCGGCCTTTTTCATTTCATCGAAGACGGCCTTGACCATGGCCGGGGTGAATTCCTTGGAAGACAAGCCGTAGCGCCCGCCGATGACCCGCATGTCTTTTTGGTTGTTCTCGAACAGGGCGTTGACCACATCCTGGTAGAGCGGTTCGCCGCCCGCGCCCGGTTCCTTGGTGCGGTCCAGCACGGCGATGGATTTGACAGTCTTCGGCATGGATTTGAGGAACTGCTCCGCCGCGAACGGCCGGTACAGGCGGACGCGCACCACGCCGATCTTCTCGCCCTTTTCCACCAGGTGGCGGACGGTCGCTTCGGCGGTCTCGCCGCCGGAGGCCATGATGATGACCACGCGCTCGGCATCCGGCGCGCCGATGTAATCGTAGAGATGGTACTGGCGGCCGGTCAGTTTGCCGAACTTGTCCATGGCTTTCTGGACGATGCCGGGAATTTTGGTATAGAACGGGTTGATGGTCTCGCGCGCCTGGAAGAACGTATCCGGGTTCTGGGCCGTGCCGCGCAGCACCGGGTGTTCCGGCGAAAGGGCGCGGGCGCGGTGGGCGCGGACGAGTTCATCGTCAATCATGTGCCGCAGGTCGTCGTCGCTCAATTGTTCGATCTTGGAAACCTCGTGCGAGGTGCGGAACCCGTCGAAGAAGTGCACGAACGGGATGCGCGCCTCCAGCGCGGCGGCCTGGGCAATGCAGGCAAAGTCGTGCGCTTCCTGCACCGAGCCGGAGGCCAGCATTCCCCACCCGGTCTGGCGCACGGCCATCACGTCGGAATGGTCGCCGAAGATCGAGAGCGCGTGTGTCGCCAGGGTGCGGGCCGAGACGTGGAAGACCGTGCTGGTCAGTTCGCCGGCGATCTTGTACATGTTGGGGATCATCAACAGCAGGCCCTGGCTGGCGGTGAACGTGGTGGTCAGCGCGCCGGTCTGGAGCGCTCCGTGCACTGCTCCCGCCGCGCCGCCTTCCGACTGCATCTCGATTACCAGCGGCACCGTGCCCCAGATGTTCTTCTTCCCAATCGCCGACCAGTCGTCGGCAAATTCGCCCATGTTGGAGGACGGCGTGATCGGGTAGATTGCGCAAATCTCGTTGATGCGATGGGCGGTCGAGGCGGCGGCCTCGTTCCCATCAATCGTAACCATCTTTCTTTCCATGATTTTCTCCTTCTGATGACAGAGCCGCGGCTCTGTGAATATCGAAGATTAACCAACTGGCAAGTTTATTCCCCGCTTCGGGCTTTCGATAGTTATTTAACACACGAAAACCCCCCGCGACTTGTCATAATAAAACACGCCCTTCCGAAGGCTCCGGGAGGGCGTTCGGACGCTATTTCAGACCATCCAGGCGCGGCCCTGCCAGGCAGAAGGCCGCCAGCGACTTGGCGTCGGGGATTTTTCCCCCGGCGGCCAGGGCCAGCGCCTCGGCCAGCGGGATGCGCTCCAGCGAAAGGAATTCATCCGCGTCGGCCTCGAGCGGGTCGGCGCGCAGGTCGGTCGCCAGGTAGACGTGCATGTATTCGGTCGAATAGCCCGGGGCGAGGAAGAATCCACCCAGGTAGTCCATCTTTCCGGCCGCCATCCCCGTCTCCTCCCGGATCTCGCGCGCCGCGCAGGCCTCCGGCTCCTCCCCCGGCTCGAGCACCCCGGCCGGCAGCTCCAGCAGGTCCAGCCCCGCCGCGTGCCGGTACTGGCGGACGAAGAGCAGGTTCCCCTCCGCATCCAGCGGTACGATGATGACCGAACCGCCGTGTTCCACGATGTCGAACTTCGTCTCGTGGCCGTCTGGCATGCGCAAGTGGTCGCGGCGGATGGTGAAGGCGCGCCCCGGATAGATGATCTCGGATTTCAACACTTCATAAGCCATGGCAGGCCTCCGAAATAAATACCCAGGCGAAGAGTCCCTCCGCCTGGGTGGAAAGGCGTCCGTGTGGATTACGGGATGCTGATGCTCAGCCCGACCGTCAGCGTGTAGGGGGAGACCAGGCGGTTGACCGTCGCGATGTCGAGCGGGTTCACGTCCCCGAAATAGCAGCCGATCTTGTAGATAGTGTCATCTATTTTCACCACGTAGGTGGTGGGATGCGGGCGCAGGGCGCGTGGATAAGTCGAGGGCCAAGGATTGCCCGTCTGCGGAATCTTCAGTATCAGACCGGGTTGGTAGAGCAGACCATCAGTCAGCCCGTTGAGCGTAAGCAGTTCGTTCGGGTTGACGTTGAAGCGGCGGGCGATGCAGTAGGGATATTCGCCGGCTTTCAGGGTGTAAGAGGCGGGCCGCGTCGCGGTGGCCACGGGAGTCACGAACACGGGAGTGGTGGACGCGCCGGTCGGCGGGACAAGCCCGGTGGGCGTCGCGCTGGCAAGCGGAGTGACGGCCGTGCCGCCCGGAGCCGGAGAACCGGTGGGCGTGGGGGGCGCAGCCACTGTGCCGCTGGCAGCCTGGGCGGTCCAGGTGGCGAACGTGTTGGCCATCCCTTCCGGGTCCTGGGTCGCGCCTCCGCCGGTATTTTGCGGCGTGCCGACAACGCCCGTGGTCGGCGTGGCCGCAGGCGACGAGGATGCGGAACGTTCGCAGGCCGGAAGGATGACGGCAGCAATCAGCGTGAGCGCCAGGATCAAATACAACTTCTTGGACATTCTTTCCTCCAGGTTCATTTCATTTGGACTTCGGGGTGATACTAGCACAACCTTTCTAACCCGTCAAGCGGGCGATTCCCGCTCCGGCGGCGGCCTCCGTCAGGGATATGGCTGGCTTCATCCCGGCGGCCTGTTCATATTCTTTTGCGACGGCGGCGGTGAATTCCGGACCCCTCTCCCGCTCCACCAGGGCAACCGCGCACCCGGCGAACCCGGCCCCGGTCAGGCGCGCCCCGTGGCATCCGGGCTGGCGGCGGGCGATTTCGACGACGGCATTCAGCGCCGCGCTGGAGACCTCGAAATCGTCGCGCAGGCTGGCATGACTGGCGTCCAGCAGGAGGCCGAGGGCGGCCGCGTCGCCGCCGCGCATGGCTTCGACGGCTTGCAGGACGCGCCCGTTTTCGGTGATGACGTGGCGGGCGCGGCGGCGGGTGGCCTCGTCCAGCCGGTCGGCGCGGGACCGGAAGCCTGCCTCGTCCACGTCGCGCAGGGCGCGCACCCCGAGCGCTTTCGCCGCCGCGTCGCACTGGCGGCGGCGCTCGTTGTAGGCCGAGTCCACCAGCCCGCGCCGCGTGGACGTATCCAGCACGGCCACAACCATCCCCTCCGGGAGCGGGATGTGCTGATATTCCAGCGTGCGGCAGTCGAGGAACAGGGCGTGGCCGGCGCGGGCGAGCAGGGAAACCATCTGGTCCATAATCCCGCCGTGGACGCCGACCCAGCCGTCTTCGGCCTGGTGCCCGAGCAGCGCCGCTCGGACGGGGTCCGGTTCACGGTCCGAGGCCGCCGCGAAAGCCAGGATCGCGGCCACCGTCACCGCGGAGGACGAGGACAGTCCCGCGCCGCGCGGGATGTCGCCGGTCATCACGCCGTCCCAGCCGGAGAGAGTCCAGCCGGCCTGCTGCATGGCCCAGGCCGCGCCTTTGACGTATTCCGCCCAGCCTTTGTTTTTTTGCAGGTCATCGAGTTGGAACTCAACGGTTTGGTTGTATTCGAGCGAGTGGACGATCATGCGCCGGTCGAGGCGCGGGCGCAGAGCGATGCGCACGGCGCGGTCAATTGCCATCGGCAGGACGTAGCCCTCGTTGTAGTCGGTGTGTTCGCCGATGAGATTCACCCGTCCCGGCGCGCGGACGAGGAAGGATGGCTTTGCGTTGAAGTGGGACTCGAATGCTTGAGCGAGGGCGCGTTGGCGTGGTTCCATGTGTTCGATTATAACTGGCCTGGGTGAGTTCCAAATTCGCTTGACTCGAATCCGTCATGGTGTCTATAATAAACGTGTTCGAGTTCTCTTTTTGCGCCGTCCATAAGCAGTTAGGCTGCCAAGCGGCGGCTCAAAATATAGCTGGGCAGCAGTACAATTACCAAACGCATCGAAAAGGAATTCATGATGGGTTACATAAAGAATCATAAATTGGCGTTAATGCTTACTGGAATAGCCATACTTACGATTCTCAGAATTGCGATACCTTTTTACAGTGGGTATTCTGGAAAATTTTCCGACTTATTTCTCTTTTTCGTAGAACCGTTTCGCTACATACTCATAGTAAGTTGCACAATCATTATCATCACCATAAATTTAATCCGAAAGCGCAAAGTGTCAGCATTTCTTGTGGTGGTTTTCTTTATCTTTATAGGTCTAATTCCCACTGGGCATTTTACGACTTTAGGTGCTTTGCTTTCTATACATAACGCTAACCCTGAACAGTTTCGAAATGATGCCAGAGAAGTTTTAGATGAATATGGGTCAAATACAATATTTAGCGATAGCCCACAAAGAGTTCTTAATCAATATGATCAATTTCCGAGAAATAAAATACCGCCTTCAATATTGAGAGCAGATGTTGGCGATGTGTTTGTACTTGACGAGTATATTCTTATTGAAAAATTTGGTTTAGGTGGGTCATTTCGGGGTTTTATAGTTTTTCGAGAGGGATCCGACATTTGGAAAAACGAGAAGTCATACACACTTTTGGAAGGTTGCAGTTACTGCTGGAAGATACGAATAGTTGATGGCTTATATTGGTATCATGCAGCACCAGTTGCCGAGGAAGACGCAACGGTCGATTTTCTGTCTAAATAATGTAACATTGCAAAATGCTGCCCACCGATTAACCTCGGCGTGAACCCCCAAGGGGGTGCTTCGCGAGGGAGGAAGAGAAAAATAATAGAACACAGCCCGATGATGAGCAAACTGGCCTTGCCTCGCGGCCGGTTTTTAAGTGACGCGATATGCAAAGAGATCCCTCCGCCTCGGCGGGCGGGGAAGGAAATTGCTATTCAACTTTTCTGGGGACGAGGGAGTTCATTTTTCCAGCCAAATTGTGACCGGCCCATCGTTCGCAATTTCCACCAGCATGTGCGCGGCGAAAACTCCGGTCTGGGTCGGCACGCCCTGGGCGCGCAGGAAGTCGCAGAACTTCTCCACCAGCGGGGCGGCGACTTCGGGCCGCGCCGCCTCCGAAAAGGACGGACGCCGTCCCTTGCGCGCGTCGCCGTAGAGCGTGAACTGTGAGACAACCAGCGCCTCGCCTTTCACGTCCAGCAGGGACAGGTTGAACTTGCTTTCGGAGTCCTCGAAGATGCGCAGTCCGGCGGTTTTCTCGGCCAGGAAACGCGCCTGTTCCTCGGTATCCCCCTCCCCGATGCCGAGCAGGATCACCAGTCCGCGGCCGATGGCGGCGACGGGTTTGCCGTCCACGAGCAGGCGCTCGTAGGTGTGGTCGTGGCCCGACAGGACCGCGTCCGCGCCCCAGGCGGCGAACGGCCAGCGCATCCAGTCGGTGGAGCCATGATAACCGGACGAGTACGGCGGGTGGTGGAAGTAGACGACGTTCCACACGCTGGTCGAGGCGGCCAGCCCCGCTTCCAGCCACGCGGCCTGGACCGAGGACCGGCCCACCCCGTCCGGTTCGCGGTCGTCGCTGTCAATGGCAAAGAAGTGGACGGGACCCCAGACAAAGTCGTAGTAGCGTTCGTTGCCGGGCAGGGTGAAATAGTCGAGATACGGCTGCGCCCCGTCCGCGACCCAGTCGTGGTTGCCGGGGGATGGGAAGAAACGGTTCACGTCCGCGCCGGGGCCGTACGCGCCGGAGTACGGGAAAATGTAGTCGTGGTAATACTGCCCGATGTGGTCGTCAATCGTGGACGCCGAGCCGGAGGGATAGTTGTTGTCGCCCACGGTGATGACGATGTCCGGCTGCCAGCCGTGGACGAGGGCGGCCACGTCCGCTTCGGCCGCGCCGCCCCAGCCATAGTCCCCGATGACGGCAAAGCGGACCACGAGCGGGCGCGGCGTGGCGGTCGGCGCGGGGGACGGGGGAAACGTTGGAGAAACGGGAGAGGCCGAAATAACGGGATCGGGCTCAGGCGTGGAAAGCGTCGGGCCGGGAATGCAGGAGGCCAGCAACAAGGCCAGGAGCGCGAGGAGAAGCGCGGGGCAGGAGAAAGATCGCATTTTCCGATTCAGCATCCTCCCGCAGGGTTCGCCTGCGGGAGGGTTTTGGTTACGGGCCGACTGTTTCGGCCAGGAAGTCGAGGATGATCTGCATGGGCAGAGGGGTGAGGTTCGGGCGGAGCAGCATGTTGCCGTGCTGGCCGGTTGGGATCAGGAAGTCACGGTAGGCCGGGTTGCCGGAAATTTCAGCCGACTCGCAAATGCCGAACTCGGTCTCATCGGCCACGCACCAGGCCGCGACCGGGGGCTGGCTCGCACCAAGTTGCTGGACCACAACGGGATAGGCGATGCCCATGTAACTGCCCGGCGAGAGCGAGAGGGCGCCCTGGCAGGCGCCGGGCGTCTGCCCGTTCAACCAGGCGCAGGCATCGGGAGCGCCGTCCGCACCAACACTGGAGCCAATGGCGACGATTTTGGCCGGGGGGTCCACGCCTTCCAGCGTGACGGCGGTCTGCATGGCGGCCTGGGCGTCGAGCAGCCAGATGTCGGGCGTCCAGCCCGCGCAGCCTGCCTTGTACGGCGCACAGCCGCGGAAGGAGAAGATGAACACTCCGTACGATTGTCCCTCCGGCACAGGCGGGAACCAGGATGGCTCCCACCAGAGTTCGTTGGGGAGGTAGACCGAGGGATTGGTGAACGGGTTGGCCTGGCCGCGGTTCTGCAGCCAGAGAGCGATCTCGTACCAATCGCTCATGTCGCCTCTCACCCAGTGCATCAGCACCACCAGCGGGGCCGGGTTGACGGCGGCCGGGTAGTAGTAGCCGTGCAGTTCCTGGCCGTCGGCAGCCTGGAAGGTGACCGCCTGCGGGTCCGCGGGCAGGGCGGCGGGACCGGCCGAGGAATTATCGGCGGGAGGGTTGGCGTCTCCCGCCGGCGCGCCGCTTGCGTCCTGCGGGCCGGTAACGACCGGGGTCGATTCACCTCCGCAGGCGGCCAGCGCGGCAACAGCAATGAGCAGAAAAGCGATGAGAAGTTTTTTCATTTCGTCCTCCTTTCGGTACTGCTATTGTAGCAATTCCCAGAGGAATTTCAAGCAGGAAAAAGAGTGGGCTTCACCTGCCATGACCATCGGGGCATGGAAAACCCATTCCGAATTTGCTAAACTTTTTTCCAAGAAACACACATCCCATCCACACCCTATTCATTTAATACCAAACACAAAGGAGAGTCACCATGAAAAAAGTCCTACGGGCAGGGACCATCATCGCGATTTGCGCCATCTTATTGTTCGTTGGCGCGGCTTGCGGCGGAGGAGACAGCGCGGCAACGGATGAGCCACAAGCGCCAGCACAGCCGGGCGGTAGCGGTGGACAAGACCCAGGCGGAGGCCAGGTTCCAGCAGGGAATGCAAACATTCTTTTCCAAAACTCTTCCGAGTTCTCGCTGTGTGAGATCTACATGACGCTCAGCACCCGTCCGGAGTGGAATCAATCGCTCGTCACGCAGGAACTCCAACCGGGTGATGAGTTCACTATCACCGAGATCCCCCCAGGCACATATGATATCAAAGTCCTCGATTGCGACGGTTATATCATTGCCTGGAAAATCGGGGAGAAGGTCGAAACCGACTCGAAGTTTACGTACAATATTGGCACTCCAGTTGATTACCTGGAAATCAAGAATTCCAGCAGCAAGGCCATCTGCAGCCTGTATGTAAGGCCTGGCAACATGAGCCAATACTCGCGCAACATGCTGAACAAACAGCAGCGAATCCCGGTGGGAGAGACATTCTTCTTCGTTCTCGAACGCGGCGAATGGGATTTTAAATTCGAAGCCTGCGGCGGGGGTGGGAAAGTGATCGAGATCGAGAACTACCCAATTCAGGGGGAAACGACCCTGACGATCACAGACAACTAACCGCGCACACAAGACAAGAATCACAACAGAAAAGAGGCCAGCCGCTTATGCTGGCCTCTTGCTGATCCGGTTGCAGCCCGTCAACACCCCGCCTCTTTGAACTCAGGGAGGTAGCGCGCCAGCGCCCGCGTCCCTTTCAGCGCGCCCGGCTTGAGTTCGCGCGCCTGGAACTCCTCCCCCGCCCCGTACTCGTTATCCAGCCCGAACTCGGCGGCGGGGATGAACCCAAAACGGGAGTAGTAGCGCGGACTGCCGAGCAGGACGGCAAAACCGTATCCGCGCCGCTGGCAGATCTCCAGCCCCGACTCGATCAGCCGCGACCCGATGCCCCGGCCCTGCATCTCCGGCAGGACGGCCACCGGTCCCAGTCCCACACCGTGGAGGCCGCTGTGATTCGGTTCGAGCGTGACCGGCGTGAACAGCACGTGGCCGAGGATGCGCTCCCCGTCTGTGGCGACGAGCGAGAGGGTCAGGCTGCCGCGCGCGCGGGCCAGGTCCACGAGATTGGCCTCGGCCTCCTGCGGGAAGGCGCTCCGGTTCACGGACCGGATGCCGGGGATGTCGGCGGGCAGTTCCTGGCGGACGGTCAGGTTGAAGCGCAGGAGCAGGTCCGCCAGCGGGAGGGCGGCGAGGGAGGGCAGGAGCAGGTCCGCGCCGGTGATGGCGAGTTGCTCCGTCAGCGGGTTGGGGACGGCCACCACGCGGATGCCGGCGGCTTTGGCAGCCTTCACACCGTTGGGAGAATCCTCGAAGACCAGCGCATCGTCGGCGCGGACGCCGAGGGCGGCCAGGGCTTTGACGAACAGTTCCGGGTCCGGTTTGGTGCGGCGCACGTCCTCCGAGCAAAGCACGGCCTCGAAGTAATCCCACAGGCCGAGGCGTTTGAGATGCCCGTCCACCCAGGCGTGGTCGGAACTGGAGGCGACGGCGAGACGCAGGCCGAGGCCGCGGGCGGCGTCAAGATAGTCGCGCACGCCGGGCAGGACGGACTGGGCGGCAACGAGTTCGTCGCCGCGCTTGCGCCAGCGGGCGTTCAGGGCGGCGTGGTCGAGCGTCTGGCCGGTATGCTTCTCGAGAGCCGAGACGGCGTCGAAGTCCGAGAAGCCGGTCCCGCCGATGATGCTGCCCCAGTCGTGGATGGACATGGAGCAGCCGTACTCGGCGTAGATTTCCTGCCAGGCGGTGTAGTCGGGCGTCTCGGTGTCGAGGATGAGGCCGTCGAAGTCGAAAATCAGGGAATGGATCATGGGGAAAGAGAAGAGAGAAGAGAGTAGAGAATAGTGAGCAGTTGGAACAGCCGCCCCATTATACCCGACGCAGGGGAAAGGGGTTCTGGGGTAAAATAGCCGGGATGGACGAACCGACCCTCATCCGTGACGCCCAGCACGGCGACCTCGACGCCTTCAACCGGCTCGTGCTCGCCTACCAGGACGCGCTCTACAACACCGCCCTGCGCATCCTCGGCGACGAGGACCTGGCCGCCGACGCGACGCAGGAGGCCTTCCTCTCCGCCTTCCGCGCCCTCAATTCCTACCGGGGCGGTTCATTCAAGGCCTGGCTGCTGCGCACGGTGACGAACGCCTGCTACGACGAACTGCGCCGCAAAAAACGCCGTCCCACCACGCCGCTCGAACCGGGCGACGCGGACGGCGAGGAAGTCGAATCCCCGCGCTGGCTGGCCGATCCCTCTGCCTCGCCGGAGGAACAACTCGAACGCGAGGAACTCGAACACGCCATCCAGCACTGTCTCGACGCCCTGCCGGCCGATTTCCGGACCGTGGTCGTGCTGGCCGACATCCAGGGCCTCGACTACTCCGAAGTCGCCCGCGCCGCCCGTGTCCCGCTCGGCACCATCAAGAGCCGCCTGGCCCGCGCCCGCCTGCGCCTGCGCGAGTGCCTGCAAGCCTTCCGGGAACTTTTGCCCGCCGCCTTCCGTCTGGAAGAGGAGAGCGGCCTATGACGACCCAGACCTTCCGCGACATCGAACAACTTTCGGCCCACCTGGACGGACAACTCCGGCAGGCCGAACGCGCGCGCCTGGAGTCCCGCATCGAAACGGACCGGGAACTGGCCGCCGCGCTGTTGAACCTGCGCCTGGCGCGGGCCGTCCTCCGCCGCACGCCGCAGCGGCGCGCCCCGCGCAACTTCACGCTTACGCCGAAGATGGCGGGCATCCGGCCCCCGGTCCCGCGCCTCGTACCGGCATTCTCGTGGGCCTCGGCGGCGGCCATGCTGTTCTTCGTCTGCACGCTGGGGACGAACCTGCTCGGGCAGTTCTCCTTCGGCGCAGCCGCCCCGATGGCCGCCGCGCCCGGAGGCATGGGCGGTGGAGGCGGCTACGGAGGCGGTCCCGCCGAAGATGCCACGGCCGCCCCGCTGGCCGTGGAAAACGCCAGTTTCGCCACGCCCACGCCGGAATCCCAGACGCTGATGGCGCCGGAATCCACCGCCGCGCCTGCCCTGAGCACTGTCGAAGGGCCCGGCGCTCGCGCCGTTCAGCCGCCGGAAGACACGGCCAAGCGCGCCGAACCCGTCAACTCGTGGCCGTACATCTGGCTCGGGCTGGCCGCCGCGCTCATTGCCTCGGCACTGCTCATCCGCTGGGGAAACATGCGGGCATTCCGCCGGAAGGCTGCTCAAAAACAGGAGTAGATCCAAAGCCGCCGAGGAATTGATCCCGGCGGCTTTTTTTATCCCGCCCAAAGTGCTACAATAAAGACGAGGAGGCCATATGGCAACCCATGCGTCCATCCGCCCTTCGCCCATCGCCGGGACCTGGTACCCGGGCAATCCGCAGGCGCTCGCCCGTTCGGTGGACGAGTACCTCGACCGCGCCGAACTGCCCGAACTGCCCGGCGAATTGATCGCCGTCATCGCGCCGCACGCCGGTCACGTCTATTCCGGAGCGGTGGCCGGCTACGCCTTTGCGGCCGTGCGCGCCGAAACCATCCGCCGCCTGGCTCCCCCTTCGGGGACTTCGCGGGGCCGGCCCTTCGACCTGACCGCCGTCATCTCGCCGATGCACCAGCCTTATCTCGAACCGCTGCTGACGACCGCCCACGACGCCTACTCCACCCCGCTCGGCGACGTGCCGGTGGACAAGGCCGCCCTCGCCGCGCTGGACGCGGCGCTGACCGCCCGCCTCGGTCACGGGCTGACGCCGGTGGCCTACGACCAGGAACACTCGCTCGAAATCGAACTCCCGTTCCTGCAACGTGCCTTCAGCGGCGCTTTCAAACTCCTGCCGGTGATGGTGCGCAGCCAGTCGCCAAAAACCTCGCAGGCGCTGGGCGAAGCCCTGGCCGAAACCCTGCGCGGCCGGAACGCCCTGCTGGTCGCCAGCACCGACCTGTCCCATTTTTTTACGCAGACTGAAGCCAACGCACTGGACGGCGAAATGCTGGCCGCTGTCGAGCGTTTCTCCCCGGAAGACTGCTTCCGCGTCGAACGCGAGGACAAGGGCCAGGCCTGCGGGCTGGGCGCGCTGACCGCCGTCCTGTGGGCCGCCCGCGCTCTGGGAGCGGACACGGTGCGCGTGCTGCGTCACGCCACCTCCGGCGACGTGACCGGGGACTTTTCGTCCGTGGTCGGCTACGGCGCAGCGGTGGTGATGAAGAGCAGGTAAACAAACTTCCCGTTTATAATCAACCCATGCCTGCTTATGTGCGCGTTGCCGTCAACGTTCCCAACCTGACCGGGGAGTTCGACTACCACCTCCCGCCCGAACTGGAGGGACGCGTCGGCGCGGGACACCTCGTCACCGTACCCTTCGGCAAACAAACCGTCCAGGGCGTCGTGCTGGACCTCGTGCCGGTCCCCGCCGTGGCCGAGACGAAGCCCGTCGCCGATTTGCTCGACCCGCTCCCCGCGCTGACCGGCGCGCAGATCGAACTGGCGCGCTGGATGGCAGACCGGTTCCTCGCTCCGCTGGCGGCGATGGTGGATTTGATGCTGCCGGCGGGCCTCTCGCAGCAAGCCGACATACTCTACTCACTCGCTAATCCTCAATCGTCAATCCTCAATCAACAATCATCCGTCATTCAGTCTCGCCTCCTGAAACTTCTCGCCGAGCGCGGTCCCCTGCGCGGCCGGCAAATTGACCGCCACTTCGCCAAAGTGGACTGGCGCAAGACGGCGCAATATCTCGTCCGCAGCGGCGTGCTGACGAGCCGGTCCATCCTGCCGCCGCCGAGTGTGCGGCCCAAGTTCGTGCGGACGGCGCAACTGGCTGTCCCGCCGCAGGTAGCCGAAGCGGCCATGCCGGAGTTGGGGAAAACCGAGGCCACGCGGACCCGCCGCCAGTCCGCGCTGCGCCTGTTGATGCGCGAACCCGACGCGGTCAACGTGTCGTGGGTCTACGCCGGGAGCGGCTGCAACCTGTCCGATTTGCAGGAATTGGCGGAACGCGAACTCATCACCCTGCGGGAAACCGAAATTTGGCGTGACCCATTGGAGAGAATAGAGAGTAGAGAAACAGAGAGCAGTCCGGCGGTGGAACTCACGCCTGACCAGCAATCAGCGTGGGAACAAATCTACAACTCCTTCTCCCTTCTCCCTTCTTCCTTTTTACTCCATGGCGTGACCGGCTCCGGCAAGACCGAGATTTACCTGCGCGCCGCCGCCGAAGCCATCCGGCGCGGGAAACAAGCCATCATCCTCGTCCCGGAGATTGCCATCACCCCGCAGACCGTGCGCCGCTTCCTGAGCCGCTTCCCTGGCCAGGTGGGACTGCTGCACTCGAAACTCTCCCCCGGCGAACGTTACGACACCTGGCGGCGCGCCCGCCTCGGCCTGCTGAAAGTCGTCATCGGTCCGCGCTCGGCGCTGTTCGCCCCGCTGCCAAACGTCGGCCTCATCGTGGCAGATGAATGCCACGACTCGTCGTATTCCCAGTCCGAGCCGCCGTTCTACAACGCCGTCACGACCGCGCAGGAATATGCCAGTCTGTGCGGCGCGGTGTGCGTGATCGGCTCGGCTACGCCAACTGTCGTGCAGCGGGTTCAGGCTGAGGCCGGGGGAAGCGTCCGGCTCCTGCTTCCCAAACGGATCGTGAACCCGGAGATGCCGCCCGTCCAGATCGTGGACATGCGCGCAGAACTCAAGTCGGGCAGCCGCGGCATTTTCAGCCGGGCGCTGGTCGAGGCGCTGGGCGGCGTGCTCCAGCGCGGCGAGCAGGCCATCCTGTTCCTGAACCGGCGCGGCACGGCCACCTACGTTTTTTGCCGCGAGTGCGGGCATACTCTCAAATGTCCGAAGTGCGATTCTCCGCTTACGTTACACGTTGACCCGTCTGAACGTTCGCACGTTGACCCGTTGGCACGTGAGCACGTTGAACCTGAAAACGTGCAACCTGCCAACGTGCTGACTTGTCACAGATGCGGTTACCGTCGGCAGTTCCCAAAAACATGCCCAACTTGTGGAGGAACCCAAATCCGCGCCTACGGGCTGGGCAGCGAAAAAGTGGAGGCCGAGGTGGGCGCGCTGTTCCCGTCCGCGCGCACGCTGCGCTGGGATTGGGAAACCACCCGCCAGAAGGACTCGCACGAGATCATCCTGAGCCACTTCGCCGCCCACCGCGCCGACGTGCTGGTCGGGACGCAGATGCTGGCAAAGGGACTCGACCTGCCGCTGGTGACGCTGGTCGGGATTGTTCTGGCCGACGTGGGACTCAACCTGCCCGACCCCTTCACCCCGGAGCGGACCTTCAGCCTGCTGACGCAGGTCTCGGGCCGCGCCGGCCGTTCGGCCCTCGGCGGACGGGTGGTGCTGCAAACCTTCCAGCCCGAGCATTACGTTATCCAGGCCGCCGCCCGGCACGATGTGGACGGCTTCCACACCCGCGAACTGGACGAGCGCCGCAAACTCGGTTATCCGCCGTTCAGCCGGCTGGTGCGGCTGGAGTACCGTCACTTCGACCCGGTCAAAGCCGAGGCCGAGGCGCGGGTGCTGGCTCAGAAAATTTCGCAATTGCTGGCCGCAGACGACCGGCGGCAGACCACGCTCATCGGCCCGACGCCGTGCTTTTTCTCCCGGCTGGCCGGACTCTACCGCTGGCAGGTCATCCTGCGCGGACCGGAACCTGAGTCGCTGGTGAGGGGGATGAAGTTGGATGGGTGGAGAGTGGAAGTGGACCCGGCAAGTCTGCTGTGAGTGCGGATGTTGTATAATCGTTTCATGCCATCCATCCCCGTAACCGCCGCGCCGTTTTTCCAGGAGTACACTTTCCCCAGTCTCGAAGTGGAGAAGCACGCCGCGCTGGTTATCGAGCGCATCCTGGCATACGGCGACCGCATCGAGGTGCGCTGGCTGTTTGAAACTTATGGCGTGGACAGAGTCCGCGCCTGGGTGGAGCAGGAAGGGGCGCGCCTCCTGTCCCGGCGGCGTTATCAACTCTGGGCCGTGATGTTCGAAATTCCCGTCCCTGGCCGGATTGCAGAAAGACGGCAGGCATGGCCGTATTGAAATCCCCACATCGGGAAACAGTTTCGCCTGAATTGCAAAACCTGCTCGAACAGATCGGACGGCTGGACTTCATACGCCGTTTTTACCTGGCGGGCGGCACCGCGCTGGCATTGCAACTCGGTCATCGCCGCTCGGTGGATCTGGATTTTTTCTCGGAGACCGACGAAGTCCACGAACGGACGCGGCGGGAGATCGTCGCCGCGTTTTCAGGGCGCGCGGCGCAAGTGGTTGAATCCGTAGACGGGAATTTGCTCCTCCTCGTGGATGGAATCCATGTCGGCTTTTTTAGTTATGGTTACCCTCTCCTCGACCCGCCCCTGGAATTCGAGAATATACGGCTGGCCTCCCTGCTCGACCTCGGCCTGATGAAACTGGACGCACTGATGGGGCGCGGCAGCCGCAAGGATTTCTACGATGTGTACGTAATCTGCCAGCAAATCCCGCTGGCTGACCTGCTGGCGGCGGGGGAACGCAAATATCCGCAAATGCGCGATTTCGCCCTGATGTCTGTCGAAAGCCTAGTGCTGTTCGAGAACGCCGACAGCGATTTCCAGCCGGAACTGCTGGTGGATCTGCCCTGGCAATCGGTGAAACAATACTTCATCACGCAGGTCAAAGAGTTGGGGAAGCGCTGGTTTCTGGCGTAATTGGATGCTCCCGAAATTGAAGTGGAGCCGGCAAGTTTGCTATAATCAACCAAGTCTTTTCCCAAGGAGCCTTTTATGCAATCCTTCTCACGCGGCTGGTCGTTCCTCAAGCAGGCCTGGCAGATGGCCCTCAAGGACAAGGACCTCATCAAGCCAACCATCTATTCCCTCATCGCCGGGTTCATCGTCTCCATCATTTTCATCCCGCTGATGGTGGGCGCATTCTTCCTGACCGGCGGCGAAAGCAGCACGGTCGGGAAGGCGCTCATGTTCGTGCTGGGCGCGATCATGATCTTCATCCAATACATCGTTGGCTACATCTTCTCGGCCATGACCGTTTACCTGATCTATGGTTATCTCTCCGAAGGCGACGGAATCATGTCCAAGGCCTGGGCGGTGGTCAAGCGCGACTTCCTGGACCTGATGAGCCTGGCCGCGGCCTCGACGGCGGTCAACCTGCTCAAGAACGCCATCAAAGGCAAGGGCAACAGCGGCATCCGCAACGTATTCGCCGGACTGCTCAACACGGTCTGGACCGAGGCTGCCTTCCTCATCCTGCCCGCCATGGTCATCGAGGATGTCAACCTGAAAGACGGCCTGAAACGCGCCGGGAACATCATCAAGAACAACCTGCTGCTGGTGGGCATCAGCACGGTTGGCGTGAAAGCCGTCAACGGGCTGATCGGCTTCCTGCTCGGCGCTTTGGGCATCGGCCTCGGCTTCGGCGCGGGATACGGCATCATCTATGCCACCAATTTTGACACTGTCGGCCTGATCTCCGGCATCAGCCTGGGCGTACTTATTGCCGGCATCTTCATCATGCTCGCCACGGTCGTGACCTCGTACACATCCACCGCTTACCACACCTGTCTCTACCTGTGGGCGCGGGACGTGGAAAAGGCCGGTGCCGCCGGGACCGGGGCGCAGGTCCAGGCCCCCGCTCCGCTGGCCGCGGTGCTGGGTAAATAATCAACATAGGGGCAGACCCATGTGTCTGCCCGGGCGGACACGCAGGTCCGCCCCACCGGGCGACCATAAAGGTCGCCCATACAAAAAATGCGCACCATCAAAGTTGACCCGGCGGAGAAAATCCGCGCCCTGCACGCCAACATCTACTTCGACCACCTTCCCGAAGCAGAGTTGCAACGCGTGGCCGAATCCGTCAGCCTGCGCGAGTTCGAGCGCGGCGAGACGCTCTTCCTCGAGGGCGACCCGTGCGCCGGGCTGCACATCGTCCACAGCGGGTGCGTCAAACTCTACCGGCTCTCGCCGCAGGGACGCCAGTACATCGTCCGCCTGTGCCAGGAGCAGGACACCTTCGACGAGGTGGCGGTCTTCGACGGCAGCGGCAACCCGGTCAACGCCGAGGCGCTGGAGACGAGCCGGGTCTGGGTGGCGGAGGCGGAAAGTGTGCGCCGCATGGTGCAGGCCAGCCCGGAGTCTGCCCAGAAGGTCATCGTCAACCTGGGGCAGAACCTGCGCGGGCTGGTGCGCGCCGTCAGCGAGATGGCGTTCTACCAGGTGACGCACCGGCTGGCGCGGCTCATCAGCCAGTTGCCGGGCGAGGAGGTCAGCGGCATCCACCTGACGCAGGACCAGATGGCCGCCCGCCTCGGGACGGTGCGCGAGGTGGTGGCGCGCTCCCTGCGCGAACTGGAGCGCTCCGGCGCGATCCGGACCGAGAACCGGCGCATCACCATCGCGGACCCGTCCCTGCTCGAGCAGTGGACGCAAGGACCTTGGAATTAGCGATGCTCGGTAGCCCACAAACGCTTACGGCGGATTTGCAATCCGCCGACGATCCCGCTGGATTGCAAATCCAGCGAAAGCATTTCGTAAAGTATTGATTTCCGGTGGAGATTGAAAACCCCGGCTCGGCAAGATTGCGAGTCGGGGTTTTTGTTTTTCGTTTTTTGTTTTTTTCTTACGGCACGGGCGTCGGGATCGGGTCAATCGTGTAATACACGCCCGTCGCCAGTAGGGACGGATCGTTCGCGGCCTGGGCGGCTTTCATCTGCGCCTGGCGCGCCAGATTGGTCGCGTTGGCCAGGATGGACAGGGCGTATTCGGGGTTGTGGAAGCCCATCGAGTTTTCCGCAGAAACGAAGTCCCACATGTACTGGGCGTGGCGGTGCAGGGTGCGCGCCTCGTCGAGCAGGACAGGGTCAGCGTCCGGTTTCGCCGCGGCGGCGGTGATGGCGGTGATGGCATCCACCAGCGCGTCCTCGGTGGCCTGTTTGGCGAGGAAGACCTGGTCCTGGATATCGTTCACGCGGGTGGTCACGTAGTCCACGTCGGTGTGGCACTGTCCGCAGGCCGGCTCGGGGTCCAGCAGCGGACTGTGAATGTTGTGGTTGCTGTACTTCATCGCCCCGTCGCGGGTGTAGGGCATGTGGCAGTCGGCGCAGGCGACGCCGGCGTTGTAGTGGGTGCTGCCCGCCGTGAAGAATTCAAATTCCGGGTGCTGGGCCTTGAGCGTGGGCGTGCCCGCGCCGGGGTAGGTCCAGTCGCTGAAATTGATCTCGTCGTAGTGGGCGATGATCTGGTCAATGCGCGTGCCGTTCTCCCACGGGAGGGTCAGGATTTTATTCTCGCCAGCAAAGTAGTATTCCACGTGGCAGTTGGCGCAGACGACGGTGCGCATCGTCTGGCGGTCGAATGCCCGCCAGTCCAAGCCCTGGGCTTCGAGGGCGATTTTGAGCGATGGATTGGTGACGATCAGGCGCATCGTCCCGGCTTCGTGGCAGTTGGCGCAGCCGATGGTCTCGGTAAGGCTGGGAGCCATATCCGAGAACAGCATGGCATCGTAGCCGTCGAGTCCGAGTTCGTCCCAGCGTTGGGGATTGTTGGACGATTTGCACGAGTAACAGGTGGCGTGGGTGGTTTCGGTAACGCGCCGGATGTTGTTGACATCGGTCAGGGCGTTGCCGTGGCCGCGGTCGTCGTTGTATTCCCAACTGAACGGGTAGCCCATGAAGAGCAACACCTGGCGCGGGTCGCGTTCGAGGTGTGAGAAACCGCTGGAGCCGCCGTATTCGGTATCGGCGGTGTTGGAGGCGGTCAGCAGCCAGGACGAGTATTCGAGCGGATAGTTCACGCCCCAGATGGACGAATCCGGTTCCATCGGCTGGACCGTGACCAGCGGCTGAACGACGGCGCGCTGTTCGACCGGGTGATTCTTCGCGAACAGCAGCACGCCGGCCAGCAGGGCCGTCAGGATGAGGATGATGCCCACAAGGATGAGCGTGGTGTATTTTTTCATTTGCGGTAAACCTCCGAATCTTGGTAGGGATACAGAGTCAGTCCCCGGTCGCCGTGAGCGACGGAGCGGTGGCAGTCCCAGCAGTTGCGGTCGAGCGGCTGCGGACCGGTGACCATGCCCTCCACCGTGTCCAGATGGCAGCGGATGCAGTTTTCCTGCACGATGCCAATCGTCTCGTCGTTGGCGCGGATGGCCTCCGGGTAGCCGAGCGTTGTGAAGGAGTACACGTCGCGCATCCCGGACTCGCCTTTGTAGAGCCAGTAGGCGAAGAAATTGTCGTGCGGGATGTGGCAGTCGGCGCAGGTGGCCCACGCCTGATGCGGGGCGTGGAACCAGTTCTCGTACTGCGAGTCCATCACGTGGCAATTGTTGCAGGTCTCCGGCGCGGTACCGGCGTAGGCCGGCGCGTCGGCCGCCCAGGCGAAAATACCCATCGCCAAAACAAACGCCAGGAGTCCGATCAGGAGAGGCCAGTTGAGGGGTCGTTTCATGGTCAGTTCTCTGCCTATAATGTACCTTTAATTTACCCCATTTTCAAGCCCCAGTTTATAACTTTGGTTACATCAGGGTCGGGACGCGGACACTCAATCCCCCATAATGCGGGGGACTGGCGAACGAGTGCAGGCGAGCGCGGATGTACGCGGAGGAAAGAGTATCCGCGTCCCAAACTGGTTTTGTACGGCAGATGTTTTGACAGCCTTCAATACTTACGGCCCCGAGATGCGCACGTAAATCACTTCCCCCTCTTTATTGACGAACGCCCACGCGCTCTCTAAAAGAGCGACGACGCACCACTTATCTTCTCCCTCTAAATTTAAATCCCCCCTTGAAGAGATTGCCGTCAAGAACTTCAACTTCGTCTCCGGATAGGCGTTCAGGATACTGCTTCCCTGGAAAGTCTTTTCAAGTCCACTCCCCGGAGGGATAGCCTCTATTTCCGCCCTAGTAGTCCACAGACAGTTTTCCCCAATGTAAATCATGGCATCTCTCCTTCTCATCGGCGGGACCGGGGTGACCGTCGGGGTGACAGACGGAGTCGGGGTCAAAGTGATGGTTGGAGTCGGGGTCGGAACCAAAGTCCCTGTCGGCGTCGGGGTCGCCGAGGGAACGACCGTCTGGGTCACCGTTGGGATGACGATGGGCGTCGCACACCCGGTCAGAACACAACAGAGTACCAGGAAGAAAACTGAAACATTCTTAACCGAATTGAACACGGTAATCTCCTTTCTCTAAAGGCTTGCCGATTCGCGCATATCATGGCACGTTTATCAATGTCATAAAACCACTTTCACGCTCGATCCCCGCTCCCCTTTCTCGACCTCGATGCGGGTCGGGAACGCGTCCTTCAATTCCTCCAGGTGCGTGATGACCAGGATCTTGGCAAAATCGCCGCGCACGGCATTGATGGACTCGACCAGCCGCTGGCGTCCCTGCGCGTCCTGCGAGCCAAAGCCCTCGTCAATCACCAGCGTTTGCAGGCGCGCGCCCTTGCGCCGCGCCAGCACTTCCGATAGCGCCAGCCGGATGGCAAAGTTGGCGCGGAAGGCCTCCCCGCCCGAATACATCTCGTAATCGCGCACGCCCGCCCCGTCGCTGATCTGGATGTCGAGCGTTTCCTTCAAATCCTCGCGCTTCCTGTCCTTGTATGCAGACTGCGTGACAAAGCGGACCGACATCGTGCCATCGCTCAACCGGTCGAGCAGTTCATTGGCCTTGGCCTCGATCTCCGGCAGCGCCTGCTCGATGAGCAGCGCCGGGACGCCGTCCTTGCCGAAGGCGCGCTCCAGCGTTCGGTAGCGGCCAATCTGCAGGGCGAATTCCTCGCGCTCGGCCTCCAGCCGCTTGCGCCGTTTCCGCAGATCGTCCAGCACGCTGACCTTCTGTTTTGCCGCGCCGACCTCCTGGTTCAGGCGGTTCTCCTGCGTTTGCAAGTCGTACAGCGTCCGCTCGGCTTCATCGAGGTCGGCGGCCGGCTCCTGCGCTTCGACGGCGTATTCCTTGCTGGCAAGGAGCGTCTCGATTTCCGCCAGCCGCTTTGCGCCGGAAGACTCCCAGGCCTTGACCGCATTCCCAATCGTCTCGATCCGCTCGGTCAGTTGGGTGACGGAATTGGACGCGGCCAGCCGTTCCCGCTCGGCGCCCTCCAGCCGCGCCGCCTGCGTCTCGTACCCGGCGATCTGCTTCGCCAGTTCATCCAGGCTCGACTTGTTGACGCGGAAGCGGTCGCCTTTTTCCTTGCCTTCCACGTTGAGCTGCTCGAGCGTGGACCGGCGGTGCTCCTCGCTCAACGGCTGCCCGCACAGCGGACAGGCCGCGCCCTCCGCTGCCTCCAACTGCCCGATGCGCGCCTTGAGTTCGTCCATCACAGCCTTGAGCATTTCGTTCTCGGCCTTCAACTGGGCGAACTGCTCGCGCGCCGCGCTGCGGCCGGCTTCCACATCGCCCCGCTGCGCCACCTTCCCCTCGGCCTCGGCCAGCGACTTCTGCGCGCTTTCGAGACGGGCGGTCAGATCCTTGACCGACGCCGCCTGGCCGCGGACCGCTTTCTCCTGTTCCTTCAAGCCGCGCTTTTCTTCTTCGAGCCTGGCTTTCCCTGCCGCGGCCTGTGAAGCGGCGGCCTTCCTGATATTTTCCAGCGCGGTCTCCTGGGTCTTGCGCACCGCGCTCAACTGCTTCAATTGCGCTTCGAGTTCCTTTAACTTCTGCTTGCGCGGCGCCTCTTCCGCCAGTTCGGATTCGATCTCCTGGATGCGTCCGTCCACCGAGTCCAGTTCGCCCTCGACGGATTTGCGGCGGCCGGCGGCGCGCTCCTTGTACGTTTCCCACGCCTCCAGCCCGAGGATGTTGCCCAGGATCTCCTTGCGGCGCGAGGGCGGCTGCTGGGCGAACTGGTCGGCGCGGCCTTGCAGGAAGAACGCCGCGTTGACGAAGGTCTCGTAGTCGAGGCGCAGGGTCTGCTCGATGCGCGCCTGCGTGTCGCGCAGGGTGCGCTCGGTCAGCGGACGCCAGGAACCACGACCGACGACGGACGACGAACGACGGACGCTTTCATCTTCGGCCATTCCTCCTTCGTCTTTCGTCTTTCGTCCTTCGTCGAGAATTTGAAACTCCAGCGTGGTCGTCTTGCCGCGCGGCAGGGCGCGGATGACGCGATAGACGTTCCCCTCGTAGCCGAAGGTGAGCGCCACCTCCGCCGCCTTCGATTGCAGGTTGACGACCGACTCGTCGCGCTTGCGCGCCTGCCCGAAGAGCGCCCAGGTGATGGCGTCCAGCAGCGAGGATTTGCCCGCGCCGTTCTGGCCCGAAATGCAGGCCAGGTCGAAGGAGGTGAAATCGAGTTCCACCGCGTCGCGGTAGGATAAAAAGCCGGAGAGTTTCAAGTGGATGGGGATCACAGGTGTATTTTATCGCAATTGAGCCGGGAAGATATGGTATCATACCTGCATGTTTTCGCAGGCGTCGAAGCGCACGCGCACCCGGTTGATCCTGACCGCGATCATCGTGGCGACCCTGCCCTGCTACTGCCTCGGCTGGATCGTGGCCGCGATGGCCCCCGGCCCGCAGACGCCAACGCCGACCGCCACCATTACGTTTACGCCGACCACGACCGCCACCTCGACCCTGACGCCCACCCCGACCTCCACGCTGACGGCCACGCCGACCACCACCTCCACGCCGACACAGACCCCCACGCCAACGAACACATCCACCCCAACCCTCACGCCCTCGCCGACCGCCACGCCGACGAACACAGCCACCCTCACCCCAACCGCCACGGCGACGGATACGCCCACTTCCACCCCAAGCGACACGCCCGTTCCCCCCACCCCGACCGACACGCCTGTCTCGCCCACCCCCTGACCCAATCGTCAATCGAAAATCGTAAATCCAAAATGACCGACATCCTGCCCTTCCTCAAAGAACTGCTCTCCGCCCCCGGCCTTTCCGGGTACGAAGACCCCGCCGCGCAGATCATCGAAAAACAATGGCGGCCTCTTGTCCACGAGATCAGCCGGAGCAAGATCGGCTCCCTGCACGGACTGCGCCGCGGCGCCGGCAAGGCCCCCCGCCCCTCCGTTATGATCGCCACCCACATGGACGCCATCGGCCTGATGGTGACCGGCCTCGTGGACGGCTTTCTGCGCGTCACCAGCGTCGGCGGGGTGGACGCCCGCGTCCTGCCCGGCCAACTGGTCACGGTCCACGTAGGACAAATTGGCAATTTGTCCCACCTGCCCGCCGTTGTCGCCCAGCCGCCGGCGCGCCTCCTTCCGCCCGAACAGGCTGACGGTCCGGTGCCGCTCGAATACCTGCTGGTGGATACCGGCCTGCCGCCGAAGAAAGTCGCCGAACTGGTACGCGTGGGCGACCTGGTCTCGTACGCCAGCGAACCGGTCGAACTGGCCGGGGAGGCCATCGCCGGCCACACGCTCGACAACCGCGCCTCGGTCGCCGCGCTGACCGTCTGCCTGGAGGAACTCCAGGGCCGCCCCCACGCCTGGGATGTGTGGGCAGTCGCCACGGTCCAGGAAGAGATCGGGCTGACCGGCGGGTACACCTCCGCCTACGAACTGCATCCGACCATCGCCCTGGTGGTGGACGTGACCTTCGCCAAAGGCCCCGGCGCCAACGACTGGCAGACGGTGCCGCTCGGAAAAGGCCCGACCCTGTGCATGGGGCCGAACATCCACCCGGCGCTGTTCAATTCGCTGAAGGAACTCGCCGACAAACTGGAAATCCCTTACACGCTGGAATATGCCCCGCGTCACACCGGTACGGATACGTTCGCCACACAGGTCGTGGCGGAGGGCATCCCCAGCGCGCTGTTCGGCATCCCGCTGCGCTACATGCACACCCCCGTGGAAGTGGCGGCGCTCAAAGACATCCAGCGCGCCGGGCGGCTGATGGCCGAGTTCATCGCCGGACTGACGCCGGACTTCATGGAAAAGATCACCTGGGACAAGCAGCCGCCATGTTGACCATCGGGAATACCCAACTCAAACTGCTCGAAAAACTGTGCAACGCCTGCGCCGTCTCCGGCGATGAAGGCGAAGTGCGCCAGATCGTGCTGGAAGAGATCAAAGGCCGCGCCGACTCAGTCAAGGTGGACGCGCTCGGCAACGTGCTGGCGGTCAAGAAAGGCACAGCCAAGAACCGGCTCAGGGTGATGGTTTCCGCCCACATGGACGAGGTGGGCTTCATGCTGGTGGCCGACGACGGCGAAGGCCTCTACCGCTTCGAGACCGTCGGCGGCATGGATGTGCGCCACCTGGTCGGCAAGCCGGTCTGGGTGGGTCGCGACCACACGCCCGGCGTCATCGGGGCGCGCCCCATCCACCTGACCACCGCCGACGAGCGCAAGAAATCCATCCCGCTCGACCAGTTGCGGATTGACCTCGGTCCCGGCGGCAAGGCCAAACTCGGCGACCGCGCCGCCTTCGCCACGAAGTTCCAGCGCAGCGGTCCCGCCATCATCGCGAAAGCGCTCGACAACCGCCTCGGCGTGGTCACGCTCATCGAACTGCTGAAGAACGCCCCGCCGAATATTGACCTGCTGGCCGCCTTCACCGTCCAGGAGGAACTCGGCCTGCGCGGCGCGAAAGTGGCCGCCCACGCCTTCGACCCCGACCTGGCAGTCGCCATTGACGCCACGCCGGCCAATGACCTGCCGAGTCACGACGGCGAAGAGAACACCGCTTACAACACGAAACTCGGACTCGGCCCCGCCATCTACATTGCCGACGGCAGCACGTTCTCGGACCCGCGCCTGGTGCGCCACTTTGTCGAGACAGCCGAAGCGGGAAAGATCCCCTACCAGTTCCGCCAGCCGGGCGGGGGCGGAACCGACGCCGGGTCCATCCACAAGGAACGGGCGGGCATCCCCAGCCTCTCGGTCTCGGCGCCGCACCGCTACAGCCACACCGCCGCGAGCATCGCCCGTCTCGACGACTGGAAGAACTACGCCGCGCTCATCCACGCCGCGTTGAGCCGCATCACGCCCGGATTGCTCCTCTCGGAAAGAGAATGAAAAAAGCAACGCAAGCCATTTTCCCCGACCTGGGGCTCCTGCCCGGTATCTTTGAGAAATATCCCGGCGTGCAGGCAGTCTATCTGTTTGGTTCTGCGGCCAGCGGCAAGACCCACGCCGAAAGCGACCTGGACCTGGCGGTTGTGCCGATTGATCCCTCCGCCCGCGCCGCCAAACTCGATATCCTGGCCGACCTGACCCGAAATGGCTTCTGTAATGTAGATTTGGTTTTCCTGGATACCGAAAACATCCTGCTTAAATTCCAGGCCGTCCGGCAAAACCGGCTCATCTATTCCAGCAAAAAATTCAATCCCGGCGATTATTTCTCTCTCACGCTGCGACAATATTTTGACTTTTTGCCCTACTTGAAAATCCAGCGCGAGTCGGATAAGAGGAGGATCCTGCATGATGGTGCAGACCGAAGTTATCCGTAAACGTCTCAACCGGCTGGAAGAGACCTTGGCCATTCTCAATCATCTCCGCAAATATTCCCTCGAATCCTTTCTTTCCACCCCGGAATACTACGGGAGCGCCGAACGGTTTCTTCAAATTGCCATTGAGACCACCACCGACATCGGAGGGCATCTCGTTGCGGATCTCAAACTGGGTGAGGTCAACTGGTATAGTGACATCCCTGCGCTCCTCGCCGAGAAGAAATTCATTTCAGATGGGCTACGCGAGAAATGGATCCGCATGATCGGCTTCCGTAATATCCTCGTGCACGATTATCTGGAAGTGGACCGAAAAATTGTCTACGAAGTGATCCAAAACCGTCTTCAAGATTTGGAAGAACTGAAAAAGGTTTTTGCTGAATTCCTGTAATCCCAGACTGGACCAACTATGAAACCACTCATCCAAAAACTGACCGAAACCTTCTCCCCCTCCGGCTACGAGACCGCCATCCGCGAGGTCATCCGCAAGGAGATCAAGCCGCTCGCCGATGAAATCCGCGTGGACGCCCTTGGCAACCTGATTGCCCGCAAAGGGAAGAAAACCGCCAAAGGGCTGAGGATCATGCTCGCCGCCCACATGGACGAGATCGGCCTGATGGCCACCCACATTGACGACAACGGATTCATCCGCTTCACCGGCATCGGCGGCATCCGCCCGCTCGCGTTGACCGGCAGCCGGGTGCGCTTCGTGAACGGCGTGCCGGGCGTCATCAGCACCGACCGCATCACCGACCTGACCAAGGCCCCCACGCTGGAGCAGTGCTTCATAGACGTGGGCGCGGCCTCCAAAAAGGATTGCCCGGTGAAAGTGGGTGACGTGTGCGGCTTCGAGCGCCCGTTCCTCGACCTGGGCCGGCGGCTGGTCGCCAAGTCCATGGATGACCGCATCGCCTGCGCCATCCTCATCGAGGCCATGCGCGCCATGAAGGGAAGCCCGCACGAACTGTACTTCGTCTTCACCACCCAGGAGGAAGTGGGCGTGCGCGGCGCGACCACCTCGGCCTTCGGCATTGATCCCGATCTCGGCCTGGCCGTGGACGTGACCGGCACCGGCGACACGCCCAAAGGTTCCAAGATGGAAGTCGGGCTGGGCAAGGGGCCGGCGGTCAAGGTCAAGGATGCCGGCATGTTGGCCGACCCGCGCGTCGTCCAGTGGATGATCCGCACCGCGGAAAAGGCAAAGATTCCGTACCAGCGCGAGGTCCTGGAAGGCGGCTCGACCGACGCCCGCGCCATCCAGTTGGCGCGCGGCGGCGTCCCTGCCGGGTGTCTCTCCATCCCCTGCCGCTACGTCCACACCCCGTCCGAGATGGTGGACTACGAGGACGTGCAGAACGCCGTCAAACTGCTGACGGCGCTGCTCCGCGCCCCGGTCACGCTCTGAACCGTCTTCCCCGTTAAATGCACCGTCCGGCCTTTCAGCCGGACGGTTTTCTTTTTCTAGCCAGGTTCTTCCGTTTTCCCCTTCTTCGGCAGTCCCCAGATGATGATGGCCACGCCGATGCCGGCCGCGACCGCGCCCAGCGCGCCCCAGGCCGTGAAGACGGTCATGGCGATGACCAGGCCGGCCAGCCCGAGAAAGACAGCGATCTGCACCTGCCAGAGTTGCGACTTCTTCAGCAGGTCGAGCGCCAGCCAGCCGAACCCCAGGCCAAAGACCGCCAGCCCGAGGAAGCGGAGCAGCGAGGCAAACACGTCAATGATCTCGTACAGAATGGATGGCATAGAGTCTCCTTTTGGTGTGAATGGGATCAGACAAAGGCCCAGATCAGCCAGAAGCCGATCATGAACAAGCCCATTATAAACCGAATCACAAATGCCCAGCCGCACCCGATCAACATTCCTTTCATGGATTTCAGGGCTTCATTGGCATCCTTGCGCCGGGCATATTCGATCAGGAACAACACCAGCAGGGCCGCGGCCAGGCCGCCGAGGATGGGCAGGATGAAATTCCCGGCAACGCCGGCCAGCAGCGCGATCAAAATCACCCACCACGGCGCGCCGCTCTCGTGCGCCTTGGCGCCCATCAGGACGTTGTCAATCACCGACCCGACGACCATCAGCACGGTGATGAGGGCGAACATCACCCAGCCCAGCGTGCCGAACCCGGCAAACAGCCCGTAGCCCAGCGCCGCCAGCCAGATAATGACCAGCCCCGGGATGAGCGGCACAACCAGCCCAAGCAGGCCGATCACCATCACGGTCAGCGTCAATGCTTTCAGCAGAACATCGTTCAACCACGGGAACCATTCAGACATCGGTCACTCCTGTGAGCGGATGATTTCCACGCCGCCCATCCATGGGCGCAGAACTTCCGGGACTTTTACGGACCCGTCAGCCTGCTGATAGTTTTCGAGCACGGCGATCAGCGTGCGCGGCATCCCCAGCCCCGACCCGTTCAGCGTATGCACAAACCGGACCTTCGACCCGTCCGCCGGACGATAGCGGATGCCCGCCCGCCGCGCCTGGAAGTCGGTCACGTTCGAGACCGAGGACACTTCCAGCCATTCCTGCAATCCCGGCGACCAGACTTCGATATCGTAGGTGATGGTCGAGCCGAAGCCCAGGTCGCCAGTGCAGAGTTGTGTGACTCGATAGGTTAACCCCAGACCGGCGCAGGTGGCCTCGGCATGTGCGCGCATCTTTTCCAGCAGGTCGTCCGACTCTTCCGGCTTGCAGAAAATGTACATCTCCACCTTGTCGAACTGGTGGCCGCGCTTGATGCCGCGCACGTCGCGGCCGGCGCTCATCTTCTCGCGGCGGAAGCAGGGCGTGTAGGCCGTGTACATCACCGGCAGTTTTTTCTCGTCGAGGATCTCGTCCATGTGCAGGCCGGTCAGCGGGACTTCGGCGGTCGGCACCATCCACAGGTCTTCCTCCGCGTCGTGGTACAGGTTGTCCACGAACTTGGGCAGTTGGCCAGCGCCGAACAGCGTGGCGGACTTGACCATGAACGGGGTGTACTGCTCGGTGTATCCCTGGCGGATGTGCAGGTCGAGCATCCAGGCGATGAGCGCGCGCTGGAGGCGCGCCCCCAAGCCGGTCAGCACGTAGAAGCGCGAGCCGGTGATCTTGACGCCGCGCTCGAAGTCAATGATGCCGAGCGCCGGCCCGAGGTCCCAGTGGATCTTCGGCTCGAAATCGTACTCCGGCAGTTGGCCCACCGTCCGCAGGACGACGTTCCCGCTCTCATCCTTGCCAAGCGGCGTGCGCGCGTCCGGGAGGTTGGGCAGGGCGGAGACCGCGGCCTTCAACTGTTCCTCCACTTCGGCCAGTTCCTTATCGAGGGCGGAAATCCGGTCGCCGACCGCGCGCATGGACTCGATCTTTGCCTGGCGGGAGGCGGCTTCCTTCATCTGGCCGATCTCCTTCGAGACGGCGTTGCGCTCGGCCTTGAGGGACTCGGCGTCCGTCAGCAGGGCGCGGCGGCGGGAATCCAATTGCAGGATGCCGTCCACCGGCGCGGGGTCCATCTGGCGGTCCGATAACGCCTTGCGCACCAAGTCGGGTTGTTCGCGGATGAGATTGATGTCGAGCATAAAGCACCTCCGTGCCAGCCGCTCAGACTTTAGCAAAAGAATACGCCCCTCCATTTGCAGGACGAGGGGCGTCTCGTGGTGCCACCTGCTTTTGCGGTGGCGCAAGATAATATCTTGCGCTACTGCCTCGCTGCGTGATAACGGGCGCTTCCCGGCTCCCTTACGGCGTGGCGCAATTTGGAAAATTGCGCTACAGCCCCTGCGGGAGCAACCGTCTGCTGTAGAGCGAGTTACTAACTCGCTCCACCGACGCCGGAGTGGATTTCGCCGCCGTGCCGCCTGCCTTGCACCGTCCGGCAGGTCTCTGTTCGGGGAGGCGGGTACTTGTCTCCGGGTAAGTTTGTTGGCGGGATTATACCAAACTATTTTGCGCACGGCATGGCAGGTGACTGTCACATCATTGGTTTCCCTTAAACTCCTCCATCGTGGCGTGACCCGGCTGGCTGATGCCTTCGCGCTTGAGCATCTTCCAGAGCGTCAGCCAGAGGATTTTGATGTCCAGCCAGAAGGACCAGTGGTCCACGTACCACACGTCGAGGCGGAATTTTTCCTCCCAGGTCAGGGCATTGCGCCCGTTGACCTGCGCCCAGCCGGTGATGCCGGGCAGCACGTCATGCCGGCGCATCTGCTCGGGAGAGTAGCGGTCGAGGTATTTCACCAGCAGCGGACGCGGCCCGACCAGGCTCATCTCCCCGCGCAGGACGTTGAAGAGTTCGGGCAGTTCGTCCAGGCTGGAGGAGCGGAGGAAACGCCCGAAGGGAGTCAAACGCTCGGCGTCCGGGAGCAGGCTGCCGTCCGGGGCGCGGCGGTCGGTCATCGTGCGGAATTTGGTCACGAGGAACGGCTTCCCTTTGCAGCCAGCGCGCGGCTGGCGGAACAGCACCGGGCGTCCGTGGACGAGGCGCACGAGCGCGGCCAGCGCCAGCAGGAGCGGCGAGAGCACGAGCAGGCCGAGCGACGCGGCGAGCAGGTCGAAGGTCCGTTTCGAGGCGGGAATCCCGGAGGGCATGTTCATATTCTCACTGCTTAATGCTCCCGCTGGATTTGTAATCCAGCGGCGATGGCGGCGGATTACAAATCCGCCGAAAACGTTTTGTGATATGCTGATTCTACCAAAAGATTGTGGTATATTTTGAATAGAGGCGCATATGAACGAGCGAATCCTGATCATCGAAGACGACCCGGCCATCCTGAAAGTGGTCCAGCGCAGCTTGGCCTACGAGGGCTACGTAGTGGACATCGCCACCGACGGGCGCACCGGCCTGAACCTGGCGCGGGATCACCACCCCGACCTGGTCATCCTGGACTGGATGCTGCCGGGACTGGACGGGCTGGAGGTCTGCCGCCGGCTGCGGCTGGGAGGCAGCCTGCCGATCCTGATGCTGACGGCGAAGGACACGGTGCAGGACCGGGTGCAGGGTCTCGACGCCGGGGCCGACGATTACCTGGTGAAGCCGTTCAACCTGGACGAACTGTCGGCGCGCCTGCGCGCCCTGCTGCGCCGCACGCAGACCGAACGCCAGCAGGTCTACAATTTCGCCGACCTGACAATGGAAACATCCTCCCGCCAGGTGACGCGCGGCTCCCGCCTCATCCCGCTGACTGCCAAAGAATACGAACTGCTCGAACTTTTTCTGCGCCACCCGCGCCAGGTGCTGACCCGCGAGGTGATTTTCGACCGCGTCTGGGGCTACGATTTCGGCGGCGAGAGCAACGTGCTCGAAGTTTACATCCGTTACCTGCGCCAGAAACTCGAAAGCGACGATGAGCCGCGCCTGCTCCACACGGTGCGCGGCGTGGGGTACGTGTTGCGCGAGAACCCGTAAATGTCCCTGCGTCTCCGCCTGACAATCCTATATTCCGCGCTGACCGGGGGGATTTTGCTCGTATTCGGCGCGCTGCTCTTCTTCCTGGTCAACATCCTGCTCACCAGCCAGGTGGACACCACCCTCCAGCAGACCGTCATGGAGGTGACCCGCAGCATCCACGTCGGCTCGGTCGGCGAACTGAACGTTGTCACCCTGCCGCAACTGGACCTGACGGCCAACGTTTACATCCAGATTTGGGATACCAGGGGGAACCTGCAATCGTCCTCCCCCGGCATCAGCCGGCTGGGCGAGTCGCTCGACCCGGCCGGCCTGGAAGCGGGCCGCATCCTCTACCACGACACCTATATCCAGGGGGCGCACCTGCGCGTGCTGACCGTCCCGCTGGTGGTGGTGGTCGAAAATGAGCAACGCCCGGTGGGCGTCATCCAGGCCGCCGCCAACCTGGGCGTGGTGGACTCCATCCGCCGCACCCTGCTGGAGGTGGTGCTGGCCACGGCGGCGGTGTCCATGTTCCTGGCGGCCTCGGCCTCGTGGTTCATCATCGGGCAGGCGGTGGCGCCGCTGGCGGCTGTCACCGAGACGGCGCTGCAGATCTCGCGCGCCGACGACCTGTCGCGGCGCATCCCCTACCGCGGCGCGGACAACGACGAAGGCGGGCGGCTGGTGGCGGCCTTCAACGCCACCCTCGAACGGCTGGAGACGCTCTTCTCCGCCCAGCAGCGCTTCCTGGCCGACGTGAGCCACGAACTGCGCACCCCGCTGACGGTCATCAAGGGCAACGTGGAACTGATGCGCAAAATGGGGAACGCCGACGAGGAGTCGCTCTCCAGCATCGAAGACGAGGCGGACCGTCTCACCCGTCTCGTCGGGGACCTGCTGCTGGAGACCCAGGCCGAGTCGGGCAAGCTGCCGCTCTCGTTCGCGCCGGTCGAACTGGACACGCTCCTGCTGGAAGTATTCAAGGAGATGCGCGTCCTGGCGCGTGAGCGCGTCCGCCTGAAGGTGACCGGCATTGACCAGATCCAGGTCCACGGCGACCGCGACCGGCTGAAGCAGGTACTCATCAACATGGTCTCGAACGCCATCACGTACACGCCAGCGGGCGGCGAGGTGACCCTCGGCCTGGCGCGCGTCGGCGACCACGCCCGCATCGTCGTCCACGACACCGGGCCGGGCATCCCGCCCGAAGACCTGCCGCACATCTTCGAGCGTTTCTACCGCGCCGAAAAAAGCCGCACCCGCGCCAAGCACGGCGGGTTCGGGCTGGGACTGTCCATCGCCTATTGGATTGTCTCTCACCACGGGGGAAGGATTGAAGTCGAGGCTCCGGAAGGCCAGGGGACGACTTTCTGCATCTGGCTGCCGGTGTTGGCCGCCGGCAATTAGCAGCAATTTGTAGGGCGGGTTTCCATACCCGCCTTCCATTTCGACGGCTATAGAAAGCCGTCCTACAAGTCTGAAGTTCTCAAGTGGTCCGAATCAAGGAAGGCCGAGACGGGCGTGCGCCTGGCTGCACAGACTCGCGCCCCCGGCCGCCAGCCATTCCTGCAGGCGCGAACTCTCCGCCGCCCCGCCAGACGCCTCGGCGTAAATCCCGCTCCCCCAATAAACATAGCGGACCGTTTCCGCAGCCCAGGTGAACTCGCCGCGCCCGATGACGCTGATGCCGCCATTGTAGCCGGCCAGCGCCAGGCGCGGGTCCAGGCCGGCGGTATCCAGCGAGCGCTTGAGATACGCCAGCCCGCGCAGGGCGTTGGTATCGGGATTGTAGGGATCATCGTCGGCGGCGAAATGATACGGCATCACCTGGAACAGCCCCATCGCCCCGGCGCGGGAGCGCGCCTGCGGGTCGCCGCACGACTCGATCTGCATCACGGTCGCGGCCAGGTTCGGGTCCAGGCCCGCCGCGGCGGCCCAGGCCTGGATCTCGCCCGCCCAGCGCTGGACTTCCGGCGTGAAGACGGGCGCGAGTCCGCCCGCCGGCTGGCCCGCCTGCGCGGAGGCCGCCTCCGGCGCGGCCGCGGGGACCGCCTCAGCCGTCACGGGCGAACCGAGCGCCAGCGCCGCCAGCAGGCAGCCGACCACCAGCACAACCAGCGGCGGGAGCACGAACCCAGACAGACAGCCGCCTCCAGAGGAGACGGCTGTTTGAGTGGAAGGAGGGGCCGCGTTTCGGGAGGACATGGCTCCAGCAATGGGCTAAGCGTGGCGCGGGGTGTCCACGTATTCGGTGTCACGCGCCGGCCGGGCGCTGACGGAGACCTTGTGGTATGTCGGTTCGGGACGACCATATACCGACTCGGAGCGCGCTGTCTTGGGCGCAGACCGGAAGGGATTGGTCAGCGGCGCCTGGCGGGTGCGCACGTTGGACAGGCTCGAGGCCGGCTGGGTGATGGCACGCGGCCGGGGCTGGGCGTCGGCGTGGCTGAAGAGTTTCTCCCCGGCCACCGAGAAGGTCCCGATGATGAGCACGCGGATGAGCCAGACCATGATCGCCACGAAGACCGGCACCACCTTGGTCAGGGTGGTGCTGCTCACCACCACCCCGCCCGACAGGCTGGAATGGGTGGCGATGGCAACCGAGACGCCCCACCAGGTGAGAATGGCATTCATGGCCGCAGCCAGCAGCCAGGCCCCGAACAGGTACCAGACCTCGGCGGGTTCGTCGCGGCCCTGCTCGGGCGTGAACAGGCGGGCGATCCCGGCAAAATCAATGCCGCAGAAAGCGAACGCCAAAATGGTGGACCAGCGGATGCCGATGAAGCGCAGGTCGCCCAGCACGTCGCCCAGGGCAAACTCGGTGGTGCTGTAATTGAAAGCCTCGAACGCCAGCAGAGCGAAGATGATGATGATGCCCCAGACCATGCCGCGCTTGATCGTCACGTTGCGCAGCATGCCGGTTACTTTGCGGCTGTTCTGGTAATTGGTAATCATGGCTGCCTCCTTTATAAAATAGAACAAATGTTTTGCTTCTTACGGCAATATTATAGAACGCATGTTCTAAAAAGTCAAGTGGCAATTTTCTGACCTTCGGACATAAATTCGGACAACCAGTTCTTTTGCCGCGGATTACGCGGATTTTCGCGGAGGAAGAAGAGAAAAATCCGTGATTCTGATGGATTTTGTGGTTTGGGTGGTCAACCGTCCACGAATGGTTCACGAATACTCGAATGTACGGGTTCCTATTCGTTTATTCGTGCAGAATTGAACCAGAAAAATCCGTGTAATCCGCGCCATCGTACCCGCAGGGTAAAATCCGCTGCAAAAATGTTTGCCAGGCCATCTGTCCAAACTTAAGTCTGAACCTCAGCCAATTTTCAAAATCCTGGCAAATCCCCTTGCCGCGCCCGCGGAAATCATGTATAGTGAGCGCAGGAAATCGGAGACCCTATGCTCGAAACCGACCGCAAACTCCGCAACCAGAACAAACTGGCAGAAATGCATCCCGTTTTCCGCGCCAAAGCGGCGGCTGTGCTCCAGGAGATGGAAAAGGCCGGTTACCGTCCGCGCGTTCAGGAAGCCTGGCGCTCGCCGGAAGACCAGCTGAAAGCCTTCCGCGCCGGAGCGACGCGGCTGCAATACGGCTTCCACAACGTCACCGCCGCCGACGGAACGAAGGAAGCCCTGGCCGCCGACATCATTGACGACGACCGCCCCGACGGTGTCAAACTGCCCTACATCCTCCACCTGGCCGCGGCCGCCAAAAACAACGGCCTGACCACCGGCGCTTACTTCGACCTCGCGCCGGATAAAGTGATTAACCTCGATAAAGCCCTGACCGACCAGAATTGGAGCGCCCCGGTGCATATCGGCTGGGACCCGCTCCACGTGCAGGCGACAGGGCTGACGCCGGACGAAGCCAAAGCCGGGAAACGCCCGCCGGAGCCGGAGACAGGCAACGGGTCCGGCGCGAGCGAAGAGGCCGGCAGCGCAGCCGGACCGGGAACCGGGTCCGCCGCGACCGGCGGCAGCGCGTCCCCCTCCCCATCCGTCCCCGGCAAACGCCGCTACCGCCTCACGGACCTGGATGCGAACCAGTCGGCAGATTTCGAATGGAGCACGGCCTTCAAGCCGGTGATGCTGCTGGCGGTGCCGTACGTTTCGCAGTTGGGCCCCGGCGCGGACGTGCACCGCAACGACTGCGGCGCAGCCTGCGCGGTCATGCTCCTGCGCGCCTACCTCGGCCTGACGCTGACGCCCGACGAGTTTTACACCCGCTTCGCCATCCCCGGCGACGTGTACCTGAGCGTGCCGCAGGTGCGCAACGCCATGGGCAGCCTGGGCCTGCTGACCGATTTCCGCGCCGGGCTGTCGCTCCAGGATGTCTTCAACACCATCGCCACCGGCAAGCCGCTCGTCACCCTGCTGCGCTACAGGACGTTGAGCGCGGCCGGGCTGACGGAGAGGCCGTTCGAGGGTCCGCACTTTGCCGTGGCGGTCGGGATGGACTGCAAATATATCTACCTGCACGATCCGCTCTACAGCGACCCGGCGGCCGGCGAGGCGCACGCCTATCCGCTCGACTTGTTCTGGCAGGCCTGGAAAGACGTAGCCAGCGACCCCTCCCTGCCCAACCCGGAACGCTCGGCCATCATCCCGACGGCCGGTATCGGCTTCCGCCTGGCGCGGCGCGCCAAGATCACCGCCCAGGCGCTGTACGTGCGCGCCGTCCCCAACGTCAACGGCAAGATCGTCGCCACCCTGCGCCGGAACGACATCGTGGAAATCCAGCGTGAGATGGGCGGCTGGGGCGAGATTGGCGAGGAGCGCTGGATCTCCCTTTCGTACACATCGCAGGTACCCGGATAACATCTCCGAAATCACGATATAATCAGACAATCATCCCCGCCTGACCAAGAAACGTTCATGACCAACGCAACCATCGCCGATCTCTTCGAACTGTCCATCACGCTGGAACAAACTGCCGAAATGTTCTACCGCGGCCTGGCCGCCCGCTTTGCCCACGCGCCGGAAGCGGCCGCCTTCTGGAAGAATTACGCCGACGAGGAAGCCGGTCACGCCCGCTGGCTGGAAGATTTGCGCGCCCAGTTGGACGAATCCAAACTCCGCCAGCCTGCCAACGCCGCGCTGGTCGAAAGCGCCCGCCGCCTGCTCAGGAAAACGCCGGAAGAGGCGCTGGCAGGGATCACCAATCTCGAGGAGGCATACCAGACCGCCGTCGAGACGGAAAACTCGGAAACGAACACCATCTTCGAATTCCTCATCACCGATTACGCGCTCACCAATCGCTCCAAGGACTTCCTGCGCGCCCAACTCCACGATCACGCCGACAAGGTCAGCCGGGAGTTCCCGTCCGCCTTCCAGAGCCGGATGACCCGGCTGGAAGTGAAGGCGCGAACCGGCGCGTAGCGAAAACAGACAGGGGGACAGGAATCCGGTACAATCGCCCCATGCCCAACACATCCCACATCACGCGCGGCTACACCGCCGCGCTGGTCAGCGCGGCCATCCTTTCGACGACGGCCATCTTCATCCGTTACCTGACCCAGACCTTCGGCCTGCCCGCCCTCATCCTGGCCTGCTGGCGCGACTTCATCGTCTTCTTCGCGCTGCTCCTGGCGCTGGCGCTCTTCCGCCGCCGGCTGCTGCGGGCAGACGTGCGCAGCCTGCCCTTCCTGCTCGCCTTCGGCCTGATGCTGGCGCTCTTCAACTCGCTCTGGACGCTCTCGGTGGCGTTCAACGGGGCGGCGGTCTCGACCGTGCTGGCGTACTCGTCGGCGGGATTCACGGCCATCCTGGGACGCTGGCTGTTGAAGGAACGGCTGGACTGGGCTAAATGGCTGGCGGTGGCGGCCAGTCTTGCCGGCTGCGTGCTCGTCTCGGGCGCGCTGGACCCGGCGGCCTGGCGCGTCAATCTGATCGGGATCGTCACCGGCATCCTCTCCGGCCTGTGGTACGCCATCTACACCCTGATGGGGCGCTCCGCCTCCCAGCGCGGACTCAATCCCTGGACGACGCTGGTCTACACCTTCGGATTCGCGGGGCTTTTCCTGCTGGGCTTCAACCTGTTCGGCGGCGGCATCCTCCCCGGCGCGGCGTCCCGCCCGGCAGATTTCCTCTGGCTGGGGGATTCGTGGGTCGGCTGGGGGGCGCTGCTCCTGCTGGCGGCGGGGCCCACCCTGGCGGGGTTTGGGCTGTACAACGTAGCGCTCACCCACCTGCCCTCCAGCGTGGTGAACCTGATTGCCACGTCCGAGCCGGCTTTCACCGCAGCCATCGCCTATGTTTTCCTGGGGGAGCGTCTCACCTGGGTGCAGGCGGGAGGCAGTGTGCTCATCCTGGGCGGGGTGGCGCTGCTGCGGGTGTATGAGGGGTGGATGGAAAGGAAAGCCAGGCCGGAAGACTGACCGGCAGGAAAACCCAATCCTCATGTTTTCTGCCGGACAAAAGAGAAATGGGACGCGGATTGACGCGGACACTTGCACCTGCGGCAAGTGCAGGTGAAACGCGGATAAAACCGAGACAAAAAAAAACAAAGCCTGATTCCGCGTACATCCGCGCTCCCTGCACCCGTTCACCTGTCCCCCGCATTATGGGGGATCGGGTGTCCGCGTCCAGCCAGGAGATTTGTCCGGTAGAGAATCTCCGAAATCCCAATATAATCAAGCAGTATGGTACAAAAATAAGTGAAAGAGCGATGAAAAAACAAACTATACAAACCCTCCTCATCCTGATCGGGCTGGCCGGGCTGATCTATCTCGGCCTGTCTCTCGGCCGCGCCACGCAGGGATTGAATCCCGTCACCGTCACGCCAACTCCGACTGCGATCCCCGTTTCCCAGACTCCTTCCCCAAACCCAGAGCCGCAAACCATCCTCGATGACCTGCGCGTGCGGCAGGCCATCGCCTACTGCACGGACCGGGGCTCTCTGATTCACACGGTCTATCCCTGGCTGGAGGATACGAAGCCCTTCGAGATGGACTCGTTCCTGCCATCGAACCATCCATTTTACGCGGGGAATGATCCACAGTTTCAACGTTATCCGTACGATCCTGAAAAAGGCCGTGCCTTGCTTGAATCCGCTGGGTGGAGGTTGCCTGCGGGCGTGTCGTATCGAGTCAATGCAAAAGGGGAGGAGTTGCATCTCACACTGACAACCACCGCCGCTGATTTCAGAAAAACCTGGGCCGCTGTTTTCATCGAACAGATGAAAACGTGCGGTTTACGCGTGGACGCCAGCCACTTTCCGGCTGACCAGTTTTACAGCGAAGAGGGCGCGCTCGTCCAGCGGGACTTCGAACTGGCCGCGCTTGCCTGGATTGCGCCAGCCGACGCGAATGTGCGCTGGCGATATGCCTGTGACGGCATCCCCTCCGCCATCAATGAATTCACCGGGGAAAACTATGCCGGTTGGTGCAACCCCATTGCAGATCAGGCGATAAAACAGGCAGAGGAAAATTTGAAAAGAGAAGCGCTCAAAGACGCCTCCCGCGTTGTCCAGTTGGAATACGCCCGCGACCTGCCCGGCCTGCCGCTTTTCCAGCGAATGGATATCAGCGCGACGGCGGCCGATATGCAAAACTTTATCTCTCTACCGACAGAAGTCTACACCTGGAACGCGGCGGAATGGGTCATACCGGGCAAGGACAGTATCGTAATCGGCGAACGCTCCGAACCGGCTGGCTTGCATCCATTGGATGATTCCTGGGTCAACGCCACCGTCCGCGCGCTCATCAATGGCCTGGATTATGTTCAGCGGGACTATGAGTATCAGCCAATCACATTGAAACGCTTCCCCACGTTGGAGAACGGCGGGGCAACGATCAACGAAAGCGGGCAGTTGATTGTGACCTACGAATTCATCGAAGGCCTGACCTGGTCGGATGGCGCGCCCGTCTCGCGTGCGGATTATCAATTGGCGTATACCGCGCTCTGCGATCCAGAAGCGGCGGGCGAGTTTTTATATATCTCGCAAAGGTGCGACCAGATTGCCCGCGTGGACTTCATCCGTGATAACGCCTACACCGTGACTTATATCCCCGGCTATCATGACCCCGAATACTTCCTGCCTCCCATCGGTCGTCAGCCGGCCCATCGTCTCACCGAAGATGGGCGTCGGTTGGGAGATGTTCCGGCCAAATATTGGACATGGCTGGCGGAAGTCAACAACAACCCGATTGGCATCGGCCCCTATGTCTTGCAAAGTTGGGAATACGGAGAGCAAATGGTCTTCACTGCCAATCCGTATTACTTTGGCAAGCCGCCCGCCACACCCACCATCATCATCCGTTTCATTCCGCAAGATGAGATAGTGAGTTACCTGTTACGCGGCGAAATAGACGTCGCCGATTCGTCTTCCTTATGGATAGGAACGAGCAACTCCGCACTCTTGCAAGCCCAGTCCGACGGCAAGGTGCGATTGTATTTCGTGCCCAACTCGATATACGAACAATTGGATTTTCGGCTCACTGTGAAATAAAAATCAGAACACTGGAAAGCGGGAAAACCGGACCGTATGATTATTTTCGCGATCATGGGGGCAGGTTTATTCCTTCTTGTCACAGGCTACATCCTGACCTGGATACGCTAAAATCAGCGGGAGAAAAAAGCGGCCGCTTGGCAAGTTCAGCGGGGTTGGGGGCGTGCCAGGTCAGAAATCGAAGAAACTTCCCGCCGGATAGGGGGTTTGCAATGTGTATCCCTTTGCAATTCTCATCACCTTCCCGCCAGGAGATTCCCCATGCAAAAAGATAACTTCAAAGTCTACGGATATCGCTGGGTTGTGCTGCTCGCATTCATGCTGGTGGTAGCCATCAACCAGTTGCTCTGGATCACATTCGCCCCCATCACAGGGGATGCTGCCAAATTCTATGGGGTCTCAGACTTGAGCATCGGTCTCCTGTCCATGAGTTTCATGATCGTCTACATCCTGGTCTCGATCCCGGCTTCGTGGGTGATCGACACCTACGGCATCCGGGTGGCCGTGGGGATCGGCGCCATCCTGACCGGCATCTTCGGGATCATGCGCGGCCTGACGGCCTCAAGCTATACCTGGGTGCTGGTGGCGCAGATCGGGATCGCCATCGGCCAGCCCTTTATTCTGAACGCGGTGACAACGGTGGCGGCGCGCTGGTTCCCGGTCCGCGAGCGGGCGACCGCCTCCGGGTTGGGGTCGTTGGCGATGTACCTGGGCATCTTCCTCGGCCTGATTCTGACCCCCTTCCTGGCGGCCCGTTTCCAGATGGGCGGAATGCTGGTCGCGTATGGAATCGCAGCGGTCGTGGCAGCCATCGTATTCTTCATTTTCGCCAAAGAACGCCCGGCCACGCCTCCCTGCCCGCCGGGGATGGAGGTGCGCTCACTGGTGCTGGACGGCCTCAAGAAAATCTTCCGCCAGCGGGATTTCGTCCTGCTGATGATCATCTTCTTCATCGGGCTGGGGGCATTCAACGCCGTCACCACCTGGATCGAGGATATCCTGCGGCCGCGCGGCCTTTCGAGCGCGCAGGCCGGCGTCATCGGCGGACTGATGATCGTCGGCGGGATCGTCGGCGCGCTGGTCATGCCGTCCCTGTCCGACAAGTACCGGAGGCGCATCCCGTTCATCCTGCTGGCGCTGGCCGGCGCGGCCCTGGGACTGGCCGGGATCACCTTTGCCATCGAATACTGGCTGCTGCTCATCTCCGCTTTCGTGATGGGATTCTTCCTGCTCAGCGCCGGGCCGATCGGCTTCCAGTACGGGGCGGAGATCACCCACCCGGTCCCGGAAGGCACGTCGAACGGCTTCTTGCTCCTGATGGGGCAAATCTCCGGGATCGCTTTCATCTTCGCCATGGATAGTCTCAAGTCCCAGCAGACCGGTTCGATGACCCTTTCTCTGGTTGTTCTGATTGGGCTGATCGCCCTGAGTCTAATTCTCGGTGCGCTTCTAAAAGAACCCAAAACTTTTCTCGCGGAGAGCGCAAAACCCACGAAAGGAAATTAATCCCCGAATTAAAATAAAAAATGCGACGCACTCCTGAAGTGCGTCGCCGGTCACCGACCCGGCGCCGTTCAATCGCTTGACGAAGATCGCGGTGATGGAGGGAGACGGAAAAGAGAGTAATATTAGTCACACCGCCGCGCTGCTTGACCCCACAGCGCCCCGACCTTATTCACGTAGACGGCGCGACGTAGGCCAGCGGACCCCAAAGAACCGGGACAGGTAGCCACTTGCCCGCGGGATGGATTTGTTGTATAGTTATCTCAGGGTGAGCGTTATCATCATCCATGTGTGGTAGTTTCCATCCAAGAGCAGGCAGGTTGAGACTGTCAACCAAGGACATAGTTAGGCAAGAGAAAGCTATTTTTCTAGACCATGAATGAAGCTATCTAAAAAAAGTCTAGCCACCTGACAGTTTCGTAAAAAGGTGTTGATCGGCGAGCAAAACCGAGTAAATTAGGTTTCCACCACGAAACCGAATCCTTGGAGCTGCCGAAT